>JANYKW010000031.1 GCA_025358025.1 Bacteroidia bacterium | reverse complement strand
CTCCTCATCTATGACACCACTTTTGGCGCAGATACTTTCCCAAATGGACAATCCAAATGGGCCAGCCGTGATCTGGCGGACCTGGTTCAATCGCAGGTTGTAAATGATTTAAGGATGCTATACAAAGCCGACTGGACGCGAAGGGGTATGTGGAATGCAAAATATTTTGAGGCAGCCCGTCCCAAAGTACCCGCCATTTTATCAGAACTTCTCTCCCACCAAAATTTTGCAGACATGTACCTGGCGCAGGATCCCCGGTTCAAATTTGATGTGTGCCGGGCATATTACAAAGCCATTCTGAAATTTCTCGCATTTCAGAATGGCTTTGAGTATGCTGTTCAACCGCTTCCTGTAAACCATTTTGGGATGAAGTTGGCGGGTAATGAATTGCAACTCTCCTGGGCTGCTGTTAATGACCCCCTTGAACCAACGGCCAAACCGACAGCTTTCAGGTTATACAAAAGAGTAGAGGATGGAGGTTTTGATGAGGGAATACCAGTTATTGGGAACACTATTTCACTTACAGATCTGAAACCGGGGACTATTTACAGTTTTAAGGTTACAGCAGTCAATGATGGAGGTGAAAGTTTTCCCTCTGAAATTCTTGCATGTTCTTTGCCGGTCAACAATATAAAACCGGCTCTGATCATCAACGGGTTCGACCGGATTTGCGCACCTGCGGCCTTCGACAACGGAGTCGAGGCCGGTTTCAGAATGTCGGAAGATGAAGGAGTGCCTTACCTGGAAAATATCGCCTACATCGGCGAACAATATGATTTCAACAGAAAATCCGAATGGCTCGATGATGATAATTCCGGATTTGGTTCCAGTCATGCAGATTATGAAACCCGGATCGTTCCCGGAAACAGCTTCGATTATCCCTATATTCACGGCAAATCCATCAGGAATAATGGACTTGGGTTTATCTCAACAAGTGACGAGTCTTTTGAAAAGGGAGAATTTGACCCATCCTCATTTTCACTTTTTGATCTGATTTTCGGTGAAGAAAAAACCACGCAACGAATAATTGGATTTCCCGGCAGGGACTTTACCATATTTACACCCAAAATGAGAGAAACCCTGTCGAGAATTGCCGGAACAGAAGGGACAAAAATATGGGTGTCGGGAGCACATATTGGCACCGATCTAAATTTGTGCGGGGATACCCTGGCAAGAAAATTTGCTTCCGAAATCCTTCATTTCTCTCCCAGAACCAATCATGCAAGCAAATCCGGTCTGATTTATACTGTCAACAGCCTAAAGAAAAATATTAAAGAACAATATCACTATATCAATAACTGGCATCCCTCCATTTACAAAGTTGAATCGCCCGATGCCATCGAACCTGCCGGTAAAGGATCATCCGTCCTATTTCGATATTTTGGCGATAATAAAAGTG
Organism: Bacteroidia bacterium; assembly: GCA_025358025.1. Taxonomy (GTDB): domain Bacteria; phylum Bacteroidota; class Bacteroidia; order Bacteroidales; family Prolixibacteraceae; genus CAINVV01. The sequence goes on along the minus strand of JANYKW010000031.1, from coordinate 20,214 downwards.
CAGGAGTTTGGTACAAAGGCAAATACCAAACTTTCATAATGGGTGTTCCTATTGAAACAATAGCAACAGATGAAGAGAGAGATGCATTCGTGAAGCAACTTTTGCAACTTATGGATCTACAATAACATACTAAAGATGATATCATGAAGATTACCTGTTTTATCCCTTTCGGGAGTGAAAAAGAGACAAGAGCAACCGTTCGGGAACTTAGAAACTCAGAACTGGTTGAAAATATTTTTATTACCGGTTCAGACAAACCACTTTTTGAAATAGCGGGGGCCGAATGGATCAACACCGGCAGTTTAACCCACGGAGCCACCATCAAAATTATGGCAACTAAAAGCCAAACAGAATTTACCCTTTTATATACGAGGCAAAGTCCATTGCGATTGAGCCAGTATGCCCTTGACCGTTTTATCAGGGTAGCAGAAGATACTGGAAGCGGATTGGTTTATTCCAATTATCTGGCTGTTAAAGCTGGTGTAACTGAAAATCATCCGGTGATTGACTATCAGGCAGGAAGTTTAAGGGATGATTTCAATTTCGGCTCCCTGCTATTTTTCAGGAAGGAGACGTTTAAGGAAGCTGCAGCAAACGTTGACGAGACCCTGAAACATGCAGGGCTGTACGCCTTACGTCTGAACCTTTCCTTGATTGGACAATTATTGCGCATTCCTGAATATCTCTACACAGAGGAAGAATCGGACCTTCGTCTCTCAGGGGAGAAAATTTTTGACTATGTAGATCCTAAAAACAGGGGAGTACAGATCGAAATGGAAAATGTCTGTACCCAATTTCTGAAGGATGCAGGAGCATATTTGGAACCGAGCTTTAAACCCGTAAACTTTGAAAAGGAAAGTTTTCCGATAGAGGCTTCTGTCATCATTCCAGTCAGAAACCGGGTGAGAACCATTGAGGATGCAATACAATCAGTCCTGTCTCAGAAAACAAATTTCGCCTTCAACCTGATTATTGCCGATAATTACTCATCGGATGGAACAACGGAAATAATCGAAAGATATGCAGAAAAAGATTCCAGACTGATCCATCTGATCCCCGACCGCAAAGATCTGGGAATAGGAGGATGCTGGAATGCTGCTGCTGCACATCCTGCCTGCGGCAGATTTTCGGTACAGCTCGACAGTGATGATCTCTATCTCGACGAAACAACATTACAGCAAGTAGTTGATACATTTTACAAAGAAAAATGTGCCATGGTAGTTGGTTCTTACCGGATGGTCAACTTTGATCTGCAGGAGATACCCCCCGGCATTATCGATCACAAAGAGTGGACACCTGACAATGGACGAAATAACGCATTGCGCATCAATGGACTGGGAGCCCCCAGGGCTTTCTTTACACCTGTGCTTCGATGCATCAAAGTCCCGAACGTCAATTATGGAGAAGATTCTGCTCTCGGACTGGCCATTTCCAGATATTACCAGATCGGAAGAATTTACAACCCCATCTATCTGTGCCGCAGATGGGATGACAACTCCGATGCTTCACTCAGTGTGGAAGTCATGAATGGACACAATCTCTACAAAGACCGGATCAGAACGATTGAGTTTATGGCCAGAAAGAGGTTGAATAGAAAAATGTGAAAATTGGAAAATTATTGATGTGTTGATTAGGGTACGTCTTGATTATAAGTGAATTAGTATATTGGTTGATAATAAAATGGTTGATAGGAGAAATGCAAAATTTAGACCAGAATATTGCACATTTTAAAATCCAGCCAAGGAATGGCGGCATGTTGGCGGAAGAAATGGCAGGTCGCTTCTAAAACTTACCCGAAGCGGTTGAATATCAATAGCCCGGGGTTAAGAGACGAAGGAGCGTTACCCCGGGTAAGGGAATAGAGCGCTCAAACTGTCCGCGGTGAAATATTTGGAAAGGCTGTCTGACAGTTTCGGACGGAAGGAATAATATGCTTAAAATAGGTAATTAAAATTTATTGATGAACATAAAGAATGATCGGTTCAGAAATTTTCTGATACAACAGAACCAATCCTGGAAGCTGTCGGCAGATAACTACCGTGAGCTGGATCTTGTTGAAGAGAAGACATTTCTAATCGGCGGATTTCAGATAAAAGTACAATTCAACCCCGAAAGAATGCGGTCTTCTTCGGCCAGGATCGATAACACTTCCATCGAAGCCCGAAAATGCTTTCTTTGTTCAGGAAATCGTCCTGCAGAGCAAAATAGTCTTGATCTGGGCAACGAATTTCTGCTTTTAGTGAATCCTTTCCCCATTTTCAGAACCCATCTTACACTCCCTTCGGTTTCCCACATCCCGCAACGGTTATTCCCCGCGCTGGAGGCCTTGTTTGATATTACCCGGCAAATGCAGGATTATCTTGTGTTTTACAATGGTCCGGAATGTGGCGCTTCAGCTCCAGATCACCTTCATTTTCAATCCGGTGAATCAGGATTTTTACCGGTTGAATCAGAATTTCATTCCCTGAAGAAAACTGCGGGATCACTGTTGCATCAATCTGAACCATTGAATATATGGGCTTTCGATCACTATCTCCGTAAAATGATTTCATTGGAGACTGATTCCATACAGCTGGGAATCAACACAATAAAAACTTTTCTGGACAACTTCCGAAAAATCCAACCAGAGAGAACAGAACCAATGGTGAATCTGCTCTGTACCTATTCTAAAGGGAAATGGGTTGTACATCTTTTCCCAAGAAAATTGCACCGTCCGACACAATTTTTTGAGCATGGGACAGAGCAGTTACTCATAAGTCCGGCATCCGTTGATTTCGGCGGGGTCTTTATCACACCCCGCCGTGAAGATTTTGACAAAATAACAGCATCAGATATAGTGGATATTTTCAACCAGGTTAGTTTGGATGATGAAAATTTTGAAATATTAAAACGATCAATAGCTAATTGAAAAACTGTCACAATGGAACAGCCTAAACTAAGGATCGGAATCATGGCGGAGACAGAGATATATTTCTCTCTTTCCGGCTATTACTCGATTAATATAAATAACACCCGTAATACAGGGAAACAAATCATTTGTATTACCGCGGGTAAAATTCTGTTGAACGGACAACTATTAGAAACCAATATGCTTTGTTTTGATCCGGAGGATGAGAAAGCGGCCTCTTTTGAGTTGTCAGATGTCACCATCGGCGTACAGTTTCATTGGGAACGGAAAGAAAATCAGCAATTTAAAGGTGCAGTACAGTTTATTCGTGAAGGTGACAAACTTCATGCAATCAATGTTTTGCCGCTCGAAGACTACCTGATCAGCGTAATCTCTTCCGAAATGAGCGCTACCAGTAGCCTGGAATTGCTGAAAGCTCACGCCATCATATCCCGTTCGTGGCTCATTGCTCAAGTGATAAAAGAAAAAGAACTTGGCCATTCTGACAAAAAATACCAGACAATTTATCAGACGGACGAAGAATACATCCGGTGGTACGACCGTGAAGATCATACGTTATTTGATGTCTGCGCCGATGACCATTGTCAAAGATACCAGGGGATTACACGGCAAACAAGCGACCTGGTTGAAAAAGCCGTAAAAGAAACATCCGGACTGGTACTGATGTACAAAGGCCAGGTATGCGATGCCCGGTTCTCCAAAAGTTGCGGTGGTGTTACCGAAACATTCGAAAATGCATGGGAACCTGTCGCTCATCCCTATCTTCAGGCTGTTTATGATTATAACAATGGATGCAGCGGACTGGAATTTGACCTTACCGAAGAGCCTGCAGCAGAAAAATGGATTCGAACCTCTCCTGTTGCTTATTGTAATACTGTGGATCATAAGGTGCTCTCTCAGGTTCTAAACGATTATGACCTGGAAACGGCCGACTTTTACAGGTGGAAAGTTACTTACAGTCAAGCAGGATTATCCGAACTTGTTTGCAGGAAAACTGGCATCGATTTTGGTGATATTATCGATCTGCTCCCTCTTGAAAGAGGACATTCAGGAAGAATCATCCGGATGGAAATTATCGGAACGAAAAGGAGCTGGACTGTTGGCAAAGAACTGGAAATAAGAAAAATACTGTCCAATACCCATCTCTACAGTTCTGCCTTTGTGGTGGACAAGCGTGAAATAAAAGATCAGATTCCTGACAAATTTGTTCTGACAGGGGCAGGATGGGGCCATGGTGTAGGGCTTTGCCAGATTGGCGCTGCCATGATGGGAGAAAGAGGCTTTTCGCACGATGCTATCCTGAAGCACTATTTTGTGGGATCGGAGCTTGAGAAAAGATATGAGACTTGAGACATGAGACATGAGACATGAGATGATTAAAATATGATTCGTGTAATAACAAAGGATTGCTTCTCCGCCAATTGGAGGATTGCAATGGTGGTTCATTATCTTAATAAACTAAACGAAAATACATGAAAGAAGCTTATCGCAACCCGTGGGCCTGGATCCCGACACTCTACTTTGCTGAAGGTATTCCGTATGTGGTGGCCATGACGGTTGCTGTGATCATGTTCAAGAGACTTGGGATCTCCAACACAGATATTGCCCTATATACCAGCTGGTTATACCTTCCATGGGTTATTAAGCCACTGTGGAGTCCGGTGGTGGATCTCTTTAAGACAAAGCGGTGGTGGATTGTTTTTATGCAACTTCTCATTGGTGCCGGGCTTGGTGGTGTGGCACTGGCGATTCCCCTACCCGGCTTCTTCAAGATCACACTCATTTTTCTTTGGCTACTGGCGTTTAGCTCTGCAACCCACGATATTTCGGCCGATGGATTCTATATGCTGGGGTTAAATGAGCACCAACAGGCCTATTTTGTAGGGATACGAAGCACATTCTACCGGATTGCCATGATTACCGGACAAGGGCTGCTGATCATTCTGGCCGGATATTTTGAGACGACAACCGGATTGGCTCCCCTCGAAATCAATCTGAAAGCCAATCCCGGTTTTACACAAAACTTTACACTTCCACTCGTAGGTCAGGAAGCAACTGCCGCATCCGGCGATGCCTATTTTTCGGCTTTCCCGCAAGTTGTAGAACTTTCAACACAAAATATCCCGGCCCGTCAACTGGATTCAATCCGTAAAGAAGTGGTTACTCACAATCTGGACCTGGGATTTGCCGGTAACTCACAAAAACTTGCCTCAACCAGTAAAAATGTTGATGTTTCCTTGTGGTCTGAATATATTTCTTTGCCGCTGAAGCATTTTCTGCAAAACCACTTTCAAAAAACGAAAGCGATTCTATCCGGAGAACAGTTGACTGGCAATGTGGCTGTTGTTGCGGTAAAACTTAACGGCAAGCCGGAGCCAGGCAAAGAGATGATTCTTAACTTTAAATTTAAGGACGGCGACAACAGTCTGAAACTCCTGGAAGGAGATCGTCTCTCCTTTAACCTTGAAAACTGGGAGAAACCCGCGTATCTCCTATTTCAGGCAGATTCCAAACTTAATGCAGCCACCACTGCCAGGTTCAAGGGAACATCCGGTAATATCCACCTGGCCTGGAGCATGGTCTTTGTGATTTTGGCCATACTATTTATAATTTTCTCTTTTTACCACCGTTTTATTCTGCCATTCCCTCCTTCAGATCACACAGTAATCAAGGGGGAAGAAAGTATCTTCCGTGCATTTTTCAGGACATTTGCCTCCTTTTTCAAGAGAAAAGAGATTTGGGTGATTCTCTCTTTTTTAATGTTTTACCGCTTGGGAGAAGCCCAGCTGCTCAAGATGGCCTCTCCTTTTATGCTTGATTCCAGACAGCTGGGCGGACTGGGACTCACTACCGGAGAGGTGGGACTCATCTACGGCACCTTCGGAATCCTGGCTTTAACAGCTGGTGGTATTCTGGGCGGTTTGGCTGCCTCCCGGAAGGGATTCAGATACTGGCTCTGGTGGATGGTTCTCGCCATAAATATTCCGCATCTTGCATACGTTTACATGGCCTATGCTCAGCCAACCGATTATCTGGTAATCAGTCTTTGTGCTGCCATCGAGCAATTCAGCTACGGATTTGGTTTCACAGCCTACATGCTCTACATGATCTATATCGCCGAAGGAGAGAACAAAACAGCCCATTTTGCCATCGCAACCGGATTTATGGCGCTCGGGATGATGCTGCCAGGCATGTTTTCCGGATGGTTGCAAGATATCATCGGATACAGGAACTTCTTTGTATGGGTGATGCTTTGCATGATTCCAGGCATGATTCCGGTCTTTTTCCTGAATGTAAAACCGGAGTTCGGTAAGAAAACACAAGAATGAGATATGAGAAAGCAAATTATAATCATTGCCTTAATATTTATTGTACAGATTGCTCAGGCACAGGTGGACCTTGAAAAATTACTGCATCACCCCTGGGTTGATTCCGTGTACAGCTCTTTGACTGCAGAGCAACGCATAGGGCAACTTTTGTGGATCGACGCGACGGCAAAAAACAATCTGGACAAACAGCTGAGAGATGCTGAACTAATTAAAAAATTTGGGGTAGGAGGTATCATCTTTTTTGAAGGAGATCCTATCATCCAGGCTAACCTGACTAACTTTTACCAGTCCATTTCATCTACTCCCCTTCTTGTGGTAATGGATGCAGAGTGGGGCATCGGAATGCGCCTACCCGGCATCAACCCCTTTCCATACAACATGGCCATGGGTGCGACAGGAGATACAGCCTTAGTCAGACATGCTGCCGGCGAGATGGCCATGCAAATGAAGCGAATTGGCATTCACATTGCTCTTGGACCGGTTTGCGATATCAATACCGAACCGATGAATCCCATTATTGGCATGAGATCCTTCGGAGAATCGCGTGACCAGGTAACCAACCTTAGCCTGGCCTATATGCATGGACTTCAGGAAAACGGGATCATGGCTACTGCCAAACATTATCCCGGACACGGAGATACACAAACCGATTCTCATTGGATGCTTCCTTTGGTTCCCTACTCCACACAAAGACTTGACTCACTTGAACTATATCCTTTCCGCAAACTTTCAAAGGAAGGCATAGGTTGTATCATGACTGCGCACCTGCATGTGCCGGCTCTCGACTCATCCAGAGAGATTCCTTCCAGCCTGTCACCTTTAATCACAGATCAGATTTTGCACAAAAACTGGCAATTCAAAGGACTGGTGATCACGGACGCGATGAACATGAAGGGAGCCAAAGGATATGAAAGTCCAGGCAGTCTCGAAGTTCTTGCCCTAAAAGCGGGCAACGATGTGATAGAATATCCTGCAGATACTGAACTTTCAATAAAAGCCATCACCGATGCGCTGAAGAACAAAGAGTTATCGCAGGATGAACTTAACCTTAAATGTCGCAAAGTATTGGCTGCCAAACTTTGGTGCGGATTAAACCATCGTCGAATGATTGATTTAAACAATCTGATCGCTGAGATCAATACACCGCAAGCCGGGCTGATCAAACGAAAAATCATAGAATCATCCCTGACACTGCTCAATAATAAGCAGGGAATTATTCCGGTTGGTCATCTGGAAAGTACCAGAATTGCTTCCCTATCTGTTGGAAGTGAAGAAAATACCCCCTTCCAGAATATGCTGTCAAAGTATACGCTGGTTGATCACTTTCATCTGAAGCAGAATTTCACAGGGGCAGAAAGATTGGAATTGCAGAAAAAATTACAAGCGTACGATCTGGTCATTGCTGGAATTCATTCGATGTACGAAAGTAAACTCCGCCACTCCCTTCAGGTTGGATCAATTCGGAGAGAGCCCTCAGAACGGCCTTATGGCGTAACGGATCAATTGGATTCGTTGCTCACCTACCTCTCAGAAAAACAGAAAACCGTAGCCGTGATCTTTGCCAGCCCCTATGGATTGGGAGAATTGCATAATTCCTTGCAGACAGATGGGTTGTTGGTAGCCTTTCAAAACGATTCATTGGTGCAGGAACTTTCGGCACAACTGATTTTCGGCGGAATTGGTGCCAGAGGAAAACTTCCCGTTTCTGTACCCGGAAAGTTCAAAAAAGGTGATGGTATTGATATTCAACATCCTATCCGTCTAAAATATACAATCCCTGAAGAGGTCGGAATCAGGTCTGAAAGGCTAAACCGTCAGATCGACTCCATCGTCACGCAGGCACTGGATCTGAAAGCTTTCCCGGGTTGCAATGTACTGGTGGCAAGGGAAGGGAAAGTCATCTTCCAAAAGGCTTACGGATACCACACATTTGCAAAAAACTTACCCAACAGGGAAGAAGATTTGTATGATCTGGCTTCGGTAACGAAGATAACCGGTGGACTACCGGCCTGGATGAAACTTTATGATGAAGGAAAGATCAATCCGGATGAGAAAGTTGCCACCTATTATCCCGAATGGAGAAACCGCCTGTTTCACCGGTCGAATAAATCTGATATCACCGTAAGGGAACTCTTGTCGCACCAATCCGGACTCACACCCTTCGTCCCTTTCTGGAAAAAATCATTGAAAGGAGGCAAAATTACGTCCGATTATTACACTTTCGAACCGGATCCGGACCATTCTTTGCAGGTAGCCAGAAGTCTCTATCTCGACAACCAGTTTCCGGATTACGTTTACAAAACTATCCGAAAGTCGGCTCTAAAATCAAGAGGTACTTATGTTTACAGCGATCTTCCTTTTATACTGACACCCAAAATTACATCTAACATCTCGGGCGTATCATTTATTGAAGATCTGGATAATCAATTCTACAAACCATTGGGTGCCTACCGGATCACCTACAATCCGTTGTCGAAATTTCCTGAAGATGAGATCATTCCTACTGAAAAGGATAATTATTACCGCAAACAGCAGCTGCTTGGAACGGTTCACGATGAATCTTCTGCCGTTTTGGGAGGAATTTCGGGTAATGCAGGATTGTTTGCCTCGGCCAACGATCTGGTCAAACTTTATCAGATGTACCTCCAGATGGGAACCTACGGCGGGAGAGAATACCTGAAAGAGTCGACCCTCAAAGAATTTTCGAGGGTGCAGTTTCCTCAGAACAAGAACCGGCGCGGATTGGGATTCGACAAACCTTCTCTGAATAATACACAGCTGAGCGGGAAAAATGCATACCCTATCAGGGCTGCTTCACCCGAAAGCTTTGGCCATTCCGGTTACACGGGCACTTTTGTGTGGATTGATCCAAAATATCAGCTGGTTTACATTTTTTTATCCAACAGGGTCTTCCCGACCAGGGATAACAACAAGATAAGTGATCTGAATGTTCGCACTGAAATTCAACGAATTATATACGAGAATATACCGGATAATCCGACTGGCAGTAAGCTTACAATCCTTGAAAAATAGTGCAAATATTGGTTAAATTAGTACCCATTAAACGCAACGTTATGAACCGTCTCCTCATTTGTCTGGCATGTGCAGTTTTTATGACAGCATGTCTTTCCAATGTCACCAAAATAAAAGAAGCGGAGAAAATTTCCAAAACAGTCGCTGCTCAATTTATCCCGGACAGTCGGGAAGAAATTTACGAGATTGATTTCATGAACCAGGGATCCTCCTTGGCAGCTTCTGGTGAAACCACAAGTCCGGAAGCCAAACAAGCCCTGCTTTCACGCTTAAAAAGTGCCTCCATTGCAATTACCGACAGCATCAGGGTATTACCTGCCTCTGCAACAAAAATGTGGGGATTGGTCAATGTCAGTGTTTGCAATATCAGGTCAACTCCTGCCAATAGTGCCGAAATGACTTCACAGGCAATCATGGGAACCCCGGTCAGGATTTTAAAAAAATCCAGGAGCTGGCTCCTGATTCAGACACCTGACCATTACATCGGCTGGGTCGATGATGATGCCATTGCATCAACAGATTCTGCCGGAATTGCAGCCTGGCGTATTAGCCGTAGAATTATCTACCTCCCATTGGCAGGAACAGGTCTCAGTCCGGAAACCAAAGAAGCAGTGACAGATTTGGTTGCCGGTAGTATCCTTAAACTGGCTGAAATATCCAAAGCCGGGGCCGTTGCTGAAATGCCGGATGGCCGAAGACTGGAACTCCCCTCAGGTGATTATGCAGATTTTGACTCCTGGAGAAAAAATGCCGTACCAACAGCCGGGACATTGGAGAAATGTGCCAAATCCCTGATGGGTCGTCCCTATTTGTGGGGCGGAACCTCAACCAAGGGGGTTGATTGCAGCGGTTTTGTCAAAACAGTCTATTTTCTGAACGGAATCATACTGGCCAGGGATGCCTCGTTGCAGTTCAGGCATGGCGTCATTACCGAACCTCAAAACGGATATACCAGTCTGAAACCCGGCGATCTTGTTTTCTTCGGCAGGAAAGCGGAAGGCGACAAACCGGCAAGAGCCACCCATGTCGGATTGTACTTGGGAAATGGAGCCTACATCAACTCCTCGGGCTATGTCAGGGTCGACAGTTTTGATCCTTCGCAAAAAAATTACTCTAAAATCAGGGCAGCTAACTGGCTGGGAGGCCGGACTCTACTGGGATCCGAGGGTGTGAAAGGTATCGTTCGGGTGAGGGATCATCCGTGGTACTGACGGGAAAGACGGAAGAAGCGAACACAAATTGAATATTGATCAATACATATGAAAACGAACCGCAGAATATTTTTAGGTACTACCACACTGGCAGCAGGTGCAGGCATTCTCTCTTCGTTCTCGCCGGACGGGAATATCCTGCCACGATACCGGCCTATGGGGAACGGACTGAAATTAACTTTCAGACCCTACGAACTGCAGCTCAGACATGTTTTTACCATTGCATCCAATTCCAGAACAACAACCGCCGTGATGCTGACAGAACTGGAATGGGAAGGGTTCACCGGTTATGGAGAAGGATCGATGCCTCCTTACCTGGGTGAGTCACATCAGACTGCGACCAAATTTCTCTCCGCCTTAAACCTCTCACAATTCAAGGATCCTTTCCGGATGGAAGAGATCCTCAACTATGTGGATGCTGTCCTGCCTGGAAACTGCGCGGCCAAGGCATCCGTTGATATCGCGCTTCATGACCTGGTGGGGAAGTTGCTCAATCAGTCCTGGTACAGGATTTGGGGCTACTCGGCAGAGAATACACCACTAACTACTTTCACCATTGGAATAGACAAAAGTGCCGAGGTTATAGCGAAAACCAAAGAAGCAGCCGCCTTTAAAATTCTTAAAATCAAAATCGGCGGTGGCAACGATGAAGAGATGATCAAAAGCGTACGTTCCGTGACCAATGTACCACTATGCGTGGATGTGAACCAGGGATGGAAAGACCGTCAGGAAGCGCTCGATAAGATCCACTGGCTGAAAGAACAGGGAGTTGTCTTTGTTGAGCAGCCCATGGACAAGACCAACTTCGAAGACAATGCCTGGCTCACACAACATAGTCCATTGCCGACGATAGGAGATGAAGCAATGCAAAGGGTTTCAGATCTTGAGAAGTTACACGGTGTTTATTCGGGCATCAACTGCAAACTGATGAAATGCACCGGAATGCGCGAAGCCCACAAGATCATAGAAATGGCACGCAGTTTAAAGATGAAGACCCTGATGGGATGCATGACAGAGACCTCCTGCGGGACAAGTGCAGCGGCCCAGCTTTCACCCATCGTTGATTGGGCTGATCTGGACGGAAATTTACTAATTTCCAACGATTTGTTCGAAGGCATGAAAGTGGTTGATGGGAAAGTGACCTTGAGTGACCTTCCAGGCATCGGGATCCGACCAAAATAACAGGAATAAAAACATCCCGATTGATAATAAAAGAGGCTGTAACGTTGGGTTACAGCCTCTTTCAATATCAACAATGAATATTTTACCATCCGGCAGTCTGGGTAAGTTTGAAACCCTTATCCAAATATTCGCTGATCTGGGTATTTCCAATTGGGGCCATATAAACTCTGTCGGTAAACGCATCCCTGTTCGATATGTTTTCGGGAACGTAATATCCCACCATATCCACTGCATTCGTACCGGTATAAGTAACGATGGTACCATCCGCCTTTTTAACTTTCAGTTTGTTGACTTTAGCAGGAACCAGCCATTCAGGATATTCAGCCTGGAAATTGGTCCACAAGCCGAGCATATTATCAGGATCTGTATTGGCCATGTAGTTAATTTTCTTCCATCTTTTGATATCCAAAAGGCGGCAGGTCTCAAATACAAACTCCATTCTGCGCTCTCGACGAATCTCCCAAATCAGAGAAGGAACATCACTGTCACGATCAGGATCATCAGCCAGGGTTGCCAGGGTCATTGGAGCTGTCTTCTTGATGCCTTTTGAAATAGCCTTTGCATCCAATGGACGGCTCCTGATGGCATTGATAGAAGCATCGATATCAGCCTGGGTAACTGCAGTGCCACCCATGGTTGCAAGTTCCGCTTTGGCCTCAATCCAGTTCAGTACCACCTCGGCTAAACGCATTACCGGAGCATCATTGGTATTGGTACTTGAACCGTACATGGCAGGATAAGGGCCCGGATAGTATGTAACACCAACACGGTCAATGAATTTGCAGGCATACAACAAAGAACCGGATTCCTTTTTGGGTGCATCCCAAAAGGTTGCTTCAAAACGGGGGTCGCGGGTAGCAACCATGTTCTTGATATCCAGTTTGTCTGCATTTATAACAGTAGAAACTTTATAAGGTTTGCCATCATTGCAGATAAATGCTTTGGCAAGTTTTAAGTTAGGACCATTGCTTTGTGCTTCATACAAGTTTGAATAAGAACCGACAGAGTGAGTTACCCCAATTAAAGCATCATAAGTTCTGTAGAGGATTACCTCTTTGTTGCTTGTCAGACTTTCTGATCCAAACAGTGAGCGGAAATCACTGGAAAAAGCAAACTTACCGGATGTCATGACAATATTGGCAGCCTTTGCAGCCAGGTCAAGATATTTCTGGGCTCTCGCGGTATTATTCAAATGATATTTCTGCCAGGTACCTTCAAACAACATCAGCCGGGAAATAAATCCGGCAGCAGTATACCTGTTCAGGTATTGGGCATCACCATCTGTCAGACGCATGTTATCAAGCACATAGACAAAATCATCATACACTTTGTCCATGACAACGCCTCTGTCGTCCCTGTCTTTGTACATCAACTCCTTTTCAGTGTCCTGGATTACCTTATCGTAATAAGGTACATTGCCAAAAACACTTACCAACCGGCTGTACTCAAAGCCTCTGAAGAAACGGGCTACTGCACTCCAGTGCTGATAAACCGGGGTGGTAATAATGGCTCCACTCTTCATTGTTTCAATTCGCTCGAGGAACAAATTGGATTTGCGCACCCATGCAAAATCCCAGGTTGGGCCAGCATAAGTAAGCAACCAGGCCGCTAACTCACTGGTAGAAGCCCTTGAGGCAGGTGCCTGCGTTTCAAAATTGCTCTGCTTTCCGGACGATACAAGGTCGTCGGAGAAGTAATAACCACGAAGAGAAGCATAATCTTCGGTAAAACTGGAATTATACCCCACAAAGTAGTTGGTATAGTAACCATTAGCAAACAAACGCAGACTATTTTCTGATGTCCAGTAGTTACCATCGTTCATCGTTGTCAACGAAGGTCTATCCAGGAAATCGCTGCAGCCGGCAATGCCGAGTGTAACGACTGAGAATAAAATTAGAATATATTTTTTCATAATTCTTGAATATTAGAAGTTCAACTGAATACCGATGGACGAAGTCTTGTACGTGGGGACACTAACCCCGGTACGGTCCAAATTATAACCAGTGCGATTCCCTTGTGCATTTTGATCTCTCCACATAGAGTATCCCTCAATTTCCTCCGGATCAATAGGAAGCGTGCCAAGCTTGTCAAACGTAAAGAAATTCTCCAATGCAATATAAACACGTAGTTTAGTAATATTGGCTTTCTTTACTACACTGGCGGGTAAAGTATAACCTACTGTAATGTTCTTGATTCTCAGGTAAGACATATCGAGTAAGTACCTGGACTGAACCTGCATATTCAGGGTTGTGCTGCTTCCTGCCTGGTTGTAGGGTGCAGGGTAAAAAGCATCTGTTCTGTCTGTTCTCCAGAAATTTCCTGCGAAAGCCTGCGGAATCGCACCATCCGATGAGTTGTATCCCGGAATTGCCAGGAAGCCATCTCCCCAAACACTGCGCTGCCCCACACCCTGGATGAATACGGATGCATCAAATCCTTTGTAATCGGCTCCTGCACGGAAACTGTACTGGTAACGGGGAGTAGAATTACCTATCTTTTTTAAATCACCATAATCAGGATCACCTGCCGGATTCTTTACTAATCTGTTGCCAGGGGTTAAGATACCGTCGCCATTTAAGTCCTTGAATTTAACATCGCCGGGGCCAAATTTGAAATTTCCTGCCTGGAATCTTCCCTGGGTGGGTGCATTGGGGTCTGACAATTGATTGACAGGAAATCCGTCCTTGGAGGTAACAGTGATAAATTTCCCTGCTGCATCGTAGGCAAAATCCTCCTTCTGATACAATCTGTCTGTTTCGTATCCCCAGATTTCACCGTAAGTTTTTCCAACATACCAGGAGTCAATACTTTGCGTGGAACCATACTTGGTAATCGTGGTTTTTGCATCGGCCAAGGTTGCGACTAAATTGATACCTACTCCATTTTTAAAACGGTGGTTGTAATCAATTTGCAGTTCGATACCATTTGTTCTCAAGGATCCAAAGTTACCCTGGGGAGCACCTGTGCCAAAAGTTGCAGGGACGCCCTCCTGAGGCACAATCATATTTTCCGTATCACGTCTGTACCAGTCGAATGAAACACCAATCTCATTTTTGAGGAACTTTGCGTCCCCTCCAATATCCAGCGTTGTAATATCCTGCCAGGTAACATTGGCCGCAACGGCGCCGGGAGTACCAAACTGATAAAGCTTTATATTACCGATTAAGTAGTTGTTTAAAGCACCACCCATGGTTGGCACATACAGAGAATTGGCGACGGTTTGGTCACCGATGGTACCCCATGAACCACGGAGTTTTAAGGCGTTTAACCAGGTTTTGGAAAATGCCATGAAGCTCTCTTCATTCACACGCCAGCCTGCTGAGAAGGATGGGAAGTAGCGCCACTGAAGATCCGTTGGAAATTTGGAGGATCCGTCATAACGAAGGTTTGCTTCAAACAAATACTTTTCTTTGTAGTTGTAATTCACCCGTCCAAAATAACCCAGCTGAGATTCCCAGTATTCACCTCCGCTGGCAGTTTGAATCCCCGAAGCCAGGTCGAACTGGGGATTTCCATAATCAACCAATTGAGTAGTCTGCGACCAATTGTACGCGTATTTGTAACCTACTTTGTTCATCCCCAGCATAAAATGGAATTGATGATCGTCGGCAACCTTCATATCATAGGTAGTATTGATATTGATTGTGTTCCACTGATCATTTTTTGAATAACGATAAACATGGTCAGGATTGGCTCCAACTCCTGTATAGGTCGACATTACCAACTGATAGGCAGGTATTGCTCCCGGAGCAGTGGACGAGACCACTTCACCTGCATCATTCATGTATATTCTGTTTCCACTTGCATCATTTTTTGGAACAGCGGCCGACCAGGAGTCACGTGCCGTATAGCGTGTTCCGGGCCTCTCGGTAATATATTCCTGATTGGCATGGGTATAGTCAAAGTTGATTTTCCAGTCTTTTAAAGGGGTAATTGTGAAACCACCGTTCATACTGGTGTAATTTGTCTCCTGGTTGGCAGTATTTGCCTGTGAAACTTCGGAGGCAGGGCTCCTTATCGGATCTCCGTCTTCCGTAGTGAAAGGATAGGTTGGTCCCCAGCGGTACATATACAGCCATGGATCTGCAGTTGTAGAGTTGGTGGCATAGGCATATTGCTTCAAACGTTTGGAATACAGCATTCCTGCATTTATCCTCAACCAGTCCTTGATATCTGTTCCGACACGGACGGCACCGTTGTAACGCTTAAAATCGTCTGTTTTCGCGGGTTTAACCATTCCCGACTGACCCAGATAGCCTAAGCTGATGTTGTAATCTGTTTTACCGCTTTTCCCGTTAACAGACAGATTATGGGTTTGGGTAGGAGTCCATTCTTCAACCATGTAATCATATGGGTCGTATGTCCTTAAGCCGATCTTGCGGCCGTTGGCATCATAATACCAGTCGCGTCCGAACAACATCGGGTCGTTGGGCTTCACGACACCCCCGTATTTGTCCTTCCAGATCTTGGCCTTATCAAACCCTTCACGGGTAATCTGCCAGAAAGCACCTGCAACAGTACCTCCTACGCGCTCGAAGGCGCTAACTGAATATTCCAAAGCATCCAGCTGTCCCATTTCCATTTTCTTGGAGATGTTTTGAAATGCAAGGTTTCCAGAGTAGGTAACATTGACACTTTCGGCTTTTGCCCCTTTCTTGGTAATGATCAGGATAACACCAAAAGCAGCTTTGGCTCCATAAATAGAGGCAGAAGCAGCATCTTTTAAAACCGATATAGATTCTATGTCATCCGGGTTAACCAATTGAATAGAGGGTATTTCTACGTTGTCCATCAGAATTAACGGAGAAGAACCACCTTGAAGCGAACCTAACTGTCCACGGATTTTCATGATCGGATCAGAACCCACCTCCCCACTTGGAATCACAACACTCAGACCAGGAGTGGTTCCCTGAAGTCCGCGTCCAACGTCTGCGATAGGTCTGGCTTCCAGCACCTTTGTATCTACCGAAGCAACAGCACCGGTCAGATTGGCTTTCTTTTGCTGTCCGAAACCTACAACGACAACCTCATCTATTTGCTGGTTGGAGGATTCCAGGGCAACGTTTACGGTTGCTGAGTTGCCTACTTTCACTTCCTGGGGTTTCATTCCAATATAGCTAACAAGTAGTGTTGCACCTTCGGAGACCGAAAGTTCAAACTTACCATCCATATTGGTTGTGATTCCGTTCCTGGTTCCTTTTTCAAGAACTGAAACGCCCGGAAGTGTCTCATTGGTTGATTTATCCCGGATTACTCCGGAAATCAACCTCTTTTGTGCCATTGCCAGTTGGACAATCATACACAAGATAAGGATTAATGTTACCGTTTTTTTCATAACGAACGAGTTAAAATAACATTTTGGACTAGATTTAATATTAACAAAGCTTTACAAAATTTTAATAAAATT
This sequence comes from Bacteroidia bacterium, assembly GCA_025358025.1. Lineage (GTDB taxonomy): Bacteria > Bacteroidota > Bacteroidia > Bacteroidales > Prolixibacteraceae > CAINVV01. The sequence goes on along the minus strand of JANYKW010000031.1, from coordinate 3,144 downwards.
AAACAATTAATTTGTATGTTGTATTACATCTTTTCAAAATTGCATACTTTTTTTTTTGACCTTGCTGAAATGACAGAAACGGATAATTCGACACTGAAGGATCAATCTGACCATGCCATATTCTTCATGGATGGAATTTCAATCAGATTTTTTAGATTTGATTGTTCAAAAGGTTCAGATTCCATCTTCCACAGGTGATAAAGTAGATTATTTGGTCGTATCCTGGGATTTTTTAAATTGGTTTTACCAAAAAACAAATAAATTTAAGAAAATCAAAGCATATTATGATAAACAATTTACCTGTATTTTGCAACATGAGAATTGCCCGAATTACAATATTCCTCCTTCTCCTTTGGAACAGTTCACACTCCCAAAGGATAAATTTCGCACATGTTACTGATACACACGTAGGTGGCTCGACAGGTGCAAATGATCTGTTTGCCGTTGTAACAGATATTAATGCACAAAATGACCTTGATTTTGTGCTTATAACCGGGGACATAACGGAATTTGGGTCCCGGGAAGAATTGCTGGAAGCAAAGAAGATTCTGGATAAGTTGAAATACACCTGGTATGCACTTCCTGGTAATCATGATTCGAACTGGTCGGAGAGCGGCAGCAATGATTTCCAAACTATTTTTGGTGCAGAACACTTTTCATTTGAAAAAGCTGGCATGCGCTTTATTGGTACTGCCAGCGGTCCGAATATGAGAATGGCACCCGGACTCGTTCCACGCGAGCAGATTGTTTTTCTAGATTCGATCGTCAACAATTTGAAAGATCCTCATCAAAAAATAATTTTCGTCAACCATTATCCTTTGGATGAATCACTTGCCAATTGGTACAAGGTGATTGAACTGTTGAAAAAAACGAATATTCAGGCAACACTGCTAGGGCATGGACACAGTAATCACCTTTATAATTTTGAAGGAATCCCGGGTATTATGGGGCGTTCTAGCTTGCAGGCAAAGCAGGCTGAAGCAGGGTACAACCTTGTATCCATCGAAAATGACACCATATATTACCGAGAACGGCTATCCTCCGGCGTGACGCTCCCTGTCTGGTGTAAGGTTACTCTCCATGCAGCCCCTGGCAAATACCCTTCATCTGGCACGGAAAATAACGGTGCTGCATCAAAATCATCGCTCCGTCCTGATTATTCGATCAACAAGAATTATCCTGAAGTCAAAACGAACTGGAGCATTCAGGAAAAGAGTGATATTGGGACTGGAATCAGCCTAAGCAAGAAAACTGTAATTTTCGCCAATGCAGCAGGCGAAATTGTTGCGCTCGATCTAAAATCTGCCAAAAAGATCTGGAGTTACTCAACCGGCGGAAAGATCTATTCAACACCGGCTGTCAGCGGCAATAACGTGGTTTGCGCCTCAACAGACCATAACATCTACTGCCTGAATATTAAATCCGGCAAACTGATCTGGATGTATCCCACCATCAAACCTATCGTGGCATCCCCTGCCATCGAAAATGGAAGCGTATATATTGGTTCTTCGGATGGATCATTCCGGTGCATTCGCCTTTCTAATGGAAATCTGATCTGGAAATTCGATAGCGTCAGGAATTTTGTGGAATGTAAGCCATTGATTACCAAAACCAGTGTTTGTTTTGGGTCGTGGGGAAACACCTTCTATTCGTTGGACAAGAATACTGGAACACTGAACTGGACAAGAGAAAAGTACAACAATCGGATGCTTTCACCGGCTGCAGTCTGGCCTGTAGCTGCCAACGGAAAGATTTTCCTCGTGGCTCCCGACCGGCACATGACTGCATTGGATGAACAAACTGGCCAAGAGATCTGGGATTCAGCTAAATACTCCTGTCGTGAATCCATTGGAATTTCCCCGGACGGGAAACTTGTATACATTAAAAATATGACTGAGGGGAACGTGGATGCCTTTGATACTTCAACCGATGATCAAAAACTGGCATGGGAGTGCAAGGCGGACTTAGGGTACGAAATTGCTCCTTCCCCCATTGTTGAATCCGGTGGACACCTATTCGTTCCGACCACTTCAGGTGTTGTTGTGGCAATCAATAAAAAAACTCATCTCGTCGAATGGAAATACCGGGTCTCTGATGCGCTGATCAATTCCATTTTGCCGGTTGGCAAAAATAAAATTTTGGTTAGTACAATAGACGGCAAAGTAGAATGCCTTAACTACTGAAGAAGGATAAAGCCTTCTTTGAGGGACTTTCATTACTTTAGCAAAAATATTTAGGATGGATCTGAAGGAGTGCAAAGCTTTTATTTTCGATATGGATGGGGTGCTCATCGATAGTGAAGACTTATATAAAGTAATTGAGAAAGAACTGTTCGAAAGTGTAGGTATTGTAATGGATCATGATGAACATGTCTCTTACCAGGGATGTTCAAATCCCGTCATGTGGAACATGATCAAACAGAAGCACGGACTTACGCATTCACTCGATGATTTGGTAGGGATTACGGAAGATAAGGTCATCAGGCATTTTAGTTCCCTTCCTGACATTGAGCCCATGCCTGGAGTAACCGAACTGCTTCAATGGTTGAAATCAAAAAATATCAAACTCGCCCTTGCCTCTTCATCAACGATCGAAGTGATCAGAATCATTCTCGCCAAAACCGGGTTGGAGTCGTTTTTTGATGCAGTGGCAGATTCAACTGAGGCCGGTGCAGGCAAACCTGATCCGGCAATCTTTCTGCTTGCACAAAAGAAACTTGGGATTCCAAAAGAAGATTGTGCGATCATAGAGGATTCCACCAATGGGATCAAGGCAGCCCTGGCAGCAGGAATATACTGCATTGCCTTCAACGGTCCGGGATCGGAGCACCAGGACCAGTCGGCCGCAGATTGGCGCATCACCCGATTTTCTGAAATAATACAAAAATTTGCATAAATGGCCGTGGAAAATTATTATTCTTTAGAAGAGGAGCGCTGGAATATCCGTACGCACGCTTTTGGTCTGGTGCTGTCCATTGCCGGTGTTATCGCGTTACTGGTGAAATCGGTGCAACTTCATTCCCTGAAAACTTTTATTGCCTTTTTTATTTATGGGATCGGAGTTACCGGCATGTTCCTTGCTTCCACCCTGTACCATTCTGCTACTAACCCCAAAAAACGGAGCAGACTGAATGTATTTGATCAC
>JANYKW010000013.1 GCA_025358025.1 Bacteroidia bacterium | reverse complement strand
TTAAAAATATACATCAAAACCCACTTCATGATTGGTGAAGAAATCATTGTGGCAAAAAACTGGTTCATCATCCATTTTGTCGAGAACAATGGAATGGCTTTTGGCTTTGAATTTGGTAAAAACATTGGCAAGTATTTCCTGTCAATTTTCAGAATTGCTGCCATTGGTGTCTTGGGTTGGTACATATCAAAACTTTTGAAGAAGGAGGTGCCTTTCGGGTTGATTATTTGTTTCTCGTTGATTTTTGCCGGGGCAACGGGCAACCTGATCGACAGTGCCTTTTATGGTTTGATTTTTAACGAAAGCCATGGAGCCGTGGCAACAATGTTTTCGGCGGGCGGAGGATACTCCTCATTTCTGTTGGGGAAAGTTGTAGACATGTTCTATTTCCCCCTGATAAATACCCATTTTCCTTCCTGGTTTCCCTTCTGGAACGGACAGGAATTTATTTTTTTCAGACCCGTTTTCAACATTGCAGACTCTTCTATCTCGATAGGAATTGTGGCCATTTTTATCTTCTACCGGAATCATTTTGATGAGAAGAAGGAGGTGGCGGAAGCGGTCAAAGAGGAAGTGGCAGTTGAATCGGAGGAGACGCCTACGGCCGATTGATTCGTAATTACTTTCCAGGTTTTTGCTTAGATTCTCTTATCCTGAATAGTTCCTCGGCAGGAATAATATTTTTAAACCCCTTATTTTCAAGTCCTTTTCAGAATCTTTTATCTCCGGACCAAATCATGCCGAAGTTGTTTAAATTATCAATCCGGAAGCCAAAACCTCATTCAAAAATCCACTTTCATCATGATTTTTCTCAATCAAAACAAGTTCAATCCGGTCGTCAATCTCCAGTCTTAATCTCCAAAGCAGTGGTGCATCTGAAAAATAATCCTGTTCAACGGAATTGACAATTACAGCCTATTAAAAAAGTTGGTAGAAATATTCAACCAGGGATACTCCCCGCCTTTAAGATCACAAAAGGATACAATGCATAATCGAACAGAAAATTAACGCCATAAAGAACAACCGCACCCGAAAAAAACAGTATTATTCGCTCAAATAATTTTCTCATGGAATTACATCTTATCGAAAGGTTAGAGCCTGGTTGCTTTTTCAATAAAGTAAGTCTTTAGAAAAGATTCAGGCCTGTTTTTTATCTTGCTGTTTTTGAGCCCTTTTAAGCCCATATCTGCTTGTAAATTAAAGTATTTATACCCCTGGGCCTCAAGAAATTCACCCAATTTTCATTCGCTGAATTGATAAAAGCCTCTACATTGTACATCCGCTTTGCGAAATTCACCCATGATAAATTTGTTTGAAATAATCTCAAACATTTCGAAACCGATGAGTTTGTTGCCATCATAGATTGACAGCACTTTAATTTCGGCATCATCAATCTGGAAATACCGCTCGAAGGCCTTGTATTCAACCAACTCAGGGTAATCAAGACCTTTATTGGCTGCCCATCGTTCGAACAGCCCGGCCAAAACCGTTTTGTCCGCTTCGTGTATTGAGCAACTCACTTCTCTAATATTGTCGCCATTATTTCTAATGAATTTTCTACAATTCTGCCCCAGGTGACCATGCCCATTTTCGATATTTGCTAAATCATTTACCGAAAGGATATAGTCACAATTATCTTCATCCAATGTTACCTCCAATTTCAAATCTGAAACACCGGTTGCCACCTCCTCGGGGACATATTTTAAAATTCCGGGTTCAGCGCCCTCCATCGAAAATTCAAGTAATTCAGAGGCGGTTTCATTGATTTTATTTTTGCCGATAAATGTAAGATAATGTTTGTCAGACGTATAATCATTTAACAACAAGATGAGATTGTCATGAAGAATAGAAAGTTTAATCGTTTCATCCACATCCCAAGCCCAGATTGTGCTGAAATTAAAATCGGAATAAGGCGGGAAATTTTTGGTAAAGCTTTCGACCTCTTCGCGGTCGGTTCTTTCCAGTTTTTTGAAATTCGGAAATTGCGGAATCATAAATTGGATAAATGTGGTTTGACAGGCTCATTCCTTACTTCAGTCTTTTAATTGCCTTGTCAAAGTCGCTTTCAAAAAGCTTGTCCTGCACGATGCGGTATTTTTCAAACTCATTTTCAGCCAATGCCAGCGCGATTTCATGCGTGACTTTCCCTGTATTTTTTAAAACCGCTTCTTCGTTGAATTGCAGAAACGCATCCAGCTTCTGCACCCAATCTTTCATGTACATCACCGTGCCCCT
>JANYKW010000199.1 GCA_025358025.1 Bacteroidia bacterium | reverse complement strand
ACTGCTTATCTGCTTCGCACAAGTGAGGAAATTATTAACTTTGCACATGGCCATTGTAGAACACTATCCTAAAGATTTCCAAGAATTCCTTAATCAATTAAAAGGTGAAGAGGATTGCTGGAACTACATATTTGAATTGAGATGGCCTAATGGATATACATGTCCAAGATGTACTGGTAATAAATACTGGCTAACTGAGAAAAAGTTGATTCATTGTTGCGCATGTGAAAATCAAACATCAATTACCGGCGGCACAATATTTCAAGGGACAAGAAAACCACTCTTACTTTGGTTCCACATTATATGGTGGGTTGTAGCTCAAAAGACTGGGGCAAGTGCTTACAATCTGAAAGATTTCATGGGTTTTGGTTCATATGAAACAGCATGGGTTTGGCTACACAAACTTCGCAGAGCAATGGTACGTCCAGATAGAGACAAACTTGTAGGATCAGTTGAGGTTGATGAGACATATATTGGAGGAAAGGAAATCGGCAAAGGCAAACAAGGAAGGGGTGCAGAGACTAAAACCTTAGTGGTTGTAGCTGCTGAATGTAAAGGAAAGCAAATAGGTCGTGTTCGATTTAGTTGTATACCTGATGCATCCGGAGATAATCTTCTGAAGTTTATTGAAGATAATATAGAACCAGGGAGTACTATTATCACAGATGGCTGGAAAGGCTACAGTTCCTTATCTCAATCAAAAAAGTATAAGCATGAATCTAAAATCATTTCTGGAAGTGGACAAGAAGCTCATGAATTATTACCTCATGTACACATGGTTGATTCGCTTGTAAAGCGGTGGCTCAATGGAACTCATCAGGGAAATGTTTCGCCAAAACATCTCTCATATTATCTTGATGAATTTGCCTTTCGATTCAATAGGAAACTTTCGACTTATAGGGGGAAGTTGTTTTATCGGCTTATGCAGCAAGCAGTAATAACCCCACCGATACCATTAAAAGAATTAGTGAAAGAAAATCAACTTGTTTAAAGCAGATAAGCAGTTAACTTTATTCCTTTTCAGGTTAAGTTGTTCCGAGATCTCCTTTACCCTTTTATCGGTCAGCGGATAGAACATCATGCCCACAAAAGCCAGTATACAACATAAGGCAGGCATTAAGCTAATCATTATATGTTCGCCAAAGATGGTTTGAGCACTTTGCTCCAGTGCTTCCGGAGCATATTTAAACACGGCTAAAATCCAGCCGCCCATTGCCGAGCCTTAGGCCCAGCTCAATTTCTGGGACATAGAAGAAGATGAAAAAATCAAACCTGTGGCGTGGCGTCCTGTGAGTAATTCCTGCTGATCTACAATATCGGCGAACATCGACCGCAAAAGCGGAAGAACATATCCGGCAAAAATGGAAATCATGAACTGAAAAATCAAGATCCAGGTAATATTGTTTGGAATAAAGTAAAAACCTGTGTTTAATGCTCCGGCAACCAGCATGGCAATCATATATGTTTTTTTCTTCCCATATTTTGCTGAAATGGCAGGCGCAGCCATCACTCCAATTAAGTTGGCAGCCTGACCGACAAGGAAATAAATAGTCGTCATATCCCAGCCTGTTCCTAACATCCGATAGTTCACTTTCACATAATCTCTGAAAAAGTAGATGGCAACACTATCGCGGACCGCATTGAAGAGTAAAGCCGCCAGGCTCGTCGCAACCAAAATCCACCAGGGAGCATTGTGAAACAGATTTTTTAAATCCTGTTTGATTGAAGCATTTTTTTCACTCTCAATCTGTGTTACCCTTTCTTTTGTCCAACTGAAACACAACAAAAACAAGGTTACGCAGATTATCCCAATTGCGCCAACTCCCATAACCCATCCAACCGGAGAAGTACTGACCGAATTTTCTGCGGCTCTGGCCGTAATAGCAAGACTATCGTTACCAAATGTTCTCGAAAAAAGTCGATCAGGGGTTGCAACAACATGAAGGTCACAAAGCTGCCAATGAAAGCAAACGACATACGAAACGAAGAAAGCGAATTTCTTTCCCTTGGATCGGAAGAAATGGCTCCAAGCAAGGAAGCATAGGGCACATTAATTAACGAGTACACAATCATCATCAATGAATATGTGATGTAGGCGTATACCAATTTCCAGGTTTGTCCGAAATCAGGAGCAAAGAATGTGATGGCACCCATTACCGCAAACGGAAGTGCAAACCACAATAAATACGGCCGGTATTTCCCATAACGGCTTTTGGTACGGTCGCTTATAATTCCAACAAAAACGTCGAAGAAAGAATCCCACAAACGTGCAACAAGAAACATGGTTCCGGCTGCAGCTGCCGTAATACCTAAAACATCGGTATAAAAAAACAAAGAATACATTCCGAAAATCTTCCAGAACATGGAAGAAGCAGCATCTCCCAAGCCATAACCAATCTTTTCTCTAATCCTAAGTTTATATGTTGTCATAATGTAATTTTAACGAAAGGTGGTAATTTTCAAATACCGGTAAGTATTGGTTTAGTTACTCCGTGAGCCAATAACAGTATGCTTTTCGGTCTTTTCATTCAAGTGCAGGATGGATCTGTTTTTTTTAATCAGGTTGCTCAGGGTTGCTAATGATGTAGCTGAGCGCAAACCATCAGGAACCGTGTTCATGCAGTAGTCAACAAGTTTATCAATGCTCGAAACAGCTACATGCTGGCGCGAATCGGAGGATGCATAATAAATGTAAACCGTTCCGTCATCATCGGCAATCCACCCGTTCGAGAAAAGGACATTTGATACATCACCAACTCTTTCTTCGCCTTCGGGAGCCATAAAATAACCTGCTGGCTGGGCAATAATTTTGGCAGGATCTTCGAGCGAAGTGATAAACATGTATAAAACATAACGCAAACCTGCTGCGCAACCACGTACTCCGTGAGCCAGGTGCAACCAGCCTTTGGGAGTTTTGATGGGATGAGGTCCCTGTCCGTTTTTAAGTTCTTTTATAGTATGATACTTACGTTGATCAATAATATACTAAAAACGGGATAAAATACCGCATTCACTTAAATACATTTTATGTTCTTTATTAACAAAAGGTTGTTAAAACATTACGATCACAGTGGTTAAAA
>JANYKW010000039.1 GCA_025358025.1 Bacteroidia bacterium | reverse complement strand
GCTTTTTACATCAACAAACTGGTCATTTCCAAGATTCTGGAGACCAGGATTAACCCAAGATTCGAATCGATGTTTGCCATTGGCGTGGACGAAATGTCGTGGGATGACCTGAACCAGAGCAACTACAAATGGCCAACCTTTGAAGAGGTCAAAGACTACAGGAAAAAGGTATATGATATCGTCATCAATCAAATAGAGACCCTTCCAATTCGGTTGCCAATTCGATGGGAAGACCCATTGTGGATTATCCTAATGGGCATCGAACATTCTCGAATTCATATTGAGACCTCATCAGTGCTTATCCGTCAGCTGCCACTTGAATTCCTTCGACCCATACCGGACTGGATTACATGTCCATCCACAGGTACAGCTCCCGAAAACAGGATGGTACCGGTGGCAGGTAGTACTATCCGACTGGGGAAACCATTCAATGATCCGCTCTACGGTTGGGACAATGAATATGGCTCTCATCAGGCTAAGGTTGAATCTTTTGAAGCTTCTTCCTTTCTCTGCTCCAATGGTGAGTTTCTTGGTTTTATCAACGATCAGGGGTATCAAACTGAACGTTTCTGGACCGAAGAGGGCTGGAAATGGAAAACTTATACTAAAGCCGAACATCCTCTTTTTTGGCGGAAGAATGCAGAAAACTATCGGCTGAGACTGGTATTCGAAGAAGTTGAAATGCCCTGGAACTGGCCAGTCGAGGTCAATTATCTGGAGGCAAAAGCCTTCTGCAACTGGAAAAAAGAGAAGACAGCAAAACCCATCCGGCTCATGACGGAAGAGGAATGGTACATTTTACGCGACAGTGCTAAAATTCCCGATTTGACGGAATGGGAAAATGCTCCCGGCAATATCAATCTCGAGCATTTCCAGAGTCCATGTCCGGTAAACCAATTTGCTTTTGGCGATTTTTACGACCTGATCGGCAATGTATGGCAATGGACTGAAACACCGATCGCGGGATACGAAGGCTTCAAAATTCATCCCTCTTACGATGATTTCTCCACTCCGACTTTCGACATGAGGCACAACATGATCAAGGGTGGATCCTGGATTTCGACCGGCAACGAAGCCATACGTAATTCCAGGTATGCCTTCCGTCGACACTTCTACCAACATGCAGGCTTTCGCTATGTTTCTTCTTACCAGGAAGTTGTTATCAAAGATGATAGTTATGAAACTGATCCTGAAGTTATCCAATATTGTGAAACTCACTATGCGACCTCAGCTCAGCGTGTTCCGAACTTTCAGAAAGCCCTCGCTGATTTTTGTACTGCCCTTCCCCTTTCAAATCCTCAGAGATGTGCCTTGGATTTGGGGTGCAAAACTGGCCGGACCAGCTGGGAGCTGGCACGCACTTTTGACAATGTGACCGGTGTCGATCTTTCGGCCCGTACAATTCGTGTAGCAACTCAGTTACAGGAGCAGGGAAGGTTCAATTACATCTTTCCCGAAGAGGGCGAAATCTGTGATTACCGTCAGGTGACACTGGAGGATTTTGACCTGAAACCTTTGGTCAAAAAAGTTAAGTTCCTGCAATCAGATTTTGCCAATCTTAAGAATGTCTTTAGTGGGTATGACCTGATCTTGCTGAACGATATTCTCGACCGTATTTACCAGCCCAAAGAGCTATTGGCCCGGCTTCACCGGAGAATGAACGAAAACGGGACACTTGTGGTAGCCACTGCCTACGACTGGGATGAAAAATTCACCAAACCTGAAAACTGGTTAGGCGGTTACCGTAGTTCCGCAGAACCGGTAAGGGGGACCGAATACGTGGAAGAATTGCTGAAAGAGCACTTTATCAAAACCGTTCATGCGACCACGCTTCCTTCACTTTTCAGGATCAACAAGCGGAAATCCATTTTAAAAGATGTTGAAGTGACTGTTTGGAAGAGAAGGTAAATGAATGGATGAAATAATTAGCGTTTTCGCTAATTATTTCATCCATTCATTTAGCGTATCAATTGCTTTCTGTTTGAGGGGTTCCGGCATATTGGATATTCTGCTGCGGTGGCTTCCACCGGGTTGGAAAATAGCTACAACTCCGGGATTCTTTCCACCGGTTGCCGCCGAAGCAGACCATGGATCAATCCCGCCATAAATAAGCAACACTTTCGTAGCAGATGTTTTTAAATAGTTGTCAGTGGCAAGGCTCATTGCCGGATCGTATGGAAAAATCTGATCAGGGTTTAGAAAGAGTTTATCGATGTACCCATCCATATTTTTCGTCTCAATGCACTTCTTAAATGGTCGGGGGTTATAGGCATAATAGCCAAGTTGCCTGCGCGCCTGAACGAAGAAGGGGGCAGTTGCCTTCCCGCTTTCGATGTCAAAATAGCTGCAGGAACTCACCTTTTGAAAATAATCAAACATTTCTTTGTCAGTTGCAGACTTTGCCGGTATCTCCTTAACTGAATGTCCCCACTGCCAGAACGAAAAAGAAAACTCCATCACAGAATAGTCAAAAATTTCTCTTTCCGGAGCTTTGAAATGGTAGTTTTTATCTTTGCATAACTGCTCAAACAGCGGCATCAGACGATCTTTTCGCTTCAATACTTCCATCTGAAATGCCATTACCAATTTCCGCTCCCGTTTTGTTGCCACTTCCTTTTCGATAAAATGGGGATGCCTCTTTTCTTCAACCGAAAAGTTAAGCGGAGCAACGAAAGGAACTGAAACCTCCACATCGTTTGGATAAAGCATCCGGTGGTACAATGCGGTTTCCCCTCCTTTGCTGATACCCGTATTCACCCATTTCTGACTATATATCTTTTTTAACAACTCCACCACATGGTGCTGATCTGCCGCGGCGTTTTCGACAGTCAAATAGGTCCAGTTAATAGAATCCGGAACCGACTTCCCAAAAAATCTATGTTCTACAAAAATCTGGTTAGCTTTCAAAAGAGGGCACAACTCATCCAGATACCTTTTCCCTGCTGCATAACCGCCTCCATATCCTTCCGTGATAAAGACAACAGGATTATCATAGGAAAGATGTGACACAAATACCCTTTGCGGAAAGTTCCCTTTCGAGGGATTAAGATGGTCGACGGGTTGTCTCACATTCACCACAAATGCCTCACTGAAAAATGGATTTTGTTCCATTTTCTCTACCGAGATGATATCGGGTAATGCCTTGATGCGCTCAAGAAGCGATTGGGCAATGACCGACTGAAAAGCAATAAATAAGAATACCGAAAGAAG
>JANYKW010000170.1 GCA_025358025.1 Bacteroidia bacterium | reverse complement strand
GTCAGGAAGCAATAACTCGGTATAATCGTCAAGCCGTCCAAAAATGCGGTTGAGTAACTGATGGTGGTGGCAATAGCCGGTGAGTAAAATAGCAAACGCTTTTTGTTCGTTCTGGTAATCGCCCAGCAACGGTTGTACCCGTTTCTGTTCGGTGCGGCCGAGGTACGAAATCATGCCCCGTCTTGCCCGTGCCAGGATTACCGGGGTAACCGAACCGGCGCTCTCGTATTCTAGTTGGGTAGGGTCGTAATTGTTCTTTGCCAGAATCTGCATCGCCATCAGGCGGTTAAACCAGGTGTAGGCTGCTTCTTCCATCACGGCCTGCACACCATGCCGCTGAATGGCCGTGCGCAAGGCTTGCCATTTTGCCGGAACAGTGGCATCGTCGATAATTTCTTCACGAATGATCACACCTCCTGCAACCGGGATGGGTTCGTCAATCACCTTTCCTTTGGCATCGAAACCATAATAAGTAATTCTTCGTGATACGCCTTCCATCAGGATGCGTCGGGCTATTTGGGCGAAGGATTTTAGTTTGTTGGTATTCATAGGAAATATTTCGGGTTACGGGAATTATAGATCGATGCGTTCTTTACTTTAGCCTTTGGTTTATGGTTCAAGGGCGGTGATTTCAGCATTTTGGGAATAAAGATTGAGTACCCCAGGCATAAGTTCTCAAAATTTGATTTTACATTATTCAGCTTGAGTTTTATATGCTTGATTCGGGTGATTTGGATTGTCGGGATATAACCTTTCTAATTTTCCATTACTTACAAGGATTGGTAAAACTTCATTTTGAAGATATGCCTGGCTTCTATTCACAGCCAAAGCTATTTGTTCAATTGAAATATAGTTTGATTTGCATGCCTCTATTATAAGCTTATGAAGCTCCTCTTTCGACAGTTTTTTAGAATTTTTTCGTTTCGAGGTGTCAAGGTTAGGTGCCAAGGTGTCAAGGTTAGGTACCAAGGAGTCAGACGACGAAGTTTCCTTTCTGTTCTTATAATCAGGAACATTGGCAGCGGTTGCCGAACTATCAAGGTTGACAGCCGAGGTGTCAAGGTTTATATTCGATTCTTTCTCAACATCGTTTTCATAATCCGTATTCAAATGATAAGTTGTCCATCTACTTTTGTTTTCAGACAGCAAGAAACCCTCTTTACATAGTTCCTGGAGAATCTTAGTGATATCGGTTCTATGCTTGTTAATTGAGTCTTGCAGACGATTGTTATTTACTTCACCTTCTATCTGACAAATGGCTAAAATATTCAATTCATCTTTACCTAAAACATCCACTTTGTCACCAAAAAGTTCACGAAGTGAGTGTAATGTTTCCTCAGGTAAAATACTAAACTTTGGAAGTTCAAGAATTAATCTGTCCGGCTGTGATTCTATGATTAAATACGGACGACGCCATTGTGCGTATTCCCATCCATAAATAATTTTATTCACGCCACTGCCTGCTTTCTCTGCACTACCAATCATCAAAAACATTTTTTGAAGGGTCGTATTTCTACATTCGCTTGTTCCCCCTTGGTAATATTGTTTAATGGAAACCAATAAAGTACCGGGATTTGAAAACCTGTAATTATCAATGCGTTGTTCAATCACAATATTGTTTGGGGCTGAATAGTCGGTATGGATTAATGCGTTAACAAAGGCTTCACGCAAGGCAATGTGAGCAGGAGTTTCATCCTGACGAACACCATCCTTGATCTGAAATGGTTTAGGTAAACTCGAAGCAAGTTTTGGCCACACCATGCGATAGAATTGAAATAAATTGGCTTCCCAATTCCCATCCGGATAAATTCTATCCGTCCATCTAATCTGTGGGTCAAGACTTAATATTTCCCTGTAATCGGGAAAGAAGTTAGGGCAACATTCCGTGTCAGTGATACTATTTGTTTTGCCAAACATTAACATGCCAGCTACAGTAGCCCCCTCTTTTTTGGTTTTACGATCTAATCGAAAAGCGCCCAATTTTGAAAGAAAGCCAAGATCGTCGAGCAATAACCATGGGTGACCAGAGTGAGTAGAAGCAAATAACTGTTTATATTGGCGAATGCTATTCAAATCAAAGTCGTCCATGGAATAACCATCCAGAATGCGACTGTCAGGCTGAACCGTTAAGTCAGCATCGGCAAGCATTCTTCTTACTTCTTCGCGAGTGCATTTATAATCACCCTCGTAATTTCGTTTGTATGTATTATCAAATGGATTAGTTGTAATATAAACAGGGCGTTGAACACGCATTGCAGCGGGTACTCTGAATGCGAGGAAATGCTTTCCTTCAAAAGTGAAATCAATCAGATCTGTATCAGATAATAAATTTAATGATATTTTTTGAGGATTATTCGCATTATCCCAAAATGCTTTTTTATAGGTTCCAATTTTATTTGCAGGTATACCTTCAAAAATAAAATCATTTTTGCGCTCTTTTACACCAAAAACAATAATACCTCCCTTACTATTGGCAAAAGCAGAATAGGTTTTCCAGAATTCATCCGGAAAACCTCCTTCGGCTAATTTGTACTCCACTTCATCCGATTCACTTTCAGGAAATGAATTAAAAACCTTTAATATAAAGGGGTGTTCGTACGCATCGAAGAGTGAAAGTTGGATGTTTTCCATTAACTTAAATTGTCGAATGAGGGTAATTTTTAGTCAAATTTGTATAAAATAAGGGATAATCCTTATTCCAGGATGATCTTCTTTTTGTCTTTCAGGATTTTAACCATGTCCTCGCGCAGTGCCTGAAGATATTCTTCCAGTTCTGATTCATTGGATATTACATTGAATTTTGCAGACTTACCGGGTTTGTACCTTACGGTAGGCTCTTTAATCTCTTGCCCACCGTCAGGCGTTTTCCTTTTCTCTGATTCCCTGAATATTTTTTCCAATTCGCAGGTCCTGAAATTATTGACATTGCTGATTGCAAGTTTTAGGGAAGAAGCACTGTACTGTTTTTTTAGGTGATCGATGGTGTTAGATCGAGTGGCTGTGACATTGTAAACATCTTGTTTTTTAGCTTCAGCATCCAGTGCATCAAAGGCCTCTGTATAGACCCTCTCCACCTCAGATGCGTAATACTTCATTCGTTCATTCAGCGCTGCTTTTAACTCGTCATAGGTTTTGCGTGCTGTGCGGAAATCCACCGACGGGTCTTCCGATCGAAAGAAGTCATCCATCCACTTCAGTTTCTCGCCATTTCCATCAGACAGGTCAATCAAATTCTCGTAGCTATCGGTAAAGAACTGTTTGATGGTTTTGTATTCAGGCAAGGCACGTTCAATGAAAGAATCCAGTTGTTTACAGGCATCGCTGGAAGTTTTGATTTCGTTCATTTTTGTTGCAAGAGCTTCGAAAAAACGTTTGGGGTCGCGTATTTCTTCCAACTCTTCCAATTGGTTCTGTAACAAATGATATTTAGCTCTGAAAGGGTAGGAAATGTAGCTTTCTGCTTTTCCTGCTGCATCCATTCGAACCTGCCGGATTTTTTTTGTCATTTCTTCGAAAACTTCTCCGGCATCGGTCTTCAACGGCAGGCTAACATTGAAAACCTCATTAAAATTGAGCCTTGCCTGTTCGATCAATTCTGACGAAATTGCTTCGCCCTGTTTAACCGTCAAGGCAATCCGCTCGGTTGAAATCAAGGCTTTATCCACAAACTGCTCCACTGGGAATCTGGGCTGACCTCGGTAGCAGAATTCCCGGACTTTCTTTTTATGGAGCATAACCAAAATGTGAATCACTTGGATGTCTTTCCATCCAAACGGCTCTTTCGCAAAATCACGGATCAGGTCCTCCACTGTCATTTCACCGCCCATGCTTGTAATTTTGTCATTGACTTTGATTTCAGCCTGAGACAAATCATTGGTAGTTAGCAATTGTGCTTTGATGGTTGGGAGTTTGTGTTTTAAATCGGCAGCTGTGGTTGCATAATCGGCAGCCATGGCATGATTCCGGTAAACCAGTTCCATGTGCTTTTGAAGAATATTTTGATACCTATCGGCTGTTTTACTTCCGTTTATTGCGGAAGGATCAATCACCTGCTGACCGGATACAAACCGGGTTTCAGGGAATCGGCGAATAATTAATTCTTCCAACCTTTGTTTAGCGGTTTTATTCCTGTTTCTGAAGCTCTCGATGGTTTGAGCCCTTGTTCCCTGAGAGGCATCACCATTTAAGCGTAGGTATTTCTCTGTTTTAAAATAAAGATCGAGTTCCTTGCGAAGGTTTTCATCACTCAGCAGCCACTCGTTCACACAAAGTAGCAGGGTCGTGTTTGGATTCCCAAATGATCGATCTTCAGCTTTACCACTTTCAAGCATCAATACCTTCACCTGCACATTTCCATTTCGGAGAAACTCTTTCTCATCAATATTGTAAGCAACCCGGAAATCATTCTGTCCAAAACGGATACGGGCATCTACCTTTAAAAGTGGTCGGATCAATTTGTCGAACTCATCCAGCCTGTCTTCGTATATCAACGTTGTGTTTTGAACCTGCATCATCACGTCCATTTCATCCTCGTTAAAGAAGAAATACTTTCCGCCTTCCTCACGGATGACATTTTCATCCTTCAATTTTTCAAGAGCCGCCTTTATTTCATTCTGGAGTTGAAGTTTATTCTGATCAACATCTGACATGAGCAACAAGGTCATGTTTTCGATGGTCGAAGGAAAAGTTTGCCGGTTTGCTTCTGCCAGGTTTGAGATCATAAAGAGCACATTGACCACCCTTTTGGCAAACGCATTATTTTTAACGTAGGTTAGCTGCGTTGCCTGACTGATGGCTTTTCGTCCCCGATGAGTAAGGTTGGTATTGAACTGTCTGTTGAAGAAGGCATCAAAGGGAATAAAATAGCCTACTTCACGCTCTTTATTATCTTGGGCAGTAAAGTGTGTGATCCCTATTACAGAGCGTTCATTGTTTTTTACTTCCTTGATTACAAATTGCAAAGATTGGAAAGACTCGAAAACATCGGCAATTAAGCGGAACTGATAAGGAACAAAAGGATAGGACAATACAAAATCGGCTTCAGTATTAAAACCTTTATACAGATCATGGTTCATTTTAAACTGGTGCTCTACAGCATCCTTGTTGGCTCGGTATAAAGATTCTGTAGCGGCGCGTCCGATGGCATTTTTATCCAGTACACGTTTTTGTGTGATGAAGGCAGGGTCAGAACTTTCGAGTGAAATGCGAAACTCGTTGGGGAAACGCCCCAGAATTTTACCGAATTCGTCCTGTGGGTCATTGCTTCCAACTCCATGGGTTACGCTATCGAGTGTTTGCTGTGCCGTAACGGCAATCCAAACCTGGTTGTTCAAATCTTCACTGACCCGCTCGATGATATTTTGGAAATTGAGCAGGAGATCTTTGTTCTTTCCAATGTATTGAGAAATTTCGTCCACCAGGAATATTAACCGGTAACTGGGTTCCTTGTCTTTCAGGTAATCTTTTATTTCAGGAATCAAGGTGGAAGCTATTCCTACCTTGTAGGTATCCGGATTGGTTAGCTTCGTGGTTAGCGAATTGGTGTCCAGCGAAGGTAAAAGCCTCTTGGCAACATCCAGAATGGATTCGAGTGCAAAGCTGGCAATGTTCTGTTCATTCCCCCTCCAGAAATAGCTATATTCCTCTTTCAAAACTTGCTGGAATTTTTCAAAAACGCCTTGCTTGTCTAGTTCCTTTTCAAGCAAGATCGCCAGTGGAATATCGTCTGAATTATATCCCCGATGCCGGTTAAGCATGTTGATGAAAATTCGGCTCAAACGCTCCCCGCTGCCATCATCGGTTTCATCCTCTACATTAAACATGATGGTTTCCACCTTTGATTTTTCTATCTGCGAACGAAGATTCATCAAATTGGAAGGAGTTACCTCTGACAAGTCAGCATCACATTCCTTTACCGCCTTCAGATAATGATCGAATGCACTTTCCCTATTTGATTGAGAAAGGCAGAAATCAATGTACTTGATGAAATGTGATTTTCCGGAACCATAATAGCCGTTTATCCAGATGCCTGTTCGTTTGCTCTTCTTGAACATGACATTGGATAAAAAGGAATATAGTTTTTCAATCAGTTCATTGGTAAAAACGTACTCTTGAATTTCTGCATCAATGGTTTCTTTATCCCGATTGCTGACTGTCACCGCAGAATTGATTGTACGGTCGATTGATTTCTCGTAGATCTGGACAAGTTTCATTTGAGGTGGTTTAGTTATTTTAGGTGTAATTGGTCTTCCGGATTGATTAGTTTGATGGCTCGATATGGATTCTCGTCATTCAGCAGGTCGAACATGCTATAATAATCTTTTGCCGTACCTGGATAGAAGAGAATGATCTTATATCCGGTGATGTATTTTTCGAAGTTGCTCAGAAATTTACTGGCCCTGAGGTAGGGATAAATTTCTCCAAACCCATGCACAAAGACAAACGATTTTTTTAAATCATCGGCAGGCTCGATATGCAGTCTGATTTTATCGTTCAAGGTTGATAAAAATTGTCCACGGACAGCCTCCCTTCGAAGAGAATCAGTTACACGATCTGAATCTTTTAATTCATTTTGCAAGAGTGTATCCAAAAGCGTTTTTCCCCCGAAATCCCGGGTCTTTAAATAATCCAGGAACTCGGAAAACAGGTTGAGGATTAATACATCGACATAGGTATTCGGGCGGATCAACCGGGTTTTTATTTGCTGAATCTGCTCCCGGATATGGTATTCTTTGGAAGGATCGTAGATGTACATGTAGGCAGGGAAAAACAAATTTCCTGTTTTGGGATCCTGAAAGTCTTCGTCGCAAAGAAGATCATATAATTCGTTGATGGTCATAAGGAGCGGCTGTATAGGTTAGTAATCCGATCGAGGTCAGCTTGACTCAAAAAACAAGCTTCGAGAAACCAGGGCTGGCGGTTCTTCAGGAACGGTAAAAAGAATTTATCATCCTTGCCGGATTGAATGAGGTTTTCTTCATTTAGAAATCCGGCTTCTTTCAACATTCGTTTGTATATTTTAATGATCTGATGACGGGTACCGGGAGTCCATTTGTCAACAATTTGAAATTTGTCACCCAACTGGTCAAGTTTCATTTGGTAGTTAAACCAATCAAAAGTTCTTGAACTTCCTTTCCATGCTGGAATGGTAATATCAAAATGAAAATCATAAATAACTGTTGCAGAATTTAGTGCCAGGTAGAATAACATCAAGGCTTGTTCAGCATTTGATGAAGAATAATAAATCTCCCAAAATCCAGGAAAAGCATATTTAATCCTTGAAGATATTTGTCGAACCAAACTACGTCTGGTTACTTCAGAATTAACCAACAGAACATTATTTTGAAGTGCCTCTTGCTTCAATAACTCAGTCGTGTTTTCTAAATTCAGAAAAGGCAGCAATGCATTTATTTCCCTATGAAACAATGCTCCGGTACCAGAAGTAAAACTGGCTGAATAAACTGAATTACGTTGAGTCATGTTTTCATTGCTATGTCCAAAAATAAGTCAACTTCTTCAATAAAAATAATTAAAAAAATATTTAAAATCCCGAGCATTATCAATCGATTATTTCGCAGATATTTCCCAGCCATCAGAAATAGCTACCCACTCCCCTCAAAAATCAAACCGAACTCGCCCTATCGAATCGGAGGAAAAAAGAGCGGATTTTTACGGATATATGAATCGAGCAGGCAGGCCATCGCACGGCTGAGGGTGGCTTAAATGGGCTGTAACAGGGCACAAAACCAATAAAAAGGAAGGGGAAAGCAGGTAGAAACGGGAGGAAAATTTAGCGGAATGCAGTCCTAAACCAATCCCTTACAAGGATAGATTGACAGTCCGGAGGACAAGTCAGTCAGTCCTTATAAGGGATACCATTGTGGGGCGTCAAGGCCGAAGAGAATCGATCAATTGCCGGGTTTTTTCTCTGAAGTCCTTTTTTTCTGACTTAAGAGCTGATCGCATGATTCTAGTCAGCTCCTTGGCTGAGGTTACCGGAAGATTCCTTAGTTCTTCCATGTCGATATTGTCGTTACGACCGAAGGTCGATGCTGTGATATAGAATTCACGTTTCTCATTCCGCCTGGGATCCTCCTGGTCCTCGGGTTTGGGACCAATGAGCTTGATCAGGTTGACATTTTCCATGGCAATTACTTCCATTGATGCCTTGTCGTTTTTTGCCAGGCAGACTTGAATGTTCTTAACAATGTCTTTAATCAGCCAGGTTCGCCAGAAGTCATAATTAAATGTATGTACAGTATTGAAGAGCCTTTGGGCAAGGATAATGTCCCTGTATGCCGTACTTCTTGAAATCTTCGGATAAAGCGAACGTAAAATACCAACTGCATGTTTTGTCACAGGATTTTTCTCAAGAATTTTGAAAGCGGATACAGCCCTGTCCAGGATTTCCTGCTTTGATTTGGGCAGGGTGGATTGCTCCGTGGTGAGGAAGTAAGTCTTAATCTCTTCGTAATGAAGATCTTCAATAGAAAAATTACTCATAAGGATAAAATTTAAAATATGAAATTATTAAATGATTTATAGTAAACTCCTGAGGATTTATTGAAGTGGTGATTGGGAAGCTTGATTGAGAAGGAATTCATTGAAGTCCTTGTACTGGGGGAAAATTCTCTGTGAGCAGTTCTCGGCATCAGGTCTGAGCTCTTGTATCCTGCGGCAGGCTTCTTTCCCTGCCGTATCGTTATCCAGGAACAGATATATATTGCTATACCTGGGCATAAGTCTCATAAATCTGTCAGTGAATCCAACACCGTTGAGTATAATGGTGTCGTAAGTGGTACATGGGACATCGGCATCGGTCAGGGCTGAGAGAAAATCCATAAATCCCTCAAAAACATGGACCCCGCTTGGGTCTATACTTCTTAGCGTTGTAATATCTTTGGGGGAGGTAGAACCCTTAAAATATTTACTTCTTAGTTCATACCCATGGCGGTTATTCTCAAAGGCTAGCGCAAAAAATTCCTTTCCTGTAGCGTAAGTTCGATAGTGCGCTTCCCTGCAATAAAGGGAAGCAATATGATGGTTTATCTTTCTTTGACCCAGGTATTGAATCAAAGCAGGATTGTGTAAAGGCTGCATGCTGATGATCTCCAGTTTTGTTTCCTGTAAATGTTTCTCAGACATACCCTCATGAGGAGGTAAGACAGTTTTTTCTATCTGTGCTCCGGATAAGATCAGCAATGCTCCCGAAAGATCAACATTGTAGATCTTACAAACTAGATCCAACAGCCCTCCTCCGGTAGAAGTCCCAAAATCATACCAGAGGTTCTTGATTCTGTCAACCTTGAAGCTTGGTGTCTTCTCATTACGAAGGGGAGAGCAGTACCAGAAACTATTTCCGGCTACTTTTTTTGGACGGATTCCCCTGCTTTGGAGAAATCCGGCGATGTTAATTTGATTGGCATTCGTACAATTCATTTTTTCTTTTTTTAAGGGATGAATATTAATTTATTATTGAGTCGCGTTGATGAAACGATCTGAAACAGGGCCCTGATTGTACCCTAGGTTTTTGGTTTTCCAAACTGACATTTTCATTTCGTTGTGGGCTTTATTAAAAAAATATGTAAACCTTGTAAACCTTGTAAACCAAGGGGCCTATGTGGCTATTATATAGTCTGTTACAAAATTTTAAAATGTAAACCAATTGTAAACCTGGTGTAAACCTGACCCAGTTATTTAACAATATGTTTGCAACCATGTAAACCAGATGTAAACCAATAAGAAGCAGAAATACAATACTTTAACTAAAAATGTTTACAAGGTTTACAATGTTTACATATATATTTCAACTTCAGAAATGACGATATAGTCCTCAATTCTTTTGCATATGAACTGGTAGCAGGTTCCAAAGTATTTATCCGTATAGGTTGACCCACGACCTTTCTGCGAACTGGGGAGAAACTCCTTGTTCGCTTTGGAGGTAATAATCATTCGAAGGCTGTTCTGATCCAAAAAGGAGATGTTGTTCTCCCTGCAATATTTTACATAGTAAGGGTAGAGACTTGCCAGTTTTATTTGAAGGACTGCCTGTCCAGCCCCCTGGTACTTGATATTAAAATGAGCGAATTTTACATTTTGCCCGTCAAACTTGGTAATCAGGCTTCGTTTGAATGAGCTGGAGAATGCTTCCCAAAACACAGATATTGCCCCGCTCTGCTTGATCAGGTTATGCTGATACTCGGCATTTTCAAGTATTGAATTCCATACATCCAGTAAATCGAAAGGGAAAGCCAATTGCTGCCAGAGTATTTTAGCAGGAGTCATCAACAGGGCAATGTGGTTGAGTGTTCTTTCCGGAAAGGAAAACTGTTTCATCCGTTTTAGTTCCCTGATATACTCATTGTACCCCTGCCGGAAGTTTTTCTCAAACTCGCTTCTTTTGGATAGTATTTCCAAAAGGACTCCTCCCAGACCACCCTCGGCCTCAAGCTTGAGCCTGGTGAAAGCATCGACCTGTTGAGAGGTAAATTTCGATTCCTCGAAATTCAGCAGCACCATCCTGGAAAGAATGGCTGTTTTTTGAGTTGGAAGCTGGTTCCCGTCGAAGATTAGACCCGAGCGCACCGGGAAGCATTTTGTTTTATTGTCCGTACTTTTTACTCCGGTTGTCCTACCGGCCCCATCGTAGGCGGTCAGAATAAAGTCCTGCGCCTTTTCATCCGTTTCACTGGTATATTCCTTGAAGTAGAAAAGGCTGTTCACACGGGTGGAGGCCATACGGGACAGGGCCACACTGGTTGAGTTATTGAGAGGGGTCCCGGTAGTATCACTACCGAAAAGTGACAAGAACATCTCGACATAAGAGGTCTTTCCGGTTCCAAAATCCCCGAACAGGAAAAGAAAAGGAAAGAAGCGGACCTCCTTGAAAACAATATCCCGAAATACGGAAAGGATCAGAAATAGAATCCCAATTGCGCCATGGGCACCATAGGCTTGCATCAGCAAATCCGCCCACTCTGCAAATCCGATGCTGCCGGCGCGGTAACAATAACGCCTTTCTGTCTCGAAATCTTCATTGGTATCATTGGCAAGGCCAAAAGCGGGGAGATAGTAACGCTTTTCCTGGTCCTGGATAATTCCGATCTCATTAACCTTCAATAGTTTGTTCTGAGAATAGATTGAATCGGCAAATACATATAATGCATGCTCCTGGCTCCACCCCAGGGTACTTAATATGATGGCTTCTATTTCCTTGTCCATCAAATGTGAAAAGATAATTTTCAGCTGATAGGCGGATCCCAGGAAGGTGCATCTTTTGCTTTTGAGAATGGTCTCGAATGAGTCTGGTTTCATCTCAGAGGAATATACCTCTATAATGTTGAGCTCACCGGTATTTCTCTGGATTTTGATGATCCTTTTTGAGTTGTTGGTTCCATTAACCAGGTGAAACTGGAGCTGCATCACGAAGTTTGACAATTCCTTGGTTACACAGTTCTCTGTGCGATTTTCCGTTATATAGTACTTCCCCCCTTTGATGAAGAAGCCAAAATCTCGCTGTGCATCGAATTCATTCTCTGAATCCGGGATTTTTGAAAGGTGGTTCATGCTTATATTCTTGTTACGATTAGAATTGGATTCTTCAAGGTTTAAGATTCATTATCCTGCCTACCATTGGCAATCAATAGATATTATCTTTTGGTTGCGCTTTGACCTCAATTCCTATATTTTGGAAGTTCATGCGTTTAAACCTTAAGAATCGTTATTATCTCTTTTTGGGTAATTTCGCTTAGCCAGGTTAGGAGTTGTTATTTCGCAGAGCTTCAATCATCTCACTTCTCAGAAAGTATTTCCTCCTTCCCAGGTTGTATTGCCTGAATTTTCCCTTTTTTGTCAGCTTGTTCTGGGCACCAATCATTTAAAAGGCAATTGATATTCAATCGGTTGCCTTTTCTGTTTTCTACAAATGCAGTAAAATCACATAACATCTCAAAAAAATATTGTAATTTTGGGCACTTTTGTAATTCCGGTTTCATGGTTCCCTCGAAATCGCAGGGGGTTTTATTGGGAAATAGGAACCAGACTGGCATGATTCTTGCAAATGAATTACCCATGAGCAAATATTCATTCCAATCGGAAATGATTATGTGGGTATTCCATGCGACCCTTAAAAGACGAATTTCAAACGCATGAAATGTGATTTTATAGATTAATAAATATATTATGGCAGGCACCGAACTTTTCGGACAGGAGGAGCGCAAAGAGGTAATGGATGTACTTGAAACAGGCGTACTCTTTAGATATAATCATGATGCTCAGAGAAATGGAATTTTTAAAGCCAAAATTTTTGAACAGGAATTCGGCACCTATCTTGGTGCAAAACATACCCATTTTTGTGCAAGCGGCACAGCTGCCGACTCACTTGCTCTCGCTTGCTGTGGAATAGGATACGGTGACGAGGTCATTGTTCCGCCTTATGGATTTATTGCCCCCATTGAAGCAGTTCTTCTTGCAGGAGCCATTCCAGTTTTTGCTGAGATCGACGAAACATTGTGTCTCAGTCCGGAGGGAATTGAAAAAGCCATTACTCCCCGTACCAAAGCAGTTCTGCTGATTCAGGTTTTTGGATCAATGGCAAAAATGGATGAGCTAGTTGCGGTTTGCAATAAACACAACCTTATCCTGGTTGAAGATGCTGCTCCTGCATTAGGCGGTAGCTACAAAGGCAAAATGCTGGGCAATTTCGGAAAAATGTCTGCATTCTCTTTTGACTATTATAAGATCATCACAGCAGGCGAAGGTGGTGCCATTGCCACCAACGACGACGAAATGTATGACCGGGCTCACAAATATTCTGATCACGGCCATGATCATATCGGAGAAGTCAGGGGCGCAGAACAGCACCCTATACTGGGATATAATTACCGCGGTTCTGAGCTGGGTGCAGCAGTCGTTCTGGCCCAGTTGCGGAAGCTGCCTTACATGATTGAAAAACAGAAAAAACATCAGCACATATTAAAGCAGGTACTTCTTGAATTTCCGGAAGTTAAGCTTAGACTGGTTCCCGATGTGGACGGGGATTCAGCCACCTTTCTCTCCTTCTTCCTCCCCGACAACGAGAAAGCCATCCGAACCTTTGAAGCGTTCCAGAAAGAGGGCTTAAGCGCATCCTACTGGTACCGTAATAATTTCCATTACCACCGGCAATGGGGACACTTGAAGGAGATGAAGTCTATCTTCAATCTTCCTCTAATGAAAATAAACAATGCTCCTGACTACGGTAAAATGGAAGTACCTGAGTCGGATGCCATCATGCAGCGACTGATGATGACCCAGATCATGGTTAACTGGAGCGAGGAGGATTTAACTATGCTGACCACCAAAATGAGGTTAGCGCTTAAAATTGCACTTAAAAAATAAAAGATATGTTTAGAAATTTAAAAGCCGTGGGGCGTATTCTTTACGGAAGAAATAGTTTCGACCAGCTGGATGATGTTTTGGGAGAGCTAAGGGTTGAAGAGGATTCGTATGTTCTTTTCCTTGTTGATGAATATTTTGATGGAAAAGATTTCATGAAACGGATTCCTTTGCATCCGCAGGATATCCTGAAAATCATTGAGGTAAAAGATGAGCCTAAAACAAAAACAGTGGATGAGATCGTAGCTGAAGTAAAAAGCCTCGGCAAAGGTAATCCTGTTTCGGTGGTTGGAATTGGTGGTGGCAGCGCCATGGATTATGCCAAAGCTACCCGGCTCATGTTTACGAATGAAGGTTCTTCTGCTTTGTATCAGGGACTTGATCTGATTAAAAACAAAGGTGTTCATTGTACGGTTATCCCAACCATTTCAGGTTGCGGAGCCGAGGTTTCCATGACAACTGTTCTGACAGGGCCGATTAAAAAATTGGGAATTAAGGGTAACTTTACTCCTGCCGACCAGTTGGTGCTCGATCCTGAATTGATAGCTTCAGTTCCTGATCCTCAACGGTTTTATACCGCCATGGATTGTTATATCCACAACATTGAGGCATTCAATGGTCACCGCAAAACGGTAATGGGTGACTCGCTTGGAAACGAATCACTAAAACTTTGCAGGGAAATTTTTTTGAGTGAGGACAGCCGTACTCCTGAAAATGATGAAAAACTGATGGTAGCTTCCTACTTGGGAGGCCTCTCCTTAACTTACTCTGAAGTGGGTGCTTGTCACGCCATATCCTATGGATTGGCGACCGTTACAGGTGTTCACCATGGTCTTGGAAACTGCATTGTATTCAATCAGTTGGAGGAATTTTATCCCGAAGCTGTGAAAGAGTTCAGGGGAATGATGAAAAACAACAACATCGTTCTTCCTGTTGGCTTCAACACCAGTTGTACACCTGAAGATATCGAACAAATGATTGATGTTTCGCTGACACTTATCTTTATGTGGGCCCATGTGTGCGGTCCGGATTGGCAGAAAATTATCACCCGTGATAAGCTTCGTGGCCTGTTGATGAAAATGTAATAAATTCAGAATGAAGAAAATAGTTAAAGTAGGGAATATTGATTGTGGATCAGATAAGCTTTTTCTGATAGCAGGCCCCTGTGTAGTCGAAGACGAAAAAACGATGATGGATACCGCCGAATTTTTGGTGGAATTGTCCCATAAACTAGATCTGCCACTGATATTTAAATCCTCTTTTCAAAAAGATAACCGCAGTTCTGCTGATTTCTATACTGGTCCAGGAATGGAAAAAGGTCTTGCCGTACTTCAAAAGATCAAAGATCAGTTCCATGTTCCGCTGATCACCGACATCCATTACCCGGATCAGATTGCCGCTGCAGCGGAGGTGGTGGACATCATCCAGATACCGGCCTACCTGGTTATGCAGACTACCCTGGTAGTGGAAGCAGCCAAAACAGGAAAGGTAATCAACCTGAAGCATGGACAGTTTCTGGCTCCTGAAAACATGATCAAACCCGTCAAAAAGGTGGAACAAGCTGGAAATACTAATATCATGGTTACCGAGCGAGGATATACTTTTGGTTACAACGACCTGATTGTTGATCCTCGCAGCTTTTACCATTTGCGCCAGACGGGATATCCTGTTATCTTTGATGTGACCCACTCCATTCGGAAATATGGCATTCCGAGTTCAGATCCTGCAGGTGGCTCCAGGGAGTTTATCCCCACACTTGCACGTTCCGGGGTGGCTGCCGGCATTGATGGCCTGTTTTTGGAAGTACATCCAGATCCGTCACGTGCATTGTGCGATGCTGCAAGTCAGATGTGTATCAGTGATGTTTATGAGTTCCTTATGCCGCTCATCGAAATTCACCAGGTTGAAGTCAAATACAGACCAAAATTTTAATATATAAATTTTTATGGAATTTTTTCTTGACTCGGCCAATATGGCTGAAATTGAAGAAGCCCTTAAACTGGGTATCATCGATGGTGTAACTAC
This sequence comes from Bacteroidia bacterium, assembly GCA_025358025.1. Taxonomy (GTDB): domain Bacteria; phylum Bacteroidota; class Bacteroidia; order Bacteroidales; family Prolixibacteraceae; genus CAINVV01. The sequence continues at coordinate 20,800 of JANYKW010000170.1, read as the reverse complement.
AACACCAACATTTATGCACAAAAACGGTATTACAGATATCGATGGTGCTATTGTAAAATTGTCTAAGATGGTTCCGGTGCTGATGATCGAAGCATTGGGTGAAACCTCTCAGGATATTGTCGCCGAAGCTTATCGACTCCTTGCACTGGGACTGGACAAGAAGAAGACAGTTTTCAAGATTCCCGTGAATCTGGAAGGTGTCAAAGCTTGTAAAATTCTGCATGATGATGGATTCCTCATTAACCTGCACCTGGTTTACAACATTCAGCAGGCATATATGGCTCTGACTGCAGGAGCAAACTATGTATGTGTTCTCGTCGGACGTATGCAGGATCAGGGTCATGATGCACTCGGTCTGGTGAAACAGATTGTTGAGGTGATCAAAGAATATAAATACGATGCCAAGGTGATGTTCTCATCGGTCAGATATCCTGAACACATCAAAGACGCCCTTCTTATCGGAGCGCACAACATCACGATACCATGGAGTATCATGAAGAAACTCGGTGATAACCAACTGACCAAATTGGGTACTGATCAGTTCTTTCAGCATACCCGCCTGATGACTATCCAGGTAAAGAGCGTGATCTCAGATGTTAATCCTGTCGTCGACAAGGATACTAAAGTACTGGATGCCCTGCTTAAAATGACTGATTCCGGAATGGGTGCAGTATCAGTGGTTGCAGCAGATGGTAAGCTTGCAGGTATTTTTACTGATGGAGATCTGCGCCGTCAGATGCGCAAAATGGGAGATCATATTCTTACAGCAACCGTATGCGAATGCATGACCCCCAACGCGATATCCATCGAGGCAGACGCAATGCTTCAAAAGGCAACAGACATCTTCAACGCCAATCAGGTGGATAACATCATTGTCACCGAAAATGGAAAACCTATTGGTATGCTGGATATTCAGGATTTGGTTAAGCTTGATTTATTGAGCTAAATAGTATATCGTTACTCAGGAAAGGCGGAACATTTGAGTTTCGCCTTTTTTATTGTCAGATTTTGGTAGAACATGTTCAGGGGCACGATTATTCATTTTGTTAATACACTTTAGTTTTTGCTTAATTTGTATCTTGCAACTGCTATGCGTCGGATTGGCTAAAATATTGAGAGTTAAAAAATATCTTTACCATGATTGCTGTATTAACAGTTATTAACTAACTAATATTCAATAAGATGAAACGATTATTCATTCCAATTTTCTTTTTTGCAATTGTAATTTTCTGGAACATGCAGGGTTTTGCAGAAGTACGCCTGCCTGCGATCCTTGGAAGTCATATGGTGCTGCAACAAAAAAGTGAGGTCAAATTATGGGGATGGTGTGCACCGGCCGAGAAAGTAAGCATTAAAACATCTTGGGATACAACAAGATATGAAACGAAAGGCAGTTCCGGGGCAAAATGGACCTTGCAAATTAAAACTCCTGCCGCAGGTGGCCCTTATGCAATCACGATCAATGATAGAATTGTTTTGGAAGATGTCATGATTGGTGAAGTTTGGGTTTGCAGTGGTCAGAGTAACATGGAGTGGAGTGGTGATCAGAAATTGCAACAATCGCTGGATGAAGCACCAAATGCCACCAACCAGAAAATCCGGTTCTTTTACGTTCCAAAATCAACAGCCGATTGTCCACAGGAGGATATCAAAGCAAGCTGGAAAGTCTGTTCACCTGAAGAGATGATTCATTTCAGTGCCATCGGTTACTTTTTTGGAAAAAAGTTGCAAAATGATTTGAATGTGCCTGTTGGTCTGATAAACAGCAACTGGGGAGGTACTCCTGCGGAAGCATGGACTCCCAAAGAAGTAGTTGAACAGGATCCTGTTTTGAAGGATGCTTCTCTAAAATTGAATCCGGCTGACTGGTGGCCGATTACACCCGGAGCAATTTATCCGGCCATGATAGCCCCATTAACCAAATTCCGGATTGCAGGGGTGATATGGTACCAGGGAGAAAGCAATACCCAAAACTACAATACATATGCTCAGCTTATGGGTAAAATGATCGGATCGTGGAGAGCATCCTGGGGCTATACTTTCCCGTTCTATTACGTTCAGATTGCTCCGTTTGCATACGGAAATTACAATGTCGGGGCATTGATAAGAGAGCAACAAACAGCATGTTTGTCAATACCCCGGACTGGCATGGTGGTGGCTCATGATCTGGTTGGCGATGTGAACAATATTCATCCGGTGAGGAAAATTGAAGTGGCGAACCGTCTGGCTAACATTGCTTTAGCAGATAATTATGGGGTGAAGGGTATTGAATACAAATATCCTGTATATAAAGGGATGATCATTGAAAAGAACAGGGTAAGAATCCTTTTCAATCATGTTGAAAATGGTTTGATAGCTACTTCAAAGGACCTGAATGAATTTTACATTGCCGGTTCCGATCAGAAATTTTTGTTTGCAAGTGCAAAAATTGAAGGAAATACAGTTGTTTTGTGGAATAAGGCTGTTAAAGAGCCAGTTGCGGTTAGATATGGTTTCAGCAATACTGCAATTCCAAACCTGTTTAACAAAGAGGGAATGCCTGTAAATTTCTTCAGATCAGATCATTGGGAGGTTCAAACCAATGCGGTGGTGAAGTGAATCCGATTCCTGGGAACCAATTGATGCTCAGTCAAATAATTTGGCCTGGATTTCCTAACTAGCTTCCAAAATTAACAAAGAGTAAAATTATGCTGACCTGATGAAGAAATTATTAGTAATTGTTCTTGCTTTTTTTCTTTCCCAACTGTTTGGCCAAAAGAGTGATAATAAAATCAGTTGGTGGAAGGAAGCCCGTTTTGGTATGTTTATTCACTGGGGTGTCTATTCTGCAGAAGGAAGGGGTGAGTGGATCATGTACCAGGAGCATATTCCTTTCGGCGAATACAGAAAATTAGCGGAGAACTTTCATCCTGACAACTTTCATCCCGCCGAATGGGTGGCTCTTGCCAAAGAAGCAGGAATGAAGTATGTTGTGCTGACAACCCGCCATCATGATGGATATTGCCTTTATGACAGCAGGGTTTCTGATTTTACGTCCGTAAAAATTGGTCCGGGCAGGGACCTGGTGGCTGAATTTGCCGATGCCTGCCACAAGGCAGGTATGAAGATGGGATTTTATTATTCTCTCACGGACTGGCATTTCCCGGATATCCTGCCACAGGGGTATCCCAAAAGTGATGAAATTCTCCGGCCTTTGGTAAAGCAAGCGCATGAACAGGTCAGAGAATTGCTCACCAAGTATGGGAAAGTAGACATACTTTGGTTTGATGGGATGACTCCTGGAGATACCAATGTATGGAAATCCGGAGATCTGATCAGAATGGCCCGTCTTTTGCAACCAGAAATTTTGATCAACGACAGGGCCGGAACAGGGGAAGACTTTGTGACACCCGAGAATGTCGTAACTGCGCATAGTCAGCCCTGGGAATCCTGTTACACCATGAACAGAACCTGGGGATTTGCTCCATTTGATTACAACTACAAACCAGTTGCAGAGCTGATCAGGTTGCTGACCTCCTGTGCCTCCCAGGGCGGAAATTTCCTGCTGAATGTATCTCCTGATGGCGACGGAAAGATTCCTGACCAACAAACACAGTCACTCCTGGAGATAGGCAAATGGATGAAACTTCATGGAGAAGCAGTGTACAACGCTTCATCTTCACCTGTAGTTGCATCCAATCTGGGTTTTCAATGCAGGGTGGGCGATAAAGTTTATCTTTTCATCCAGCGTTGGCCCGGAACAGTACTGCCATTTGCCTGGTGCGGCAGTATGGTTAAATCGGCAAGAATCCTGGCTACCGGTCAATCCCTGAAGATTGAACAAAAAGATGACAGGGTATGGCTAAGGGGCCTTCCTGCGACACCCCCGGATTCTTACATGAATGTGGTAGAACTTACGTTCGAAGGGCCTCCGAAAGCAACGACTCCTGCCTACCGTTAAGTCGGAGTATGGTTCTGACAGGAAGTGGATTTAGTTGATATCCAAAGCTGCTTTAAGAAATTTTACAGAAGATTCCACATCCAGTCTTTTGGCGACGATCTTCTTATTTTTATCCAGGATGTAAATAATGGGAGTAGTGGTAACGTCGTACAGTTTTCTGAAGTTGGAGGTGTACATGGGATCCCAAACATTCGTCCATTCCTGTATTTTATATTCCTGAATGGCTTTCATCCATTTTTCCTTGTTGTTTTGGGTGAGTACGGCATAAATATCGACACCTTTTGTTTTTAATACCTGGTACAAATCGCTGTTCAGGACAGGAGTGGTTTTTTGGCAATGACTGCAGTCGGGTTCCCAGAAGTAGAGCAAAGTAAACCTGGCATTCATTTGCCTTAGACTAAAATAGTTTCCTTCTGAATCTTGCAGCTTCAGTTCCGGCGCTATATTTCCAATGAGGTTTGGCTTCACCGCATTCACACGATCCCTGATCTTTGTGACTATTGCTGTATCCAGCCAGCTCTTTGGATTATTTAATAGGTACTTCTCAGAAAGTACAACGAAAACCTTGTCCATTCCCATGATCTGTGACTGGTTGGATTCATTCAGAAGATAGAGAAAGATATAATGATAAACCTCCTCGTCCTTCCTCGACTTTTCAATGAGTTGAACCATTGGACCGACCAATGAATCAGGTATTTGTAATAGCATTTTTTTGATGTAAGTGTCCAGTTTTTCCTGAAAAACAGGGGTTCGTATCAATCCGGATCGGGCAAAATTGAAATTATCCCAGTAATGATTTTTCATGAAATTGTATTGATATACCCATCGTAGGGAATCTGGATTCTTTTCGCCAACAGCAAATTTGGGATCATCTGGTGTCGGTATAAACATTGAAAGGAAAAAATCAGCGAGAAATGTACCCTGGTATTTTGCCGACATTTCCCTCCAGTAGCTCTCCATGCTGCTATTTAGACCACTAAGCTCCTTCCGGAGAATTGCCAATGAATCGCTTTTTTCGGAAGTAACTTTTAGCTTGTTTTGAATGACTGTCTGATTCGCTTTTTGTTTATTAAAATACAATTGGTATTCACGAAAAGCGATAGTCTCGTCGGCCCCTTTGAATTTATTTTGTGCACTATTCTTAAAATCTGCTTCAATGGAAATAATCTGATTTTTCCCAATCAGAAACTCGAAATAATTTTTATCATTCAGATAGAAAAGATAAATTCCCTCTTTTTGAGCTTTTTCCCTCGTAATCATGCCAGTGCCTTCATGGTTCAGTCTTACAGAATCAACCCGCAGTATTTTATCTCCGTAGTAACTGGCTAAATAGACAGTCGTATCCTTTATCCCGCTGATCTTTAACTTGATACTGCAAAGGGCTTCAGGTTTTTGTCCGGTAAATAGTAATCCGGTAAAAAGCAATAGGATGAAATAAAAGTGTCTCATTAAATAAACATTCCTGGTAATAAATACAAAATTTAAACCGCAATATCCTCAGATTAATCCGGTCTTGGGTGCGTCTTCAATACACCGGGGATTACAAAAGGAAGTTGCGGTTTCTAATAATACACGCATCTGCATGCGAAGGTATATACTATTTGTGTTTTATCAAATTTCAGCGGTTTTCAAATTTCATCTTTGTTATTTTATCAGGCTCACATTGCCATAGCTGCTTTCGATTTTTACCGTCGATTTAGGCGATTCGAATTCACCGACTGTTCCATGAACTTCATAGCTGGTATCCTCTCTCGAACGGTTCAGTTTCCCGGTCGGATGTTTCAGATCACAGTACCTGACATTGCCATCCAAACGGTAGGAGGCCCCTGGTTCAATTCCCAGTCTGATGGTGGCATAGCGGCTGCTTACGTTGATGCTTTTGAAAGAACCAGGTATCGCACCCACGCTAAAATCGCCATAACCATTGGTTAACGTCAGGGATGTGAGTATCTGATCAACTTTGTATCCTGTGTACATGGAACTTGCCGTTATGCTGTTGATTGTTTTGAACTTGATGTCATCATATTTGGAATCCAGGGAAATATCTTTGCAATCCCCCATATTCAGACCTGAATATCTCGAGTCTATTTTCAGGTTATCCGCTTTGGATAAGGCAATTTTGGAATACCTGATGGTAAGATTGAGATCCCTGGAAGTTTCGATGGTTGCCTTGCTGTAGGCGATTTCAATGGTCAGTTCAGGAGAGAGGAGATTTTTTGCTTTCAGATCCCCGTATTTAATATCAAAGATTCCCTTTCCGGTAAGATTATTCATGTTTACAGATCCATATTTTTGCGTAACATTTAAATCACGATCGGCAGGAACAGAAATTTGGTAATCAATGCTAAATTCTCTGGAGTTGTTATCGAAATCGTTTCTAAAATCAGTTGTGGCAGAGACTGTATTACCGCTGTTGCTGATATTCACATCGATATTATCCAGCAATCTTTGTGCGCGGCTCCCTGAACCATCCACCCAGACCTCCACGTTAATGACTACAGAATCTTTCCTGTTTTCATCGATTTGAATGTTGCCATATTTGTTTGAGAGTTCCAATTTGGCCACCTGGCTAACAGGAAAGCTTTTGTAAATCCTTTTGGTGGTTTTTTCCGCCTGAACCGGGAGGATAAAAAGCGTCAGCAAAAGAAGAATTAAACTAAAGTTTTGTGTTTTCATGGTTTTTATTATTAATTGATTTTACATTTTCTAAATCTGTCCTGATGGAATTTATAATGTCGAGTTTGGTCTGATAATACTCGATCATTGCATTAATAACCCGTTCGTCATGGGGATTTTTGCTATACTCTTTTTGCAGATCCTGGTGCAAGCGGTCCATCTCATCCATCTCTTTTTTAACCTGAATCAGTTCCTGTTCACTTCCTATTCCCTGGTCGGCTAACTGTTTCAGTTGAGAAAATCCGCTGTTAATTCTTGTGTTGTAAAAGCAGGCGGTTTCATTCATCTCTCTGTCGGCAAATTTTTCCGGATCTTTCCCTGCTGTCTGATGAAAAAGATGCACAAACAGATTGGCGGATAGTAATACGATGATCACCAGGGAGGCTATCTTTAAGAATGGCCAGGCCTGCAAGGTTCTTTTTCTATGAGCGTGAAAGTGATCCAGTTTCTCTTCAAACCGCTGAAAATGATCCTCTTTTGGCTCCTCATCAAAAGCTTCACGTTGATCCTTAAAAATTTTATCAAGCTTATCCATATTACACGAATGATAATTGTTTCTTTCTTTTCTCTGTCAAAAAATCCCTAAGATGTTGTTTTGCCCTGCAGAATTGCGTTCGACTGGTAACATTGTTGATGCCTAGTATCTCACTAACCTCCTCGTGGTCATAGCCTTCCAATAGCAGTAAAGAAAGGATGGTGCGGTAACCGTCAGGCATTTGGGAGATGGCATTTTTTATTTCCCCAACTGTATATTCGGTTTCATCATCCTGTTCTTCCTCATAAACGGGAAGTTCTGCGCGTACCTCTTCAAATTCTACTTTGCGTTTTCTTAAATAGTCCAATGAACGGTTGATGACGATTCTCTTCAGCCAAATCCCAAAACTTACCTCGCGCTTGTAACTGCCTATCTTCTCAAAAGCTGTCATAAATGAGTCCTGCATGATATCTTCTGCATCATCGGTATTGTTGACTATCCTCAGCGAAGTATTGTACATAGACCTGTAATAGAGCTTATAAATCCCAAACTGTGCCTCCCGGTCATTTCTGAAGCACCTGTCGATCATTGGCTGATGAATGTTGATGTACATCGTTCCTAAATTCTCTTTTTTACTACAATGACGATTCTGATGCAGGAATGTTGCATATAGTGCTGATATTTTTTTTTGACATCGGCAGAAACTCCCCAATTTAATCAAATTTTTTATTTTTTGAACCCCCAACCCCTTAACCAAAAGGCGATAACAGCTAACCGCTAAAAGCTAACCGCTAATAGCTTTTTTTCAAACAATTTCAACCCTTTATTCGCATTAATACCTAATTTTAGCACAATCAGTTTTTATACAAAATGTCAAACAACACGGGATTGAATATTTTTAAGGCTTCTGCGGGATCTGGTAAAACATACCGTCTGGTTGGAGAGTATTTGAAAATGTTGTTTGCCAATCAATGGTCTTATCAAAATATTCTCGCGGTAACCTTCACCAACAAGGCCACAGCCGAGATGAAAGAACGTATTCTGAAAGAATTGGCCATTCTATCAGGAGGTGGGGCATCAAGGTACCCCGGGATGTTACGGGAATACGGGAGTGAACAAAGAATAAGGGGTCAGGCTACCAATATCCTGAAGCTCATCCTCCACGACTATTCCCGTTTCTCGGTCATGACGATCGACAGCTTCTTTCAAAGGATCATCAGATCGTTTGCCAGGGAGATCAGGCTCAACGCGTCCTTCCGGACAGAGATTGACAACCGTCAGGCAATGGAGGATGCAGTTGATCTGCTGTTTCAGGAAATAGAGAGCAATGAGTTGCTGATGAGCTGGATGATTCTTTTCCTGGAAGAAAATCTGGAAGAGGGCCGCAGTTGGGATTTCAGAAAGGAACTGCTGAAATTTGGGAAAGAGGTAGAAAAAGAGGAATTTAAAATTCATGGGGATGAGTTTCTGGAAACGCTGACCGGGAAGGAGCAATTGGGTCTATATGTCGGTGAATTAAAAAATGTAATCGCAGCGGCAGATGCAAGGCTGAAGAAATTGGGTAAGGAGGGAATTGAGTTGATCACGGACTGTGGATTATCTTACGATCAACTGAAGGGGGGTAGAAATTCGTTTCCAAATATTTTCAATAAATTGATTGGCGGGATATTTGATCCCCCCACGACAACGGTTCTTGAAGCGCGGGATCATCTTGAAAACTGGTCCAAAAAAACTGACACACTGCAGTTGAAAACGCAAATCGAACTGTTGTATCAAAATGGTCTGAACCGGTTACTGAACGATACAGTTGATGCTCTGCAGGCGGAGATTGTAAACATCAATAGCGCCATGTCCATTTTAAAGAATATCTATCCTTTTGGTCTTCTGGGCAGCATTGCTTTGAAAATTAAGGAGGTACTAAGAGATAACAATACTGTTCTGCTGAGCGATTCGGGCCGGATGATCGGGAAAATCATAGCAGGAAACGACACACCATTTATTTATGAAAAAGTAGGATTAGCTTACCACCATTTCATGCTGGATGAGTTTCAGGATACTTCCCGTCAACAATGGTCCAATTTTAAGCCACTGATAGAGAATGCACTGGCCTCTGGTTTTCCCTCCATGGTTGTTGGAGATGTCAAGCAATCCATTTATCGATGGAGAAACGGAGACTGGAATTTGCTGGCGAACCAGCTGGAATCAGATCTGGGCCACCAGATAATTCATCAGGAGTCACTTAATATCAATTGGCGCAGTCAAAAAAACATTGTTGATTTTAACAACACCTTGTTCCGGAGTGCTTCGGCTTATTTAAATTCCTGGTTTGAAGCACAAACCGACGATGCGAAACTGTCAGATCTTCATGGGATAATTGCCCAGGCCTATAAGGATCATCACCAGGAATGTTCCAGGATTGGTAAACCGGGAGGTATGGTCAGGATTACATTTGTTGATCCGGAAGGTTCAAAAAGCAAGAATGAATTCAGGGAAAAGGCAATGGTTCTCCTGATAGAGCAATTGGAAACGGTGCAGAAGTCAGGAGTGAAGGCCGAAGAAATCACCATCCTGGTCAGGGAAAATTCGGAGGCGGAGAAAATAGCCAGAGCGCTTTGGGAGAGAAAGAAATCAAATGCACAACCCGGCTGCATTTATGACGTAATTACCAGTGATACACTTAAAATCGGACAGTCTCAGGTGGTTCGTTTTATCGTAAATTTTTTTCTGTTTTTTTCCCGCAAGGAATCTATGCAGGTGAGAGCCGAAATACTATACGGATACTACAGGATTTTACAGCCTATGATGATGCCGCAGGAGAACGAATCTCCCGTTGATTTGCACGAGCTCTTCGACTCCAATACGCCGCTTCCTGCGCTTTTCGAACAGTGGCTGGAAGCAGGTGCTGCATCTGATTTTCATGCCGGACTTTTGGCCTTACCGCTTTACGAGCTTGCCATTGCCGTTGTGGATCATTTCAATCTGGGAATAATCACCGGAGAGAAGGTCTATCTGCAGGCCTTTTTGGATATGGTGCTTGAATACGGAAGGGATGATTGTGGCGGCATTCCCGGTTTCCTTGCGTGGTGGGAGTCAAGTGGAAGTAACAAAACGCTCAATCTACCCAACATCAGGAATTTCATACGGATCTCGTCAATACATCAATCCAAAGGACTGGAATATCCAACCGTATTTATTCCATTCTGCAATTGGGAAATCGCCATAAATTCCAGTAAGATTCCCAATATCTGGTCAATTCCTGACCAGGAACCTTTCAATAACATGAAGATGGTCCTTTTAAGATGTGACAATACCCTGAAAAACTCGATATTCGCTCACGATTATTACAGGGAAATGCTTTTCAGTATTATGGATAACCTCAATCTCCTTTATGTGGCAATGACAAGGGCAATCAACAATCTGTTTGTTATTATACCGTATAAGGATGATATGAAGCAGCTTGCCAGTGTGGCAGATTTGATTCAAACACTCGTTGAACACCCGGTTCCGGCAGAAAGTATTGACAAGGGGAAATACATTGATTTTGGTAAATTTCTGGATCCTGACCTCAAAATATTTGAAATGGGAAGATTCGAATGCCAGTCTAATTCCGGGGAAATTGTATCTGCTCATCGGCTGAATGATCCGCTCAAACTGAATTCCAATAATAAGAGGATGGAGATCAGGCTGCACAGCAAAGACTATTTCAAGCTAACAGGCAGCAAAATGACCGATAGGATCAACAAGGGGACTGTCATGCATCGGATTTTCGAAAAAATTATCACACGAAAGGATGTTGGACCGGCTGTTTCTCAAATGGTTGCTTCTGGAGAGCTTACATCAGCGGAGGGAAAAGTATTTTTTGCAAAAATAGATGGATTGCTTCAGGAGAGCCCCTTCGCTGAATGGTTCAGTGATCGGTGGAAAGTCTTAAATGAGCGGGAAATTCTGCGGGCCGGAGAATCAAAACACAGGCCTGACAGAGTCATGCTAATGGACAATATTGCTGTGGTCATTGATTACAAGACCGGTGAAATATCAGACAAGGACATCCGCCAGATGAAAGGATATTTGGTCGACGTCAGAAAAATGGGTTATAGCATTTGTGAAGGTAATATTTGGTACCTGCAAAGAGATGAAATAATAAAAGTTGAATGATGAAAATATTTAATCCCTATTTGAAAAGCGGCAGGAAGGATTACAACTGTTTTGGCTGTTCTCCCAACAACGACAAAGGATTGCAATTAAAATTTGAATTGGATGGAGATGAAGTAACAGCAGTATGGAATCCACAGCGATGGGCTGAGGGTTTCAGGAATGTTTTGCATGGAGGGATTCAGGCTGCATTGCTCGACGAAACATGCAGCTGGGTGGTACAGTCTCTTTGTAAAACGGTGGGTGTAACTACCTCAATGGAGATCAGCTACCCGAAGGCTGTATTGATCAGTGAGGGTGAAATTACCCTGAAGGCCAGACTGACAGAGCAAAATAGCCGCATGGCATATGTTGAAGGCAGACTTTTAGGCAGCGACGGAACTGTTTGCGCTACCGCGAAGTGCAAATTCTTCCTTTTCCCCCTCGACAAGGCAATGACTGAATTCGACTATCCTGGTGGAGATGCTTTCTTCGAAGCAGGCTAAAGGCTAAAGTGGCATTTGAACTGCATTGAGCTATATGTCACATAATGAGGGACTTTATCCTTTATCCTTTATCCTTTATCCTTTATCCTCTTATCCTTAATCCTTTATCCTTAATCCTTTATCCTTTACTTTATCCCTTATCCTTTTATCCTAAAAGTGAGTATGAAAGTTACCAGGAAAGGAACCAGTACAGTCAGAAATATACCGCTAAACACTGCAATGATGGCGTAGGATTTTCCGGAGTACTTGCTGATGACGGGCAGGGTAGTATCCATAGCTGTTGCACCTCCGGATGCAATACCTGCCAGATTGCCAAAATATCTTACCAGGATAGGTGTAGCAAGTAAAGTTGCTACTTCTCTGAAAATATTAGATAAGAGGGCGACCACCCCCAGGCTCTGACTGTGAAGGTGCGTGATAAAGACGCTGGAAAGACTGTAATACCCAAACCCGGCACCAACTGCCAATGATTCCCTCAGGGTGAGGGCGGGTACAATCAGAACAACAAGAGCGGAGCCTGCAAGTGTCCCAATCACAATGGCAACCGGGATCCAGATGATTTTATAGTTGTGTGTGGCCAGTACTTTCCAGGAGTTTTTGTCACTTCCGATACTGACACCGGCAAGGAACATCAGGAGAAAGAGCGCAATGCTCCCAAATTTATCAAAATCAAACCCTGCAGGTAACATTCCTGAGCGTCCGGCTAATATTCCTGCAACAAAGAAAGCAAAGATTATCAGGCTACTTCGCATCTGGTTTGAATAAAAACTTAAAGAGAAGAGCGGAGAGAAACACACTACCAGCAATCGATGCAATCGCAATGGCTATGGCCTCATAACCAATTTTACCCATGTTTTGGATCATTTCCTTATTGGTACCTACAGATATGCCGAGTAGAAAGAGGAGCAGGTAGATAGCCCAGCTCAGCAGATTGTTGTTGAGTTGATGGAGTTTTGGTCTTTTGACGATAAGGAAACCAATCAGGATCCCCGTTGAAAGAACAATTAATATGTTGATCATCCGGAATTAATTTGACTTGAATTGATAGCGCAGGGCAAAACCCACATTCACACCAATACCCTGATTGTAGAGTCCTACTTCTGGCCTGGCATTTAATCCGAGTTGAATACCCCCTGGGAAAGAGTACTCAATCCCGGTATCACCTAAAGCGGAAAGAAAAAAACCGTTGTTGTATCTGGAGTCATATTTCTGACTCGAGCTCCAGAAACCTATTTTGGCGCCCACTCCTGCATACCAGTTAAGTCCCTCGCTGAGTTTCCAGACCCAGTGATAAAGTCCGTTAAGCGCCCAGCTGTTGTAGTCTTGCTTTAAACCATTGATGTATTCATATCTGCTGGTAAAGCCAAAGTCAAATTCCAGGCGGTTTTTGGAAGTCAGACCATGCTGGTAGGAGATCTCTGTTCCCAGGCCGTAAACTGTACCGTAACGTAAACCCGCTGCATGTTTTGGGATCTGGGCAGGGGCAGCATTGACAAACATGAAAATCAATACGAAAATAAAAAAGTTTCGTCTCATCGGATGATTTTTAAAATGATGGCAACACTGTTCGTTTTTTTAGTTATCTGAATCTGTAACGTACTGCAAGGCCAACATTAATAACTGTTCCGTAGTTAATCAGTGCAAATTCAGGACGTGCATTCAGGGCAAGCTGGATACCAATAGGGAAATTGTATTCCAAACCAATGTCCCCTGCAGCTGCAAGAAACAATCCGTCGTTGTATTTGTAATCATAACCCTGATCATAATTCCAGGACCCCAACTTGGCTCCGGCTCCCAAATACCAGTTAAAATCGGCATCTATATCCATTACCCAATGGTATAAACCGGTAAGTCCCCAACTGGTATAATTGTAATTTTGGTTCATGTAATGCACATGATCGCTTCTAAAACCCAAATCAAGTTCCAGCCTGTTGATGGATGTTAAACCATGCTGATAAGATATCTCCGTACCAAATCCCCCGCCGCTGCCAAAACGGATTCCCAATACATGTGCGGCTGGTTGAGCAAAAGCAGGAATCGACAAGACACCGATAACAAAGAGGATAGAAAAAAATCGTTTCATTGAAATATTTTTATAAAAATCACAACATGATAAGTTCTCCGTATCAAAATTAGAAATATTCCTTAATTTTTGTGACTCATTTCAATGAATGATACTAAAAACGGGGTAAAACTCCACTAATTACAGACCAAACAGCAGTCGTGCATCATTGTCTCTATTGACAGCTGCTAAGTCTCAAAGGAGTATTTTTTTGAATCTTTCAAGTTGAAGCAACCAGCTTGTATGATCCTCCGGTTCGAATCTTTTGGTGTGAAATGAGTTTTCAACCATTAACCGGATCTCCTCCAGGGAGGATATGGTGTTCATCGCCCTGGCCTGCAGGAGAATGTTACCAATCGCTGTGGCTTCTGTAGGGCCTGCGATAACGGGCAATCCAATGGCATTGGCACTATATTGGCAAAGCAGCTCGTTATTGGCACCCCCTCCGATCAGATGGATTTTTTCGATTGGCTGACTAGAGACTGAGAGGATCGATTCGAGTGTGAACCTGTATTTCAATGCCAAACTCTCGAAGATACAACGAATGTATTCTCCATGCGTTTCCGGAACCGGTTGGCTGCTGTTCAGGCAAAAATCACGTATAGCGTCGGGCATACTTTCGGGATTGAGAAAAGTTGAATCATCGGGATCTATCAGACATTTAAAAGGTTGTGCAAGGATACTTAATTCAACCATTTCATTCCAGGAATAGCTGACTTTCTGCGACCAAATCCTTCTGCACTCCTGAAGCAACCACATACCCATGATATTTTTGAGGAAGCGGGTAGTTCCTTCAACTCCTCCCTCATTGGTGAAGTTAAGGTCAAGTATTTCTTTGGAAATAAGCGGTTTGTCAGATTCTATACCCATGAGAGACCATGTGCCGGAGCTGATATAGGCCCAGTTTTTCCCTGAAGCTGGTACAGATGCGATGGCCGAAGCAGTATCGTGTGAAGCGACTGCGATAACCGGAATTTCTTTGCTGCCAGTCTCTTTTTGAATTTCGGGTTTGATCATGCCCAGGATTGTTCCTGGCAGGACGATCTCCTGCATAAGATTTTTATTTATTCCCAGGCGTTCGAATATTTTTTCCTCATATTCCAGTTTTCCAGGCTTTAGTAATTGGGAAGTAGAGGCAATTGAAAATTCATTCTTCTTTATTCCGCAGAAAAGGTAGGAGAGGGCATCTGGCATGAAAAGCAGTTCTCTGGCTACTTCGTATTGAGGGACTTGGTCTCTGTGGTTGACAAAAAGCTGAAATATTGAGTTGAACTGCATAAGCTGGATTCCTGTGATGGTATAAAGCTCTTCTTTGGGTATGATCTGAAAAAGCTCCTGCATGGCATGGTCGGTCCGGTGGTCGCGGTAAGCAAACGGGAGGGCAGCAATCATTCCATCCTTGTCAACGAAGGCAAAATCCACCCCCCAGGTATCAATGGCAATAGAATCGGGTTGAACCCCAAAATCGAGAATACACTTTTTTAGTCCGGTTTTCAACTCGTCAAAAATAGAGAAGATGTTCCAGTAAAAATGATTGTCAATTTCAACCATTCTGTTCTCGAAGCGATGGATCTCTGTAAGATTAAGTCGCAGGTTTGCAATTGTCCCAAGCATGGCTCTTCCCGAAGAGGCGCCAAGATCGAATGCCAAAAAATTACTCGTACTCATACATCATTAAAATTTACAACAATCAAAAATTTAGTCTTGTCTTTATTTGTTAAAAAGGATCTTTTCCAGATCGGGTCTGCCAATTTTGCGAAGCTCAGCGATGAGCTCCCTTCTGTTTTCGTTTTTATACCAAAAGAAAAATTTCCGCTGTGCCTGTTTCTGTTCTGCTGTCTTTGCAGTATAGACTTTTTCTAATGTATATGGATGATAACCAGAATAATATATCACAGTAGCCAAGGTCATAGGGGTAGGGGTGAAGTCCTGAACCTGCTCCAGCTTAAAGTTCAATTCCTTGGTTTTGGCAGCAAGATCAGCCATTGCTTCGACATTGCTTCCCGGATGACTTGAGATAAAATAGGGTATGAGTTGTTGTTTTAATCCATATTTCTCATTCGTTTTGTCAAAGAACCTCTTGAGTTCAGCGAATTGTGAAAAGGATGGTTTCCGCATGATGGTGAGCACCTGATCCGCAGTATGTTCGGGAGCGACTTTCAGACGTCCCGACACATGTTTCCCGATCACCTGATCCATGTATTCCAGGTTGCCTTTGTTGATCTGCTCATCTTTGACCTTGTGAAAGGCAATGTCGTAACGGATGCCACTGCCGATAAACGCTTTTTTAACACCTACAGCTGCTGCGACCTTGTTGTAAAGCCTTGTCATAGGCCGATGGTCAGTATTCAGATTCTTACAAATAGACGGGAAGATACACGAGGGCCTTATGCAATCCTGGCACATGGCATGGTGGATTCCCTCCATCTTGTACATGTTGGCGGAAGGCCCCCCAAGATCAGAGATATATCCTTTGAAATCAGGCATTTTTACAACCTGATCTACTTCGCGCATAACAGATTCCTCTGATCGTGATGCGATGAATTTTCCCTGATGGGCGGAGATCGTGCAGAAGCCACAGCCTCCGAAACACCCCCTATGAATGTTGATGGAGTGCCTGATCATTTCGTAGGCAGGTATGGTTCCCTTTCCGTTATATTTTGGATGTGGAAGCCGGGTGAAAGGCAGGTCACTGAAACGATCGGCTTCATCGGTAGAAAGTGGTGGCCACGCCGGATTTATAACTACTTTATGATCTCCATGGAGTTGAATGAGCCGGGTATCAGGCTCCATCAGGTTAGATTCCTCTTCGATGATTTTGAAATTCCTTGCATAATTGATTTTCTCTGCCTTGCAGGCTTCAAAGCCGAAAAGCTCATGTTCCTTCCACAATGGATGTAAAGGAACAGCCTGATCTTTCGGGATCAAAAATGCGGTTTGAGGAATATCTCTCAACTCCTCCAGCTGTTTGCCGTTTCTTGTTTGGTCCACAAATTGAAGGAGCGATTTTTCCCCCATCCCGTAAAATAGCATATCCGCCTGACTGTCAACTAAAATACTTGGTTTGAGCTGATCAGACCAATAGTCGTAATGTGTTGTGCGGCGCAAGGAGGCTTCAATGCCACCAATAATCAATGGTACATCCGGGTAAAATTTCCTGATGATATTGGAATAGACAATGGTGGCATAATCAGGACGCGCACCGGCCCTGTCGCCCGGAGTATAGGCATCGTTTGACCGTTTGCGTCTGTTGGCGGTATAATGGTTCACCATAGAATCCATGCATCCGGCAGTGATGGCAAAAAATAGTCGTGGCTTTCCCATTTTTTTGAAATCGCGCAGATCATCCTGCCAATTTGGCTGAGGTACGATGGCAACCTTCAATCCTTCACGTTGCAATAAACGGCCTATAACAGCTGCACCAAATGAAGGATGATCCACATAGGCATCTCCGGAGAAGAGGACTACATCCGGCTCATCCCATCCCAAAGCCCTTACCTCTTTGATGGTAGTGGGCAACCAGTCATGTAGTTTATAATTACTCAAGTTTGAAATCTAATGCCAGCGAAATTACAACATTTTGAACTCATAACTCATCACTCATTTCTCTATCCTGATTCTCGCATCCACGGCTACAATTTTATCTCCTTTGCCCATCAGGGGATTGATATCCATCTCTTTTATTTCGGTTGCAAACCGGAGCATGGAGGAGAGGCGTACCATGATTTCTGCGAATTTCTTACGATTTACTCCTGATTTGCCCCTAAAACCTTTGATGATTGGATAGGCTTTCAGGTTACGGATCATTGATTTGGCCTCTTCAAAGGAGAGAGGAGCCAGTCCTGAGGTGGTATCTTTCAAAACTTCCACAAATATTCCACCGATTCCGCACAATATCACGTGGCCAAATTTTGGTTCATAGTTTGCCCCCAGAAAAAGTTCAACTCCTTCAGCCTGTTCGGCCAATAAAACTGCTGAAGTATGTTTTATCCGCATCATCCGGTTAAATTCAATGCTTACCATTTCTAATGACCTGACATTCAGAGTGACCCCACCAACATCCGTTTTATGTAGAGGACCAACTACTTTCATTACCAGCGGAAATCCAATATCTTTTGCTGCATTTAGTGCCTCCGCTTCTGTTTTAGAAACGATCTCTTTCACAAAGGGGATCGAGGCTGCAGCAAGAAGTTGCCCGATCAGGTCAGGTGTAAGATAGCCATTCGGACAGCTTTCGATGATTCTGCGAATACAGGGAACATCCACTCCATCCAGAAAGATTTCCTGACCGGATGGTTTGGGAGTCAGTTTTACGCGGGTGAGAGCCTTACCCAAAAGCACTTCATCAGGAAAGTTCACATTCCCATGCGAGAGAAAATAGGCCAGATCCTTCTTTACATTCATCACGGAGGGCAGGATCGGGTAAATGGGTTTTTTGCATTGCTTCATCTTCCTGTCAAGGACCTTATATACATCTTTTACAGAAGTCAGGCCGGGACTGCCAAAAATAACTGCCATGCCATCAATATTATCCAGTTCATTCTCACAGGTATCAATAATGATATCGAGCTGCTCTGCTGTTCCGGTAGCAAGGAAGTCGATCGGATTTTCGACCGATGAACCTGCTGAAAGAGCCTCTTTTAGTCTTTGTTTGACAGGTGAATCAGGTATCCTTGGGATATTGACCCCACCGGCTTCCAAAGCATCCGTCAGCATTACCGCCGGACCCCCTGCATGGGTGATAATGGCCATATTCCGGCCTTTCATCTGTTTCGACATCAGTACACAGGCGACTGTTGTCAGCTCTTCGCGACCATAACACCTGACGATGCCGGCCTTCCGAAAGAGTGCTTCCACTGCCGAATCCGAGCTCGCCATTGCACCGGTATGAGAAGAGGCAGCACGGCTTCCTGCTTTTGAACTTCCCGCCTTAATAGCAGCGAGCCTGAATCCTTTCTTTACCAATGAAGCGGCATGATATAAGAATTTATCCGGATTGTTAATGGTTTCAATGTAAAGCAGCTTTACACGGGCTTCAGATTCATTTTCTGCATTGAGATCCCAAAATTCCAATACTTCTTCAACGCCCAGCTGAGCTGAATTTCCAACAGAAATTACCCTCGAAAAGGTCAGTCCTTTGGGGATCGCGGATTCCATGATGAATACTGCAGTGGCTCCGGATCCGGATACAAAATCCACTCCGGTGGGTTCCAGACGGGGTATTGGTTCGGTGAAGACGCCTGCATAATCATGGGTAAGCATTCCAATGCAATTTGGACCGATCAGGCATGCTTCTGATTGATTGACCATTTCAACGATTTCGTGCTCGAGTATAGCACCCTCACCGCCAATCTCGCTAAATCCTCCGGAAATGATGATAAACGCCTTGGTTTTTTTCTCTTTTGCCAGGACAGCTACTGCTTCGATACAGCTTTTGGCCGGGATGGCCAAGATTGCCATCTCTACCTCAGGAAGATCCCTGACAGATGAAACCGTGGTTACCCCCTGAATGGAAGGATCATTATGATTGACCGCATAAAGTTTTCCTTTAAAATCATGCTCAAGAAGATTTTTCAGGATCTTACCTCCAGGCTTGGTGATATTGTTGGATGCTCCAATCACCGCGATGCTGGCTGGTGAGAGTAGTTGTCGGTTCAGCATTTTCTCAAATTAGAATTGATGCATTTATAAAGAAGGGACTAAAGTGAATTAAAGTGAGCTAAAGAGACTAAAGTTGAGGACTCCCGGCTTTTTGTTCTATAAGTTCTTTAGGTCACTTTAATCCCTTCTCGCGTGCTTGTATTTGAATAAGAACGGGAATAGTATCCCCAGTAACAAAGCATATCCTGCAAAAACAAACCAGATATTGGGCCAATCTTTTACTCCGTCTTTGGTAAAGAGGTCAACAACATAGCCACTGGATACTCCTCCCAGGAATGCACCAAAACCATTCGTCATGATCATGAACAATCCTTGAGCACTCGCTCTGATGCCGGGTTCTGCCTCTGTTTCTACAAAAAGTGAGCCTGATATATTGAAAAAATCAAATGCCATTCCATAAATAATCATGGACAGGATCAGTAGGGCAAGTCCGTGACCGGGATTCCCAATTCCAAAGAGTCCAAACCTTAAGACCCATGCAAAGATGCTGATAATCATCACTTTTTTGATGCCAAATCTTTTTAGTACGAAAGGAATTGACAAAATAAACAGGGTTTCTGAGATTTGAGAGATCGAAAGCAACAGGTTTGGGTGCGTTACTGCAAATGAATCCTTATACAAATCAAATTTTGAGAAATCGTCCAGGAAGGAGCCTCCAAAAGTATTGGTGATCTGAAGTGCAGCTCCTATCAGCATGGCGAAAATAAAGAAAACAGCCATCTTCCTCTTTTTGAACAGAACGAAAGCATCCAAACCCAGGGCCGACAAGATCGAACCACTCCTTTTGACACGTGCGGGAGGACAAGCAGGAAGTGTAAAAGCGTATATTCCGAGAAATAGAGCAGTTAATGAGCTAACATACAATTGAACAGGACTCCTGGCCCACCCAAGCAAATCAACGATCCACATGGCGAAAATAAAACCAACAGTGCCCCAAACCCGGATCGGAGGGAAATCCCTGACCACATCATATCCTTTCTGAAGAAGAATATTATATGAAACGGCACTGTTCAAAGCAATCGTGGGCATGTAGGCCATGGCATTAAAAAGCATAACCCAATACATAACGACAGGATTGGTAACGGTAGAAGCCCAAAGAAGTAATATTGCACCGGTCAGATGGCATATTCCCAATACCCGTTCCGCATTGATCCAGCGATCGGCAACAATTCCCAGTAATCCGGGCATAAATAGGGAAGCAATCCCCATGGTAGCATAAACTCCTCCTACCTGTCCGCCTGTAAATTTAAGAGGCCCCATCATGTATCCACCCAAAGAGATAAGCCACGCACCCCACATGAAGAACTGCAAAAAGTTCATCAGGGTCAACCTTGTTTTTATATTCATAA
>JANYKW010000160.1 GCA_025358025.1 Bacteroidia bacterium | reverse complement strand
AACCACATAAAACCACCTAGTTCGTAATATGCATCCTTGATAGCAGGATTCTCTTTCAGCTGCTTCTCCGTGTAGGGGAATTGAGGAACCATCAAGTCGTCCCCGGCTTGCCAGTTGGCAGGAGTCAGCAAACGATCTTTTGGAAATTCGAGCGTACCTTTTGTCGTTTCAGCTGTGAAGGTTGGGGCATTTTCTCCGATTAACGGAATTCTCAGGTTGCTTTTTTCTTGTGACCATACATTGCCGATGCAGATTAATAACAACAATACGAATACTAAACCATTTTTCATGATTGTTAATTTTTTAATGTTTGCTTAATAGTTAGGAAAAGGGAATGAATAAAATCGCATTTGGGGTTGCATCAAAAACCCAATGCAGGGTAGAAGTAGGTACCAGTAAATTTGATTCTGAAATCTATATTTAATTAGACTTAATAAAATCAAATATAATGATCTCAATGATACTTTCCAACATATAGCAGAGAAATTTTATTCTAAATAGCAAGACTACTGTATTTAACATAAAATCAAATACATACAGATATAAATAAACTTATTATTTAGAATTAATATTTATAGTGATGTTTCATACGCTTAGGGCGCCTTGAACTATACGTCTGTATAACTGCTACTTACATTTAATATTTTCTCTTTTTTTGGAAAGAGCATGTCGTTAGGATAATGGGAGCGAAAATGCGGCGGAATATTTTATTTGCCTAATAAATCAATTAATTGAATCAAAACCAGCGAACTCCTGTTTTTCTTGAGGATAGAAAATTCATAATTGTCAATACTGATTTTTTCCTTCAGGTTTGGAATTTTCCCGAAGTTCAAAATAAGATAACCTGCCAAGGTCTCATACTGATCATTCTTTTCCAGGGGATGCGGCAACAATTCATTGATGTCATCCAGGGTAGCTGATGCCAATACATGGAATGTTTTGTCGCCTGCCCTCTCGACAAATGGAATTTCATTATCATATTCATCCTGAATTTCACCAACTAATTCTTCCAGAATATCTTCCATTGTAATCAGACCTTCTGTTCCTCCGTATTCATTTACCACCACTGCTATTTGCTGATGCCTTAACTGGAACTCATTTAGTAATTGTCCGATAGGTTTCGTCTCAGGCACAATATGAATTGGACGGATGATAGTCCGGATATTAAATGGAGCTTTTCCCCTTATAGCCAGCAAAATATCTTTAAGATAAACTACGCCAACAATATTATCCAGGTTGTCTTCATAACAAGGTATCCGTGAATAACTTTCTTCTATAATCCTGTCAATCATCGACTCCTCAAAGTCATTGACATCCAGTGCGAATACATTAACCCTGGGAACCATAATCTGCTTGGCAGTTTGCTCTGAAAAATCAAAGGCATTTTTTATAATTTTATACTCTGATTTATCAATCCTGCCGCTTTCCCTTCCCTGCTTAACCAGGTATTTTAGTTCTTCACTGCTATGAACATCAGACCCTTGAACAGCAGAAATACCAAAAGCTTTCAATATAATATTTGCAATACTATTCAAAGCCCAAATGACTGGTCTAAAAAGGATGAAAAAAAACTGCAAAGGCAAGGCAATAATTAAAGTTGTTTTCTCTGAACGCTGGATCGCCAAAGATTTAGGAGCGAGCTCACCAAATACGATATGCAATATGGTTATGACGGCAAAAGCAAGAGGAAGAGCGATATGGTGAGCCAATTCTACATCGGAAGCCAAACCTATCAAATCCATTAATTTGATGATGATTTTTGAAACGACCGGTTCACCGATCCAACCCAAACCTAAGCTTGCCAATGTTATACCAAGCTGTGTAGCAGCAAGATAACCATCAAGATGATTTATGATATGTTTTGATAGGATTGCAATACGGTCTCCCTTCTTAACTTTTATTTCAAGCTGGGAGGCTCGCACTTTTACTATTGCAAATTCGGCTGCAACAAAAAACCCATTAAATGATACAAGCAGGAGTGTTATAAAAATATCAAATGCCATAATAAAATAACAAATGTTTTGTGCTGCAAATTTATAAAATTTAACAGTTAATATTGAGAATATCATTCCACGTGAAATATAAGGTACTTCCGATAACATTTTAGCCATCAAACCATATTTCTTCTGGCACGTGCATGAGGTCTGCAAGGTGTGACCAATCTTTCTTCCATCTTATAAAAAGAGAGAATCTGTGGGTTGAATATTTAATAATATTAACTTTGGAATATCTTAGTAAGAGATTCCAAACTGTATAAGAAAATGTCAAAGCCATCCCTCGTCCTGTTCTTTTTCGTTATTATATTTCAAATGAGTGCAGTATCCCAGAATAAATCCAAATCAAATATTTCATTTAAAGACAGTCTGGATCATGCCATTGATATGAGTGATTTTCTGCTCAATAAGAAAGGGGTATTGATTGTACCAACAATAATCACTGAACCTTCGGTTGGTTATGGTGCAGCAGGAGGTGCAATTTACTTTCACTCTGCCTACACAAAAAAGAATGGTCCTCCCAGCATGAGCGGGATACTGGGTGGCGGAACCCAAAATGGCACCTGGTTTGGAGGCCTCTTTCATGTAGGTTATTGGAATCAAGACAGGATCAGGTACATGGGTGCAGTTGTCCGAACCTCATTAAATATATCTTTTTACGGCTCAGGGATTATCGAGTCTCTTGCAAATAGTCCGGTGAATCTGAATCTGGATGCCTGGCTTGTTCTTCAACAGTTAAAATTCAGAATTGGTACCTCCAACTTTTTTTTGGGAGGCAGGTATTTACTCCTGAACACTGATAATACCCTTGAAATCCCTATCGAAATTCCAGAATTCAAGGGAGTTAAATTTTCATCGCAATTAAGTGAGGTGACACTGGTCACAAACTATGACACCAGAAGCAATGTCTTCTCTCCCACCAATGGATTTTTCATAGAGCTTTCCAGCACTTACAGCGATAACTGGATGGGTGGGGACGGGCTTTACGGAAGAATTTCATCTACGATGATTGGTTATTTCCCTGTCAACAAGAGACTTTTCGTCGGACTAAGGCATCAAAGCACCTATTCACTCGGGGATGTGCCATTCTATGCACGTCCTGTCGTTTCGCTGCGCGGCGCTCCCATCACTAAATACCAGGATAGGAATATCATGCTGTTGGAGACTGAAGTAGGCTGGAATTTATACAAAAGATGGTCGCTGGTTGGATTTACGGGGATGGGAAATGCCTATTCTGAATTATCTTCCTTTAATGAGGGGAAAAGTGTTGCTACATTGGGAACCGGATTCAGATATCTGCTCATGCGAAAACTTGGAGCCCAGATGGGAATGGATTTCGCGAAGAGTACCAGCGGTGATTTTGCTTTTTATATGGTCTTCGGATGTTCCTGGCTGCGATAAATAAAAACGGTAGAATTGCAAAGAAGCGCCGATGCAGGCCTTCATCAGAATGGATACCCGATTGCAAAGTTCCACACCAGGTTTTCTTTTCGCCAGGAGGAGCTACCCAGATCGATCTGATTGATAACACATCGGCTGCCTTCAGGAAGATAGGGTTTATAAAGCGGAAAAGCCAGATCTATCCTGAAAATAAGGTAGTTGAAGTCAAAACGAAGTCCAACACCGGATCCAACCGCTATTTCCTTATAAAAAGTGCCGGCCTGAAATTTCCCTCCTGCACGCTGGGGATCCTCATTGACGAGCCAGATATTACCTGCATCAGCAAACAACGCTCCTTTGAGATATTTGTATATGTCGAAACGGTATTCCAGGTTTGTTTCCAGTTTAATGTCTCCAGCCTGATCGATGTAAACATCCGTTCCGGCATCTGTTGAATTATAACTCCCGGGTCCGATAGAGCGTGCGATAAATGCCCTAATGCTATTTGTCCCCCCCCACAAAATATTGCCTTATATATGGTATTGTTGTTGAATTACCGTAAGGAATGCCAGCCGCGGCTATGAAGCGCCATGCGAGCTGATTCTTTTTGTTTATGTTATAAGTATACCTCATATCACTCTTGACTCTTGTAAATTGCGAATATGGAAGGCCTATTAACAAAAAGGGATCCTGGGGATCAGGGCTCTGTCCGTTCACAAGCGATGCAACAGCAGTGGCGATATTTCCTGCCAAATCGATCGACCCGCTAAGATAGAATGAATTTCTGCTTTTTTCAGAAAGGACGTTACTGTTTATAAAATTATAGCTGCATCCCATAATGAACTGCTCTTCAAAACTCTTGCGAACTGTAGGATTCTGATCCAGATAATCTTCAAATTCGGCGGTTGTATTTGACAGGTTTGAATAGCTAATTTCGAGAGGTCTCAGGAGATGTGTAATGTTTTTATTTGGTTTCCAGTTATATCCGAGGGAAGTGTTGAATGAGGCCAGATCATATAGATCTACCCTTGAAAACAGTCCGATACCGGTCGAAATTTCTGTTCTTGGCACATGGGATTTTGAACTTTCCCTAACAAACTTGAATGGAACTACTTTAGGTATCGTGAGTTTTGCATCCAGAATGGTCTGAAAGGAGATCTGACCTTTGGATTCCCCGTTGAATTGCATTTCAAACTTTTCGCCCACGGTAACAGTTAGCAGCTCTGCTCCACGAAAAGTGTTCCTGTTCTTATAAATGAGGTTTAGTCCGGGCCCGGCATAACTATTGGATTTAACTTCTGTATTCAGCTCTGCACTGAGTGAGATTTTCTTCAGGGGAGTAAGAAAAATTTTTACATCCAACCTGTTTCCCAATGAATCGGCGGGTGCAAACCGGGCATTTGCATACTTGTATACACCAATTCTCATAAGTCTCCGAAGGGTATTGAAATGATCAGTCCGGGAATAGATACTGTCTTTCTTGAAATAGATGGCATCAAGGACAGTTTTTGGCTTAAACTGCTTTTTTTCAGACAGGTAATAAACATCCCCAAACCTAATTGTATCGGGACGATAATTAACCAACTTATAGTCATCGAGTATATAAATATTGTTATACCTGTATGTTGACAAGGCATTTACCGGGGTCTCAGGTTTCATTGCCAGCGAGACATCAATGGTACGGCTTCCGGGTGTAGTATCTGCTGTAAAAATCAGATAATCAGGATCAAAAAAGAAATATCCCTTCTCTTTTAGCTGCTCATCAATGCGTTTGCGCTCCTTTTCAAAGTCCTGCAGCAAATAGGTTTGACCCGGTTGAATAACAGACCCGGAATATAATTTATTAATCTCCGGCAATATTCCTGAAACGCCTTCAGGGTACTTTATGCTTTTTATCGTGTAGGGAAGACCGGGAGAAACATCAAACCTGACTTTGGCTGTTTTCTTACCGTAAGCAAGATCATATTTTGCCCTGGCATTGAAGTTCCCGCGATTTTGAAGCCGGTTTTCAAAAGTAACAATACTGTTCTGCAGATTGAAATCTGCCAGCATCGACGGAGGCTCTCCATATTTGTTCTTCAGCCAATATTTAATGCCACGCTCCTTCTTTGGCTCTGGAATCATCGTGTACATAAGCAGGCGCGGACGCATCCAGAGCAATTTATGGTTGTGTTTATTGGTTATGAGTGCTTTAAGCTCCTCTTTTGTGGCCGATGGATCTGCAAGATTACTGGTGGAATCGATTTTAATTTTATATCCTGTATACAAATAACTGTCATCGCCAACTCCTTTCAGACCGGTGCAGCCACTTACCAGCAAGGTCAACACCATGGCAGGAAGCAAGGCATTTACAACAAAATGCCATCCTTTCGCCGGACTGAAATTATCCGATGTTTCGAAATTCATGATGCATATATGCTTCAAAAACATATAACCTTGCTATTTTGCTTTGTTTGTATTAATTTCCTTTTTCACTCTTTTCAAGGTATCAAACTCTTTTTCAAAAATAAATGCGATACCACTGCAGGAAAGCTCTCCTTCGAACAGATCGTAAATATTCTCATAGTATACCCTGAGCTTATACTCATTGCTGGTGGTGAGTTGATAGACCACACCGAATTCTCCATTCGATTTCTCTGTAGAGGTACCGGTATTTTTCTTGTCGCCAGACAGGTCAAAGGAGCCCTGCGCTTCGACAGTCAAACGATCATTAAACATCTTCTTTGATAACTGAACATCCAGCTCTGTTCGGGTGTCGCTGGAGCCCTGCGCGTAGTCTTCGTAAGATGTCAGTCCAAAATTGACATCCACATTGTTGATATATTTGCCCGAAATATTATTCAGCTGATCGGCCAGAATCCCGTTGACGCTGTTGCGAGCCGCTGTTGACGCGACGCTTGCCGGAGAAGAACCATCCGTGGAAGCCATCGGATTATCGGCAATAAAACCCCCGGTTACCAACAAGGCAAAAACCTGTTTATTTAACTCTGATGTTCTCTCTTCTGTATTTAAAAGAGCCACTTTGCTCGCGACAACAGGATAGCTCATCAGGTATTTATCCGGCAAGGCAAGTTCAAATTTTATATCCGGTTTAGAAGGAAAACCACGGATGATAAGCCTTACCTCATAGGGAAGCCTTGTTTTAAACACATTTTTTTCTGTCTCACTCATCCCGGATGTTTCGTTGGCAACCAAAGCAACGGAAGAGGTACGAACGACATATCCGGCAGTAATATTCACGTCGGCGTCCATTGGACGGCCAGACCATGTTACCGTACTCCCAGGCAGAATGGTGAAATTCTTTTTAACCATTCCATAAAATGAGAGCTGGTAGTTCCCTGATTTAACTTCATAAACACCTGTAATAGATTGTTTTCCTGTTACATCCAATGAAATATTCAGCTTGGATTTACCGCTGATAGCGAGGTAGTCACCGGATTTTGGATCGATATCCACCCTGAATTTTGCATCCGGATCTATTTCCAGGTTCATGGAAAGATCTATACCGGACAACTTTGAGATAATGGAATCAGCCAGGTAATCCCCCTGTTTTTTCAACATCAGGGAGTCATTTAAACGAGAAGAGTCCCTAAATTTTACGATTCCTTCGGATGTTACCAGTTTCAATTCACTACCCGGCAGGACATAAGTGAAATCGGTTGAACTGTTAATTTTAACGTCCGCTTCAATCCTGGGACTATATATATCGCCGGAAAGTTTAATATCAGAGTCCAGGTTGAGTTTACCGAAAAAGAGCGGATTGTCGGCAGAAGTGCTGGTGACGGGTTGAAAATTCTTTGTCTGAATGTGTAAATTATATGTATAATCGGTTCTGTAATCAGTAAAAATATCCCCATTGACTGTCAGATTCTTCGATTGTGAATCTTCAATGACAAAATCCTTAAAATGAATGCCCTTGTTGCTGATGCTGATTTTCTCGCTGTTTAACTTTGCCTGAAAATTAATCTTGTTAATTTTAAAAATTGTTTTTTCAAAACCCATATAGCCTTCTATTTCAGGATTTTCCACGGTTCCATTGATAGTCACCTCTCCTTCAAATTTTCCGTTTAACCCGGATATCTGCCCGAAAGAAAATTTTCCCAATCTATTGAGGTTTTTGATGCTGGCGATTGCCTTCAGATCCAGGGAAGGATTTTTTGCTAAATGCGTTACTCCCCCTCTCAAAACGAGACTATTCTGCTCATTCTCAAGTTTGATATCTATATCCGCCTGATCATCTTTGGCAATTAGTTTGCAGGAAAGATTTCCTGCCAGTGAATCAAGCAGCGAAAGATTGCTGATAACGAAACTGGCATTGACTACCGGGAATTCCCCAGATGCTGCTAATCCAAATTCTCCGTCAACAAGGCCACTTACAATATTTTTCTTACCCTTGTAATCGACCAGGTTAGCCAGGTTTTTGATTTCAAAATTTGAAAAAACAAATTTTCGGATCTTTTCAGATGCAAAAAATTCAAGGGACTCCTTCTTATTTTTACAATTGAAATTCAGGGTAGTTATTACGTTATTTTTATTTTGAAAAAAGTTATCATCTGTTGTTTCCCATTTTGTGCCATCAAGAATAAGCCCTCCGGGAAGAAATTTAATTTTGTATCCGTTTTCGTCAAGTTCAATATGATTGGCAAAAAAGTACAAAGGCTTTCCAGAGGAGTCCGCTACTTTGATCTCCGAATGTAATATTCCGCTTTTTACATATTCCCCGATACTCAGATTGCTGATTTTCAAGCTATCATAATATATTTCCTTCAAAAACAGATCCATGGCCAGAGAATCATTACGGCCGTTAACAGCTATCCGGAGTGAGTCAAAATGCATTTTGTCATACTCCGCATGAGGCACTTCAATTTCAACATTTAATTCATTGTTGCTGGTTTTATAGGTTCCTTTCAGTTTCTCTATTTTCAGAACTTCCAGTCCCGGTATCAGTTGCTGAAGGATATTTTGTTGTTGAAAGAAGTCAGCCCGAAATGACAAGGTTCTTCCCTGCTCCTCCAGCTTAACTGACTGTCCCAGATATCTGCGGTAAGCATTCTGAAGAAGTTCCGGTAATTTTTCAGGTCTGACATTTCCGCTTAGAACGCTTTCTGCCATATCACCTTTGACCTGAATTTTGAAATCCTCAGGTGAGTAAACAGCATCCACCATAAATACCTTAACCGGAATGGTCTTACCTTCAGCCATCAGCCCGGTGTTTTGGAGCACTATCCCTGCTTTGAAAGAAGTAGTATCCTCATATTGAAGCTTTGCCGACATGCTGGTCTGGAAAGCGAGCCTTCTTTTGGTGAAATTCAGCGCATGCAAGTCCAGCATGGCAATATCAAGTCTGGTGGCAATTTTTTTTTCAGGCAGCGTCAAATCAGCATCGGCAGTCAATTTAAAATTTAGATTGGGATCCTCCGAACTTGCTGATCCTGTGATTTTTTTGTTGTCAATCCTGCTATTTATCAGTATACCAGTATATCTGTAAGAGTTATAATCAGCTGCATGAATAGTAAGACCTGTTGTACATGATAATGATCCCTGCATGATCCCCTTGCCTGTAACCTCACCTGATGCGGAAATTTTACCGATAAGGGAATCTACAATGATCGTACCAGCCAGAATATTCTTCGCCTCAAAATCTATTCTGAAGCTGTCCCCCAAGGCAGTCCCCTGATCATTGTACCATACATCCGCAGAAAGATCGCCCAAAGATGTCGATAATGCTCCGCTGCTTTTGAATGAGGTTAAGTTTCCGGAGGCGGTGCCAGTCAGACTAAAGGTTGCTGGAAATTTAAATCCCGGAAATCTGGAAGGAGCAACTAATTTGAAAAGATCCTCTTTGCCGGAGGAAAAATGGTCGACAGACAAATCAAACTCAATTTTGGGGTATTCTGGTAATCCCCTGATCCATCCATGGGTATTCAACCTTGTATCACTGAGTATGGATAGATCCACCGCCTCCATGTTCAGGTCTTTGATCTTCCCGGATATCTTTGCAGTGGCCAAAAGGGCAGCGGATCCAACATCTTTGAAAAACTTGCTTTTTATTAGCTCAGGTGAAAAAAACAGGATATCCTCTCTGTTTAATTTGATTTTTTTTGCATCCACTGTCAAATTACAATTGCCCGGATCATCTTGTATCTGGCGAAAATCCACATATTCAATTTTTGCATCCCCTGATATTTCAGAAGAGGTTGTTTCCAATTGCAAATTTTGAAATCCGGCAAACTTTCTCCTGATCTGAACTTCCGCCGCTAGTTTTTTAAGCGTAAAACCACAATCTTCCACAAAATTCAGAGACTTGGCGACAGCACTTATTCCTTCGCTGGAAATATGTGCATCATGCAGATCCATGGAAAGATTATGTATTGCAAGATGATTGAAATCAAAACCTGCCTCTTTTTTGAGAATTTCAGTGTTGTCGTATTGTACCCCCGTATTTTCTACCAATATCATATCAGCTGAAAAATTCCAAAGTGGGAACAATATGGATTTGTCCGGATTGAAATTTACGTCTGACTGCTTTTCAACCAATCCGTTTTTTTTGGAGGATTCACCGGGTATTATGATGGGCTGGGATAATTCGACATCGATACCGGCATTCTTCAGCATCAGTTTGTTAAATTTCAGCACACGCCTCGATGGATCAAAAGTACGGACCGATGCCTCTAACTTTTCCAGATCAACTTTGGTACTCACTCCTCCTTTCTCGTTCCGAAAATTACAATGAAGTTGATGAATGGCAATGTCATTCACATCGAATAGCCATACTTTCTTTTGCTTATCAAGTGAATCAGTCTTTCCTGGAATTCCGGATAATTCATCGATAAGAAACTGGTAATTAAATACTTCCTATTTATCCTTCCTGGTAATATTCACGACAACATCTTCGAAATCCATCGAATGAACCAGAAACTGGTTCTGAAGCAGTCTCAGTAATCCAATATTTGATTTAAATGATCTCAGGTAGAGTAAAGTACCTTGTTTTTGTCCTCTATATATACTTCACTGATCCGGACCGTATTGGGGAATGCTATTTTTACAGATTGAAGGGTTAGAACGGTACCTGTCTTCTCCCGAATATCCCTGATTATTTTTTGTACCAGATAGGTCTGAACAAAAGGTACATTTATTGCAACAACCAATGAAAGAGCAAGAAGAATAACTGCAAAAACAAGGATTAACAAAACCCTGGTAATTTTTTGCCATTTCATCCTACCCATCCATTTTTTCATAGACATATTTGTATTACCTGATACCAGCTGATGCAGTTAGATATAAGATAAATATTCTACTAAAATAAGGTAAATTATTACAATTTACCGGATTCAGGGATGGTCAAGTGCAGGGTGAGGCAGGTAAAGTTTCATTTCTCCTGTTGGATCTGTTACCCGTAAGCAGACCAAGGGCCAAAGGGGACCAGGGGATTACCACAATCTAAGGTATTCCATTCTTTTTAAATATCGCTTGAAGCTAATGACATTATTTGTTATTCTTTCTGATTTTATCCAGCATCCTGTTCAATTCGCGGATTTCCACCTCTGAAAGATTTTTCAGCAAGGTATCTGCCGTTTTTTCACATTCGAACATACTATCCAGCAAAGACAAGCCCTTATCCGTGATTGTGACCGATTTTTGGCGTCTGTCATCGGAGTTCTCCTTTCTGGCAAGCAACCCCTTTTCAAAAAGACGATCTACAATACGACTGACATCAGAATCCCGATCCAGCATCCTTTCCTTGATAAAACCAATAGTAAGAGGTGCTTCGGAACGAAATCCACGAAGTATTCTAAGTACATTGTACTGTTGTTCAGCAATTCCATGCCTTTTTAAGGATTGATAGAACGCATAACTCAACTGTTTGGTAGTAAAAGTCAGGTTAATCAATCCTTTGTGGTATTCATTCCGAAACCGGCCTTTCAATTCTTCTTCAATCGTCATATTATTCAATTTTACAGGGCTTGGCACGATTAAATTTTAATCAGCAAGAAATCCAAATTTACCTTTGTGGAAGTCGTCAAAAGCCTGGAGTATCTCTTGTCTCGTATTCATCACGAAAGGACCATGTGCAGCAATCGTCTCATTTAGCGTTTCGGCACTCATTATCAATACAATAGCCCCATTATCTGTTTGAATTTCGAAATCATCTCCCTCATTTTGAAATATGGCAAAGTGATCTGGGGGAACTTCTTCTGTGCCGTTGACCATAATTTTACCCTCAAGAACAAGCAGTGCTGTGTTATATTGAGCCGGAAAAGAAAAATCGGCTTTCCCGTTTTTATTCAGTTTGAGGTTCAGCAGGTTGACAGGTGAAAATGTGGATGCACTCCCTTTCTGCCCCTTGTATTCTCCTGCAATGATCTCTACAATCCCTCCATCGGATACTAACTCAAATTTACTGATTTGATCGTTCGCCAGACTTTGGTATTTTGGCTTTGACATTTTGAATTGAGCCGGAAGATTTACCCACAGCTGCACCATTTGCATCTCTCCTCCCTTTTTGCTGAACTCTTTCTCGTGGTACTCCTTGTGCAGGATGCCTGAGGCCGCTGTCATCCATTGAACATCACCCTCTCCGATTTCTCCGCTATTACCTGCACTATCATGGTGTGCAATCCTGCCTTTATAAGCAATCGTTACGGTCTCGAAACCGCGATGGGGATGAACCCCTACTCCCAATGGACGATCTGATGGAGGAAAATTAAATTTAGCTCCGTAATCCAGCATAATAAAGGGATTCATTCTTTCCATATCTGCCCGGTATCCGCCGGGAATATAGTTATGCACCCTGAAACCATCTCCTACAAAATGAGGTTCAGGTGGTGACAGTACCAGTTCAATATTCTTTTTTGCCATTATTATTTTACTTTTAACAATTCAGGATTTCTTAAGAAGGCTACGAGCCATACTAAAATCAGCACAACGACCGGCATTGCAATACTTATGCCACCAGTCATGTGAATAATGATGGCTCCTCCCATGTACGAACTGAGTAACAAGGTTCCCAATTTATTCGTTTTAGCGAACAGGAACAACAGGACGGAGGTGATTTCACCCAATGCAATGATTACCCGCCAATCTCCCAATTCCATTTGTCCCATTTGCTCAGGGTGAAGAAAGAGTTTTCCTGAGGCACTAAACAGGAACAATGCAGTTAATATACCGGCGATGACCCAGGAAACAATTTTGCTTGTTTTTGAAATTTCTATTTTCATGATTTAAATTATTTTAAGTATTAAACTCCGACAAAGATATGTATAAACATTATATGTTGCAACATTTATTTTAATTTTATTTTAAATATTTTTAATTAATGTTGATTTACAAGCATTTAAGATTCTTAAAATTGATTATTCTTTCAAATATTCAACAAAAATATATTCCGGAAGCAATAAGTGAACTAAAAAATCAAAAAATACTCGCCGGATTTTCTTAAATATCTCCTCTGGCAATTATATTCTTTTGCTGGTTTTGTTCTTATTTTTCAAACTTATCGTCTAAAAAACACTAAATTAGGCAAGTCAATTTTGCATCCTATCTATTCAGTCAAATCATAAATTTTCTACACACATGAATCCTACCAGACGAGACTTTATCAAAACGGCATCTATGCTAAGCACAGGAGCTGTTTTCATCCCCAACATGATGAGTTGTTCCCCATCAGGCCGGCTAAACATTGCTGTTATTGGCGTTGGCGGCCAGGGTCGCTCCAACTGGAGCAAGCTGATCAACCAGAAAGATCCCAAATGGAATGAGAACATTGTCGCATTGTGCGATGTTGACGACAACAGGGCAGCCGAAGGTTTCAAAACGATGCCCAATGCCAAACGTTTCAAGGATTACAGGGTGATGTTTGATAAAATGCATAAAGAGATTGATGCTGTTATGGTCTGTACTCCTGATCATTCACATTTTCCTGCTGCCATGGCTGCCATGGAACTGGGCAAACACGTTATCGTTGAAAAGCCACTTGCGCATAACATCTGGCAATTGAGGACACTGAGGAAAGCAGCGAAGCATTACAATGTTATCACACAGATGGCAAACCAGGGCCATGCTACCAACGGGATCAGGTGCATCAAAGAGTGGTATGAAGCCGGGCTGCTGGGTAATGTCACCGAGGTAATTGCCTGGTTTGACGGACCTGAATTTGGTCCTGATAAATACTTTAGAAAACCGGATAGTTTCCCCCCCGCAGAGCAGCCAATTCCAACCGGTTTTGATTGGGATCTGTGGTTGGGACCGGCGGCTTTTCGACCATACAATGGTGTCTATGCACCCAAAACCTGGCGAAGCTGGTTCGATTTCGGAAACGGCGAGATGGGCGACTGGTGCTGCCATACGCTGGATGCCCCATTCTGGTCACTCGATCTTGGTTTGCCAGATGTTGTCGAAGCAGAATTCAAATCACCAGTTCCAGACAACGGTTTCGTATCCGATCAGGCTGTGATCCGTTGGGATTTCCCCGCACGTGGGAATAAAACTCCGGTGAAGATGCGCTGGCACGAAGGTGGGATCAAACCGGAAATCCGTCCGGAGTGGAATGTAGAAAAGTTACCCGGAAGCGGCATGATCATGGTTGGCGACAAACAGTGTCTTATTACCGGCGGAAGGCCAAACGAGCCAAGACTGCTAATGCCAATGGCTGAATGGCAAGCTTTTAAACCACAGCTACCCGCACAGACAATACCAAGAACTTTTGAGGAAAACCCTCAGCGCGAATGGATTGAAGCCATTAAACACGGGAAAATTCCTGGTTCGAATTTTGATTATGCCACCCAATTGGTTGAGATGGCCCTCACGGGTGTATTGGCTCAAAGATTCAATACACGTATTGAGTATGACGCAAAAAATATGAAAGTCTCCAATCATCCTGAACTGGACCTGTTTATCAAGGAACCTGCCCGTGCGGGGTTCTCCTTTGGTGAGAATATTTAAAGAGGCTTTAACTAAGTCAGACACCAGCAGGAGGTCAAAAAAATTGATCTCCTGCTGGTATTTTTCAATAATAACCCCATTCTTATGAAGATCTCATCCCTGTTGCTGCTCCTGCTTTTTATCGTATTGCAAAATTCTTTTGCTCAAAATCAAAAAATCAGGCAGGAAAAACTGACTCAATTTAGGCTTCAGTCGTCAGAATTGATCCAGGTACCCGGAGAAATTATTTCAACTGCAGCCTACCACCCGAATGTCTATTGGTTTCCGGTAACTGTTCCATCCACGGTACTGACGGGTCTTGTCGCCAACCGGATCTATCCGGATCCCTATTCGGGTATGAACAACATGCTGATCCCGGATGCTTCCGATGAGTTCAATAAAACATATAGCCTGGAACAGTACAGCCATCTTCCGAATGTTCCCAATCCATGGAAGAAACCTTACTGGTACCGCACAACCTTCAAGGTTCCTGACAACGACAAGGAACGCCATTTTCAGCTGATCTTCAAGGGAATCAACTACAGGGCTGCTGTCTGGCTAAACGGAAAACCCATTGCCGACTCTACCCAAATGGCAGGGATGTTCGCTGAATACAGCTTCGACGTAAGTAAAACGATACTTTGCGGTGAAGAAAATGTGCTGGCAGTGAAAATATATCCCCTCGATTTTCCGGGCTTGCCTGCCAGGGAACAATTAAAGGCTATGGGCGATTTTTTTGAAAATGGCGGACCTACCGGTGATATTGGCAAGAATGTTACCATGGTTTGTTCAGTCGGGTGGGACTGGGTTCCTCCCGTGCGTGACAGAAACATGGGAATCTGGCAACCCGTCTTTCTGAGGACAACTGGTGATGTAACCATCGTTCAACCTCAAATAATAACGGATCTGCCAAATCTACCCGACACTTCTGTTGCAAAACTCTCCCTGAACCTGACGTTATCAAATCACAATACAAACAGTAGCAAAGGAAACTTATTCGTGTCAATAAGTCCTGAAAATTTTATCGGATCACCTTTATTAATTTCTAAAGAGATAACCATTGCTGCCGGAGCACAAACCAAAGTAGCCCTCAATGAGGTCAATACGGCACAGTTACTGCTCAGACAACCCAGACTTTGGTGGCCAAATGGATATGGAAAGGCAAATTTGTACCGCCTTCGCATCAAGTATGAAACCCGGGGAATCTGCACGGATGACACCTCTTTTGTCTTTGGCATCCGGACTTTCACTTCCAAAGCTGTGGAGGTTCCCAATAAATTTCTGCGCCGTGATTTCTATGTCAACGGACGCAGGGTACAGCTCACAGGAGGGGCTTGGGTACCGGATATGATGCTGAACCGTGATTCTGCCCGTTACGACTCAGAGTTGCATCTGTGCCGGAATTCCAACATCAACCTGGTAAGAATCTGGGGTGGAGGCGTTACTCCTCCCGACATCTTCTTTGACCTGGCGGATCGGTACGGATTGATGGTATGGTCCGATTTCTGGGTAACAGGAGACACACATGGAGAATTTAAGGGATCGACCAACTGGCCCCTTGAACCGGAAATATTCGTAAAGAATGTCATCAGCACCATCTACCGGATTCGTAACCACGCAAGCCTTCTGCTCTGGACAGGCGGTAACGAAGGACATATCCGGAAAGATGTTTACGAACAGATGCGCGAAAGCGTGATTACACTGGATGGCACCAGACCTTTTATTCCCAGCTCATCCGGATTTGCCAAACTGCCGGCCGGATTCAGCGGTTCCTGGCCTGATAACATGGCGTCCGGTGTCTATAGCGGTGGCCCATACACCTGGCAGGATTCCAAACAATACTACAAGCTGGCTGACAATGCCAAAGACTGGGTTTTCAAGGATGAGACCGGATTGCCTTCGCAGCCACCTTACAGCTCACT
Organism: Bacteroidia bacterium; assembly: GCA_025358025.1. Taxonomy (GTDB): domain Bacteria; phylum Bacteroidota; class Bacteroidia; order Bacteroidales; family Prolixibacteraceae; genus CAINVV01. Next base: position 45,313 of record JANYKW010000160.1, on the reverse strand, counting down.
CGTCAAAATAATTCCAAATTTGGTTTGGGACACCAAATTACCTTTTCCATTGAATAACTCATGGGGTTACCATGATGCAGCTACCGGGAATGGCAAATATGACAAGTATTATGAAAGCATGGTAAAAAGATATGGAGTACCCACATCCATGGAAGATTTTTCAGACAAAATGCAGTTGATGAACGCCACTGGTTACCAGGGGACTTTTGAAGCTGCAGGGCACAAGCTGAACGATGTCGGAGGTGTCATGCTCTGGAAGCTGAATGCGGCCTTTCCAAGTGTAGTTTGGCAGGTTTACGACTGGTACCTGCAGCCCAATGCAGGTTACTATTTTATGCAGAATAGCTGTGAGCCAGTTCATATTCAGTTAAATTCTTTAAGTAATGAAATAACAGTTGTAAACAGAACCTTTCGTTCCATTTCAAATTTGACTGTAGAAGCTGATGTTTTTAATATGGATTCAAAACTGATATCTCATCAAAGTGCAAAAGTCAGTCTTACTGCCTCGGATGTAAAGGTGAGCTTCCCGGTATCGGAAGCTCTGGCTGGTTCCAAGGGAGTGAATTTTGTGGTTTTAAACCTGAAGGATACCGGGGGAAAAGTGATTTCACACAATGCATACTGGCTTGCTGAAGATAACGACTACACAGCATTGCAATCCATGCCCCGGACGGAACTGGAGACAACCATCCTGAAAAAAGAGCAGGTCAAAACAGAGACATTATTTACTGTTAAATTCACAAACAAAAGCAAATTACTGGCCTTTTTTGTCACACCACGTCTCATGAATGATACTGAAGAGGTTCTGCCAGCCTTCTGGTCTGCCAACTATTTCTCACTCGCACCGGGCGAATCAATGTTGGCTAAAGTAAGTGCCTCCACAGCCCTGCTAAACGAGAAAAGTCAACAACTGCTGATAAAAGGCTGGAATGTGGATGAAAGATCCATCCCAATAAAGTAGGTGACAAGACAAAAGCAAATGATAAGCCAACTATCATGTGCTGCAAATAAAAAATGCCATCTTAAAAAGGTGGCATTTTTTATATTGGATATTGTAGTTTACTTCTTTACAGAACGATCAATCTCCCCAACAAAAGGGATGGCATTTTGTGTTTCTGCTTTAACGGCAGTAAATAAGGCACCTTCCAGTTGAATGAATTTGGCTGCATGCATGGCACCAACAATTTTCTTGGCTTGTCCATAATACTTTACAAATAATTTCTCATAGGCAATATTATTATCTGAAACGGCAGTTACCAATTTATCAGCTTTGGCTTCGGTCAGTGTTTCAAAGTTTTGAACATAATCATCAAGCAGCATGATTCTTTTCTGTCCGAGTGCTTTACGCTCAACTTCATATGAATCATACATTTTCCAGAATGCTGCAGCCTGAGGCTCCTGGAGCTTCATATAAGCACTTACCAATTCAAGCTTTGATTTTCCATACAGACTTTGAATTACATCAATGTCTTGTTTCAATCCCGATTGGGCAAAAGCTACCGTAGAAATTGCCATGATGGCGATCAATAATACTTTTCTCATGTTTGTTAAATTTAAGATTATATTTCCCTGGTAACAAAAATAGGTTCAAAATCTAAGGATTCAAGTTCAAGACTTGATAATTTATTGCCCTTTTGATCATAATAAGACTAAAAATTATTTACTGCCGCCGTCTTCTAAAAGTGATCTGTAACGCAAGGTTTTTGCGTAATCATGAAGAACAATCAATCTTTATCCTGCATCTTCCTGTATTTCCATTGCAAATATAGAAAGATGGGGATCCCAGAAAGGATCAGCGTCATGCCAATGGCGGCTTCTCGGGGTCTTGCAATAATTGTATTGAATATCAACCCAATACAAAACAGGATAAAGATAGCCGGTACGACAGGATAGCCCCATACCTTATAGGGCCTGTGGGCATCGGGCATCTTGCGTCTCAGAATAAAGACACCCAGCGAAGTAGCACCGTAAAAAATAAATACTGCAAAGATAATCATGTCTGTGAGCTGATCGAAAGTGCCCGACAACACCAGCACGGAAGCCCATATTCCCTGCCATAACAGGGAGTTTGACGGGACATTGGCACGATTCAGTTTGGCTATCCCTGGAAAGAATAGTTTTTCGCGGGCCATGGCATAGTAGGGACGAGCTCCCGTAAGAATACTGGCGTTGGTGCAACCTAAGGTAGTGAGAAGAATCAGCAAGGAAATAAACAGTACTCCACCTGCCCCCCAGAAACTTCTTACTGCCTCAACAGCTGCAATCTGGTTTCCCGCGGCATGGATCTGTTCCAGTTGAGGAATGGAGAGCAGGGTGAGATAAGTTACGTTAACCAGCAGATAGATCGCGATCACAACAAACACACCCATTACAATCCCTTTGGGAATATTTTGCCTGGGATTTTTCACCTCTCCTCCGATAAAACCTACGGAAACCCATCCCTGGTATGCCCAGAAAGCTGCCAGCATGGCTGTGTAGAAAGAAGATATTGTGATCGTTCCGTTGGTCAGCTCCCCAACTTTCATGAAATTGGCAGGCATGGAGGAGAGACTGCTTAAACCAAAGAATACGATCACCAAAAGTCCGGTGAATACCAGCAAAAGTATGGCTTTGCTCGTCCCAGCCCCACTTTTTAAACCGGTAATATTGAGAAAGGTCAAAAGTAATATCAACAGAATCGCTGTCAGTTTAACACCGAAATCCTGGAAGGGAAAGAAAACACCTCCTATCGAAAAATGCTGAAGGGAGGTGAAAACCTCGGGAATGGGAACAATGCTGTTCAGGGATTGGGCAAAAACATAAGCCAGGGAAGAGATTGTTGCAGTCTGTATTACTGTAAAGAGCGACCATCCATAGATAAATGCAAAGAACCGGTTGTAGATTTTTTTAAAATAGACAAATTCGCCCCCTGTATCGGCGAGTAATCCGGCAACTTCTGCGTTGCTCAGCGCCCCGAAAAGCGTGATGATTCCACCGACTACCCATGCCATCAGGATCCAGGCAGAGGAGTGAAGTTCAGCTGCCATTGGAGCAATTTTCTTATATACTCCTGATCCAATGATATTTGCAACTACAAATATGATAACATAACCCAGTCCGAGTGTTCTGACTAAACTCCTTTGATTGCCCATGTTAACGAAATGAAAGTGAATAGAGATCCTAAATATAGCAAAATGAAGCAAAATCAAATCAGGAAATCAACTCAACCTAAAGACAAACCTTGAATAATTGATATATTTGTTAAAACCCGAACCAAAATGTAAAAAACCTACATACTGCAGAAACCCCGGCACATCTTATATGAGTGTCTCGGGTAGAATATTAAAAAGTACCTGATTCCATTGCCTGGATCGGGATATATTTGAACTGCAAATTGCTACCCAATGAAGTACGATCCCCTCATCCATCATCGCAAATCTATCCGGCTAAAAGGATACGATTACTCGCAGGAAGGGCTATATTTTATAAACATTTGCATTAAGGATAAAGCCTGTCTTCTGGGGGAGATAACAGATGGGAAAATGGTTTTGAATGATTCAGGAAAAATGGTGGCAATGGAATGGTTGGCATTGAAAAACCGTTTCCCAAATATTGAATTACATGAATTTATGGTAATGCCCAATCATTTTCATGGTATTTTGAAAATTGCGGTAGGGGCGACCCTTGTGGTCGCCCAAAACATATCGGTCGCCCAAAAAAATGTGGAAATACAAAATGAATTAGGCAATAGGCATTCGCAGGATATGGGGCGGCCACAAGGGCACGCCCCTACAGGTAAAACCGTTGGCGATATTTTGGATGCATTCAAATCAATTACAACCATGGAATATATTCATGGCGTTAAACAATCGGGATGGTTACCATTCAAAGGTAAATTGTGGCAACGAGACTATTACGAACACATTATCCGCGACGATCAATCGGATAAAACCATTTCGAATTATATTTTGGATAACCCGGTAAAATGGGCTGACGATAAATTTTACAATCGTTGAACTTCGCCTTGAGGAAGAGACCGTTTGGCTTCGGAAGGAGCAAATAACAGACTCATTTGTTTATTGAAAACATTTAGCGAACTTTAGTGCAGAAATAAAATGACAAAAAACACTACTATGCCAACTTCCAAATTAAAAATTGCATTTTCATTGCTTTTTGCTGCACTTATATCATTTATCGTTATTTCAGTAAAAGCACAGTCATTGAAAGAGATTGAATCCGCTCGTGTATCATTGCCGAATGGGTGGAAACTAACCCCTGTTGGCAAGATGCTGCCTATTGGGGATTTACCGTTAAATATTGCTGTCTCTCCAGGCGGGAAACTACTGGCTGTGACAAATAATGGCCAGAGTGACCAGAGTATCCATCTGATCGATTCCGAAAAAATGCAGCTCCTTGATTCTGTTGTGATAGCCAAGGGATGGCTGGGCCTTACTTTCTCCAAAGACGGAAAATATTTGTACGCCTCAGGTGGAAACGACAACTGGATCATGAGGTATCAGATCAACCAGAACAAGATCGTTCCTTTCGATACGCTGGTCATCGGCAAGCCCTGGCCGGTTAAAATTTCCATAGCCGGAATCTCCGTAGACAACCAGCAACAATTGCTTTATGCTGTCACCAAAGAGAACAACTCACTCTATGTCTATGATCTGAAAGCTAAGAAAGTCAAAAATCAAATTCCGCTTGGTGGCGAGGGCTACACCTGTTTGTTATCGGATAATAATAAAACCCTCTATATCTCCTGCTGGGGATGCGATAAAATTATTTTGTTCGACACTGAAAGACAGCAGATAAAAAGCTGGATTCCTGTCGGAGACAATCCCAATGATATGTGTACAACCCACAATGGCAAGTTCCTGTTCGTGAGTAATGCCAATGACAATTCTGTCTCGGTCATTTCTACTTTGCAGAACAGAGAAATTGAAGTACTGAATTCGGCTCTATATCCCGGTTCTCCTTCCGGCTCTACTGCCAACAGCCTGGCATTGAGTGAAGACGAAAAAACACTGTACATTGCCAATGCAGACAACAATTGTCTTGCGGTATTTGATGTAAGCAATCCGGGCTTAAGCAAGAGCAAGGGCTTTATACCAACCGGATGGTATCCAACCTGCGTACGTGTGGTAAAAGACAACATTTTTGTCGCCAATGGAAAGGGTCTGACCTCCAGGGCTAATCCTTATGGTCCGAGTCCTGTGAGTAAAAATGAGGATGTGGCCCGTCATGCCGACATCAAAAACACAAAAGTTCAGTACATCGGAGGTCTTTTTACCGGAACCCTTCAGTCTGTTCTTAAACCGAATGATAATCAACTAGCTGTGTATTCTCAGCTTGTTTACAAAAACACTCCGTACAACAAAGAGAAAGAGATGGAGAGTACCGGTGAAGTTGGCAACCCTGTTCCTTCAAGGGTAGGAGATCCATCTCCGATCAAATATGTATTTTATGTGATCAAGGAAAACAGGACCTACGATCAGGTATTGGGAGATATTCCGGAAGGGAATGGAGATCCCGGACTCGTCCTTTTTGGCGAAAAAGTCACACCCAACCTTCACAACCTGGCAAAGCAATTTGTGCTTCTTGATAACTTTTATGTCGATGGAGAGGTCAGTGCTGATGGGCACAACTGGACGATGGGGGCCTATGCAACAGATTATCTCGAGAAAAACTGGCCGGTCAGTTATGGAGGTCGTGGAGGTTCTTATCCCGGCGAAGGTGAACGCGAAGTAGCCAATAATAAAAACGGATTCTTATGGGACTATTGCAAGAAATACGGCGTATCGTACCGGAGTTACGGAGAATTCATCTCTGATTCATTTACCGCAAATATTCCTGCTTTAAAAGATCATTTTTGCCCCAATTACACCGGATTTGACCTGAGCATCCGCGATACTGCCCGGTTCAATTTGTGGAAAAAAGATTTCGATTCCATGCTCGCTGCAGGTAAAGTACCCCAGCTGAATACCCTACGATTTGGGAATGACCATACCGAAGGACTGCGTCTGGGAAAACCCACCCCCAAAGCACACAATGCTGACAATGACCTTGCCTGTGGTCTGTTTGTCGAGTACCTCAGCAAATCTCCAATATGGAACGAATGTGTCATTATTATTTTGGAAGACGATGCACAAAACGGCCCTGACCATGTAGATGCCCACCGGTCGACCACCTATGTCGCAGGCGGATTCGTAAAACAGGGTTTCGTTGATCACACCATGTATTCTACCAGTTCAGCGCTCCGTACTATTGAGCTTATTCTTGGCTTACCTCCTATGAGTCAATATGATGCATCAGCAGAACCCATGTGGAGGTGTTTTAATACGACAGCAACACACCCTCCATTTAAGGCGACGGCCAACCTGGTTGATTTAAATCTGAAAAATGAGAAAGAAAGCCGCTTATCCCGGCTCAGCGAGAAATTCGATTTCACAAAGGAGGACCGGATTCCAGATGCACAATTCAACGAAGTAATATGGGCTGCAGTAAAAGGATTTGATATCCCCTGCCCTGTACCTGTTCACGCGGCTTTTTTCATGGTTGAAAAAGAGGGTGATGGAGACGATGACTGATAAAAATAATCAGGTGAAAACTTCATCTTCCGGAATTTTAAGCCTGCTGTGTGCCTTCATCCTGTTTTGTGGCTGCAGCGAAAAAGTAGAATCAAAAAACAACCCTGAACCGTATTTTGCCAAAGGGGCTGATATCAGCTGGCTTCCCCAGATGGAAGCCTCCGGATACAAGTTTTACAATGACAACGGACTTGAGGAAGATTGCTTTAAAATTTTAACAGACCACGGGATTAATTCCATCAGGCTAAGAACTTTCGTAGATCCGTCAGAGAATCCCTTCAGCGGCCACTGCAGTAAAAACGAAACAGTTGCCATGGCAGTCCGGGCACAAAAATGGGGAATGAAGGTGATGCTGGATTTCCATTACAGCGACAGCTGGGCCGATCCCTCCAAGCAAAAAAAGCCCAAAGCCTGGGAAGGTCATGATTTTCAGACCTTGCTTAAAGATCTTTACGATTATACCTTTGATGTGATGTCTGCCCTCAAATCAGCAGGAGTGTACCCCGACTGGGTACAGGTGGGGAATGAGATACCAGGTGGAATGGTCTACCCTGAAGGAAGTAGCACGAATTCTAATCAGTTGGTGCAATTGATCAACAAAGGTTATGATGCGATAAAAGCGGTAAGTCCGCAATCAAAAGTGATTCTGCACATTGATCAGGGAAATAACAACGACCGGTTCAGATGGTGGTTCGATAATGCAAGATCCAATGGGGCAAGATATGATGTGATAGGTTTGTCCTATTACCCTTTCTGGCTTCCTGGAAACCCTGATTATACCCTGTCAATCAATGACCTGGGTACCAACCTCAATGACATGGCATCTCGTTATGGCAAGGAGGTAATGGTGGTGGAGGTGGGCGGAGAGGAGATCAAAGCGCAAAACACGTTTGACATGTTGCTTGCAGTTCAAAAAAAGGTACTGGAAGTACCTGAGAACAAAGGTTTAGGAGTACTGTACTGGGAACCTGAGGGAGCCAGAAGCTGGAGCCACTATGCCCTGAGTGCCTGGGGTGCAGATGGGAAACCAACCCATGCGCTGGATGCCTTTATTTCAGGAAAATAAAAATAGTTCGCTATCTATCCCGGAAATAAATACCAACGTCAATTATTCGTGTGGTTTTTCTCCTCTTCCGGAACAGCGCCATTTACAAAATCATCCACAGATACTTTCCTGCTGATATGTCCCAGTAGGTGATCTATCTCCTCAGCGCGCAGCATGTCGCGCACCCCCGCATGTGCTTCTGCGATTCTGAAGGCGATGCCCTTTGCCTTCAAATCCAGGTATAGTTTTTTGATCAGCGCAGCACCGGCCGTATCAACATAAGGGGATGTGCTGAAATCCCATATTACACAATGGAGCGATGTTCCCGATTCAAGAATTTTTGACCAAATATTTTTTCGGATATTCTCCACATTAAAATACAAAACTGAGGCTTCGACCCTTATAAGCAGCATACCGGGAATCAATTCATTATCAGGATGGCGACTGATATCCGTATATCTCCGGGTACCCGGAATCCTGCCAAGGAAGGCAACATGCGGATTGGAAATAATAATCAGCAGCCAGACAATCGATGAAACGACAGCCAGCACAACACCGTTGAGGATCCCAAATACAATAACCCCCGCAAAGGCAATCATTGCCACTCCAAATTCCATCCGGCTGATCTTCCAAAGACGTATCAGCCCTTTTACATCAAACAAGCTGCTGATAGCTACCAGCAGAATGACTGCCAGTACAACATTGGGCAAATTTCTCAGCGGTCCGGTCAGAAACAATAGACAAACAGCAATGGTTGCAGAAGCAAACACAAGAGAAAAGGGGGTTTTGGCACCGGCTTTGCTGTTCACTGCCGATTGGGATAAACCTCCGGTTACAGGATAACCCTGGCCTAACGCTGTTGCGGCATTGGCTGCAGCAAGAGCGAGCAATTCCTGACGGGCATCAATCTCATATCCACCCCGGTTCGCAAGTGTTTTAGCCGCCGAAACGCTTTCAATATAGGCCAGCAAAAAACAGGCAAAGGCCAGCGGCATAATACCTTCGATATCCCTGACCCTCAAAGCGGGGATCTTAAAGTAAGGTAATCCGGGAGGGATGTCACCTGTCAGGGAGAAACCAGCATCAGCAAGTGAGGTAGATGAAATCAGAATGATGGAACCAACAACCAAAAGAATGGCGAAAGGTCTTCCCGGAAGGATTTTTTCACTGGCAACCAGAAATAAAATCGCCAAAATTCCGAAGCCAAGAACTGCCAGATTGGTGTCGGGCAACTGGTGAAAAAGGACATTTATCCTTTCAAAAAAATTATTGCCACCACCGGCAGTTCCAATAAATTTCGGCAGTTGGGTAAACGCGATGGTGAGGGCGGCACCTGCCTTAAAACCAAGCAAGACCGATTCGCTGATAAAATTCACGAAGCTGTTCAAATGAAGAAACCATGCGAAAAGGCTCATCAAAGCCATCACCAGGGCTGTCAGGGAGGCAATTTGGACAGATTGCTGCACATCGCCATTGGCCATGGTAGCCAGTGTGGTGCCGATCAAAAGTGAAATCGCAGAAGTTGGTCCGATAGCAAGTTGCTTACCTGTACCAAAAATAGCATAAAACAGACCACCGATCATGTATCCGTAAATTCCATAGAATACCGGCAGTCCGGCCAGTGAAGCATAAGCCATTGCAACAGGAATACCATAAGCAGCCAGCGTTATACCCGATAACAGATCACTGCCGGCATCTTTGAGCCTGTAGGATTTAATCCATTGCAAGGGAGGGAAGTAGTTGCTCAACATTTGCCGGCGAAAAGTTATGAGTTATGAGTTTGATAAGAAAATGCAGTTCGAAGCGTTCTTCACTCTTATATAACATCTTTTTCCAATGTTATTTTAAATGGGGCTATATGTCACATACTGAGGGACTTTATCCTTTATCCTTTAATTCCTCTCACTCCTCAGCAAGCAATTGCTGCTTGATAAGTTGCAACTCGGCCACTTTTTCCTCGGTTACTTTTGGATAAGACAACCCCATGGAATCAAGGGAATGCAATATGGCTGCGGCCACTACAATACGGGCATAGTGCTTGTTATCTGCCGGAACCACATACCAGGGTGATTTTTCGGTGGCTGTCTTCCTGATTAAATGCTCATATGCGTCCATATACTCTTTCCAAAATTTCCTTTCTGCCAGATCTGATTTGCTGAATTTCCAATTTTTTTCAGGTGTTTCAATGCGTTCGAGAAAACGTTTCTTCTGCTCCTTCTTGGATACATGAAGAAATATTTTCACAACCAATATTCCATTGTTATTCAGGTAGGCTTCAAAATTTCTGATATCCTTGAGTCGAGCTTTCCAAATATCTTCATGGATGAGTTCTTCCGGTAATTTTTGTGATCTCAGAATCTCTTCGTGAACCCTGACGACCAATACCTCTTCGTAATATGAACGGTTAAAGATACCGATACGACCCCGTTCAGGCAGATGCTTCATGCAACGCCAGAGGTAATCGTGGTCAAGCTCTTCGGCATTTGGTGCCTTAAAAGCTGTTACCTCACATCCCTGGGGGTTGACCCCCGACATCACATGTTTGATAGCCCCATCCTTTCCGGCAGCATCCATTGCCTGGAATATCACCAGCAATCCCCATTTATCGTGTGCATACAATTTATCCTGCATTTCAGAGAGTGCCTCAACACCTATTTCAAGCAATTCCTGGGCATGATCTTTTTTATCGATCCATGAATCATCATCTGCCTCATGGGAATAGTCTTTGAGCCTGAACTCCTTGTCGTTCGCAACCCGGTAAGTTTCTGCAAGCTTCCTTGCTCTGGTAATAAATTCCTGACTGTTTAGTCCCTTAATTTCTTTCATGTTTGTCATAATCGATGGTATGAAGTTAATGATGATGCCTCCGCTTGATAACCCCACCTGAAGCCTCCTTAATTGTATTTGCAAAAACGAAAGCATGAGGGTCTTCGTTGTACACAAGATTTTTTAATTTACGTAATTCAAGTCTTGAAATTACCGTAAAGATGATGTCACAATCCGCGCTGATTTCAAATTTCCCGGGCAAAAATCCTCTTTCCCCTTTATAAACCGTTATACCTCTTCCGAGATCATTGACCAGCTTGTATTTAATCAGTTCACTTTTCCCTGAAATGATCGTTACTCCGGTGAAGGCCTGGATGCCTTCGACCACATAATCGATACACCGGGTAGCTGAAAAATAGGTAAGAATGGAATATAGAGCCGAATCAATTCCAAATTTAAAAGCTGCGACAATAAATATGAGAACGTTAATCCCAAGGATAATTTCCGAAATAGTGAAGGAGGTTCGTTTCAAAGTGTAGAGGGCCATTACTTCGATTCCGTCCAGTGCGGCGCCCGCCCTCATGATAAGGCCGATTCCGATTCCAAGGAATACCCCCCCGAACATAGAGATCAAAAGCTTATCGGAGGTAAGGGCAACCTCCGGCAGCAGTGTAAGGCAAATGCCCAGCAAGACAATACTAATGAACGTCCATAAAGCAAATCTGCGACTGACAGTAAAGAAACTAACCAGGATGAATGGCAGATTCAGCAAAATTATCACAATGGCAAGATTGAAATTATACAATTCATGAACCAGAAGGGAGATTCCGGTGATACCACCGTCAAAAAAATGATTGGGAACCAGAAATGCCTTCAATGCACATCCGGCAAATAGGACACCGGTCAATATCAGCAGAATATCCTGTATTAATTCAGCAGGTTTTATCTTTCCGGAAGCGGTAAAAGAGGATTCCAGCTCCAATTTGAGTTGTTGGAAAACTTTTTGCTTTTGAACTTCTCGCTCACGGAGGGCCGTCTGAGTAAAGTAATGATGTGAGGATAAAAACCCGACCTGGTGGAGCAACCAGTCAACTTTTGTTTTTACCGTACCATTTTTCTTTAATTCCTGATACAATTTATCCGCATAAAATGAATAGTGCTCTGTTCCAAGATAATACATATCTGCATCACAAAGGATCATTTCAAGATGGTTCTTTGGTTTGGAAGGCCACCGGGTAGCTAATATCAGCTGGCAGACTGTTTCTATCTGATCAGAAGTATATTCAAAATCAGGCAGGTATTTTTTGGACATATTCCAGGAGATATCTTCGTGACCCTTATATACTTGCATATATCCTGCATCGTGAAACAAGGCCGCCGTTTTCAGCAAAACCAAATCATCCCCTGAAATATTTTCGGCTATTGCAAGATGTTCAGTGGCTTCAATGACATTTTTAGTGTGCCCGGCATCATGATACGTGAGATAGGAAGGCAATCCAGCCTCCAGTTTCTGAATCAGGAATGAATGCACTTTTTCGTATTGCATGGACACAAGCTTTAAAATATTAATTCAGCACTTCATAAAGCATCACCGCTTCTAATTTATTTTTCAATACTGCGGCACCGATCAGTTTGCAGTTAAATGATTGCTTCACTTTTTCGTAACCGGCAGCTGAAATCACAATCTGTCATACCCCTGCTGCTCTTTGCAAGCGCTGTGCCGTATTCACCGTATCTCCGATCACGGTATAATCAAGCCTTCGCAAAGTTGCAGAGCCGATATTGCCCGAAATCATTTCGCCACTGTTGATTCCGACTGAAACTTTAGGAAGAAAACCGATATTCCCCTGCAACCCTTCAATTTTACTCCGGATGGCCAAACATGCATCGATGGCTCTATCCATATGGTATGAACCCTTGAATACTGCCATCACACAATCTCCCATAAATTTGTCGACGATGCCCTGCTGTGCAATAATCTCAGTAACCATCAGGTCAAAATATCTGTTTAAAAGGGCAACCACGGTATCGGGGGTCTCCTTTTCGCTGATCGATGTAAAACTGCAAATATCAATAAATGCCACGGTAGCTTCCACGGTCTCATTGATCATTACGGAGGCTTCATATTCCCTGCTTCCCATGAAGTTAAGTACATTCTCATCCACGTACATTCGCAGAATATTGTTCTCTTTGATGGCTTTCAAGGTCTCACGAATCAGCTTTACATGCTGAATCGTCTTCTCCATGGTCATCTCCAGATCATCAAAATCGACGGGTTTGGTCACAAAATCAAAGGCGCCCCGGTTCATGGCTTTGCGGATGTTTTCCATATCACCATATGCCGAAACCATCACAGTCTTCACGAGTGGATTGGATTCGCTGAGTTTTGTCAGCAGTGTCAGGCCATCCATTTCGGGCATATTGATATCACTTAATACGATCTCCACATCAGGATACTCGGCCATTTTCCTCAATGCATCATTTCCATTCACCGCGAAAACGAACTCATAATCCTGTTCCCTGATTTTTTTACGGAATTTCTGCCGGATGAGAATCTCTAAATCAGTCTCATCGTCGACAATTAGAATCTTAATCATAGGATTATTGTTTTTAATTTCTCTTTGAGTGAACCAAAGTCAAGGGGCTTGGTTAGAAAATCGTCGGCTCCTAATTTCATCGAAAGAGTGTAATTTTCACCGTCCCCGTAGGCCGTAATCATCATTACAACGGGTGGTGGTTTTTCGTATTTCTCTTTAATGTGTTTCAATAATTCGAGCCCGCTCATGCCGGGCATGTTGATGTCCGAAAGAATCAGAACAGCTTTGTGTTCAGGATTTTTCATAAACTCCAAAGCTTCTTCGCCGGAAAAAGAGAAACTAAATTCCATCTCTCCGCTCTTTATTTCCTTTCTAAAATGCTGTTCAAATAGCATTTTTATATCTCTTTCATCGTCTACAACCAGAATTTTTATCATGATGCTAAATTTTTATACGGCAAATTAATAATAAAAGTTGATCCCGTACCTTCGGTCGTTACAACCAGCAGTTTGCCGTCATGACCCTTGGTAACAATATCATAACTCAATGACAATCCCAACCCTGTACCCAGTCCGCTAGGTTTGGTAGTGAAGAATGGTTGAAAGATCTTATCCAAAACCTTTTGAGGTATCCCGTTTCCATTGTCGCTCACCTTAATTTCCACCATATCACCAGCCATTCTTGTACTGATTGCAACAGTCGGTTCGTATCCTTCCGGACTCAACCTCTTTTTCTCAGTTACAGCATAAAATGCATTGTTCAGCAAATTCAGGATAACCCTTCCAATTTCCTCCGGTACAAATTTAAATTTTCCGATTGCAGGGTCAAAATCAGTCTTCAGGCTGGCATTGAATGATTTGTCCTTTGCCCTTAACCCATGGTAGGAAAGCCGCATGAATTCATCAGCAAGCAGGTTAATATCAGCAAATTCCTTTAACCCGCTGCTGCTACGGCTATGCTGCAGCATTCCCTTCACGATGCTGTCGGCCCGTTTGCCGTGCTGATTGATTTTTAGTTGATTTTCCCGGATGGCTCCGGCAATTTTCTTTGCTTCATCAAAATTACCCTTGGCAATCTCTTCTTCCATCTCCCCGATTAATTCAGAATTCACTTCCGAAAAATTATTGACGAAGTTTAACGGGTTTTGAATTTCGTGGGCAATGCCTGCGGTGAGTTCACCGAGTGAGGCCATTTTTTCGGATTGAATAAGTTGGGATTGGGTGGACTTTAAATCTTCTATGGTTGTATTTAACTGTGCTGTACGATGCGATACTTTTTCTTCAAGCACTTTATTTTCCATTTTTAACCAACGAGACCGGTATTGAGAAGTAAGCCATATAGCTCCAACAAAACTAACCGCATATAAAAGATAAGCCCACCAGGTTTTCCACCACGGAGGCCAGATTGTAAAACCTAATTCGGCTGGTTGACTCCATACTCCATTGAATCCACGGCTGGATACTTTGAATGTATAATTACCCGGGGGAATGTTATAATAATTTTTTGATTCTGCCTTTTGACTTGGCTCTGACCACGCTTTATCGGCTCCAACCAAAATGTACCGATAGACAATCTTATCCCTTCCTTTGATATCCAGATTGGCAAAAGAGACGTTGAATGAATTCTGGTTGTAAGGCAATTTTAAGCCAACAGGCATGTGATATGCAGAATTCAAGCTATCCCAGGTAATGTTGTTTTGAGACAGATAGCTGGAGTCTTCCGGAAATTTATCTTTGATGTAATACGTGGAAATTTCGCGATTCCATAAAGTATCACCCACCGAAAGATGAGAATTCATATTGTCCAAACCCAAAAAAGAAGGATTTTGGTCCATAATATTAAAATCAGTAATGTAAACCCTGGGTGCCAACGAGTCGATTAAGGGTTCCTGCAGCGTAACGGTAAGAATCGGGGCGGCTCCAAACCAACCATGCCCGTCGGAGGATGAAAGGGCAGTTCCCTGATTATAATCGTTGTAAGGAAATCCCTCTCTTTTATTATAGTTTGTAAACCGCCATGTCTTGCCGGATGATGCATCTTCGGGGCGATCGACGATGATCAATCCGCTTTCTGAACCAATACGGATTCTTCCATTCAGCACGGCCAGGTCATATATACTTTCCGGTATTAAACCTTCCTTTGCGGTTACATTGGTAATTAAATTTCTTTGCTGATTGATAATAGAAAGGCCCTTATCTCCGCCAATAGCCATTTCTCCCTTGTCGGTTTCAATTACAGTCGAGGAATAATCGCTTGTTAAACCATTTTTCTTGCCGAGAACTAAAATGGTGTTTTCTTTCGGGGCAATTACATTCACACCTTTGCTAGTCCCAAACCATATCCTTCCTTCCGGGTCGGGAACTACAAACCAGACCAAATTTGAAATCAATCCGCAAGACTCATCAAGTTTCCACATCAGGTTCTTATCCGGATTGAATTTAAAAACTCCATTACCTGAACTAAGCCACAGAATCCCATCCTTATCTTTAATTCCTCTCCAGAATACTTGGGCCGTAGCCCTGGTAGACCGATAAGCCGTTGCTGTTTTTTTCTCAAGATCGATGATAACAAATCCCTGTAGTGAGCCTACCAGAATATGATCCTCGTCCAGTTTACTTATGCTTCTATGGTTATTCGTACTCAGCTTGTCAGGAAGTTTCAATAAATAAAGTTTCTCCGTTACAGGATCAAAAATATTGATTCCGCTATAAGTTGCCAGCCAAATCCTTTGATATTTATCCTCCATGGTGCCCCAGATGTCGTTACTTGCAAGCCCATTGGAAGTATTAAAATGTTCGGAAAGCGTTCCGCGGGAATCGACAAGCAGGATTCCATTTCTGGCGGTACCTATCCAGATATTCCCTTTTAAATCGGAGATGGCCTTGGGAGGGAAGCTGCCAATTATGAATGCAGCTCCTGTTGAAATTTTCTTTAAACGGGCCGAAACCGGATCGTAAACAGAAACTGTATCATTGTCGACAATCCAAATTCGCTTCAAAGGATCTAAAACCACATCCCTGCAGAAACCAATAAAACCCTGTTTTGCACCCAAAGTAAATATCTTGTCTTCTGCCAGTGAGATCGATTTTGACTCTTTTGAAAATGCTGACATCCAAACATTCCCTTTTGCATCTTCTAAAAAATCATAGGGCACAAGGATGCTTAGTCCCTCAGTCTTTCCAATCAGCCTGATGGAATTCCGTTCGGCATTCACAATAGCCAGCTTATCTTCATAACCAAACCACAAGTTGTCTTTTGAATCTTCAAACACCCCAACAGCATAATCTTTTTCAAATTTTTTAATGGGTAAAATAAATTGCTTTATTAAACGGTGACCTGCATCCAGAAAAAAGATTCCTTTATTATAATTGGTTGCCCATATTATCCCATGATGATCCTCCTGAATTCGCAAAAAGCCTGCCCCAATCTGATAATTTTCTACAATTTCGGTCGAAGCATTCAGTTTATAGATACCACTAAAATTGGCAACCATCCATATATTTCCACTTCTATCCAGATCCAAATCTAATATAAGCTCCGGGTTCCCACTAATATCTTTTTTAAGAAAGTTATAAGATTCAAAAACGTCTCCATTGTATTTGCTTAGGCCCCTTTCGGTCGATATCCAGATTGATCCCAGGGAATCAGCGACCATGGCATAGATCTGGTTTCCAATTAATCCTTCAGCCTGAGCCAACCTTAAAATACCTGAAGTCGTTCCTTCCAACTTTGTAGGCGGATTAAGTCTGGTGATTCCCGGATTGGGAAGCCTAAATTTCTTTACCCAAACAGGCTTTCCTTTTATAGTATCCAGATTAATATTCAGCTCATTGATATGATCCCAATTGAGAGGTGTTTCGGTAATCGGAGATTTCAATGGTTTGAAATCATGAATTGAAAATGGCTTGGACGGAAGTTTGCTTATATCAAGTGGGATGGTAATCCCTTTGGGAATACTGTCCGTTGGAATATCTTTCCATTGAAAAGGTTTAGCTTCTGGAAACTCAAAAGGTTTAGCACCCGGCATCTTGTACCCGGAAGGATTCTCGGGGAAGGGGATATTCTTTTTATTGTTACATGAAATAATGAAACAAATAGCTATGTAAACCATCATGTTTATTAAACCCCGAATTGTAGATTTTTTCATGTTACAATTTAATTAACTGTTTGCAAATAATTCAATTATAAACTCCGAACCTTTGCCCTCTTCTGTTTTCACTTTCAACTCACTGCCTTGCGCTTTACAAATATTCCAGCGTTGCTCAATCCAAAACTGTTCTTTGTCCGGCTGGTTTAATTGGTTAAGCCGGTATCGTTACGATCATTGCGGCTCCATCACCTTCTTTACTTTCGACTTCAATTTTCCCTCCATGCCCTTTGGTCACGATTTCATAACACATCGACAATCCCAAACCGGTTCCGGCGCCGGTTGGCTTAGAGGAAAAAAAGGGCTGAAAGATCTTGTCGATGATTTTCTCCGGGATGCCGTTTCCGTTGTCTGTTACCCGAATTACCAAGTTTTTACCGGATTTTCTGGTACTGATGGTCACCGCGGGCTGAAAAGCATCGCCGAGCGTCCTCTTCTTTTCGGTTACTGCGTAAAATGCATTGGTCAGCAGATTCAGGATCACCCTTCCCATGTCTTGCGGAATCACATTGATCTTGCCCAGGGTTACATCGAAATCAGTTTCAAACTTCGCATTGAAAGATTTGTCTTTGGCCCTTAATCCATGGTAAGCCAGTCTCAGGTATTCATCAGCCAGCGCATTGATATCCGTAGGTTCTTTCTGTCCGGTGCTGGCCCTGGAATGCTGCAACATCCCCTTGACGATGCTGTCCGCCCTTCCCCCATGGTGATTGATCTTTTCGAGGTTTAGTTTCAGATCCGTTACAATCTGCTTTACTTCCTCCGTATTTCCCAGATTAATTTCTGCCTGCATCTCATCCAGCAATTCGTTGCTCACCTCCGAAAAATTATTGACGAAGTTCAGCGGATTCTGTATTTCATGGGCGATACCTGCTGTTAATTCACCCAATGATGCCATCTTTTCCGATTGGATCAACTGGGATTGAGTAGCACGCAACTCCTCAAGCGTAAGTTCCAACTCCTCTTTTCGTTTTGTGAGTTCTGCTGTTCGCTCCGATACCAATGCTTCCAGTTCAATTTTTCGGATGGCAATGGCTTTGTTGAGTTCATCCTCATGCTGCCGCTTGGTCCGCTCTTTCTCTGCTGCCTTGTATTGCCTGTTTTGACTGTAAAGAATGGCCACAAGCCAGATCATTGACAAACCAACGGCATTTTTAAAATAGCCCTCATTCGCTTTGAAAAACCCGGAATCGATTACTTCAGTCAGATCACTGAGCAGCGACACCAGCACATAAGGTATAAATGCAATAATATACATGCGCATGCTGCGAAACTCCTTGTGCTGCAAAGGAATAACCAGGAGCGCGATTAGGTAAAGATGCCAGATCCATTTTGAAATTTGGTTCCCCGAGAAAATTACCTCAGCAGCAATCAGGATAACCGGGATCATCTGGCTGTTTTTAAACAGCTTCTCCCATTGCGGGAGATTATTGTTCCTGGAATATTTTCTAAAACGAAAGGAATATACTAAACTGACCGCAAGTGGAGCGAAGGAAAGATCCATAAAAATTTGATTTAGTCGGTTCTACTGAGGAACCAGTATAGTAGGCAGAGGAGGAACAAGATAAAATCAGTTTCGAAAATATTTAACCACTTCTACTGTCTGGTCCAATACAAAAGTAAAGCTAATCAAAACCAATTAATTATCATTCAATTGAACCTCATAATCTGGATTTGATATTGTTTCACGGGATTCTCATCTAATATTTTGATTTTCATTTAAACGATTGGAATCAACAAATCGAAAAACCGTTAATTTCGTAGTCTGTTTCAGAAAATAAATCATACCAAATTCTTTCAACCAACAGTAAAGCAAATCCCATGGACAAAAAAACTTTTATTGAAAAGATAAAAAATTCTTACACTTTCAAGGGTGAATCCATCTTGATAGGCTCTGCAATTCTTGGTGAAGATTATGAGACAGGATGCCAGGTAAGGCTTCCGCTCAAGACTTTTAACCGTCACGGATTGATCGCCGGAGCAACCGGCACAGGAAAGACGAAGACCCTCCAGGTAATCATGGAAAGTCTTTCTGATGCCGGAGTGCCCGTTCTGGCAATGGACATCAAAGGTGATTTGAGCGGTTTAGGCGCTGTAGGAGAAAAAAATCCCATCGTCGAAAAGCGAATAAAAATGATCGGGATGGAGTGGGCGGGGAAAAGTTATCCACTTGAATTTCTTTCTATTTCTGACGAACCAGGCGTTAGGCTGCGCGCGACAATCTCCGAATACGGGCCTGTATTGCTTTCAAAGATTCTTGGCTTAAACGAGAGCCAGGAAGGTGTTGTTTCCATGATTTTCAAATATTGCGATGACAGGAAACTTCCTCTTTTGGATCTGAAAGATCTAAAAAGTGTACTTAGTTATGCCGAAAATGAAGGGAAAGAGGAGTTCAAAAAAGAGTATGGATTTCTTTCAACCTCCTCAGCCGGCACCATTTTGCGCAACATCATCTCCCTGGAGCAGCAAGGTGCATCCACTATATTCGGTGAGCCTTCATTCGATGTATTTGACCTGATGAAAAAAAACAGGAATGATCAGGGGATGATCAATATCCTTAGACTGACCGACATGCAAAGCAAGCCCGATCTTTTCAGTACTTTCATGTTATGTCTTTTGGCTGAAATATTTCAAACCATGCCGGAACTGGGTGATCCTGACAAACCGGAGCTGGTAATATTTATTGATGAAGCTCACCTGATTTTCAGGAATGCTTCGAAAACCCTGCTGGATCAATTTGAGATGACCATCAAACTGATACGTTCCAAAGGGGTCGGCATATTCTTTATTACCCAGTCTCCTGCCGACATTCCGGCTGGGATCCTGGGTCAGTTGGGAACTAAAATCCAGCATGCATTGAGAGCTTTTACCGCCAAAGACAGGAAAGACATCAAGTCTGCATCCGAAAACTATCCATTGTCTGACTTTTACCAGGTAGATGAATTGATTACACAACTTGGTATCGGAGAGGCATTTGTTACCGGCCTTGATGAAAAAGGAAGGCCTACAGAACTGGTTAACACCCTGATGCGCCCTCCGTATTCGCGCATGGACGTTTTAAGCATAGTGGAAATCAACAAATACATCAATAACTCGGATCTTATTAGAGCGTACAATACTGAAATTGACAGGGAGAGTGCTTTCGAGATGCTACAAAAACGTTTAAACTCCCACAAAGAAGAGGCATATCGAGAGCAGGAACAAAATCAGGAAGAACATCCAGCAAGTGGAAAAGAAGAACCTACATCTTTTGAACAGGTTCTTAAAAGTCCGATTACCAATATGATTGCTCGCGAGGTTACCAGGGGCTTATTGGGCGTCCTAGGCTTGAGATCAACACGTTCAAGAACAAAAGGTTGGTTCTGATCTTGCCAGGTCAGCAACAAGAAAATATTTAATCAGTGATCATATCCAGTGTAAAGCTGATTAAATAGTAATTTGAATGTGCTGTAGGTTTGGGATCTGAAAGTAATCTCAGGTCCAAAGGCGCACAACCTCCCCGTCCCTACCTTTGCCTCGAAAGCGGCAACACCGTTTTGCAAATATTCCTGACCATAAGCCCAGCCACTTCGCAAAGGCTGAGCAGAATCGAACCATGCAATGGGTTTGATCTTACCCAAACTGACGGCTTCAGGTGTTAGTCTAAACACCGGACTTGAATCGAAGAAAACATCAGCCCAGGACCCCATACCCCATGCAGATGACTGTGTTGAATCAATTTTTACGCGTAAAAGGCTACCAGGGATGTAAAATTTATCAGCCGGCAAGGAAACCTCTTTTCCCTTGCTCATCTCAACGAGTGAATTGGCAACTCCCAATTTTAAATGGTGGGCAAGATTGGTGCTCTTTCCTATGGTTACAATGGTGCCACCTGCCTCCATAAATTTTTTCAATGCTGTAACAGAACTGTCAGCACTGATCTTCCCCCACTGGTACCTGTATTCTACATCAATATCGGTGATTTTTGTCGTATCCCTCGGACCGGCATATTCACCGGGAGACAGGGAAGGGATCGCCCCGCTCACAAACAAGAGCACATCATAGTTCTTATTGAGTTTCCCTTCGTTGATCTCTTTGACATAAACGGTTTTGAATGTAAATTGATGCTGTTCCATAATCCATTTCAACCAACCGGCGGAGATGGAACCTCCGTAGGTATCCCATAACCCGATACGCAATGGAGAAATCTTCCCGATTAATGAATCCGGTCGTTTGGAGAGTGAAATGACATGAAGGCTCAGCGCTGCCGAAGCCTTTTCCAATATCAATTTGGCCTGCCTGCCTGCGGGAATAAAAAATGAACCCTGACCAAACGACGGCTTCATGCCAGCCTGATTCTTGAAACGATAAACCTCAACTCCTGCATGCAGAAGTTCATTCACAGCAACAAACGAATTGTCGCACCTTGAATCCAGCATGTATCCCGCACCGGAAGAGGAAGCCATCTCACCCTGAGGCGATTGAATCTCTCCGTACGGGATAGCCTGGAACGGCCCATCAAATGCATGAAGAATCCGCCGAAACTCGATGCCCATCGAAAAAGCGGGTGTCCACCCTGCAATATCATACGGTTTAACAGGCGGACCACCGGGGTAGAGAAAATCATTCGGATGATCCTGCGGCTCAAACATATCCAGAACAAAAGGTCTGAATGCCTGGTTTGTTTTAACTACGTATGACCCAACCGGGAAATTTTTCCCGTCAATGGTAAAAGGAGCCGTAGCGATATTTACACAAATTCCAGACTGAATCAGACCATTTACAAACTTGACGGCAGTTGGAAAATCCGGTTGCATGGCCGTAATTACATAACCACGGGGATCCCTTTGTAAAGAATCCTTAAATAAAACACTCAAATACTTTAAAGGGATGGTATCAGACCTTTCGCGTGTTGTACCTGTAATTGAATCACCACTTTTCCTGCCTTTCTGATCCGCTTTATAGGAGGCACTGATCGTTT
The DNA here is from genome assembly GCA_025358025.1 of Bacteroidia bacterium. Lineage (GTDB taxonomy): Bacteria > Bacteroidota > Bacteroidia > Bacteroidales > Prolixibacteraceae > CAINVV01. The sequence continues at coordinate 23,289 of JANYKW010000160.1, read as the reverse complement.
CAATTCTTTTGGAAGATAATGTCCAGTTGTCGTGGTTGCCTGCCTGTATTGAATTTCTACCCATACAGTAAATATTGTAAAGGAGATGCTCCCGGTTTCGGGCAGCATAATCAAGTACCGCATAGTTTAGCGAGATGGAATAATCAATCGATCTTCTGAAATTCCACTTTTGAGGCATAACCGGGTAAGGAGTATTCCCGCTTGGAAGTAGTCTGGATGGTACCAAAGGCACAGCGGACGGTGTCGGGTTCCCGATAATTTCTGTCAGCAATCCGATCATGTTGTGAAAATAGGAGGTTGTCCGTAAACCCCCGTTGTACCAGGTAGAAAAAACAGAACCGCCACGTTCAGTATAGCCCGGCTTCCCTTCTGCAATCAACCTGTTGATCATTGCAGCACCTACAGCATCAATCCCTGTAATCACCAGAGGATTGAATAAATAATTAAACGGATCCCGGTAGGGAGGTCCGGCCACTACGGAACCAGCGGGTCCCGCCTGATGATGGTTGTAAATAATCTGAGGCAGCCATTCCACATAGAGTTCCTTGCTGATATTTTGGGTTTCTTTCATGTTCATCATGTAAAAATCCCTGTTGTTGTCGTGTCCTATGTATTTTTGGTATAGCCTCGGGAGTTGGGAATAGGATCTTTTCAGCGTATCCGGATTACCCATGTACCAATTAGAAACCAATTCCTGTCCGTCGGGGTTGGCATGTGCCAGCAGTACAATTACTTCGTCCAATATTCGCATCGTTTCAGAATCGTTCCTGCTCACCAGTTGCCAAATCGTTTCAATAAGTTGATGCGTTCCTACGGTTTCTGTGGCATGCAGTCCGCCGTCAATCCATACCACAGCCTTTCCTTCCATAGCCAAAGCAAGTGCTTGACTGTCAGTAAGATGTTCTGCAAGAGCCAATTGTTGAGCTATTCCCTTGTATTTCTCCAGATTTTTCAGGTTAGCGGGTGAAGTGACAACCATCATATACTGGGTACGGCCCTCTTCCGTTACACCCATATTTACCAGACGGACACGATCAGAAGAAGAAGCAATTTTTTTGAAATATGCCTCTGTCTGGGAATAGTTTGCGAGTTTATAATTATCCCCGATCGCAAACCCAAAATGCTCTTTTGGAGAAGGAATCTGGGCACTGGAAAAAGCAAAAGGAAGGAACAAAAGCAGGAATCCAAGACTTAGTTTTGATCTCATAAATTTATGTTTGAAAGTGCACGACACATTTTAATTTCCCGGATTTCGAAATTAGTAAAATAGTATACTAATATACAACACCATCCGGATTATCTTTTGTCGTGTTAATGACTACAAATTAATTAGTCAAACCACTACTTTAATATTCCGCGTCACTTACTAATGCAAGATTGGTAACATGATATTTTTACTGCCAGGAAGGCTTCAAACTTATCTCCTATTTAAGATAAACAATAGAGAAGTCATCCTGGCAAGTTTAATTATTCCGAAAATGTAAAAATTTATATCATGCATTCTGCTCAATTTATAAGGATACTAAAGATAGAAGTCGAGAAACTATATCATCAATCTTCAACACCTGTATGTTTCATGAACAGGATGCTACCTTTGATTGAATCGCTTGAGGCCGAAGAAGAATCCGACGTATTGTCAGAAAGAGATTTGGAAGGAATTTTAGTCTCCTTGAAATCTCCTGAAAATAAAAACACCAAATTTAGAAATTGTTTTTTTGACATTGTAGATCTGAGTATGTATCGAGCCAATTAAGATTTTCCTTCCAGAATACTTTCAATTCAATTTTCCTGCTTTTCTAATCTTTTACCTTTTGTCGCTAAAAAAACAGATCCCTTATCTGTTTTTTTAGTTCCAGGCTGATCATCAAAGAACCTAATATGCAGCTTGCCCCGAAAGTTTTACCCTCAGGCAATGAAATGCATTCAGATTAGCCGTTCATAATCCAAATCAAATTCTTTTTAGGTACCTTCGTAACGCAACAACTACTAATATTATGCAACAATTTACAGGATATATTCTATTATCCCTGGTATTGCTGTTTGCGACTACATGCAGAAATCACACAGAGGATAAATCCGGATCAGGGGGCCAACCAACCAGACAAACTGTATACATGGATCGCCCCTATGAGCAGGAATTCAGCGTAAAATTTCATTTAGACAAGCAGCTCCAACCGCTTTCATTATCCTCTATTTCGGCGAATCGTGACGGACAGATCAGAATCCTTTCAGACAGGGGAATCATGGTACCCGACAATGGAAGTTTGTATTATCCGGGCGGGCTGACTGCTGATATCTCTTTTCCGCAATTGCTGCCAAAAAAAATTACTTTCATTGGCACCTACCGGGAACAGACCGTTTACCTCGACAGCATGCAACTCTTCAGCAACGCATGGGCTGGAAAACTTCAGATAGACCACAAAATGCCTCATGCTTGTATGATGGCCGGTGGAGAGGATTTTCATTTCCTGATCTACGACGGGACAACTCTTTCCTATTTCAAACCAACGGGCGAAAAAATCTGGTCAGGCAATTACAAGGGCCTCTGCCAGATTCAATACTGTGAGGTCAGAAAGAGCTTTTTACTTGCTTCCGAAGGATCTGTCTCGGAATATCTTCCGGGTCAGCCGGTGAAAGAACTTTACAGTGGGAAAGGTATCACTTGTGTTTCATCCTGGAAAGGAGACAAAATCGTTGTAGGTACTACTTCCGGTTACGTGATTCTACCAGAAATGGAGATGGTCACAAAACTCCCCTGCATCGAGATTACTTGCATTCGTGAAATTGGCAGCCAACTTTGGTTTGGCTCATCACACGGAGTATTCCGGATAAATGAGGATGGCAAATACGCTTACTTTTCGGGCGAAAGATGGCTCCCCGGCAACCATGTCAAAGCTTTGGAGCCGGGACCTGACCAATCTGTTCTGGTTCTTACGGATCAGGGTATGGGGCAGATCTGTGCAAAAAAAATGACACTGGAAGAGAAAGCATACTTTTTTGAAAAGCAGGTAAGGGAAAAGAATATCCGGTATGGATTTAACTGCAGCAGCGTCCGACTGGCCAACGGATATTCATCAGCTCAAACAGGGGCACAGCCAAGCGATAACCTCTGGACGGCCATGTACCTTGCAAGTCAGCTATACAGATACAAAGTGACCGGCTCCGATGAAGCAAAACACAATGCATACGAGTCTTTCGAAGCCATGGAGCGTCTGTTCACAGTAACCAATATCCAGGGTCTTTTTGCCCGTAGTTTGGAACGTGACTACCTGGTTAAAACGATCAGGAAACCCGGATGGGAAGAGAAGGAACTTGCCTCCGGCTCACCGGAGAGTCTCTGGCTACCGGCTGCTGATCATTCCAACTGGACCTGGCGGTCAACTGCCAGCAGCGATCAGACTGTCGGACAGATATTTGCTCTCTCCACAATATTGGAATTAGTGAACGATCCCGGATGGAAAGCCCGGGCTTTAAAATGTCTGGACGACCTGATGGGATACATCGTTAAAAATGACCTCTACCTGATTGATGTGGATGGTCAACCCACTCTTTGGGGAAAATGGCATCCTTCCTATGTCAATAAATTTCCTCCAAATGTCGGTGATCGTAAGCTTAATTCATCAAACATTATCTCTTTTCTGCAAACGGCATACCATTTCACAGGAAAGGAACTATACAAAAGTAAGGCCATCGAACTGATGGAAAAACAGGGTTATCTTGATAATCTTTTACGTCCTTTTGCGCAGATAGGATCCACGGACACCGGGAATTTGAGTAAAATTCTCTCTCATGAGTGGAACCACTCTGATGATGAAATGTATTTCCTTGCGTATCAGGGATTATACAATTATGCCCTGACGCCTGAGCTGAAGAGAAAATATGAAGAAGCGATACGTGACCACTGGGAGATTGAACGTCCTGAAGGCAATGCACTGTGGAACTTTATTTATGCTTCAACAGGAGCTGAAACATTTGATCTCGAGCGGTCAGTCCGGTTTCTCCAAACGTATCCGCTGGATCTGCGCAACTGGTCTGTGCAAAATTCCCGAAGGAACGACCTGGAGTTACTTGCGGCCAATTTCCGGGGGCAGACTACCCGGGAACTTCTCCCGCTGGGAGAGATTCCACTCTACCGGCACAACGGGAAGATCTTTAATCTCGACTCGCTAGGTGATGGCACCACGATGATCAGTGCCGGTGATGTATGGTTGCTGCCTTACTGGATGGGCAGGTATCTGGGTGTCATCCAGCCAAATGATGTCCGGGATTCAGAAATTGTCAGATAAAATCCGGCAGAGGCATAATTAATTGCAACGCTAAAAAAACATTGCCTGACTACAACAAACATTTTTGTATTTTCGGGGCTTGAAATCTAAATATGATCAGAAACATTTTACCGGGTTTAGTTCTTCTGTTACTCTTTTTTCAAACGATTGCTTATGCTGAAAAACCGCTGATTAGAACAGTTTCAGGAAAGGAAAAAGCCAAACAATCTGAAAAAAAAACAATCAACCAGGATTACAAAATTCATGCAGTAAAGACTTCAGCGCATATTAAACTGGACGGGATCATTGACGAAAAAGATTGGCTGAAAGCTGAATCTGCATCCAATTTTTACATGGTTTTGCCATACGATACCGGGCACAGCGCAGCAAAATCAGAAGTAAAAATGATTTATGATGACAAAGCCTTTTACCTGGCGGTGACTTTTCATGATACCCTGCCAGGAAAGCGTCCGGTAGAATCCCTGCGCAGAGACTTTACTTTTAACAACAACGACAATTTCCTGGTTTTCCTCGACCCCTTCAATGACCAGACCACGGGTTACTCTTTTGGCGTGAATGCAGCTGGTGCAGGGTGGGACGGAACCATGAGCGGAGGTGCTGCTTCCAACTTGGTATGGGATAGCAAGTGGGAGGTAAAAACCAAAAACTATGCCGATAAATGGACAGCAGAATTTCGCATCCCGTTCAAATCTGTCCGGTATAAAAGCGGTGTAAATCACTGGAACATTCAATTTTCCCGTCTCGATTTGAAATTGAATGAAAAATCAGCCTGGGCACCTGTACCGCGACAATTTCCTACAGCCTCACTGGCATATGCAGGTCAGGTATTTTGGCAGACCCCTCCCCCCAAATCCGGATTAAAGCTCTCCCTGATCCCTTATATTTACGGAAGTGCTTCCCGAAATTTCGAAAAAGAGGCAGCCACTATTTACAGAAAAGATTTCGGGATGGATGCCAAACTGGGTCTCTCGAGTTCCCTCAATCTCGACCTTACATACAATCCCGACTTCTCTCAGGCAGAAGTAGATGATCAGGTCACGAACCTGGAAAGGTTTGAACTCTATTTCCCGGAGAAGAGACAGTTTTTTCTTGAAAACAGCGATCTCTTCAGCAACTTTGGGACTGCCAGTATCAGGCCCTTCTTCTCCAGAAGAATTGGACTGGATGCACCTGTCAGCTGGGGAGCACGGCTCAGCGGCAGGATGGGCAAAGATTGGCGGATCGGGATGATGGACATGCAAACCGGTGCAGAAGGAGATTACCTTACACGAAATTTCTTAGTCACCTCCATTCAAAAGAAGGTTTTTTCGCGATCCAATATCGGTGCCATATTTGTCAACAAACAACAACTTAACATCCCCGACTCCTGGAATGGGAACAGTTACAACCGTGTTGCCGGCCTCGAATACAACCTTGCCAGCAGCAACAATTTCTGGAATGCGAAACTCTTCGGCCAGAAATCCTTTACTCCATCAACCAATTCATCCGAAGAGTTTGCCCAGGGACTAAATGTCATTTATTCACGCAAAAATTACCTGCTTGAGTTGATTCAAATGTATGTGGGAAGGGATTTTAATGCCGAGACAGGTTACGTCCCCCGCAAGGATTATCTTCGCATCAATCCCAAAATTACCACAAAGTTTTATCCGAAAAGCGGACCAATCGAATACCACGGAGTATTCGCGGAAACTGATAACTTTTACCTGCCTGGAAGCAATAAACTAACGGACCGCGAAATAAGCCTGGATTATATTTTCCAATTCAAAAACAGGTCGCACTTCGAAGTGAAAAGCAATTATTGGTATGTTCTGCTGAGAAAAGATTTCGATCCTACCAATCTGGGGAACTATTACCTCCCTGCCGGTAGCGATTATTCGTGGGCAGATGTTTCAGTCCTGTTTAATTCAGATAACAGAAAACCTTTGAAATACGATTTTCAAACCGGTTATGGAGGATATTTCAATGGCAGAAGATGGTTCTTTCAGGGAGGTATAAATTATCGTTTTCAGCCTTTCGGCTATATCTCACTCATATACAGCCATAACCAACTAATCCTTCCCGGTCCATGGACAACCACCGGATTTTGGCTGGTGGGGCCGAAATTGGATGTGACATTTACAAACACGCTCTTCTTTACTACTTACGTCCAGTACAATGAGCAAGCCAATAATTTGAATATCAATGCACGGCTTCAATGGCGCTACAAACCGGTTTCAGATATTTTTCTGGTATACACAGACAATTATTTCCCTGACAGCGGCAATGTAAAAAACCGCGCTTTGGTAATTAAAATGACCTACTGGTTCAATTAATAAACTGAAAATGAAAAAAACCACGTTGCTGATTTTTTTTCTGACCTTTATTACTTTATCGCCTTTTGCACAACCTAGATTTATCCTTTTAAATGACCACTGGAAGGCGAGAAGAGTTACCGACGAAGTGGCCGATGGCACCCAGATTACCTCTCCAAAATTTCAGCCGGAGGGATGGATGGAGGCTGTCGTCCCGGGCACGGTATTAACCACGCTTATTCACAACAAACTGCTGCCCGATCCCCTTTTTGGTATGAATAATGCTAAAATTGCAGACGTTTACAATACTGGCAGGGATTATTATACTTACTGGTTTTGCAAGGAGTTTGAGTTTGTAAAAAACAACCCCGACGAACAGGTATGGCTCAATTTCAGAGGGATCAACTACTCTGCAGAGATCTTCCTCAACGGGAAACGTGTAAACACTACCACCCACAAGGGGATGTACCTGCGCGAAAAATACCTGATTACCTCTTTTCTGCTACCGGGCAAACCGAACAAACTGGCTATTTGGGTAGCTCCGCCGGATCCAGTGGGCAATCCAAACAATGGTCAGGGTGGTGATGGAACCATCGCCAAAAATGTAGCCATGCAATTTACTGCCGGCTGGGACTGGATATGTTCCATCCCCGATAGAAACACAGGAATTTGGGATCAGGTCTCCCTGGAAATCACAGGCCGGGCAGATCTTAGAAACCCCTATATTGAAACACGTGTCCCGGGCATTCGCCTTCCGGGAGGTACCCAAAAACCTGCATTTCTGAAGGCAACTGTTGAACTGAAGAATAGTTCCGGTCAGCCTTTAAGCGGGTCTGCTTCGGCAGAAGTTGATGGCAAAAAGGTGTCGATGAATGTTACACTTCAGCCCAATGAAGAAAAACTTATCATTTTTCAAGAGATTGAGATCAGGAATCCCCGGCTTTGGTGGCCCAATGGAGTAGGAGATCATCCGCTATATCCTGTCAGGATTGATTTCACCGCATCGGATGGTACTCATTCGGACAGTGAAACCATCCGCATCGGAATCCGGGAAACCGGACACAATTTTGATGCGCTTCTGAAAGCACAGGTATTCTCTGTAAACGGTCAAAAAATCTTCATCAAGGGAGGCAACTGGATCGCTTCCGATGCGCTGTTACGCCTGACACCGGAACGCTATGAAGCAGAAGTCCGAATGCATTCCTCCATGAACATGAACATGATCAGAATCTGGGGAGGATCAATGACCGAGCGTCCCGAATTTTACGACGCCTGCGATAAGTATGGATTGCTGGTGTGGCAGGATTTATGGATTTCGGGCGACTGCAATGGTGAATGGGCGGATCCTTCCAAAAAAGATTCTCAGGAGCGGCGCAAGGCATATCCCGACGATCATAGCCTCTTCCTGACTTCGGTGTCAGATCAGATCAGGATGTTGCGAAATCACCCATCTCTTTTCCTTTGGTGTGGCGGCAACGAGACCTATCCTCCCGGTGATATTCTTTATTCCCTGGTGCAGGAGATTTTCCCCGTGCTCGATCCAAAACGATTCTTTCTCGATAAATCAACATCGCCCGTGATGATGACCAACGAAAAGGGGGGAACGGGTGATGGCCCATATGGCATTCTGGAACCTGCCGATATGTTTACGAATAGATCATTCCCCTTCAATCCTGAGGTTGGATCGGTAGGAATGCCTAATTTCGACGGTCTGAAAAAAATCATCCCTGAAGAGGAGATGAAGGTGCCCCGGACACCCAACGGAACCGGAACGTGGGCTTACCACAAATATCACTCTTTTCGGGATTTTCCCGATAGATACGGGAAAGTGAAGGATGTGGAGGATTATTGCAGAAAAGCCCAGATCGTTAGTTACGAACAATACAGATCACTGCAGGAAGCATTCAACCACAAGATGTGGGAGTGGTATTCAGGAATGCTTGTATGGAAAAACCAAAATCCCTGGACAGCCCTCCGCGGATCGTTCTACGACTATTACCTCGACTGCCAGGGAGGATTTTACGGTTACAAACATGGTGCTGCCCCAATGCACATTCAGCTAAACCTCAACGATTCCACAGTTTGTATCTTGAACCAGACCGTCAATAATCTGGAGAAAGGCACTGCTGTAATCCTCCTGTTCGATCTGCATGGGAAGATGCTCTCAAGCCAGGAAGAGCCCATTTCACTAGAATCTCAATCGAAGAGACTGCTAAAAAAGATCGTGTTGCCGAAATCAGGCAATGGTCTTTTCTTCCTCAGACTTCAACTGAAGGATGAAAAGGGAAAAGAGCTAGACGAAAATTTTTACTGGCTTTCGGCAAAAGCAAAATCCTATGAAGCATTAAATGAGCTGGAAACCACAAAATTGCAGTTAACTTCAAAAAAATCTTCTACCGGCGAATCAATAGTCACAGTTAATAATCCCGGTAAGGAAACCTCCTTCTTTATACGTTTAAAAGTGACGGATCAGAGTGGAGCTACTGTTTCACCGGTTTTTATGGATGAAAATTATTTTACTTTGCTTCCGGGAGAGTCCAGAACTGTAATAATAGAGTTAAATAGCATGATCCCTGATTCAGCCGGACCACTAAAAATTGCAGCAGAAGGATGGAATTCCGAAAATATCCAGACAGATTTATAAGCCCGAAATCACCTCATATTCCACACAATGAATAAAATACTCATGCATCTTCTTTTATACCTCATCCTGACCGGTTGCAGCAATGAGAAGCTCCTGATCGGCAATGAGGACAGATTAAATGACATCGAAAAGATGCTGAAGGTTCAAAAGGAGCTCACAGCACATGCACTTTTAAACATTTGGGATGTTTTAGACAAACCTGCCTCACTCAATGAGGAGCAGGCTTTGAAATTTATATTTGCCTACATGCCGTTAAGTGATCTGGCAGACTATTCTCCCGCATTTGTACTGGCCAATGTCCGGCAGAGTTTGCTTGCCAGGAAAGAGATGACCTGGGGAAGCGCAATCCCTGAAGAGGAATTTCTTCATTTTGTTCTTCCTTTGCGTGTGAACAATGAAAACCTCGATTCTTTCAGGCTGGCATACTATGATGAGATCAAAGCCAGGATAAAAGGACTATCCATGAAAGACGCAGCCCTGGAGATCAACCACTGGTGCCACGAGAAGGTAAACTACCGCGGAACCGACTCCAGAACCAGTGCCCCAATGAGCACAATAAAAAAATCCTTTGGCAGATGTGGCGAGGAGTCGACCTTTACTGTGACTGCCATGCGCACAGCCGGCATTCCCTCCCGGCAGGTTTATACGCCGCGATGGGCCCACACCGACGATAATCATGCATGGGTTGAGGTTTGGATTGACGGAAAGTGGCATTTTATGGGGGCTTGCGAGCCGGATGCAGAACTCGACAGGGGATGGTTCAGTGAACCCTCACAACGTACCATGCTGGTGCATACCCGCACCTATGGACGATATTTCGGATCCGAAGAGGTACTGGATGCCGAAGACCGCTTCTCAGAGCTGAACCTCACCACCAGCTATGCAATAACAAAAAAGGTAACAATAATCGTAAACAACCCCAATGGGAATGCAGTTGAGGGAGCAAAAGTGGCATTTAAACTTTACAACTACGCCGAATTCTATCCGCTTGCAACAATTCAAACGGATTCCAATGGTATTGCCAAATTTACGACGGGACTCGGAGATCTGCTGGTTTGGGCTTCCAAAGATGGAAGATTTGCTTACAAAAAACTAAATGTTCTCACGACCGATACACTTCGGCTGTTGCTGGAAGTTAACAGAATGGAATCCATGACCGAAAATCTGGATATGGTACCTCCCAAAATCAGCAAAGCCGTGCTTCCGGTAAATGAAACAGAAAAAAAACTCAACGATAAGCGGCTGTCCGCTGAAGATTCCATTCGCAACAATTACATGACCACTTTCAGGGACTCCGCTTGGATAAGAAGTTATGCAGATGCACATATGCTGTCAGCTGATTCACTGATGAGGATGATTCGGTTGAGTTACGGGAACTGGAAAGAGATGATCAGCTACGTCGAAAACAACCGCTCTTCGGCACGACGACTGCTTTTCCCGTTAACCTATGGCATTTCAGACAAAGATCTGAGTGATACCAGAGCGGCCATCCTGAGCGATCACCTTACGGGACCATTCACCGCGAAAATGAACGCTGAAATACCAAATGACCTCTTTGAAAAATACATTCTGGAACCCAGGGTGGATCTGGAGATACTCTCTCCGTGGAGAAGTTTCCTGGGAAAAAATCTGGGGAGTGAGATGGCAGATTCAACAAAAAAAGACATCAAAGTACTAACCAACTGGATCAAAACCAATATCACGGTCGATCCGGTTGCAAACAAGCACTCCAGAGCACCGCTCACACCTGTCGGAGTCTACAGTTTAAGAGCTGCCGACCCACTCTCCCGGGATATTTTCTTTGTGGCAGCCTGCCGCACATTTGGGATTCCGGCCAGGCTAAATCCGGAAATTCACGCACCTGAATACTGGTCCGGAACCTGGTACCGGGCCGGATTCGATACGCTGATGGTTCAGCCCGAAATGGGAAAACTAATCCTGAAAGAAGAGAACAACAACCTCACTCCGCAATATTCCCTTCATTTTACTATTGCAAAGATCCAGAATGGCGTATGTAAAACAATGGAATTTGAAGAGGGCCGAAAAGTGATTGATTTTCCTGATGCTATTTTTCTCGAAACAGGAAATTATTTACTGGTAACCGGCAAACGACTTACAGACGGTACCGTATTGAGTTCACTCACTTTCTTCGATATAAAAAAAGATCAGTCAACAACAGTAAAAGTTGAACTGAGAAAAGAGACAGCAACACGCAAACCGCTTGGATTCCTTGATCCTGCAAGTATCCATTTAACAGATATAACCAGAAACAACGAAACAATCCTTGCTGATTTGATGATGAACAGAAGCGCAGTCATTGTATTGCTGGATCCGGACAGCGAACCTTCCAAACATATACTCATTGACCTGGGACCATTTATCAGTCAGTTTAACGACTGGGATGGATGCTTCATCTTTGTAAATACACGGGACAAGGGGTCGAAAAGTGAGGTATTCCAGAATTACAGATTACCTGCAAAGACCTCTCTATCCGTTGATAAAAAGAACGAACTTGAACAAAAGCTGACACCGATTGCTGGTAAGGAGGTGAAGAACAACCTGCCCGCAGTTGTTTTCTGCGAGCCTAACGGAGAGGTACTGATGCTCGCTACCGGATACAAAATAGGGATGGGAGAATCACTTTTGCAACTCATCAAAAATATCGGCAGCGATAAAGCGCGAATTTCAAAAACCAGTTGCACAACACCCTAAAATATAATTATTTAGAAAATTCTAAGAGCTCTTACTAAAAGTTAAACCATTGAATTAAAAATGATTTCACCAGCATTATACTTTTTTAACAAAAATTATTTGGCTTTAGATTATCGCAAGCATACCTTTGGTGTACATTTTTTCATAAGTTTAGGTTAGTTAGTTTGGTTAGTTTTAGTAAAAGGATGGATCCGCCCGGATTCGTCCTTTTCGTTTTTACAGCACAACTTCAATAATTTTAACCCGGCAATTTAATACATCCATGAAGATTTTTTTTCTTAATCCTTTTTTTACAATTTATTAACACAAAATATTTGGAGTATATCAAATTCTGAACTAACTTTGTGGTACATTTTTTTTCATAAGTTTAGGTTTAGTTAGTTTGGTTAGTTTTAGTAAAAGGATGGATCCGCCCGGATCCGTCCTTTTCGTTTTTTAGATAATAGCTGACAGGCTTTAAAAAACTGACAGCTATTTTTATTCGAAAAGCTGTATCAGCTCCTCCTTTGGAATAATAGAGAATGGATCGTTGTGGCTGATGAATTCATGTGCCAGGGTAGACTTTTTTTCCTGGAGCAGTTGAATTTTCTCCTCAATACTTTTCTCTGAGATGAATCTGTAAACAAATACTTTTTTATCCTGTCCAATACGGTGTGCGCGACTGATAGCCTGCATTTCCGCCGCAGGATTCCACCAGGGATCGATAATAAAAATATAATCAGCAGCGGTCAGATTCAATCCAACCCCACCTGCTTTGAGGGAAATCAAAAAGATATTCTTGTCACTCATTGATTGAAACTCTGCTATAACCGACTTCCTGTCAGTGGTCTGACCTGTCAGTCGGCAATATCCCCAGTTTCTTTCCTGACATGACTCTCCCAGCAGGTTAAGATGTTTCACAAATGAAGAAAAAACGAGGATCTTGTGATTCTCTGCCACGAGAATCTCCAGCATGGAAAGGATTTCGTTAAATTTTCCTGATTCAACCGTGGAGGCAGGGTCTATTAGCCGGGGATGGATAGCGATTTGCCTGAGGCGTGTAAGAGCCTGCAAAACGACAAAAGTTGTATTTCTTGGTTCCAGTTCGTCAATATTTTTGAGCAGAAAATTCCTTACGGAAGATTTTTCGCCCTCATAAAACTCCAGCTGCTCTGTTGTCATGGCGATGGTGAGAAGTTCTTCCATGACCGGGGGCAGATCAGCAGCAACCTGTTCCTTGGTCCTTCGAAGGATAAATGGTTCAATAAGCCGGTTAAGTGCTGAAGTCTTCTCCGGGTCATGATCCTTTTCAACAGGCAACAGATAATTCTCTTTGAAAAACTTGAAACTTCCAAGATGACCCGGATTGAGAAAATTCATCAGCGACCAGAGATCAGAGAGGGAGTTCTCTATCGGAGTACCAGTCAGTGCCAACCTGTATTTGGAATGGATAGATGCAACTGCCTTATAGCTCTTGGATTCGGCATTCTTGATGTTCTGACTTTCATCCAGAATCAGGTAGTAAAAAGTATGCTTTGCCAATACTTCACTATCGTTCCGGACTGTACCATACGTTGTAAGAATGATATCGTAAAAATGTATCAACTGTGCCAGATCAATTTTTTCTCTCCTTTTTACCCCTGAATAGGTATAGACTTTCAAGCCCGGTGTAAATTTTCTGATCTCATTCTCCCAGTTGTGAAGCAAAGATACCGGCAAAACGATAAGACTTGATGGCTGATGTGCAGCCAGTGATTTTTCTTTGTTGCTAAAGAGGAGGAGTTGTCCACAGGAACTGGTTGAGGGAAAATAATCCATATCAACCTCTCTTTTAAGTTTGGCCAACAGCACGAGGGTTTGAAGTGTCTTTCCAAGTCCCATATCGTCGGCCAAACAACCGTTCATCCCATTTTTCCAGAGATGAATTAACCAGTCGTAACCATCATGTTGATAATTACGCAGTTGAGCTTTAACTATATCAGGTATCACATGGTGCTGCATGCTTTGATCACGCAATCTCCGGATACGCTCCTGCAATTCAGGATTGCCTGCGACAATTTGTTCAGAGAGTAACATGAAGTGAAACGGCTTCAGCACAACTTTTTGAGCTTCGGTTTTACCCAGGGAAAAGATCTCCCCAAACTGGGAAAACCAAGCTTCAGGAAGCACGAAAATTTCACCATTGGGCAATTTGTATTCTCTTATTCCATTCAATATAAGCCGCTTAAATCGCACAAACGGAAAATTCCACTCCCCAATAAGTACACTTATTTCAAGATCGAACCAATCAATTTTATTTTCAACAGAAATTTGCAAGTTATAATTCCCCAGAAAGTAGGGGTGCAAAAGACCCGCCTGAGAAATTGCAAAACCTTCCTTGTTCAACTTTTCAAAATTCAGTGCAATCCAGGAAATTGCCTGATAGATAGCGCTTTCTTTCCCTTCAACCTCGTTGCCGGATAATTCCAGATTCCCATCCGTCCCTGTTAATCCAAGCACCCTAAGTAATGCGAACCTGGATTCTTCCCACAATAAGTCCCTGCTAAAAGTTTCAAAAATGTAATGGTCTGTTTTATGCAGGACGACTACCCGATGTTCACCCTTTTTCATCTTTAGCCGAACACCGTTATAGGCAAAATAAATTATGAAAACAGGCATGTCGTTTAAATCTTTCTCCAGAGAAAGAGTTACTCCCTTTTCGGGTATGGTTTCCCTGATCTCAAATCCCGAAATTTTTACTTCGTGGCATTTAATGGCATTGAGGATAAAAGTTTCATAGTAACGATCTTCCATCTTCCGTGGAATTGCGATGTATTCCTTTTCCCGGAAAGGAAGCAATTTGCTTGCCGATATCTCATCAAAAAAATATATGTTATTTTGATAATAGACACGACAAGGCTCATTTACAAGAATTTCAACATTTCTTTTTAGCAGGGAGATAATCTCATTCCCGTTTCGAAGGGTCAAAAAATATCGGGTTTCTTCCGCTAATCTGTCAAAATTAAATATAGCCCCGGTATCGTGGTAACAGAAGTTTATCAAATCTTCTTCGTACAGGTTTGCATACTTCTCCCTCTTTTGATATACAGGTAAGGAGCTTGATTTCAATAACTCCAGTATCTCAGCCACTGCCCCTTCGATATAGAAGAGCACTTTTTGCTTAAGCTCCTCTTTGGCAACGAGGTTAAACAACTCTCTGGCAGGCTTGTCCGGACAAAATTTACGGCTTAAAGCTTCATCGCTATACCTTTCGGAGACTTTTACCAGCCTGGTCTCATCCGCAGAAAAACAGACAACCGGATCTGTCAAATCCCGTTGTCTGACCCTTCTGAGTAAACGCAGGAAAGGTTCGCCGGGAATTTGTTCAGCGAAATAAGGATAGAGCAGCTGACCAAATATTCTATGTTTGGTGAGGGTAACGACAAAAAGCTGTGTTTTATGATTCAATTTTTGTTTTTTTGGCGGATATACGAGGTTCTAATCTTATAAAAAAATCTTTACCAATTGACAATCTTCATCTTATGTCTCATGTCTTATATCTCATGTCTCATGTCTCACCCTCCCACCCTCTTAACCTTGTATCCTTCGGAAGCCAGTAATAGAATGGTGCGGTCGCGGAAATCACCCTGGATCAGAATTTCGCCATCTTTAACCGATCCTCCAACCCCAAATTTGGACTTCAGCTTTTTGCATAAGCCTGTCAGATCCTCTTCTGTACCAATAAATCCGGTTATCAGGGTAACAATTTTACCTGCACGCTGCTTCTTATCCAGCATCACTTTGAGGTTTTGTTTTGAAGGAGGAAGGGTCTCCTGCACTGAATCATCGGGTGCAAAAGCGTAGTCAAAATTTTCGGAAGTGGAATATACCACTCCTTCTCTGTGTTTTCTTTGTTGATTTTGTGGTTTCATGCATTTGCTCCTTTCTATCTCCCCGCAGTTCGTAAAAGTTTTCACCATTTAGCTAGACAAAAAAACAGTGAAACAATTGGATCTAAACCAAACAACAAAGATAGCTGTTTGCTCTCTGACACGAGCGCTTATTTAATAATATTTTAAACTGCATGATATTTTTCTCAATTGTACAGGCAGGATGTAATCAATCAAACCAAATCACTATTTTTGAACGATTTTTTTCAATTTATTTTAGCATGAACAAAATATTAGAAAAGGAATATTTCTCAGATAAGGTCATTCGTTTTGTGGTAGAGAATAAAAAGATAGCCATATCCAGAAAGGCAGGAAACTTCGTCATTCTGAAGATAGGAGAAAAGGGGGAACGATTCCCGCTCACCATTGCAGATGCAGATCCTGTTAAGGGAACCATTACGCTGGTTGTACAGATTGTTGGAGTAAGCTCAGCGAAATTGGCTGCATTGGAGATTGGTGAGAGTATCACCGACCTGGTTGGTCCGCTTGGCAAACCTACTGACATAGAACTTAAGGGGACGATACTGGCATGCGGAGGAGGCGTAGGAGTTGCTCCCTTGCTGCCAATCGTCGAAGCATTTAAAAAAGCCGGTAACCGGGTTATTTCAGTAATTGCGGCCAGGAGCAAGGATCTTATCATTTTGGAAGATCAGATCAGACGCTGGTCGGATGAGGTAATTGTGATGACCGATGACGGATCATACGGCAGGCAAGGATTGATTACCGCGGGGATGGAAGAGGTAATTAAACGTGAAAAAATTGATGAGTGCATTGTAATTGGTCCGGCTATAATGATGAAATTTGCCTCACTTACAACAAAAAAATATAATATTCCTACTCAGGCCAGCCTCAATTCAATCATGGTTGACGGAACAGGGATGTGTGGTGCCTGCAGGGTAACTGTAGGTGGCAAGACCCGGTTTACCTGCGTTGACGGACCTGAGTTCGATGCGCATCAGATTAATTTTGATGAGATGCTGATGCGTCTTGGAGGCTACCGTGCCGAAGAGGTCATCGCTAACAATAAATTCATTCAACAATAGTGATAAGAAGATGTCTTTAGATCCTGAATACTTAAAAACCGAACGTAGTCAAGAGTGGAGAGCCACTTTGCGTTCTAAAACAAAAAATAAGGAAAGAACTGCCATCCAGCGGGTACATATGCCTGAACAGGATCCCATGATTCGGGTTAAATACCAGGACCGCGAGGTGAACCTTGGCATTACTTCAGATCAGGCTGCGCTTGAAGCCTCCCGGTGCATGGATTGTGTGAACCCTACCTGCATTGAAGGTTGTCCGGTTAATATCAACATCCCAAAATTCATCAAACAGATCGAAAACGGAGATATTCTCGGAGCCGCAGCCACATTGAAAGAGACCAACGCTTTACCTGCCGTATGTGGCAGAGTTTGTCCACAGGAAAAACAGTGTGAAGCCAGATGCTTTTATCTCGAAAAGATGAACCTGCCCTCGGTATCCATCGGCCACCTGGAAAGATTTGCTGCCGATTTCGAACGGGAATCTGGCGCAGCAAACATACCAAAAACTGCAGAACCCAACGGCATCAAGGTCTCCACGGTGGGGTCCGGCCCGGCTGCACTCGCCTTTGCCGGAGATATGGTTAAATATGGATATAACGTAACAGTTTTTGAGGCATTGCACGAAATTGGCGGAGTACTGAAATATGGAATTCCTGAATTCAGGTTGCCGAATGCCATTGTCGATTTCGAGCTGGACAACCTCAAGAAAATGGGAGTAAAATTTGAGACCAATTTCATCGTAGGTCGTACTGCTTCATTCGATGACCTCCGGGAAGAGGGTTTCCAGGGGTTTTTCCTTGGAAGTGGTGCAGGCCTTCCGCGCTTTATGGATATTCCAGGCGAAAATTTCAACGGCATTCTCTCCTCCAACGAATACCTTACCCGGGTCAACCTGATGGGAGCAAATTCCGAAACCAGCGATACTCCGGTTATACTTGGTAAGAGAGTAGCAGTAATTGGCGGTGGAAACACGGCCATGGACTCGGTACGCACTGCCCTGCGTTTGGGTGCAGATAGGGCCATGATCATTTATCGCCGTTCAGAAGCAGAGATGCCAGCCCGGATTGAAGAGGTGAAACATGCCAAAGAAGAAGGGGTCGAATTTATGAACTTATGTAATCCACTGGAATATTTTGCTGATGAAAAGGGGATGGTTAACAGGATGCGCCTCAACAGGATGGGGCTCGGCGAACCCGATGCCTCAGGCAGAAGAAGGCCTGTACCGATAGATGGTTCTGAGTTTGAGCTTGATGTGGACCTCGTCATCGTGGCGGTAGGTGTTTCACCCAATCCTCTGGTACCTTCCTGCCTGCCTGATCTGAAGGTCTCCAAATGGGGAACAATCGTGGTGGATGAAGACAAGATGCAATCCTCAATCGAAGAAATGTTTGCAGGCGGAGACATTGTCAGAGGCGGAGCCACCGTGATCCTTGCCATGGGTGACGGTCGCAAGGCAGCAGAAAACATGCACATTTACCTACAGAATAAACTTTCAAATTCTACTAAAATCAACTGATATGCCGGATTTAAGTATAAAATATCTTGGACTCGATCTCAAAAGTCCGGTAATAGCCGGCAGTTGCAGTCTGACCCATTCGATCGAACACCTGAAAGCCATCGAAAAAGCAGGTGCTGGTGCAGTGGTACTGAAATCGGTCTTTGAAGAGGAAATTTACCTTGAATATGCCCATGAATTTGATAAATTAGGGCCAATGGACAACAATCTTGAGTTTCTTGATTATTATGATCTGGAGATCAAGAGAGAGCATCTGAAGCAATACCTTCAATTGATAACAGATGCCAAGGCACAACTTTCTATTCCTGTTATCGCAAGCATCAACTGCATCACTTCTCAGGAGTGGGGCTTTTTTGCCAAAAAAATTGAAACTGCCGGTGCCGATGCCCTGGAGTTGAACCTTTTCATCTCTCCGACTGATCTATCCCAGACCAGCCAGGACAATGAAAGCACCTATTTTGATATCATCACCAGGGTTACACAGAAAATTTCCATCCCTGTTGCCGTCAAGATAAGCCCCTATTTTTCAAATCTTGGGGGAATGATCAGGGATATTTCATTTTCAGGAGTCAAGGGCATGGTACTTTTCAACCGCTTTTATTCTCCCGATATTGACATTAACAAGGAGATCATACACGGAGCGAATGTACTGAGTCGCGAATCTGATTACCTTCTGCCGTTGCGATGGGCTGCTGTGATGTCAAACCGTATCAACTGTGATCTGGCTTCCTCAACAGGAGTTCATCAATGGGAAACTGCAGTAAAGATGATTCTTGCAGGCTGCCATGCAGTTCAGGTGGCCTCTGCGCTCTATGAAAAGGGGTTCGGGTTCATCGAAGAGATTAATACGAAGCTTGCAGCTTGGATGACCGAACACAATTACGAAACAATTGATAACTTTAGGGGGAAACTTAGTCAGGAGAATTCAATCAATCCTGCAGAATTTGAGCGTGTCCAATTCATGAAAAATTTTGGCGATTACAAATCCGGTCAATAAATCGGCACCGATGTTTTTGAACTTTATATCTACAAAAGAACGATCAGGAAGTCTCCGTAAGAAAAACTTCCTCATGGTTCTTTTGTTGCTTTTTTCAGTGGGCTCCTTATTTGGGCAATCAAATAAGAACTACGAAAAAGTAGTTATTGGCGACTATCGCTTTATCCTCCATAACGTTCAAAAAAAGGAAACCCTTTATTCTATCTCCCGGTTATACGGATGTTCACAAGAAGAAATACTTGAAGCCAACAAGAATATTACAGGTGTTATTAAAAAAGGGATGGTGCTGAAAATTCCTGATAATTCATACAAAAAACCTCAGTCTGCCAAAATTGATGAAAGTAAATTTACTCAATATCAGATAGTTAGTGGAGATAATTACTACCAACTCAAATTAAAATATGGAGTAGAAGAAGAGGAACTATTAAAATACAATCCGGATTTAAGAAATGGGCTAAAAGCAGGCAAAACAATATTGATTCCAATTAAAACTAAGGCAGAGATTGCAGCAAAAGAACTTTCCGACAATGAACCTTTGGGCAATGAGGCAGTTACTCCGTCTAAAACCAAAAGTTCAGGGCAGGTGTTGAATGTAGGTCTTTACCTTCCGATATCTGCTGTAGTCGTCGATAGCCTGAAACCAACTGCAAAAACACTCAGTTTTCTTGCATTCTACCAGGGGGCACTCATGGCTGTAGACCAACTGTCGAAAACAGGGCTGAAAGTGAAGATGTATGTCTATGATACAGAGAAGAGTGAGTCGAATGTAGAAATACTGGTCAAGAAACCTGAATTTCTCTCCCTTGATCTGCTGATTGGTCCGGTCTATCCGGATGGACAGAAAATAATCTCCGAACTCAGCGCGAAAAACAAGATACCTATGGTGTCGCCGCTTTCTTCCGATGATAAATTTTCAAAAATCAATCCATGTTATTTTCAGGTCAATCCAGTTAAAAAGCTAAGGATAGAAGCCACTTCAGAATACATCCTTCAGGAATTCCCCAAAGAAAAAGTCATCTTCCTTGAAGGGGCGAATAGCAGTTCCGAGACCCGTCAGATCAGGGATCATCTTGACATGAAAAGATCTGCACGCGGAATCACCAAGGGACATTCGGTCACTTACAACTTGTGGTCTAATGGAATTGATGAACTTGAACGGCAACTACAGCCTGATCGGCCAAATATTCTGGTCATGGCCGATGTCAACGAAGTCAATGTCAGTATCGCCATGAACCGGCTGGCTCTTCTATCGAAGAAATACCCCCTCATTCTTATTGGCATTCAGGAATTTACCAGAATGCAAAGTATAGAGACAGAAAATCTTCACCAAGTTAACCTTCGTTATCTTTCCACCTTCTTTGTGAATTACAATCTCCCCTCTGTCAACACCTTCGTGGAGAATTTCAAGACAGAGTTTGGCACCGAACCCTCCCTGTTTGCATTCCAGGGTTACGATGTCACCACCTATTTTCTCAAATCCCTGCAAAAAACTTCAAACCTTACCCGCTCCCTACCTTCTGATAAAGATTACGGATTACTTCATACATCGTATCATTTCACCAAACTCTCCGGTTTCGGCGGCTATACCAACGACAATTTCACAGTGGTTGAGTATTCCAATACATTTGAGTTAAGATCGCTGGGGGTTTTCCAGATGAGGCCGCAACCATAAAGGTCTTAAACACAATTCAACCCTGAACAAGATTGCAAAAAAAAAGCTCCCGTAAAGAGAGCTTCATTTTTATGAATTGTATCCATTATTTGTGATCAACTGAGTACATGTGGGAGATCAGGTCAACAACTTTGTTGGAGTAGCCCCACTCGTTGTCGTACCATGAAACAACTTTAACAAAATAGTCATTTAAGCCAATTCCTGCACCCGCATCAAAAATGGAAGTACGTGGATCTGTAAGGAAATCGGTTGATACTACATCGTCTTCGGTGTAACCCAGGATGCCTTTCAGTTCGCCTTCAGAAGCAGCTTTCATGGCAGCGCAAATGGCCTTGTAAGGTGCTGGTCTTTCCAGACGGCAGGTGAGGTCAACCACAGAAACATCGGGTGTAGGAACACGGAATGCCATACCTGTTAGTTTTCCATTCATTTCGGGGATAACTTTACCAACGGCTTTGGCTGCACCGGTAGATGATGGAATGATGTTCTGAGCTGCACCGCGGCCACCTCTCCAGTCTTTGCCGGAAGGGCTGTCAACTGTTTTCTGGGTGGCAGTTGTAGCATGAACGGTAGTCATCAAGCCTTCAATGATACCAAAATTATCGTTCAATACTTTGACAATCGGGGCAAGACAATTGGTTGTACAAGAAGCATTGGATACAAAATTCATGTCTGTCGAATATTTTCCATGGTTAACGCCCATAACAAACATTGGGGTATCATCCTTGGAAGGTGCGGACATGATAACTTTTTTGGCACCTGCATTGAGGTGAGCCTGGCATTTTTCTTTGTCAAGGAAAAGACCTGTCGATTCAACAACATACTCTGCTCCAACCTCGCTCCATTTCAAGTCGGCTGGATTTTTTTCAGCAGTAACACGGATTTTATTCCCGTTTACAACCAAAAAACCATCTTCAACAGAAACTGTTCCTTTAAAACGACCATGTGTGGAGTCGTATTTCAGCATGTAAGCCATGTAGTTAACGTCGATGAGGTCGTTGATTCCAACAATTTCCACATCGTTTTTTTCAACAGCAGCACGGAAAACCAAACGGCCAATTCGACCAAAACCGTTAATACCAACTTTAATCTTAGACATAATCTATTCGTTTTGAGAATTATAGAAGTATAAAACACCTTTTACAAAAAGGCACAGCAAAGGTAACGATATAAATTCATTATCTAAAACAACGGGATCCGAATAGGAGCTCTTTTTACAAATTGTTAACGTAGGAGAAACAGGAAAGAGAAATCAGTGTTTCTTGTGCCAGGTGCTTGCAGTTTTTGCTGATTTGGGTTTGGAAGGGCAATCGCAGCTTTTACATTGGGCAAACAGGATGGAAATCACCAACACCAGAGAGAAAATTATCAGGCTTTTTTTCATCTCAGTATTTTTGAATTAACATAAGCGGGTAGGTAAATAATGGTTGTCCCAAAAAGAGATGATGACAAGGATTGAACCCCTTGTCTTTTCCATAAAGGAAAGCATTCCAATGGTGCAAAAAGATCAAATCAGCGATTCTGCCAGATATTTGAGCTTTTAGCTGCCTTGGGTTTATAGGTACACTCCCTGCTCTTGCACTGAACAAAAAGGATAGCAAACACAAGCAACAGAGAAAAAATAGCCAGGAATCTTTTCATTGTCAGAAAATTTCGGTTTACAAATGCCGGATAGTTATTATGTTAATCGTTTATTCGATGATAGCCCCAAAAGAGCCGATGACGAGAATTGAACTCGTGACCCCTTCCTTACCAAGGAAGTACTCTACCCCTGAGCTACATCGGCAAAATCAGAGCGGGAGACGGGACTCAAACCCGCGACCCTCAGCTTGGAAGGCTAATGCTCTATCAACTGAGCTACTCCCGCATTTTGATAAGATTATTTAAAGCAGAAACCAGACTATTAACGATCTGCAATAATGGGTGGGGAAAGCAGGATTCGAACCTACGAAGGCGTACGCCAGCAGATTTACAGTCTGCCCCAGTTGGCCACTTTGGTATTTCCCCAAAAAAAATTAAACAAAGAACTAATATTGAGCCGAATGTCAGATTCGAACTGACGACCCCGAGATTACAAATCACGTGCTCTGGCCAACTGAGCTAATTCGGCAAGTGGGTAAGCTACCTGCATCGCACCGCTGCGACCATCTACCCTTGCTGTCTTCCGACCCTGGGGGAGTTCGACAGGAGCTGATCGTGCAGGACTTACCCGCCGCAAAAGTA
>JANYKW010000157.1 GCA_025358025.1 Bacteroidia bacterium | reverse complement strand
CTTTCTTACCCGGGGTTATTGATGTTGAGCCCCTTCAGGGCATATTTTTCAAAATCCCCAGCTTTTAATGGCCATTGCGATCAGCGCGTTTGTATTTTTCACTTCGGCTTTCCGGATCATGCTACCTCGATGTTTCCTGACCGTTTCAATACTAACCTTCAGCCTTTCGGCAATCTCTTTTGAATCCATCCCGTTTACAATCAACTGCAGAACTTCTTTTTCACGTTTCGAAAAGGTGGAAAAAATGCGCCAGCTTTTAAGCCGGATCACCTCATCAGTTGTTGGAACAAACTGTTGTCCGGGTAGTGGGATGTTGGTAATATCGGAGGCACCGACAAACATCTTTTTTACAGATCCGTCGCTGAATGTCTCAAGTACATTTTTTGAACAATTGAACAATTTGTATTTCGTTTGTCCATATGGTTTTAACCGTATTGTGGTGGTAAATGTCTTCACCGATCCAACAGGATAGATTGTTTTTAAACTAAGCCACAGCGTTGCGAGATCATCCGGATGAACGATCTTCCTGAAAATATTAATTCCCATCCCTTTGAGCTGCGACTGTGATCTGCAAATAAAGTCGAGTGCATACTGATTTACTGATGTCGTATGGCACGTGTGCATATCACCAGGAACTGTGAGTTCGTTAATATAATATATAATTGGAAGTGAATAGGCGAGGCCTTTGAAGAGCATTAATTTCGGCAGTTGTTCTTCTTCCCGGGAGAATTTCTTTTTCATTCTAATATTTATGGTTGTTTAGTTAGATTCTTCAGGCGTACCCCTTTAGGGTTATATATTTTGGATTTTACCGTTGTATATTAGAGTAAGATTTACGGAGTTTACGGAATATTGTACGAATGTACATTTAAATTATGATTGTCTCGCTAAAAAGGGAATTGAAATAGTAAAATTCATAATTATACAAATACAGCAAATCGCGTTCATTGACAGCAACTGAAAGCTTACTTACAGATTCTGGATGGAACGGGCGAATTCCGGAAGTTATTTGCCGAATGACTTCTTTGTGCAATAACAACACGACATTTTCCTTTTGCAGTGATGTATTAGGTAAAAACATCATTGCATTTTCCTTTTGCAGTGATGTATTAGGTAAAAACATCATTGCATTTTTCTTTTGCAGTGATGTATTAGGCAAAAACAACACGACATTTTCTTTTTGCAGTGATGTATTAGGCAAAAACAACACGACATTTTCCTTTTGCAATGATGTAATTGGCAAAAACATCTTTGCATTTTTCTTTTACAACACTGCATTTGCCAAATATCATGCTGCATTGCCGGAAAGCTTTGTTTATGAGTATGATGATAGCTGGAAGAGGGCAATTCATGTAAGGATACCGGCAAATGATGGCTGCAAACTGTAAAAAGAGCGATTGTGCACCGGTTAAAACAGGAAAATACCAGGTATCAGTTGAAAGAAGTAAACCCAATCATTGGATTATAATAGAATAGAGTGACAGAGAATTGATTTGTTAAATTTTAAAATGAAAGAATTATGAAAAAAATCAGCGTAATTTTTGATTTTATTCGGATTCCGATCCTCAGTAAAGTGGGGAGAGGAAAAGGAGTGATAGATGGTATGAGAGGAAACTCAAGGTTTCCATCACCTGATGTCGTTTTGGATGATCTGGAGGAGGCTACCGCACAGTTGGAACGCGCACATGTGGCCGCTTCGGGTGGAGATAAGACCAACACTGCTTTGATGCACCAGGCTGAAAAGGTCTGGGACAAGCTTATGCGTAACCAGGCTTTGTATGTCGACCGGATTGCACAGGGAGATCATGCAGTGATCCTGAGTGCAGGTTTTAATTTTTCGAGAACACCGAATCCCGCAAAACGACCTGAATTTAGTGCTGCATTTGGTGAACGGTCGGGTTCGGTTATTTTGCACTGTAAGGCTATCAAGGGTGCTTATGGCTATGTCTGGCAATATTGTAAGGTTACATTGGCCGATACAGAGGCCGGATGGACTTATTCCGATGCAACAGGTAAGGCAACAATCACGATTTTAAATCTGATGCCACTCACCAGGTATTGGTTTCGGGTGGCTGCTATCATGGCAGATGGTACAGCTGCTTATGGCAAGGCGATTGAGTTTTCATTGGTGTGAGC
>JANYKW010000136.1 GCA_025358025.1 Bacteroidia bacterium | reverse complement strand
CAGATGCCCGGGCCTGTTCTATATTCTTTTGCAACTTTTTGACTTATTAAATAATCCGGTATATCTCCATGATCTCATGCAGGATGTGATTGAAGTCAATTTTCAGATCGAGAAGTTTTCCTGTTTTTATATCAAATACCCATCCATGAACGACTAAATTTCTGGATTTAAAAGCCTTTTGGACATCTGAGGTTTTAATGACATTGACGCACTGTTCCTGAACATTTAATTCTACCAGTCTGTTGTAACGCTGCTCTTCTTCTTGGATGGCATCCAGTTCAGCTCTGTGTAAACGGTATACATCCCTGATATTCCTTAACCATGGATTTAGAATTCCAAGATCTGCCGATTGCATGGCGGCCTTCACCCCACCGCAATAATAGTGGCCGCAAACTACGATATGTTTAACTTCTAAATGGTTAACGGCATAATTTATCACTGACATGGCGCTCAGATCAATGTTTGTAACCATATTCGCAATATTCCTGTGCACAAAAACTTCACCTGGATTGACGCCCATCAATTCCTCTGCAGTTACCCTGCTGTCTGAGCAACCGATGTACAATACCTCCGGATTTTGTCCCAATGCCAAATTCTTAAAATAGTCGCTATCGGTTTTAAGTTTTTCAGCGATCCATGCATGGTTGTTTATGAAAATCTGTTCAATGTTCATTTGCTATTTAAATGTGGTATTTATTGTTGCTCGTCTACCCGGTAAATCCGATGGCTCCTGCTATTGCATTAATGCTTCTCAATAGCCCGAACAGTATTTTATCTGCCTCAGCAGCACGGCCCTGGCCTGAGCACATTCGCCACTCTTTAAGGATCTTTACCTGATATTCGTGCAAAGGTTCCATGGCTTCTGCCCTGAGAAGTGTTGAGTAATAATGGTTTTCCCGTCTTTGAGATATTGGAAGATCTAAAACAGAATCAATCATTTGACGGGTTCGAAAAAGTTCATCAAGCATTTGCGAAAGGAATTCCCCGTATTGTGGCACATCTGAGGCAAGTTCGGCATATTTTTTAAATATATTCTCATCAGAGGAAGCCAGGCTTGAATCTACATTGGTAAGTACGTATCTGATAAAAGGATCTGATTTAGCCGCCTGCTTAAATCGCCCGAACTTATCAGGATCGTTTTTAAGCATCGCTTCCAGGGTTGTCCCGACTCCATACCAACTGGTAATATTGAAACGGCACTGACTCCAGCTAAACACCCACGGAATTGCCCTCAAATCGGCCAGGGAGCGCCTGCCGGTACGTCGCGACGGGCGACTACCGATTCTGCTCTGCTCTATGGCGTCGATGGGGGTGGCTTTTTCATAGAAATCAATAAAACCTGGTCTTTGAATAAGCTCTTTGTAAACGATCATGCTCTTGCAAGCCAGATAGTTGAGTTCCGGCGAAAATTCATGTATGGTGTTTTCATTTCTGTTCCTGAACATGGATGCAGCAAGCGTACCAGCAGTTAAAAGCTCCAGATTATAAACTGCATTAACCTTATTTGCATATTTCCTTTCGATGGATTCCCCCTGTTCTGTCAGACGGATTTCGTCTTCTAACGAACCCGGAGGCAGCGCCCTGAGGAACCAGTGAGTTGGTCCGGCTCCCCGGCTTATCGAACCTCCCTTGCCGTGGAAAAAGCAAATTTGGACACCATGTTTTTTACCAACCGCTGCCATCTTTGACTGGGCTTCATAGAGATACCACTGGCTTGCCAGAATCCCTCCATCCTTGTTGCTGTCGCTATATCCGATCATGACCTGCTGCATCATCCGATCAGATGAATTCTCCTGTTGCTGAAGCAGGATACTGTTTTTTGTAACAGGATGTGACAGGTATTGATCAAGAATCTCGTGGCTGTGAATTAAATCCTCAATAGTCTCGAAAAGAGGGACAACCGGCAATCGGGATGCCAGTCCGCTTTGGGTGCTGATCATTAGTCCTGCTTCCCTTTCCAAAAGGTAAACGATTAACAGATCAGAAACATTTCTTGTCATGCTCACAATCAGGGACCCCAATGCTTCATGTCCATATTTGTTAATATGTTCGCTGATAACCTTATACGAATCAATTGTACTTCTTGCCTCCTGTCCCAGATCCATGCTTGAATGGGTAAATGGACGGTTTGAATTCAATTCCGAATTCACAAAATAAATCCTGTCCTCTTTGTTCGCGCTTAAGAAGTCATTGCCTTCCATTTGGGCTGCATCCATCAACTGTGACAAGGCAAGTTCTTGATATTGACTATTTTGTCGAATGTCGAGTTTCGCCAGATGAAATCCGGTCGTATGTATGATCCGGATGATCTCATTTACATCTGAAAATGCAATTTCCGAAGCTCCGAAGCCGATCAGTCCATTTTGCAGAATGAGCAAATCAGCCACAAGTTCTGATGGATACAGATAGCTGATCTTATCTGTCCTGTGTTCCTTCAACTGATCTTCACTACTTGTTCCGGGGAGTTTTAAGATCAAAAATTCAATGAACTGTTTGAAGGCTTCATTGGAATAGAAAAGTTTATATGCTTCATTGCTGGCTCTGATCTCATTGAAAAGGGTCTCAAACCTATTCCGAAATTCGTTCGGCAGCTGTGAATCATGTATGTAGAAACTCAGATTCTTCTCTAATTCGATGAGTAAATCCTTTATCGTCTGAAACGCCCGAAACCTGAATTTTTGCAGGGTACTTCGTGTGATTTCGGCTGTTATAAGCGGGTGGCCATCCCTGTCACCGCCTACCCAATTACCAAAAGTAATTTTAGGGAAATTTTCTGCATTTCTTATTAATATCGGATCGAAACCAACTTCATCCCATGCCTGTATCAGTCTTCTGTCATGAAGGATGATTACTTCCGGAAATACGCGGGTTAAATAATGCATGATATTGTCGAGTTCCGAACCAACATTCGGTTTCTCCGTGTATACATCAGAAATTCTCCAGATGCGATGAAGTGCTATCTTGATGTTTTTACGCAGCTCATTCTGCTCCATCCTGGTATACATGCTGTTTTCTCTCTTCACAATCAGCAGATATAGGTTGCGAAGGTGTTCAAGCATCACGGTACGCTTGGCTTCGGTTGGGTGTGCCGTTAAAACAGGTTCAACATGTATACGGGAAAGTTTAGCTGCAATCTCCTCCTGAGAAAAACCCTCTGCCTTTAATTTTTCAAGATTATAGGCCCACAATCCGTTAATTTCTGCCAGAGTTCCCCGGTCTTCCTTTTTACGCCGGTTTTGTACGGCTCCATTCACCTCAACAATATTCAGTAACTGGAAACATATTGAGAATAGCTGCAAGTGTTTATCTGTAAATGACTTTTCAGCAAGATCATATCGATGGGTCATCCAGGGAATATCAAGCGAAAGCTCCTCATCTCCTGATTCAATCAATACTTCTTTTAAACAATTCAAAAGAAACTCCAGATCTTCGTAGGGTTTGCCAAGTTTGCCCTTCACCAGTTCCAATGTTTGCATCGGCTCAATTTTTAAAATGACAGTCTTGTAATCATTCTACCTGAAAATTAGTAATTATTTGGCAAAATTCACGTCCGGGAATTCATGGCCTTGTGTCACAAATATTTACGGAATATATTCCAATAAGTTCCATGATGAATGGAGATACGCTGATCATTAATTGGTTCAATATTATTTAAAATCGTCAGGTCTCCCAAACGGTCTGCCATGATTTCAGCCGGGCCGGATATTGCAGAATTTAGTAAATTGCATTTTTATGTCGCCTGACTTTGTACACAACTTTTTTACCCCGTAATAAAGGTTTTTGTACATTTACTATTTTTAAATGCTTTTTGGAATTGTGGCTGTTAAAAACAAACAAACTAGTAATATAACTATTTACAAATGAATGCAAAACATCTTTTACACCGGGGTTTATTGTCTGGTTTTCTCTTCATGGGATTAGCTAATATTCAGGCACAGCAGTCCAATAATTTTTTGAAAGTAGGCCCTCAGCCCGATGGGAGTATCTTAGTCCCCTCGAACCAGTTTTTAAGACCTGCAGGATCGCAGGTTAATATGCCAGGCAGGCCGGTTGATATTTCATTGATTTCCAATGAAAATTTTCTCCTGGTAAAAAACCTGAAATCACTTGATCTTATCAGGTTGAGCGATAAAACAGTCGTGCAAACACTGCCTTATACCAAGGGTGGCTCCTCTTTTACCGGAATTTGCTCCTCGAAGGACAACCGGAAAATATACATTTCCGAAGCTACCGGTATGATTCTGGTTGCCGGCCTAGATCAGAAAAACAATTTGAGCTGGGATTCCCGGATCACCATGCCCGCACCTGCCATAGGCGGTGATCCCGGCCCCGGCGGACTTGCCCTGAACCCGGCAGAAGACCGCCTGTTCGTTACGCTAACCAGGAATAATACCTTGGCAGTCGTCAACCTGAAAGATCTAT
Organism: Bacteroidia bacterium; assembly: GCA_025358025.1. Lineage (GTDB taxonomy): Bacteria > Bacteroidota > Bacteroidia > Bacteroidales > Prolixibacteraceae > CAINVV01. Next base: position 20,962 of record JANYKW010000136.1, on the reverse strand, counting down.
CAGTCGATGAAATTCCTGTCGGAATGGTACCCTATGATGTGATCCTGGCCTCCGATTCAAAGGCCTATGTAACCAATTGGGGTGGAAGAAAACCTTTTCCGGGCGAATCTACCTACAACTCATCCGGAAGCCAGGTCCTGGTTGATCCAAAAACAGGGGTTGCCAACAATGGCTCAGTTTCCGTTATCGACCTCAAAACGAACAAGCAGCTCAAAGAGATCAATGTTGGCCTGCACCCGTCGGGAATGGTTCTGAATGCCGATAAGTCCCTGTTATACGTTGCTTGCGCAAACAGCGACAAAATTTTTGTAATTGACACCCGCAAAGACGAAGTCAGGAGTGAGATTTCTGTGCACATGAACAGGGAATCTCTTTTTGGCAGTGCACCGAACGCCCTTGCTTTGTCGCCGGATGGAAAATATCTTTATGTGGCAAATGGTACGGAAAATGCCCTTTGCGTTATCGAAACAAGCCATTCGAATCGTATAAATGGTTATATTCCAACAGGTTGGTATCCCAGCTCAGTAATCATGGATAAAAAAGGATCTCATCTGTTTGTCGCCAATGTAAAAGGTGTCGGTTCGAGGAATAAGGGGCTTGACAAGGCAGGATATAACTCCCGCGACCATATGGGAAGTGTTTCCATCATTCCGGTACCTGATCAAAAAGAGCTGCAGAAAATGACAGCTATTGTAGCCCGGAATAATTCGCTGGATAAAACTTCGAAATATCAACCTTCTGCGGGCAAAAACCTGGGAAAAGTCGCCATCCCGCAAATCCCGGATCAGAAGTCGCACATCAAACACGTGGTATACATTATCAAGGAGAACAGAACTTACGACCAGGTATTCGGAGATATGAAGCAGGGGAACGGAGACACCAGCCTTGTTCTCTTTGGCCGCGATGTAACGCCAAATCATCATAAACTGGCTGAGACATTTGTCCTGATGGATAACTTCTATTGCAGCGGTGTGTTAAGTGCCGACGGACATCAATGGACCAATGAAGCCTACGTAACAGATTATCTGGAGAAGTCTTTCGGAAATTTTACCCGGAGTTATCCCTACGACGGGGATGATGCCATGGCTTATGCAAGCTCAGGATTTATCTGGGATAACGTGCTGAAGAACAAACTGACATTCCGTAATTACGGGGAATTTGTTGATGCACAGATTAATCCAAAAACTGCCACTTTTTCAGAGGTTTACCAGGACTTTCAGCACGGGACAAAAAATGTTTCAATACGGGCGAAGGCAAACCTGGAGCAGATAATACCCTACACCTCTCCCTCATTTATCGGTTTCCCCATTAATGTGCCTGATGTTTACAGGGCTGCAGAATTTATTAAAGAGCTAAAAGAGTTTGAGAAAGCCGGGAATTTTCCGAATTTTACGATCATGCTTCTGCCTGCCGACCATACTTCGGGTACAAGACCGGGTTTGCCAACTCCCCGTGCAGCGGTGGCGGATAATGACCTGGCCCTGGGGCAGATCGTAGAGGCTATTTCGAACAGTAAATTCTGGAAGGAGACCTGCATCTTTGTCACAGAGGACGATCCGCAGGCCGGACTCGACCATGTGGATGGTCACCGGACTGTCGGAATGGTTATCAGTCCCTACACCAAAAGCAAGGAGGTCGTCTCAACCTATTATTCCCAAATCAATATGGTTCGGACGATGGAAAATATTCTGGGTATTCCGCCAATGAATCAACTGGATAATTCTGCCGAACCCATGACTGACTGCTTCCAGGGAAAACCCGATTTTAAACCTTACAAAGCGCTGCCAAATATTATTCCCCTCGATGAATTGAACCCTCCGATCAGTGAATTATCCGGCAAGAAACTTTCCTGGGCAATTAAATCCATGGAGCAGGATCTCGATGATTACGATCGCATTGATGAAGATGTCTTTAACCGCATCATCTGGCATGCGGTGAAGGGGTATGACACTCCTTATCCGGTAATCTCACTCAAGTAGAAAGAGAAAAAATAATAAGAACTGCTAATTTATGAGCCTGATAAAACATTTTGTCCCACTTTTAGCTGCTGTCGCACCCGGATGCCTGGCTCAGCATAGTCTGGCTCAGAAATCGCCGGTTAAACCCAATGTGGTTATAATTTATGCCGATGATATTGGATATGGTGATCTGAGTTGCAACGGAGCCAAAACAATAAAGACACCCAACGTGGATATGCTTGCCAGCCAGGGCGTCCGTTTTACCAATATGCATAGTCCGGCAGCTACCTGCACCCCTTCCAGATATGCCCTGCTTACCGGAGAATATGCCTGGCGACATGAAGGTACCGGGATCGCAGCAGGAAATGCAGGTTCAATTATTCGTCCTGAAAGATATACACTTGCAGATGTGTTCAAAAGTGCCGGTTACCAGACCGGAGTCGTGGGGAAATGGCACCTGGGCCTGGGTGATAAGACCGGTACACAGGATTGGAACGGACATATTACGCCGGGACCTTCAGATATAGGGTTTGATTATTCATTTATTCTCGCGGCCACCGGCGACAGGGTTCCCTGTGTCTATGTCGAAAATGAGCGCATCCTCAACCTCGATCCCAAAGATCCGGTTTTTGTAAGCTATGAAAAGAATTTTGAAGGAGAACCTACGGGAAAGTTGAATCCTGAATTGCTCAAAATGCATCCAAGTCACGGACACGATATGTCCATAGTAAACGGCATATCTCGGATTGGTTTTATGAAGGGAGGAAAATCTGCCCGCTGGACAGATGAGGAAATAGCAGACAGAATTACTTCTAAGGCTCTGTCATTCATTGAAATACAGAAGGGCAAGCCATTTTTCCTTTACTTTGCAACGCACGATGCTCATGTGCCACGGGTTCCAAATCCCCGGTTTGTCGGGAAAAGTGGCATGGGACCACGGGGCGATGCCATTATTGAATTTGACTGGTCTGTCGGAGAGGTACTTAAGATGCTTAAGAAACTGGGTATCGATAAAAATACCGTGGTGATTCTTTCCAGCGATAATGGTCCTGTGGTAGATGATGGCTACAAGGATCAGGCAGCTGAACGATTGGGCGATCATAAGCCTGCCGGTGTGTTCAGGGGTGGTAAATACAGTAGTTTTGAAGGGGGAACCCGCGTACCGGGAATTTTAAGCTGGCCGGGAACTGTGCGACCCGGAATATCTGATAAACTTCTTTGTCAGGTGGATATGATAGCTACTTTCGCGGACCTCCTGAAAGTTAAAATTCCTGCGAACGCTGCGCCGGACAGCGAAAATCATTTGAGTGCATGGCTCAATAACAGCGGAAAAGGACGTGATTTCCTGGTGTTGCAAAATGTACAGAATAATCTCTCGATTGAAGATGGAGCATGGAAATTTATAGCACCCGGTAAAGGGCCTGCCTACAGCAAGGAAACAAATACTGAATTTGGTAACCTGGATAAGGAGCAGTTGTATCATTTAGCAGAAGACAGGGGAGAGAAAGAGAACCTGGCAGCAAAGTATTCTGAACATGTCGCCAGACTCAGCGAAAAACTAGCTGAGATAAAAGCCGGAATACATTGATACTTTTAATGATTATTATTACTATCTTGTCTGGAATTTAGAAACATAACATACATTTTAACGTAATTCTGTATTGAGTATAAATTTGAATTTATTAACCTGCAAAATTTATTGAAATGAAAAGTAAAATTCTGTTTTTACCGGTAATACTCCTGGCACTTGTTTTTTCAGGTTGCCAGCAGGGTGATAAGCTTCAGGTTCAGGATGAGACTGCTACCCTGAAAAGCGCTTCATTGAATGAGGATTATAAAATGGTTCCCGATGAAATACTTGTCAAATTCAAAGCAGGTACAGATGCATCGAAAAAAGCGGCCCTCCTCGATAAACTCAGCGGCAAGCTAAAGGAAAAGGTCCTTTCCAAAATGATGGAAAGATTGGGTGACAAGGAAGGTATCTCCCTGGTAAATATTAAAGGTACCGTGGCTGAGGCACTGGCCAAAGTCAAAGGGGATCCGGATATTGAATATGCAGAGCCAAACTATATCTATACCCACTTTGATAGTCCATCCGATTCGTATTTTACCAATGGTTCTTTATGGGGCATGTATGGAAGTGGCACTACTCCGGCAAACCAGTATGGCAGTCAGGCTGTAAAGGCATGGACAGCTACTACTCCTCATACCGGTTCTGCGGGCGTTTATGTTGGTGTTATTGATGAGGGAATTCAATTCGACCATCCTGATCTTTCAGGCCAGATCTGGACAAATTCAGTTGATGTTAGTAAAGATGGATCAGATCAGGATAACAGTGGCTATGATGGTGATCTCCATGGTTGGGATTTTGCTAATAATGACGCAACAATTTTTGATGGCGGAACAGGCAGTACGGTCGATGCGCATGGGACACATGTTTCCGGTACGATCGGAGCCAAGCCAAATAATGGCGGAGTAGTTGGTATTAACTGGGGTATCACCATTATTTCGGCAAAATTCCTGGGGCCCAATGGCGGAACTACAGCCAATGCGGTATTAGCAGTTGATTATATTACCAATTTAAAGTCAAAATCAACACAACATTTGAACATCGTGGCAACCAACAATTCGTGGGGTGGTGGTGGTTATTCACAATCCTTGTATGATGCTATCAGCCGGGCAAATGATGAAGGAATTCTCTTTGTTGCAGCTGCAGGAAACAGCAAATCAAACAATGACAGAAAAGCCAGCTATCCGTCAAATTATAACCTCCCCAATGTTATTGCGGTAGCAGCCATTACTTCTACCGGTTCGCTGGCATCCTTCTCGAATTATGGAGCAAAGACAGTAGACCTGGGAGCACCGGGACAGGCAATCTGGTCAACGGTGCCAATGAATGCTTATGCATCTTATAGCGGTACCTCAATGGCAACACCGCATGTAACAGGTGCTTGTGCACTCTATGCAGCGATTCATCCTGCAACTTACTCAGCAGATAAAGCTGCTAATGCTGCTAATGCTGCTTCAATTAAAACTGCCATTATGAGTAGTGCCACTCCAACCTCCTCACTTTCAGGTAAATGTGTAACTGGAGGAAGGCTGAATGTGGGTGGCTTCTAACGCAAATCAGGTTGAACCCGCTATGTTCTCCTCCAGCTTCGTGGCTCCGGCATAAAAATGGTTAAACCTGAGCAGGTGTGTAAGACTCCCTGAAACTACTTAAGTTTTATAATTAATTATAATTGCCTCAATTTCAGAACAAAAGAAGGTGCCGAAGATCCGCCGGCCAGCAGACGGGTAAAAAATCGGATGATTGTTACAGCCTGAAATATAAACTTATCCTGGTGCGGCTTGCAAATCCGCACCAGGATAAGTTTCAATAATATAATTTTTTATTTTCAACTAAATTGTTGTAACTTTAGAACCTAACAAATTTTCCTATACTGATCCTTACGTCTGTAGATATTCTCCGGAAAGTCTGTACAGAATCTTTAGTGAATCCATCATGAACAGAATTCTCGCGATAGTTGATGATAATGAAATCCTGACAAGAATTCAAACGATTATTCTTGAGGCGTTTCCGGATATACTTCTATTGACGGCATCGAATGGTTCGGACGGAATTGAACTGGCAGGTACAAATGATCCGGATGTCATCCTGCTGGATAATAATTTTCAAGGGGAAAGTGCAGTTGAAATCTGTCGCAGGCTCAAAACCAATAACAAGCTTAGCGAGATTCCGGTCGTATTTATCTCATCACCAACAGATAACAGGGGGGTTCGTAAGGAGCTGCTGGAAATCGGCGTTGAGGCATTTCTTTACAAACCAATCGATGAAATTGATCTGACTGCTCATTTGAGGGCGCTGATAAAACTGGAATCAACCATCTGGAGCCAATATTCTGATATTGTAAGCTATGCAGATCATTATCAGGATGATACGAATGAGGTGCGAGCCGAACAGGATCCGCTCAAAAGTGATAAACTTTGGCGTTCCCTGATCTCATCTACCCCCGATTTTGTTTCGCTGCTAGACAGGGAAGGGAAATATCTTTTCCGGAACCATTTTTCTGAAGGCTTTTCCAGGAAGGATTTTGAAGGGAGAATGTATACCGACTTCCTGGGAGAAGATACCAAATTTATCTGCCAGAAAGCCTTTGAGGAGTCAAGACGAACGCTGGCTCCCCGAAATGTTGAGCATACTGCCCTGGGCGATCATCATATGCCGAGAAATTATTGTACCTACTTTGTCCCGGTTGTGGAAGATGAAACCCTGGCAAAGATGATGGTGATATCCCATGACATTACAGATGAAAAGATTGCAAGGGAAGCATTACTAAAGAGTGAGGAGCGATTAATACAAGTTGCAAAATGTTCAGGCATCTGGATTTGGGAGGTCGATGCACAGGGAGTTTATACCTATTGCAGCCAGTCGGAAGAGTCAATTTTGGGATACAAAGCCGATGAGATTATCGGTAAAATGCATTTTTACGATCTTTTTGTTCCTGAAATCAAAGAACAGCTGACTAAAAATGCCATGGATGTATTTGTCGCCAGGGGATCATTCAATAATATTGAACATCCGTGTATTCATAAAAAAGGACATCTGGTGATTTTGGAAAAATCCGGTTCACCGATACTCAATTCAGAAGGAAATCTGATCGGGTACCGTGGTACGGACAAAGATATCAGTGCGCGAATAATTACGGAAGCCGAACTGGAAAATGTTGTAGTCGGGCTGAACGCGATACTTGAATCTACCGGCGATGGTATACTGGTGGCAGATGAGCATGGGAAAATCAGCCATTTCAACAAAAAGATGCTGGAATTGTGGAAGGTACCCGAGACCTGTTTTCAATCCGGTATGGACGGAGAGTTACTTACCTATGCCATCGGGAATCTCAAGAACCTGGAACAATACCTGCAAAGAGTTGATGAAATAAAATCAAATGACGAGGATACCACTTTTGATGTGCTTGAGTTTAACGACGGCAGGGTACTCGAGCGCTATTCAAAATCGCAGCGGGTAGCCGGCAAGAGCATTGGCAGGGTATGGAGCTTTCATGATATCACACAGCTCAAAAATGACAAAGAAGAGCTGAAAAACAAAAATACCTTTATTCAAACTGTACTGGATAATCTGCCTATCGGAGTGGCACTGAATCAGATAGATAGCGGTTCAGCGCTGTATGAAAACAAAAAATTTGTGGCGATATACGGCTGGCCCGGGGAAGAATTGAATGATGTCAGCACCTTTTTCCGGAAAGTATATCCGGATGAAAAATACAGGACAGAACTGACCTCCAAAATCAGGATAGACATTCAATCGGGCGATCCGGATCGCATGAAATGGGATGATTGCAGGATAACTCATAAAGATGGATCCATACACTATGTAAATGCCGTAAATATCCCATTATATGAACAAAATATGATGGTTTCAACGGTATTCGACATGACTGCCACTAAAATAGCTGAAGAGTCACTCATGCAGAGTACCACCCTCAATGAAACCCTCATCAGGACAATCCCATTTGGCATAAACATCGTCGACAGGCATGGAAATATTCTATTCCAGAATGAGCATTTTGAGAAAATCTATGGCAGGGAAGCCATTGGGAAAAAATGCTGGTCAATTTACTGCGACGACCATACCCAATGTTCTGAATGCCCGTTATTATCAGATGTTGAATTGAAAGAAACAGTATTAATAGAAACATCCAAAATATTTGGCGACAGAATTTTCCAAATTAGCCTTACCGGCATGATTTTCAAGGGTGAAAACGCAATTTTGGAGATATTTCAAGACATTACTGAACAGAAGAAAAACACGGATGAGCTCATTCTTGCCAAAGAAAAGGCAGAAGAGAGCAATCGTTTGAAATCATCTTTTTTATCCAACATGAATCACGAGATACGCACCCCGATGAATGCGATCTCCGGGTTCTCCAATTTATTGGCTGAAGCCGATGACGAGGATAAGAATGAGTACGCGGAGATTATTCAGAAAAGTTCGGAGCAACTGCTGATTCTCGTTGACGATGTGCTTCTGCTATCCCGGCTTCAGAGTGGAAGGTTGCCGGTCGTTCCCAGCCAGTTTAGTCCGCTGGCGTTGGTTCATAATGTTTCCCAGCTGTTCCAGGTTCCCGGTCAAAACAGTACCCTGGAGTTTAAAGTAACTATCCCCGACCATTTTAGTAATGGCATCTATATCGCTGATGAGAATAAAATCATGCAGGTGTTGACCTGCCTGGCCTCAAACGCTGCCAAATATACTGAAAAGGGCTTCGTGGAGATTGGTTTCGAGCTTCGGGATCATCTGATTGAATTTTTCGTAAGAGACTCAGGCATTGGAATTTCCGAAGCAGACCAGCCAAGGGTTTTTGATACTTTCTTCCGCAGCGAACAAGCTATTGCATTGGCTATCAAAGGGTCAGGTCTTGGTTTGAATATCGCCAAAGAGTTGGTAGAATTAATGGGCGGTGAGATTGGAGTTACATCAAAGAAGGGTGAAGGTTCACGATTTTTCTTTACTGTTCCTGTTGAACAGCTCGAAGTGGTGAATAACGCCAAGGTGATCAGTCCGGGTGAAGAAAATAATTATTCTGATTTGAATCTCCTGATTGTGGATGACGAACTAATTAATTGTCAGTTAATTGAAGTTATATTAAGAGGTCTTGTACGAAATATTGATTTCGCATTCGATGGTCAGGAAGCTATTGAAAAGGCCTCAAAAGAAAAATTTGATATGGTTTTAATGGATGTAAAGATGCCTGTGATGGGAGGATTGGAAGCCGCCATGATCATCAAGTCCAAGGATGCCAGCGTCAAAATTATCGCCCAAACTGCATTCACCCTGCCCGAAGAACAAGAACTCGCATTCCAGGCCGGATGCGATGAAATTCTGACCAAGCCAATCATCAAAAAGAAATTATTGGAAATAATCAGGAAGCTGGTTTCCGAGTCCTCTATGTCCGCCAGGACCATGACGGTCTCCAAGGATATGCATCCCAATTAGTTGGATTGCAAATCTGCACCAACGAAGTGCATTATATTTTTTATATTTGGAGTCGTTTAAGAAGATGAGGTGATTTATTCCATATGCCTCCTTTACAATTTATTTCAAATCCGACAGTCACCACAAATAAGACAATGAGAATCAGCGATAAATTAAAAATCAGGGAGATAGCCGGTGAAAAACTGGTGATCCTGGAAAGGGAACAACAGGTCGAATTTACCCGCGTGATGGTGCTGAACAAAACCTCCGAGTGGCTGTGGAACCAACTCTTTGGAACCGATTTTGAAGCGGACCGGGTTGCCGCGCTACTCGTCTCCAAATATGAGGTGGAAGAGGCTGTTGCACAAGAAGATGCGCAGAAATGGATCCGTGCCCTTATGGAAAATGACATCATCGAGGCGAAATGACCCCGCTCTTCGACGCCTTGCCTCCCGTACAAAAGCGTCTCCTGTCGCTGCTGCAATACAGCTTATGGGGGAAAGAGGTGGATGCTACTTATTTCTCGGACATCGCTCACGCGCAATGGAAGGAATTGATGGAACTGGCTGCCTGCCAGGGGGTTTTCGCCCTGGCTTACGATGGCCTCACCGGACTTCCCACTGCCATCCGTCCGCCCAAAGCCCTGCTTATTCAATGGGCGATGGGCACCAAACAAATTGAAAACAGGTACCTTCATCAAATCAAATCCCTCAAGTCACTTACCGGACTTTACTGCAAAAACGGCATCAAAACCCTGCTGCTCAAAGGTATCGGACTGAGTCTGCTTTACCCTGTGCCGGAGCACCGGGAAAGCGGTGACCTCGATCTCTTCCTTTTCGGGGATTATGTCAAAGGCAATAACCTGATCGAAGAGAAGGGGATAGCGGTGGATTTCCACTCCTATGTACATTCTCATTTTACCTATGAGGGAACCATGGTGGAGAATCATTATTCGTTCCTTAACATCGAAAGAGACAAATGGGATAGCGATCTTGACATGCTTTTGCTGCAGATGCTTTCACAGGATGTATTGCAACTTAAGGAGGAACTCGGCGTACATATTCCATCGCGCTCTTTCAACCTGTTGTTCGTTCATTTGCATTCGACCAAGCACTTTATCAAATCGGATTTTGTATTGAGACAACTGTGCGACTGGGCATTATTGATCAGACAATGCACGGAAATAGAAGAGATTGAGACATTTAATGAAATAGTAAGGAAATTTGATTTGCATCGTTTTGCAGATGCTTTTAATACCCTCGCTTCGGCGCTTTTAGGTCTGCCCGTGAATGAGAATTTTATACAATACCAGGACCTGGCCTTGGCTCAAACAGTTGCGAAGGAGATGATGAGTCAGACAAGTGCCGTTCCGGTTGCGCTGGGGAATAATCCGGTGAAAACACTCTTCCGCAAAATGAAAACCGTCTCCTCTATGTTTGACCGGCGGTGGAGATTCTATTTGATCAACAGGAATTATTTCTTACGGGAACTGCTGTTCGGTTTGCGTCATAACTCCTTTATTTTCACTAAACATCAAGCAGCCAAATAGCGCCATGATCCGCAAAATATTCGGACTGATACCTGAAAAGGAGAAAAAAAAGGGCATACTTGCAGTGCTTTCAGCCTTTTTTTCGGCACTGTCCGAATTTGCCGGACTGGCCCTCTTTGTCCCGCTACTCTACCTGCTTTTCGACCGCAACAGCTTGGAGACCAACACGCTGCTGCACAGGACTTACCAACTTTCAGGCATCACACAACCCGCTATTTTCATTTTTTTTCTGTGTGTTGCCATTTTCCTTCTGTTTTTGATCAAAAACTTCCTGACCTATCGCCTCCTCCTTTTCCAAAACAGCTACCTGGTTGCCCTCTACCGCTTCTTTACCATCCGGCTCTTTGGCTTCTATTACAACAAGGGCGCCCTGTTTTTCAAGAGCCAGAACTCCAACAACCTCACCTATCACGTCAACTACATCAGCTATGCCTTCGTCTTCAGCCTCCTCTCGGTCATGATTCAAATTGCCTCCGAAGGAATGCTCTTTATCCTGCTCTCCATTGCCATCCTGGTGATTAGTCCGATGGTGTACCTGTTGCTGCTGCTGCTTTTCCTCCCCGCCCTTTTGATCTACAACAGGCTGGTCAGGAGTAAACTAACAGAAATTGGGGAGCGCGAAAACAAAGCACGCAAGACGCAGACACGCATCGTGCACGAAGCATTCAGGGGGTATGCAGAGGTGGAGGTGAACCAGGCCTTTCCGCTGCTGTTGAAAAATTTCGTCGCCGAGCTGGATACCCTCACCGGTTGCAGGATGGAGAGCGTGAAAATCACCGGACAGTGGCAACGCCTGCTGGAGATGGGAGCAATCACCGGACTTTTGGCCATCTTATTGTTCAATACCTTCTTTGCTTCGCAGGAAGGCACTTTCATGGTCGTTTTTGCCATCCTGGCCGTTTCCCTGTTGAGGATACTTCCAACCATACGGAATCTGCTGAGCTATGTCACCCAGATCAGGAGCAACCGCTATGTATGGGATATCATATCGGAGCTTTACAATGAAGATGTTGCAGATCATGCTGTTAAAGAATGGATTAAGCTTTCATTTGAAGAGAGGATAGAAATTGAAGGTCTCACCTTTGGATTTCATAAGGATAAGGAGATCATCCAAAATCTGAGCCTCACCATCCGGAAAGGTGAAAAGGTTGCCATCAAGGGACTCTCCGGATCCGGGAAAACGACCTTGTTTCATTTGTTGCTCGGGCTCTATCCTCCCGGGAAAGGCAGGATCAGCATTGATGGGGTTGAACTTACTGCTTCTAACCGGCATGCCTGGCATCGTATGGTTGGCTATGTATCTCAGGATGTGTTTATCCTGGATGGGACGCTGGCATTGAATGTGGCGTTGGGCGTTGAGGCCGGGGAGATCGACTATCCGAGGGTGGAGACGGTGTTGCAGCAGGCCGGACTGACCGGCTTCCTCACCGGGCTTCCCAACGGACTGCAGAGCAGGCTGGGCGATGGTGGCAGCAGGGTCTCCGGCGGTGAGCGCCAGCGCATCGGCATTGCCCGGGCACTTTACAATAACGCCTCCGTGCTGCTTTTCGACGAAGCGACCTCCTCCGTCGATGCCAAAACAGAGCAGGAGATCAACGAAGCGATCATGCGGTTATTCGATGCACAGAAAGGCTTAACAATCCTGGTGATCGCGCACCGGGAGAGTACATTGGAATTTTGCGACAGGGCAGTGGAGTTGAGGTAGTTATGGAAGCCTGCACACGTTACACCCATTTGCAAATCACACCAGCCAATTCATATACCAAAATTTGCAAAAGTATTTAAATTCAATGCCTTATGATATATTTTAAACATTTGAGTTATGAATAAACGACTTTTTGCAATTGGAGATATTCACGGATGCTTCGATGCTTTAAAAGAATTGGTCGAAAACAAAATTCAACTTCAAAAGGATGACAAACTCATTCTGCTGGGTGATTACATTGACAGAGGGGATAAAAGTAAAGAAGTCGTAGAATTTATCATTGAATTACAGGGGAAGGGATTTGATGTTATTCCCCTGATTGGAAATCATGAATCCATGCTTCTGGATGTTTACGAAAATGAAAAGAATATTTCAAGATGGATTCTAAACGGTGGAGATTTAACTTTGAAAAGTTTTGAAATTAGTTCTTTGAAAGATATTGAATCAAAATACATGAAGTTCTTTAAAGATTTAATATATTATTACTCTTTCGAAGATTACCTTTTTGTACATGCCGGATTTAATGATAACGTACTAAATCCTTTTATCGATTATTATTCAATGCTATGGAAATGCAAAGAATCTTACACAAATCAACTATTAGAAAATAGGACTGTTATTCATGGTCATAAGCCGACAATGGTTACTAAATATGAAGAAAGAGTTCCTTCAGGGCTTCATGTAATTAACATTGATACCGGATGTATATATAAAGATAAGAAAGGTTTTGGAAGACTTACTGCATATGAGTGTTATACTCGAAGAAGACTTATAGTTTGAATTGATCTTATTGCTATATTTGCGATTCGCGATTCGCGAATTAACAATAATATTTATGAAGAAGCATAATGGAATGCGTCCGCAAGATATTGCAGTTCTGTTGAAGATTATTGCAATAAGAGATAATAAGTGGAGAAATATTGATATTGCAAATGCTATTGGAATTAGTCCTTCTGAAGTATCTGAAGCATTAAACCGATGTAAGATTGCCAAACTAATTGATAGTAAAAAAAGAAAAGTTAATATCAATTCTTTCACCGAGTTTTTGGTTTATGGTTTAAGATATGTTTTTCCAACTGAGCCTGGAGCTATCATGAAAGGAACTCCGACTGCTCATTCCGCATCGCCAATAAAAGAACATATTTCGTCTGATACTGATGTTTATGTATGGTCTAATGCAAGAGGGACCCATAGAGGTCAGGCCATTGAACCTTTATATAAAACGCTGCCTCAAATAGTTCAGGAGGATAAACTATTTTATGAACTTCTGACCATTGTTGATACCATTCGTGTAGGTCGTGTCAGGGAAATAAATATTGCAATCGACGAATTAAACAAACGCTTAAAAAATGCCTAGTTCAAATATTCTTATGTTACAAACTGTAGCAAATGGACTGGGAGAATTGAGATATGAAATGGTTTTTGTAGGCGGCGCGGTTGCAGAACTTTATGTCGATTATCCGGCAGCTTCGGAAATCAGGCCAACGATTGATGTTGATTGTGTAATAGAAATTAGTTCAAGACTCCAATTTGCACGTTTGGAGGAAAGTCTTAGAGCCAGGGGATTTACAAACGATACATCAGAAGAAGCGCCTATATGCAGATGGATTTACAAAGACATTAAAGTCGATGTTATGCCTGCAGATTCAAGTGTTCTTGGATTTAGTAACCGGTGGTACCAGGAAGGAATAAAATTGAAAATACCAAAATCGCTTCCCGATGGGACTGAAGTTTTTGTATTTCCTCCGGAATATTACCTGGCTTCAAAATTCGAGGCGCACAAAGGTCGAGGGGGTAATGATTTACGTCAAAGCCACGATTTTGAAGATATTATTTACATTCTGGATAATTGCCCTGACATGCTGAATAATATCATTGGTTCAAAGCCCGGTATCAGATTGTATTTAAAGAACGAATGTCAGAACCTTATAGAAAATCCAAACCTGACAGAAGGAATTGAGACTGCTTTGCCTTATGGCTCAGGAGAAGGAAGCGGAGATATAATCGGTATTTTAATCCGTGGAATTGCTGAGATTGAATAATGGACAAAGAAATCGACATACAAATTGCCTGGCAGGTGGATCTCCGGATCGGGCAGGAGATCACCGAAGCGATCATGCGGTTGTTTGAAAAACAAAGGGACCTGACAATCCTGGTGATCGCGCACCGGGAGAGTACGTTGGAATTCTGCGACAGGGCAGTGGAGCTAATAAGTTGATTAAATCTGGTTAAGAGGTTCCCTCCTGAAATTCAGAAAATTTTTGTTTCCAAATTTAGAAACTTTGCTTATCTTTATGACGTTTAACCAAGAATATTGTAAATGAGATATTTTGGGACAAGTCAGACAACAAGGAAACCCTGGTAATTGCTACCCATGGTTTTATAAAGAAGGATGACAAAGTTCCTGCAAACGAAATTGATCGGGCATCCAGACTGAGAGATAAATATTTTCTAAATAAACCCAAAAGGTAAAAACCTATGGCAACGAAAGAGATCAAGACCTATTCGCTTACCGAAATGAAGGACAAGTATATCGGTGAAATCGGCACATCTGACCGTGACGAATACGAATATGAACTTCGCATGGATGTTTTGGGAAAAATGATTAAGTCTGCGCGACAAGAACGTCACCTGACACAAGAAGAACTCGGTAAACTTGTTGGGGTGCAGAAGTCTCAGATTTCTAAACTTGAAAGCAGTGCCAACAGCGCGACAATAGACACCATTTTAAAAGTGTTCAGGGCACTAAAAGCAGAAATTAACTTTAACGTTAAACTCGAAGACAACTTTGTTAAACTCGCCTGACACAAAAGAAAGCCGCATTTTGCACAGCGTTTAGGAATGGTTTTTAAAGCGCTGTGTATCTCTGAGATCCCTCTGTGTAACCCTCCCGAAGAATCGGGAAAGGTTGTGTCATTTTTTTATTTATTTCATCTATGACCGAAAAAATATTCACCATTGCAGCGCACAATGTAGACAGCACCCTGAAATTTTGTGACCGGACTGTGGAGCTAAAGAGTTGATTTGCTACCCACATTGATTGCACAATAATTGCCCGGATGACAGATATAAACGTGTTAAGCCACATTGATTCGCTCCGGTAAGCAGTCACAAAAATTTGTATATTTGTCTAAATTTAGGGTAATGAGTAAAGATGACTCAAATATTGATGTAGATAAAATAGTCAAGCACTGGATTGAAACTTCCAATGAAGATTTTCAATCAATGCTAAGTCTATATCATTCAAAATCATATGGATGGGCTCTATTTTTTAAGGTCACATCTCAATAGAAAAATTGTTTAAAGCCGTTTATGTAAACAAATACGAAAAGCACTCACCGTTCCTTCATAACTTATACAGATTAGCAGAACTTTGTGAAATTGAGTTAACCGACGAACAATCTGACTGGCTGGATAAAATAACTTCGTTTAACCTCAATGCCCGTTATGATGATTATAAAAGGGAATTTTATTTATTATGCACTGAAGAATTTGCTGGAGAATGGATTGAGAAAATTGAAATTTTAAGATCATGGATAAAGCAGATGCTGTAAATATCGCACAAAAGTATGCGGGTGCTGTAAAAGCAAATTACAACTACATAAAAATAATCCTCTTCGGTTCCTATGCAAAGGGAAACTTTAATGAAGACAGCGACATCGATATCGCTGTGATATTCAAGGACTATAGCAATTTAATTGATATGCAATTGGAATTAATGAGGTTGAGACGCAAAATTGACAGTCGAATTGAACCGCATCCTTTTAGAGAAAGTGAATTCGAATCATCTAATCCTTTAGTGAGTGAAATCATTAAATATGGACAAGAGATCTATATCAACGTGGCCTAACAAACGTCGAATGCGATTCTGGGCTAAGAAGAAATCTGCTTCTTCCTTGCCGGCAAAACAAAACTAACCGGGACCTTTCGCTTACCGAGATGAAGGATAATTATATCGGTGAAATCGGCACACCTGACCGCGACGAATACGAATAATATGAACTTCGTATGGATGTGTTGGGAAAAATGATTAAATATGCGCGACAAGAACGTCACCTGACACAAGAAGAACCTGGCAAACCTGTTGGCGTGCAGAAGTCTCAGATTTCTAAACTTGAAAGCAGTGCCAACGCGCATGGAGGCTTAATTTTATTTGGAAAGACTATATAGGCGACGTCGTGGGTATTGACGATTACAAAAAGTTGATGGACGACTGCGGTGAAAAAATAGTTTTATCACCGCATATATGCGGTGATTAATTCGTATGTTTACCGCACAATTACAATAGGCAATGGCGAAATACATTTACGAGTACAAAAACTGGACAGATTTTTCGTGGCAGGACAAAGCCATAAATGTCGTATTTGGTGAGGTGCGGCTTATGCAAGGTAAAATAATAGGGCAAATGAACGCTTTGGGCTTTGCTGCTAAAGAAGAAGCTACGCTAACAGCATTGACCTTAGATGTAGTAAAATCATCCGAAATTGAAGGCGAATTACTCAATTACGACCAGGTACGTTCGTCCATTGCAAGGCGTTTGGGCATTAACACTGCAGGACTTGTATCGGGCAGCCGCCACATTGAAGGCGTTGTAGAAATGATGCTGGATGCCACCCAACGATACACTTTACCTTTAACCGAAAAACGTTTGTTTGGTTGGCACGCAGCACTTTTCCCCACTGGATACAGCGGACCTTACTCAATAGAAGTGGGACGATACCGAACTGGTGAAATGCAAGTTGTTTCGGGGGCTATGGGCAAAGAAAAAGTGCATTACGAAGCCGTAAAACCCGAATTAGTAAAAACGGAAATGGACAAGTTTTTGAATTGGTTCAACAACGAAAACAGCCTTGATCCTGTTTTGAAAGCCGCCATAGCACACTTTTGGTTTATCATCGTTCACCCCTTTGATGACGGAAACGGAAGAATTGGAAGAGCCATATCCGACATGTTGCTTGCCTGTGCCGAAGGCAGTGGAGAACGTTTTTACAGTATGTCCAGCCAAATATTAGCCGAACGCAAAATCTATTACGAAGTATTGCAAAAAGTGCAACATAGTTCAGGCGACATTACGGAATGGATTGACTGGTTTTTGCATTGTCTCAAAAATGCGATGCTCTCCACAGAAAATACCACACAGAAAATATTGCGTAAAGCTGCGTTTTGGAAATTACACGAACACACATCCATCAACGAACGCCAGCGCTTAATACTTAGCAAACTCTTCGATGATTTTGAAGGAAAACTACAAACCTCAAAATGGGCCAAAATTGTCAAAATCTCAACCGACACAGCCTTACGGGATATAAAAGACCTGATAGAAAAAGGCATCCTGAAACGAACTGACGAAAGAGGACGAAACGCTAACTACGAATTAGTAGACTTTAAATTAGAATAACCACTTGCTATAACCCTGGATATAAACAAAAGCGGTTGATGAAGAAGACTGAAGCAAACATTCACCGAAATTAATGCACATCCTGCCGGTTGGGACGATGCAATTATTTCCGCTCCCGCTCATAGCCTCAGAACGATTTTACGGATAAATGATCAAGCAGAGATTAATGCCCCTGCAAGCAGATTGATTGCAAAGCAATTCGTCGGTTAACCTATATAAACGTGTTGTACCCATTGCTGAAGAAGTTCAACATAAACTAAAAACACTTGGAATAAAGTAAATAATTATTTACCTTTGCCCATAATATAAATCTTAAATAAAGTGTTCCGAATTATATCGAATTCTCCTTAATGATGGATGGTATCCGGTTTCCCAGAGCGGTTCTCATGTTAAAATGAGACATAATTTAAAACCAGGTTCAATTATTTTCCCAAATCATGGAAGTCAGGAGCTTGGAAAAGGACTTGAACTGAAAATCAGGAAAGTTGCTGGATTAAAATAAAACAAAGGCAAATGAAAACGATAAAGAAAAAGATTAAAATGATTGTAGAAAAAACTGATACTGGTTTTTCTGCATATGCTGTAGACTATCCGATTTTTACAACAGGAAAGAGTATTACTGATTTGATCAGTAATGCCTATGAAGCCTCAAATCTGTACTACGTTGATCAACAGATTAAGATCGGTCAGGAAAATCTGAAATTCGAGCTTGATTTTAGACAGTTCTTCCAATATTATAAGGTCATCAACGCCAAATTTCTGGCAGATAAGATAGGGATGAATGCGACGTTATTATCGCAATATGTTAGCGGAAACAAAAAACCATCTGAAACGCAAACAGAAAAGATATTAATGGGAATTCATCAAATAGGACAAGAGCTTGCTGAAATAAACCTTATATACAGGTAGCCGGCACTGGATACAACAAATGCCGGATGCCATGCGGGGTCAGTATGCAATTAAGGCGGATTGATCTCGTTGACGCGATTGAAGGTAAAAGCAGGGTCTCTGTGCTACTCCTTCTCCCTCTGTGTCACATTTTATTATTAAAATTTGAAGATGTCAAATAAAGGCGAAAAATATTTCACCATTGCAGGGAACAATGTAGACAGCACGATGCAATTTTGTGACCGGACCGTGGGGCTAAAGAGTTGATTCGCTACACACATTGATTGCACAATCATTGCCCGGATGACAGATATAAATGTTTTAGAGCTTATTGCAAAATCGTCTTATTGAATAAGGTAAATTAAAAATGATTAGTTTTGAAAAAATAGTTTGACTATGACCACAGCCGATTTGAAATATGAAATTAAGAAGGCAATCGATGAGGTTCCGGAATCTGTCCTGGTCGATGTCCTGGAATATTTGAAGCAAGCAAAAGCTTCTCCAAATGAAAAAATTGATTTATCGCGTCACTTAGGTTTAATAATTCGGGAAGATAAAGAATTATTAAAGCGTTTGGCATTATGATTGACAAAATCAGCGAAAACTAGTTCCAACAAATGCCAAATACCCTGTCCGGCACCTGGCGCCAACCGTTGAGAGACCGCAGGTTTAATTTATAAGATGATAAATACCGGAGAAAAATATTTCACCATTGCGGGGCAAAATTGCACTGAAGTATCAACACGTTGCAATAGTGTGACCAAGTTGTAGATCTGGGTTAGGGAAAATATTTGATTATTGACAAAAGAATAAGTATGGACATTTCGAAAAACTCACGGGTTGAAACACTGGATTATCTGAGGGGACTGATGGCCTTGTCGATCATGTTTTATCATCTGACTATATTTACCTATCATGCATTGGATATGACAAATCCTTTGGGAAGACTGGGCGTATATGCGGTCTCGATTTTCTTCATTATTTCAGGATTAAGCATGGCCATAGTTTACAACAGTTACATCAAATCAGTTCGGACTTCGGTCAATTTCTATATCAGGCGGATTTTTAGAATCTGGCCCCTGCTGTGGGTTATTTGTATTTTGACCATTCTTCCCCACATTGTAAAAACCGGGAAATACGATGATTGGGGACTCCTGTTTATAAACTTTACCACTTTATTCGGCTTTATAAAACCAACAGCATACATTGTTACAGGAGGATGGTCATTGGGGAATGAAATGGTCTACTATGCGCTGACCCCCCTGATATTTGTCTTATATAATTACAGGAAATGGGCAGGCAATATTTTATTACTGATTTGTACTGTTGTTGGGATAGTCTTTGCTTTTCGTCTTTTAGATCCGAAGATTAACCTGTTTGATCAATGGTACATTTATGCCAATCCCTTTAATAACCTGTTCCTTTATGTCGCCGGAATAGCCCTCTATTACAACTTCAAAGATTTGAAGATCAAACAGAGTTTAAATCAGATATTGTTGGTATTGGCAGTTGTTCTGTTCTGTATTCTGCCGTTTGGCGGAGACCGGATATCCATCGTTACAGGCCTTGGCCGTGTTATTTTTGTTGTGTTGGCTCTGGTTATTGTGTTCTGCTTCTATAAACTGGAAATAGAACTTCCGCAGATTCTTAGTAGTACTTTCGAAAAATTCGGATTAATGACGTATAGCGTATACTTGATTCATCCGGTCGTATTCACCTATACCAAGCATTTCCTGACTGTAGTTGACCTGAAGTACAGAATCTTGTTATTCACCATGGTGGCAGTAATTACATTGGTCATCTCAATATATTCATTTAAGCTTTTCGAACTGAAGTGGATTAAAATTGGGAAGAATTTGACCTCATCTCCGGTCCGGCGTGAAAAAAGGGCAAAAGTCGTTTGAAATGTTAAAAATTATCTGCTTTTTGGTCAAGTAGCAGGGATAAGTTCTGTTTTACAAAATACATGAATATGTTCTAATTATTCAGAAGCACAAGGCAAATATCGAGATGAGAAACACGGGAGAAAGATATTTCAATATTGCATGGCATAACCTGGTTATCAAAGGATTGACCCCTGGAGAGGAACATGCTTTTCCCTTTGGTTTTGCTCCTTTTGAGAAAGAAAAACTTAAAGGAGCGCTGCCTCTTTTCACTCTCGATACCGGCATCCCGCTTACCTCGAACGGACTTCCTTCCAACTACACCTTCGAATTCGAAGACCTGGACCTTACCTGTGAATTTACCTGCAGTCAGGAAGAGTATGAATTCCGCATGTTTCCGAATCCGGAATCAACTGCTCCGAAACGAAAAATAAGTCCGCAATTACAAGGACTTTACAGTGCTCCCATCATCCTGAAAATGCCCCGCAGTGGAACTTACTATACCACAAATTTGTATGCCGGCAGGGAAACCCTCAGCGAATTCCGTTTTTTGCTCTGGAAGGCATTTGGGGTTGCCTCTGCGG
>JANYKW010000115.1 GCA_025358025.1 Bacteroidia bacterium | reverse complement strand
AATCACTATTTTTGCCGATGTTTCATGGGATCCGTAACCGAAAAGTGAATAATTTGAAATGCAGACCCTTATTAAGCGGCTTGAAATTTTTTAAAATTTAATGAATATGAAATTATTGGAAGGAAAAACGGCCATTGTCACTGGTGGCAGCAGGGGAATTGGCAAATCAATTGCAGTTATGTTTGCTCAACAGGGGTGTAATGTAGCTTTTACAGATCTATTTTATGATGATATAGCCAAGGAAACTGAAAATGAATTAATTGCTCTGGGTGTTAATGCAAAGGCCTATGCTTCAGATGCTTCAAAATTCGATGATACCATGCTGATCGTTGAACAGATTGTAAAAGATTTTGGTGGAATCGATGTTTTGGTAAACAATGCCGGAATTACGAAGGATACTTTGTTGATGCGAATGACTCAGGATCAATGGGATGCGGTTATCAATGTCAACTTGAAATCTGTTTTTAACTTTACTAAGGCTGCTCAGATGACGATGTTAAAACAAAAAGCCGGATCGATTATTAACATGAGTTCTGTTGTTGGGGTAAGTGGCAATGCCGGACAATCAAACTATTCAGCTTCAAAAGCCGGAATCATTGGATTTACCAAATCAATTGCCAAAGAATTGGGGTCCAGAGGGATCCGTTCCAATGCTATTGCTCCGGGATTTATCATTACAGAGATGACAGCCAAAATTCCCGAAGATGCCCGTAAACAATGGGAAGCATCCATTCCAATGAGAAGGGGTGGATTACCAGAAGAGGTAGCAAAAGTTGCCCTCTTCCTCGCATCAGATTTGTCATCTTATGTTTCCGGGCAGGTTATCAATGTTTGTGGGGCAATGAATTGTTAAAATCTTGGCGATGAATATAATAAAAAAGGGCTGTTTGAAATTCAAACAGCCATTTTTTATTATCTTGTGCTAATCTAAGCTTGGATTTATAATTGAGGAAGAAAATTGAAATATTTCGACAATTAAATAATTTTGAGAAAATGGCGATTAAATGTACCAAACTAAATGGAAATTGTTAAATAATCAATCACATTGCTCGAATTTTACCACAATCCTTTGATAATTAATTTATTTAGAGATTAATCCATATATAAGACTTAACACAATGAATAAAACATTTTATCTGTTTGTCGCGATGGTTCTTCTTCTTTCTTGCAACAGAGGAATAAAGAGAGTTGCTCCTCCATTAAGACCATTTCCTGTTGTTCAGGTAAGTGAGCGCACAGTAATTGGTAAATTTGTTTTTCCAGCTAAAATGACGGGGATTAACAACAATAGTGTAAGGCCAAAAGTGTCAGGTTACATTGAAAAAGTATTCGTTCGCGATGGCGAGCGGGTGAAAGTTGGTCAACCGCTCTTTAAACTGGAGACCAATATCATGTCGCAAAATGCCACATCTGCCATGGCTCAGGTGTACTCCGCCGAGGCGGGTGTAAGTGCGGCTCAGGTGGAAGTCAGCAAACTTTTACCGCTGGTACAAAAAAATATTATCAGCCCAATCCAGTTGGAGACCGCCAATGCCAATCTTCTGAAAGCCAAAGCGCAATTGAATATGGCAAAAGCCGACTATGATGGAATCCAGGAGAGTATTAAATTTTCACTCGTGACTTCTCAGGTTAATGGGGTACTTGGGAAAATTAATTATCTGGAAGGGAGTTTGGTTAGTCCGTCAGATCCGCTTCCGTTAACAATTGTATCAGACATAAGCAAAGTTTATGCCTATTTTACCTTAAATGAGAAGCAGTATCTTTCGTTTTTTCAGAATTCAATTGGTGCCACTTTAGCAGAAAAGATTTCCAATGTGCCGGAGATTACGTTTGAGCTAGCGAACGGAATTGATTATGAAGTGAAAGGCAGGCTTGAAACAAATACCGGACAAATTGATCCGGGAACCGGAACCATTCAATTCCGTGTTATTTTTGACAATTCAGGAGGAACACTTAGCAATGGAAGTACCGGTAACATTAAAATACCCAATATCCTCTCTAATGTTCTTGTAATTCCTGAAAGTGCTACTTTTACTCAGCAGGGTTTCATATACGCCTATCTCTATCGTGGAGATACTGTTGCTTCGACAGTTATTGGGTTGATAGACCGTATCCAAAATATGGCTATTGTCAGCAAAGGACTTAACAAAGGTGACGTAGTAGTCGCAAATGGTGTCATTGCATTGAGAAATGGAATGAAAATCAAGCCGATTCAATCAAATCTTGATTCTTTAATTCAAATCAAGGTAGTTAAATAAATTCTAAACTTATGATCAAGACATTTATTGAGCGCCCAGTCTTGTCAACTGTGATCTCTATCTTTATCGTATTATTTGGTGTCTTGGGAATTTTTTCACTGCCCGTTACCCAGTACCCGGATATTGCACCTCCGACAATTTTCATATCAGCCAATTACGCAGGAGCCGATGCCGCAACAGTTCTTGAGAATGTCATCATTCCAATTGAGGAGCAAGTCAATGGAGTAGAGGACTTGACTTACATCACCTCTTCTGCTGACAACAATGGAGGAGCCTCCATTACAGTTTTTTTTAAACAAGGAGTCAACGCTGATATCGCTGCAGTAAATGTCCAAAATCGGGTTGCTCGTGCATTGCCGCTTTTGCCTGCAGAAGTTACAAGAGCTGGAGTTATTACTCAAAAACAACAGACCAGTGCATTGATGTATATTTCATTCTATTCTAAAAACAAGAGTTATGATGATATATTTATTCAAAATTATTTGGGAATCAATGTTATACCTGCGCTAAAAAGAATAAATGGGGTGGGGGATGCCTCCGTTTTCGGTTCAAAGAACTACTCCATGAGAGTTTGGTTAGATCCTCAAAAACTGGCTTCCTATGGTCTTGTTCCAACAGATGTCATTGCGGCAATTAATGAACAGAGCCGGCAGGCAGCTCCCGGTCAACTTGGTCAAAACAGCGGTGAGGCTTTCCAGTATATTATCAAATATTCGGGTCGGCTAAATGAGGTGGAGGAATATAGCAACATTATTATTAAGGTAGGCCAGGATGGTCAATTGCTAAAATTGAGTGATATCGCAGAGATTGAATTGTCGGCGTTAAGTTACTCTATGATTGGCGAGACAAACGGATACCCGTCCAATGTTGCAGCCATCTATCAGACTCCCGGATCGAATGCTCAGACAATCATTGAAAATATTAAAAAATATCTGGTTGAAAGTAAGAAGGATTTTCCCCAGGGACTGGATTATTCGATCAATTATGATACCAATGAATTTTTATCGGCTTCCATTGAAAGTGTTTTGCATACACTATTGGAGGCTTTTATTCTTGTGTTCATAGTGGTATTTATCTTTTTACAGGATTTCAGATCGACCCTCATTCCTGCGATTGCCGTTCCAGTCTCAATAATAGGAACATTTTTCTTTCTTAATCTTTTTGGATTCTCAATTAACCTCCTTACCCTGTTTGCCTTGATTCTGGCCATCGGAATTGTTGTAGATGATGCCATTGTCGTTGTGGAGGCAGTTCATGCCAAAATGGGCAATGAACCTGGTAGGAGTCTAAAAACCATTACGAACAATGCCATGAGTGAAATCAGTGCAGCCATTGTTTCCATAACATTGGTGATGACTGCTGTTTTCATTCCTGTTACATTTATTTCGGGACCATCTGGGGTATTCTACAAACAGTTTGGAATCACTTTGGTAGTCGCCATCATTATTTCTGCAGTCAATGCATTAACACTCAGTCCTATGTTATGTGCGTTGTTGCTAAAACCACATTCTGAAGAACCTGAGAAGAAGAAATCTTTTGTCAAAAGATTTTACGAAGCCTTTAATGTGGCTTTTGAAAAGATGACAGACAAATATTGCTCGATATTGCCATTTCTAATTTCCAGAAGGTGGCTTGTTGCATTAATTATTGCTGCCGCTACTTTTGGAATATACTGGGCAGGAAAAACCACTCCTACGGGTTTTGTGCCAAATGAAGACCGCAAATTAATTTATGCAAATATTGAGCTTCCACCAGCTTCAACCCTGGATAGAACAGTTGCCGTAACAAAGAGTTTTCAAAAGGAAGCCGGCAAAATTCCTGGAGTGGCTGATTTCAGCTACATAGCCGGAACCGGGCTTATTGCCGGTGCAGGGAATAATTATGCACTTGGTTTTTTAAAACTGACAGACTGGGATGAAAGAAAAGGCCAAAAGGATAAGTCGATTGAAGCCATTACAGCTAAATTATTCACATTAGCTTCCCAATATACGGAAGCAGAAATGATTTTTTTCAGTCCACCCAGCGTGCCTGGTTTTGGCAGCAGTTCAGGCTTTGAACTTCAGCTTCTCGATAAAAATGGTGGCTCACCTGCAGAATTGGATAAAGTGACCCGTGGTTTTTTAGCCCAACTAAATCAGCAGCCTGAGATTTACTACGGACAGTCCTCCTTCAATACTTCATATCCTCAATACAATTTGAAGATCAATGTTCCGCTGGCAAAGCAAAAAGGTGTTTCTGTTTCTGATATACTTTATTCAATAAGTGGCTATATAGGTGGAATGTATGCAGCCGATTTTACGAAATATGGGAAACAATTCACCGTGATGATCCAGGCAAAGCCGGAAAACAGGAATGATGTGATGAGCATGAACAAGATCTATGTCCGTAACAACAATGGTGAAATGTTGCCGGTTAGTATCTTCGTTAAATTGCAGGAAATGTACGGTCCACAAACCCTTAGCCGTTTTAACCTGTTCAGTTCAGCAAGCGTTTCGGGGGCTCCGAATGCGGGATTTAGTACCGGTGATGCCATTAATGCCATCAGACGAGTGGCTGCGACCAGTTTGCCAAGTGGTTATACAATTGACTTTTCAGGACTCACACGTGAGGAAATTGGTTCAGGATCACAAACAAGTTTTATATTCTTAATCACCTTTATCTTCGTATTTTTGTTACTCGCAGCTCAATATGAAAGTTATATACTGCCATTTGCCATATTGTTCTCTTTGCCACTGGGGGTCATGGGGGCTTTTTTATCACAGAAGATGGCAGGTTTGGAGAACAATATATTCTTCCGGATAGCCCTGATAATGCTACTTGGATTGTTGGCAAAGAATGCAATTCTTATCGTAGAATTTGCTTTGCATGAGCGAATCAAGGGCCATTCCATTGCCAGAGCCGCAGTTTTGGGAGCACAGGCACGACTGAGACCAATCCTGATGACCTCATTTGCCTTTATTTTCGGTTTGATGCCATTGGTATTGTCGAACGGGATTGGTTCAAATGGCAACAGGTCTCTTGCTACTGGAGCTGCCTTTGGTTTGCTTATCGGTACATTTCTTGGACTGTTGGTAATTCCTGCCCTGTTTGTTATTTTCCAAACGATTCAGGAGCGGATTAAACCTTTAAACCTTAAAATTGAAGAAGATGAGAAATAGAATTTACACGGTCTATTTGTTGCTTTTTGCAATGTTTCTCATGCAATCATGTGGTGTGATGAATACTTATAAACGACCTGATATGTCAGTTGATACGAAATTCAGGGGTTCACTTGCCATCAAGGACACTTCAATGGTTACCTATCAATGGAGATCACTTTTTCCGGATCAAATCCTGGCTGGTTATATCGAAGAAGGTTTGAAGTACAACACTGACTACCAGATTGCCAAAAGAAGCTCGGATATTGCATATGCTTATCTCAGACAATCTAAGGCAGCATATGCTCCTTCAATCGGAG
>JANYKW010000095.1 GCA_025358025.1 Bacteroidia bacterium | reverse complement strand
TAGCGTGGATGACAAGAAATCACGTAGGTAGATGTGCTCTACTCCTTCAAAACTATTCTCAAAAGAAAGTTCTCCCGAAACCACAATTTTAGGATAATTGTCTTTGATTTTTAGCAGGTTACCAAATTCGCGGGCAATTGTTTCAGGAGTAGATAATTCAATTGCCACCTGGACATACAATGTTTCCCCACCCCGGGTACAAACAAAATCTATCTCTTCGGTAGAAAGCGTGCCTACCTTAACATCATACCCGCAAAACAGAAGATGATTGCAAACCATGTTTTCCAATCGCTTTGCCCTGTCCTGTGGTTTATATCCTGCTATTGCATTACGGATACCCAGATTCTCAAAAAAATATTTCTCTCCCCGCTCAAAGAGCCTCTTTCCGACGATATCATAGCGCCCTATCCGATGCACCAGAAATGCTTCGGCGAGCGAATTTGCATATTCCGAAACCTGGTTGGGAGAAATTTTAACCTGCTGGCTTTTCAGAAAATCGCTTATACGATTCGATGAAAAGAGACTGCCGACATTATTTGCCAGGAAACGGATGAGTTGTTCCAAAAATACCGTGTTCCGTATCTTCTTCCGCTCCACCACATCACGCAATACGATTGTTGAATATACGCTGTGGATATACTCCATAACAACTGATTCTTCCAAAGGCAGATGTATCAGATAAGGCAAACCGCCGAAATGAAAGTATTTTTCAAGTGAATCATCGCTATTGGAAAGTTTGTGAAAATTCAAAAATTCAAGATATGATAAGCTGTAGATCCTAAATTGCACATAACGGCCTCCAAGTTCATTGGCCAGGTCACTGGAAAACATTTCAGAATTACTTCCTGTGATATAGATATCGTTATTGTCGTCCAGGATAAGTGAGCGGATCGCTACTCTGAAGTCTGCAACCTCTTGAATTTCATCAATAAAGATGTAATTTTTCCTGTCGATGACCAGTCGCTTTGAGATATAATCATGCAGCTCCCGATACGAAACGATATCGATAAAGTCGATATCTTCTTTATTGATGTAAATGATATTGGCATTTTTATCCTCACTTTTAATCAGTTCGATAAGTTGGAACAGTATAAAGCTCTTACCTACACGGCGATGACCTGTCATTACTTTTACAATAGGAGTTAACATGAAGGGTTTTATCCTTTCGATATAGGTATCTCTGCGAAGCAGTACACTTGGAAATTTGGTCATGTCATATATTATAAATACAATTACAATACAATACAAATATAGGTATTATTTTAATTGTATTTATAATAATAGAATTAAATTAATTGAATTTGATTTGTGATTTAAATTTAGGTTGATTGAATTTACCCATTTCACTGGCCTGTATTGCGTCAGTACAACCGTGCTTCATCCATTATATGTCTGAATACCACCTGGTATTTCAGATTCCCAGCAACAGGAGCAGCGTCACATAATCCTTCAACTGAATCCTGAGCACTTTCAGCGCCTTGCTGATCTGGGTTTCGACGGTGCGTTTGGAAATGGCAAGCTCGATTGCAATCTCTTCGTTTTTCATCCCCTTGATCCGGTTCATGATGAAAATTTTACGGCACTGTTCGGGAAGCGCGTCAATGCTCGTCCGAATTCTCTCCTGCAATTCAGAAACAATGTATAAATCAGGGTCATAGGCCAAATGATTTACAGAAAGTTCAACCATCTCCTTCAAATATTTCTCCTCAATTTTTCTGTGCTTCAGGAAGTTAAGGCTGCTATTTTTAACGGCAGAGAAAAAATAACCCTTGAGGGATTCGCCGGGTATTACCTGTTGGTGTTTCTGCCACAAGCGCACGAAGAAATCCTGCACAAGCTCCTCCGCTTCGGCCCGGTCTGCCGTGAATTGCGCTGAATAGATAACCAATCCGGGATAGTAAAAATGGAACAACAACTCAAAGGCAGTCTGATCGCCATTTTTGAGCCGGATAATAAGATCCGTTTCATCTATCCCATGAATGATTTGCATACTTTCAAAATTAGCACAAAAAACCTCAAATATTAGTCAACCAAATCAACCAAACTTTAGGTGCGGATTTAATGGCTGTAAAATTTCCGGCTGCACCCTTTTGCAGCAGCATACAATCCATTAATCAGGCAATTTTAACACATAGGAAGAAGTAAAAAAGGCCACCCGACAACCGGATGACCCTTCCAAAAATATTTGATGGGGTCAAGAAGCTTACCTAATCTTTGATCCTTTTTGTGCAAAAATGATCAGATAGGCATAATAGAAGAACATACAGCTGACAGCTATCACCACAGAACCCGTCATGGATTTGATCGCACCCATCAAAGGCATCAGGATGGCTGCCCCAATGACGGAGGTCGCAATGACGCCGGAAGCGACCTTGGCCAGCGGACCTAAATCTTCCAGTGCAAGATTATAAATTACAGGCCACATGATGGAGTGGAACAATCCTGTACCCAGGAAGAGCCACATAGCAATCACCGGCGCTCCGGTTCCGGCAAGGAAAGATGCGGCCAGTAAGGCAGCGCCCCCGAAGGAACAAATGGTAAGAATCCGGGCTGCTTTGTATTTCTGCAGAACGAAAATTCCTACAATACGGCCAACCATCAGCCCTCCCCAGTAGAATTTCAACATATCCACTGCTGAGATATTCTCAAGTTTGAGATGAGTTGCATAATCAGGGAAAAAGCTTGAAATACCGATTTCAATTCCCATGTAGAAAAAGATGGCCAGCGAACCCAACCAAACGTGCGTATATTTGAAAGCGCTGGATTTGTATTTCTTGACTTCAGTTGTTGTGCCCCCTTCATCCTCCTTGATTTCCGGGAGTTTCAGAAAGAACATGATTCCTAGAATGACCAGGGTAACGATACCAATCATTAAAAAAGGTCCCTGGACAATCTTCAAAATATCTGAATTTGCCATTTTTGAACCAGCATCAATTTTCGGGGTCACCAGCAAAACTGAGACGAAGATCGGTGCAATCACGGTAGCCACCGAATTTAAAGCATTCGTAAGCGTTAAACGGCTTGCAGCGGTTTCCGGGCTACCCATAGCATTGACATAAGGACCGGCTACAACCTGCAGGATCACCACGCCGATGGCGAAAACCGATACAGCGCTGAGAAATCCGTAGTAACCCATGCCGACACCGGGGATGCAAAGGAAGAAACCCAGCGCGATCAGGGCCAGGCCCATCAACACACCGTTTTTATACCCAATCTTCATCAGCATCAATCCAACGGGGATTGAAAGAATGTAGGCGCCATAGAAAAATGTATTGGGAAGTTGCTTTTGAACGTCATTCAATCCAAAGGCATTCTTCAAAAAATCGATGGTCGAATTGTTCATGGTCGTGATGAACCCAAAGAGGAAAAAGAGGGAAGCCATCACAATCAATGGGAACAGATACTTGTTGGTCGAATCAGTTTTAGTCATTGTTTAAAGTTTAATTTATCGTTTGAGTTAAAAAAGTTTCTTGCCTCCATCACCAATTTCAGCCACATAGAACACCGGTTTCAATCCGGTTTTGGCTTGGTAGTTCTTACCAACCTGAGCAATAAAGGTATCCACAGCTTCATCTCTTACCAAACTAACTGTGCATCCGCCGAAACCGCCACCTGTCATCCGGGTACCAATCACACCATCGATTTTGCGGCCTTCTTCCACCATGGTATCGAGTTCCAAACCCGTTACTTCATAATCCTCCCGGAGTGAATCATGTGATCCGTTCATCAATTTTCCAAAGCTAATCAGATCACCAGCTTTCAAAGCCTTCACAGCATCTTCCGTCCGTTTAATCTCGCTTACTACGTGGCGTGCCCTGTTGCGGACGGTTACATTCTCGATTTTATCTTCAATTTTTAGGAATTCTTCCCAGGATAGTTCTCCCAAAGCAGAGATATTTTTATACGGTTGAATCGCCTTCACGGCCGCTTGGCATTCTGCTACTCTTTCGTTGTATTTCCCTGAATCCAGCTTGTGCGGGCTATTGGTGTTACTGATCACTATTTTAACTCCTTCAAGCTTAACAGGCACTAATTCATACGACAATGTATCACAATTGAGGAAGACGGCAAAGTCCTTTTTTCCCATGGCGGAAACAAACTGATCCATGATCCCGCAATTGACCAGCGCATACTCATGTTCTGCTTTCTGACCCATGAGAGCCAGTTCAACTTTATCGATACCAAAACCAAATTGATCATTTATCATCACACCGGTAACAACTTCAAGCGCTGCCGATGAGGAAAGTCCGGCTCCTGTGGGAACATCCCCATAAAAGAGCAAATCTGCTCCCTTATCAAAAGTCAGCCCCTTCTTCATGAACTGTGCAAAAACGCCGATGGGATAATTTACCCACTCTTTCCCTATTGCCTTGTTCAAATCTTCCACCTTCACTTCTGCCTCAAAAGGCATGTCCATAGAGGCGAACCTCACTGTTTTCCGTGTGGTTTTTCTTACCAGGCAATAGATTCCGAAACTCAGCGCACACGGAAACACGAAACCGCCGTTGTAATCAGTGTGTTCACCAATGAGATTAACTCGGCCGGGAGAGAAATATCCACTGATTTCCCCTTCACCATACTTCTCCATAAACTTTGCTTTCAGCTGTTCGATTGTCATTTTTTATTCAATTAAATTGGTTTTTGCCGATTTGGAAAAGCAAATATAACCTATTTTGTTTTTAGCGCGTGCGCTAAAAATTAATAAATAAGCCCCGGCTCATTTTCATGAACCGGGGCTCGGGTTTAACAGGGCGGCGACCTACTCTCCCACTGTGACGCAGTACCATTGGCGCTGACGGGCTTAACTTCTCTGTTCGGAATGGGAAGAGGTGGAACCCCGTCGCTATTGCCACCTTAATCTCTTAAGGATCGCTCTTAGCTT
>JANYKW010000084.1 GCA_025358025.1 Bacteroidia bacterium | reverse complement strand
AAAGTCCGGGATGAAGTTGAAGCCTGGGGGAAGTCTCGCAATGGGCTCGAAAAGAAAATCAACTGGCAGTTCACCACGGATAAAGCCCGCATCAAACTGAGAAGACTTTATCCGTCATATGATAGTTGACATGACACTAGATGGACAGCATCTTATAAAAATCGCACCCAATGAGTACCGGACAGAGTATGACATGTTCGCAAAGATAATACTTGTTCAAGACGTAAATTTTGGCGATTATTTTTTAGTTTATACAAAAGATGGACAAATTTTAGAATACGGAAATACTGAAAACAGCAGACAGGTATATGATGGTAACAATTCTGATAATGTCCCCTTGGCTTGGCATTTAAGCAAATCATCTGACCGCATGGGAAATAAAATTGATTATATCTATATGCGGGATCAGCTCAGCGGAGAACTTCAACCAGCAAAAATCTATTATACCGGATTTGGCAATCAACGAGGTAATACTCAAATACAATTTCACTATTCATCCATTGATCCAAAACTCCGACACACCTTCTACCTCGAGAAAAATTCAGATAAATATCTAAATTCCAATTCTTTCAGATTGGACAAGATAAGCATATCAACATCAGATGAGATTGAAGAGCCCATTAGGGATTATTTAATTAGTTATTATGTGGGAAAGGGGGTGTTAAAGAACTTTTTTGTTAAGGACATTACACAAATAAACTACAAAGATGGATATCCGTTCGCACTACCCCCAACCTCCTTTGGTTGGGATTTTTACAATCCTGAATACAGCTGGGCTGGAGCCAGTACTGATGAATATATTAAAACTAACTCAAAAATAGCAAGTGTAGGTTTAGATTTAGAAGGCAATCACGCAAACTATATTGCTGTTTATAAATCACAGATAGACGATCCAGTTAATTGGAATAATTCAAAGAATATCGTATCGGTTTATGTCCTGACTATTCGGTGATGACCGATATAGATATATCCGGGTCCCTTTATAATAATGAACTCCAAACGATTGACTGGGACAATAACGGAGACGACGAGTTGCTTTTTGTTGATGATGATGGGATAAAAATTTATGACTATAATGTTTCAGATGGAACATTTGCCAAGGTGTTTTCAAATCCCATGAAGGGCAAGCTCTATGTTGGTGATTTATCCGGAGATGGTATTAATGATATCATGATTATCAATGATTCGAAGATCAAAGTTTTTGTTGGAGTTCATACTCCCGGGAACACTGTTCCTTTTACCTTCGATTTAAGCAACTTCGCCTTAATGCTTTCATCAACCCAGTCAATCCGAGCGATTTCAGATTTTAATGGGGATGGGGTCATGGAAGTTTTAACACAGGGATCCACCTACAACTCTTTTGGATTATATGACTTTTCTGTTCAAACCGGATTTAACAAGATCAAAGATTTTATTATTAATGATATCCCAAATCCGACAGATCAGGCCGCAGTTTATTATAAGGATTTTAATGGGGATAATAAAACCGACATATGCTTTCTGTCCAAAGTTTCAGGTGCTTTGAGGAGAACAACCTGTTTTTCATTTGGAAATGGGTTTTTACCATTACAAGAGAGTCCGGAGTTGTTTCCCGAAGATCCTCCATTTTGTGTGGAGGATATCAATAACGACGGACGAGCAGATTTTGTAAAATTGTGGTTTTCAAACGGAAAGCTGTATTTTATTATTCAATTTACTAAGCCTGATGGTATTTCTCATGAAACAGTAAATTCCTCCATTGATTGGACGTTTGAATTTTCTCGTATTTTATTTTTTCCTGGAATAATTAATCCCAACGGGACTATGGGGTTCATTATCGCCCTTGCCAATAAGATAATGGTGGATGCAGAACCTGCCCTTCCAAGCTACGAAACGCTTTCAATTCACACTTTAATGGACAACGGCACAGGGAGTAATGTTTTGAAAAGCATTGTAGATGGTTTCGGGATAACTTCAAGAATCAATTACTCCTACTTTGGAACAACAGGACCACTTTATGCAAATTTTCCAATAGCAAAACCGAAGTTCAGAGACATTACAGTAAGCGAAACCTACATTGAAGGAGCAAATAATGCAATTTGGTGTAGAAGGGCCTACTCCTATGATAGCCCCTTGATACACTTACTAGGAAAAGGTTCTTTAGGGTTCAGAGAAACTAAGGTAACCTCGTTTGATAATAGCACGATTGTAAATTCCCGTAATGAGTTACTGATTTCAAACTCCAGGTACTATTTTCTGTATCCCTCGAAAACATCTACCTGGTCGATGAAAAACGGTAATACTGATAAACTTTTATCGGAGAACGTCAATACTTATGAAATCAAGGTGAACTCCACCGGAGCACTGAATTTCATGCCGGTTTTAACAAAAAGCGTTGGTAAAAACTGGGATAACGATGAATCACACAGCTACATTGGGATTGTGATTGAAGAGACCGACCCTGCTTATATTGATAATTATGGGAATATTGGCAAACGGAGAACATTAAAGGATGAATCCGAGGTTACTGGCTCTCCCACGGAAAGTTGTAGTTGGGAACAAACAGTATTAACTTCCTTTGTCCCGGCCGACGAAAACAACTGGCTTGTTTCCCTTCCATCGACTTCCCAGACAACGACCTATCATAAGCCGGAGGAATCGACCATAGAATCTACCATATCGAACAAAGTCCTATATCATTACTACGATTCTTCTCATGCCTCATTTCCGCTTCTTGAATACAAAGAGAATATTCCCAATGGGAACACGATGCTTAGTAATGAAAATTGGTACAGTTATGATCGCTATGGAAATATTACCGGCGAAACCCTTAAAGCTTATATAAATGGGACAACTGAAGAAAGGAAAGTAGAATTTACTTATCCGGAGACCAATGGATACAATGGACGGTTTTTAACATCAAAAACAGTGAAGGCCGAATTCCCCGTAGATGATCAGACGACAACCTATACCTACAACCCGGTTACCGGGAGAATGCTAACCAGTACAAATCTCAACCAGGTTGGAACCTCAACATACGAATATGACAGTCAAGGAATACTTGTGAAAACTACTTATCCCGATGGGACATCTGGTGAGATCAATATCAGTTGGGTGACCGACCCCACGATGGATCCCAAGCCGCCTGCAGGGGCGCTTTTCTATTCAATTTCGAATAAGAGACTCAATGGTACTTCCCAGAAGTGGAACAAGGCATATAGTTTTTTTGATAAATACAGTCGTTTGATGCGCTCCTCAGTCCAGGGGTTTGATGGCACATTTATTAATACTGACACGGAGTATGATATCGAAGGGAGGCTGCTAAGGGTTTCTGAACCGTATCATGCAGCAAGTCCTCCGAAAGATTTTCAATGGACAACCAACACTTACGACTTGCTGGGAAGAGTTGTTCAGCAACAATTGCCAACCGGAGCGATTATCAAGAAAGATTTTGTTGGTCGAACAGTCAAAATTACCAATCAGGCCACTTCCTTGTGGAAGGAGGTCACATACAATATCCTTGGCGATGATGATTTGGTCAAAGATCCTACAGGGGGTAACATTTCGTACAATTATGATGCTGCATTCAGAGTGCGAACAATGGATGCTGCGGGGGCTGTAACAAGGTTTGAATACGATGATGCCGGTAACCGTACCAAGGTAATCGATCCGGATGCACGAATAATAACTTCTCAATATAATGCCCTGGGCGAACTCACTGTACAAACAGATTCCCGTGGAGCGGTCACTAATACGGTTTATGACAAACAAGGCAGAGTTAAAACAACAAGCCTTGTGCCTGATAATACACTAACAACTTATTCTTATTGTGAGGGGGGAGAACCTGGGTTTGGGCAGCTAAAAAGCATACAAAAAACAACCTTGGGTGGAAATGAAACCAAAATCAATTATCAATATGACAACCTTGGACGATTAATCTCAAAAACTGAATCATTTGAGGGAAAAACATTTACCTTTGGTTACCAATACGACTCTCAATCAGGATTAATGGAATTCTATACATACCCGTCGCAATATAAGATTCAATATGGTTATAATATGTATGGGTTCCTTGATCAGATAAAGGAGGCAGAGACTCAATCTGTTCTTTGGAAAGCTAACGAAACAAATGCCAGGGGCCAACTGACTAAGACAACCCTTGGTAATGGATTGATAACGCAAAAAACATTTGATCCGTATGGATTGCCTAAGAGTATTACAACTCACGATCCCAATAGCCAAAGAGACATCCGTGAGTTATTTTATTCCTGGGATGAATTCACGGGAAACCTTAAGACCAAGGTTGAACGAACCGGTCCTGAATTTGCTCTTGGTGAATCCTATGAATATGACCCTGTGCTAAAATCAAGACTGACTTCATGGCAGGTTAATTCGGGAGGATCTCCCAAGTACGAAGTTCAGTATCTGGATAATGGCAACATTCAATCCAAAACAGATGTTACCCTGCCATTTCAGAATGGGAATAACATTGGGCCCGACAAAGGTCAGTACATATACGGCGAGAATGCAGGACCACATGCGGTGACCGGAGTTCATCTCCCAACCCCCGCATATCTGGCATCAGCCAGTCACCAGACAATCTCATACAATGGGCTGAACCAGATTTCGACAATTATTAAGGGGCCTGAAGATATATGGCTGACGCGATTGGATATTGTTTATGGAGCAGATAATAAAAGGATAAAATCAACATTATCAAAAATCTATGATCATTCAGTTTCTTTATTAAAGACCAAGTATTTCCTGGATGACTATGAGATTGAGATTAACAATGTAACAAAAGAGAGAAGGGAACTGCATTACATATCAGGCGGGGACGGTATTTTTGCAATCATGGAGAAGAAAAATAACAGCATTACTCCTTTTTATATCCATACAGATTATCAGGGAACCTATAATCTGATCACCAATGCAAACGGCGAGAAGGTGGAGCTATTGAGCTTTGATCCCTGGGGGCGTCGCCGGAATCCAATAAGCTGGACCTACGACAATCTTCCAACCTCCTTTGTTTTTGATCGCGGTTATACCGGGCACGAACATCTCGATCAATTCAACCTGATCAATATGAATGGCCGGATGTTTGATCCTTATCTGGCCCGTTTTCTTTCCCCCGATCCGGTATTACCGGATGCCGGTGACCGTCAGTCGCATAACCGTTATAGTTACTGTTTGAACAACCCCCTGAAATATACCGATCCGAGTGGGTTTAAACAACTTGGCGACCCATACAGCCCAGGACCCTTTGTTGACTTGCCAGGCGGCAATGGTACTGATGGAGGTGGAAGGATAGGACCTGGTTCCAGTCATCATTGGAGCGATGGTGACAGAACGCCATTGAATAACATGTACCTTGGGAATACAAAAAGCTTCGATAATCTTTATGGTGCTGGAAATTACGACCAGATTATAAAGATTTATGATGTTGTGAAAAAAGAGAGTCAACATGATGGATCTACTGGTTTTTGGGTTGATTGGACAGATATCCTTAAGATTGAACCGAATGCCCTTCAAGGTGTAGAAATTGGTTCAACATTCATTAAGATTGAAAACACAGAACAAGGGAAAAGGGGTAGTAAATTCTTTGAAGCAGATGTTAGATTTATTTCTGAAAACATCCCTTACAATTCATATTTTGCTGGAGCAATTAATACTAAGCAATCCACCTATGAAGTTTATCTAAAATATGGTTTGCACTCAATAGCTGGTCAACTATTAATGCATGAATTTGGTCATTTTCTTCAAAATAAATATGGGGGAAGTCTATGGTATAATTTAAATGTAGTACCAACGAGTGTTATAAATATAAACCTAGATGAAAATAAAGCACATGCATACTATTTATATAATAGGACATGGACTGAAATTCAGGCAAATACAATGGCTTATTATTATTTTAATTATCCATCTTTCTGGGACTTTAACAATTATCCCGTGAATTTCAACTATATTAGTGACGAACTTAAGAGTAACTTATATTATAAAAAATGAATTGTAAAACGAAAAGTTTTTGGTTAATATTGTTATTATTCACAATGTTAAGTAGTTGTATGGATAGGGCTATTGATAGTCGTAATTTAAAGATTTACAATAAATCAAATAGCGTAATATACTTTTTTGTTTCTAAAAATGATGCTTTTACAAATCCATATCAAAATTATAGCGAAAAAGTTCTTAATGACAACAATAGAGTAAAACAAGACACATTTGCTTATTTTATTGACAAACCGATTAATTGGGAAGAGTTTATTAAAGATTGTATGGATGGTAAGATGCGATTGTTTATTGTTGCAAAGGACTCTATTGACAAATATGGATTTAAAGAGGTAATTTCTAATAGTATCTTTACACAAAAGTATCTTATTGACATTGATTATCTTAATAAAAAAAGTTGGTCTATTGTTTACAAGGAAAGATAATTTTGAGTCTCTTCGCCCCTTTTGGAAACTTCAGCACACAACCTGAAGGAAACAGAAAAGAATTTGAAAAACCGGAGGTCTTGATCAAATTAAGCCAGTTTTTAGCTCCGTCACTATTCAATGGCCAATCAATTAAGTCTGCTCCGACGAAGACAGGTCTAGGTTATCAATTTTCCTATATATAGCGCAATCCTTTGAAATGTATTGGACTCGAAAATCAGTCAGTCCCACAGTATTTGACTATTCCGGACAAAGTCGGCCACTCATTCCGGAGTAAAGTAGGCCAGTGATTCCGGAGCAAAGTAGGCCACCTATATCAAAGGTCATATGGGATTATAAAAGTACTATTTTTTTTCAATTGATTTTCTCCTGAGTGAC
>JANYKW010000025.1 GCA_025358025.1 Bacteroidia bacterium | reverse complement strand
ATGTTGAGTTCTTCATCCATTCTATTTTGGATTTTGGTTCTTTGTTCCGACAAAAGCCATCCTAATTTAGATGGCATCACAAATTGTGACACCATACAATCTATTTCACATCATACTATGCTGTGCCCGCATCTTTAAGATTAATCCTCGCCAGATTTTCGGCAATTATCTTATTTAGGGCAGCTTCCTCATTAATTTGGGCTTCCAATTCCGCTTTTAATGCTGTAAACCGTTCGTTAAAATCAAAATCATCCTCTTCATCTGGTAATCCCACATAACGACCCGGAGTTACAACATAATCCAAATCCCTAACCTTGTCAATAGGAGCAGATGCACAGAAACCGGCTACATCTTCGTAGTTGCCATCAGGATTTCGCCAATTGTGGTAAGTCTCAGTGATCTTTTGAATGTCTTCCGGTGCAAGTTCCCGGGTACGTCGGTTAATCAGATGGCCAAGGTTTCTTGCATCAATAAAAAGGATTTCATTGCTTCGATCCCTGAAATTACCATTCTTCCGATTACGTCTTAAAAACCATAATCCGGCAGGAATTTGTGTATTCAGGAACAACTTGGCAGGGAGGTTTACAATACAGTCGATCAATCCGGCTTCGATGAGGGCTTTTCTAATCTCACCTTCTCCTGATGATTTGGAGGTCAAAGCACCCTTTGCCAGAACGATTCCGGCCTGACCTGTGGGAGACAGATGGTAAATAAAGTGCTGCATCCAGGCAAAGTTGGCATTCCCGGTAGGTGGCGTACCGTATTGCCAGCGTCCATCGTTCCGCATGAGATCACCTCCCCAGTCGCTTACGTTGAAAGGCGGATTGGCGATGATGTAATCGGCTTTCAGGTCTTTGTGGGCATCGTTCAGAAACGAACCTTCGTTGTTCCATTTCACCTGTGAGCTGTCGATCCCACGTATGGCCAGGTTCATCTTGCAAAGTCTCCAGGTAGTTTGGTTGCTTTCCTGTCCGTAGATGGAAATATCATTGACGCCTCCCTGGTGTTCAAGTACCAGTTTTTCTGATTGAACAAACATACCTCCGGAACCACAGCAAGGATCAAACACACGTCCTTTGTATGGTTCGAGCATCTTTACCAATAGTTCGACGATACTGCGGGGAGTATAGAATTGTCCTCCTTGTTTGCCTTCGGCCAGAGCAAACTCTCCGAGAAAGTATTCAAATACGTGACCAAGCACATCTGCACTTCTGGCTTTGGCGTCCCCTAGTGCTATGTTACCAACCAGGTCAATCAACTCACCCAAACTGGTTGGATCAAGATTCTGGCGGGCAAATACCTTTGGAAGAACACCTTTCAGTGAGGCATTTTCAGCTTCGATGGCATCCATGGCATCATCAACGAATTTGCCAATTCCGGGCTGTTTTGCTTTTGATTGCAGGTAGGTCCATCGGGCATCTTGCGGAACAAAGAATACATTTTCGGCTTTGTATTCGTCCTTATCCTCCGGATCGGCACCATTGACCACATCTTCTAAAAGTCTGGCGTATAGCTCTTCAAAAGAGTCTGAGATATATTTCAGGAAGATCAAACCCAACACTACATGCTTGTATTCGGCTGCATCTATGTTTTTGCGAAGTTTGTCGGCTGTTTTCCAGAGTTGTTTTTCTAAAGGCTCTTCGTTAGTGGGTTTTGTGTTTTTTGCCATTGAGTGGGAAACGATTTTCATTAGGTTGCACTCCCAAAGTTAACGCAATAATTTTCAATGCAAACAATGCAGAATTAAGGAATAGCAATTTAATTCTGCAAAAGGGAATAAACGTGAAGGAGACGAATTTCCTTATTTTTATTCAAGCATTTTTACCAAGTCCTTCTTCATCTGTTCATCAACATTCCTGTAACGAGCAAAGGCTTTGCTTCCCTCTGAGTGTCCAGACAATTTACCGATCATGTTGGGATCCTGGACTTGTTTGTAAAGGTTTCCGATGAAACATCTACGAGCGAGGTGTGAGGAGGCAATTTTGTTCAATGGCTGGTGATCTTCCTCTCTGGTGGTAGGATTAATAATTGTCACGTCACGAGTCAGTTCTGCCTCAGTGAATGCTACCTTGATTGCATCGTTGTATTTCTGCTCAGTGATAAAAGGAAGCAGTCTAACATCATCATACCCTGAATACCGGTTTATTATCTCTTTCGAAATTGCATTTAAAGGAACACTTACAGTTAAAGGATTACCTTCTTTGGTTTTTCTGGGTATGTACTCAATGGAACCATTGATAAGATTTGCTTTGGTAAATTTCAATAAATCCTGGACCCTGCACCCAATAACACACTGAAAAACAAAAATATCCCTTTGGATTGCCACTGAAGGCTTTTCACTTAAATCTTTCGCATATAGTTGGTTTCTCTCTTCAATGGTGATATAGTATGGTGTACCGTAAATTGCCGACTCGATTTTGAATTTCTTGAATGGATTATTCGTTGTTCTTCCCTCATCATTGGCCCAAATAAAAAATGTTCTGACTT
>JANYKW010000024.1 GCA_025358025.1 Bacteroidia bacterium | reverse complement strand
AGGTTTGCATCGCTTTATGAATTATGTGGTTAATAATCATAAAGTTACAAATATTTATCTAACCATCTAACTGAATTTCAATTAGTTATGAACATTCTTTTCAACAAAACACTTCCTTTTTTAAAAATCAAAACAGTTTCTTAGTATTATAGAGATATCCTATCTCCCCATCTCCCATAAACTTGAGTGCACTGCTTT
Organism: Bacteroidia bacterium; assembly: GCA_025358025.1. Lineage (GTDB taxonomy): Bacteria > Bacteroidota > Bacteroidia > Bacteroidales > Prolixibacteraceae > CAINVV01. The sequence goes on along the minus strand of JANYKW010000024.1, from coordinate 4,003 downwards.
CAATATCATTCCGATCCGAAGTTTTGAGTATTTGATAAACGCCATCTACTGTCCCACTGCTCCCATTACAATGTCTTTTGTTTCCACTTTTGTCTATAGTTACACCACTGTCAAATGGGTACCAAGCAACCAGTCCTTTTTTCGGTAACCATTCAGGCAAATCTGCTGAACTTGCATTTATATTGTTTGAATGTTCTGAATTATTAGTTTCATCATTTGGTTCAGCAAGACGGATTCTTAGCGAATCTTGTCTTTGGGATTCTATTCTATCCGATGAATCCTTTAACTGTTCAACTTTCATCACCACCTTTGCTGTTGAATCAACATATCTTCTGCTTTCTTCAAACGTAAGTGGGCGTAAAACTGAGTTATCATCACCACGCTTTCCTGAAGAAAAGTTGTCCGTTGTAAATAATGTACTGTTCTTGAGCATAAAATACACGCCAACAACAACAAGAAGAACAACAACAATAACGATGCTTGCAATTTTTAAAAAAGAGATCTTCAGTGGTTTTTGTTTTATTGGTTCGGAATTTTCAAATAGTATTTGCTCGTTGATGTCTTCAATTTGTTTTTGAGGAAGGGACGCTTCGCAATACTTGCAGTTACTTAAAATTTCTGAAGTTTGCCTGCCGCAGTTTGGACATTGAATTAGTGCCATTTTGTTCCTTTCTTTTTAATAACCATTCAATGGTCATTTGGAATGTAACCCTTGAAGATATCGCAGTTATTAGATTAATGCCGTAAGTAACCGCCTATAAACAAATTTCAACATTAAATGACAAAATCCATCTCCCACCACAAATAGGAATCAATGAACCGTAGACCAGAACTCTTCATATTGTCGGCTCCCAACTGCCGCTCCCAAAGGAAATCACTGTATAACTCGACGAATGCCCAGACATTAATTAGGTCTTGTGCGACTTTAAGCTCTTCTAACACTTGTATAGCAGAACCGTAACCGCCATACAGTATCGTATTGATCAGGAACCTTTGGTATGGCTCATTGAAATAGCCCAGTAATAGCAATAAATCCCTTGCTGGTATCTTCGATTCTATCCCGTATTCCAAAAGCTCCATTTGGGTCGGTCGGGGGAAGGATTGCAGGTTCTTCCCTCTCAATGATAACCTGTCAAAGATCATAGTAACGATTGGTTCCCGCTGGTTCTTTGCGGGGGTGTCCTCAGTTAACCCAGTAATCCCAGCCTGTAATAGGATGTCTTTCAAGTGGGCTATTTCCCCCAACCGATTGTCATTATCTAATCCTGCCCGATAAATCCGCCGCCGTTCTATCCCCGATATAGGTGTCGGATCAAGGAGCTGGAAATTAACCGTCGTTTCAGGCAGTCCGAACTGTTTGAACAGCAAAGAACGCCGTGTCACGTAGTCGTGCCATATCGTTGGGGCTTCTTCTGCACCGCCATAACGGGATAGCTCAGTCCGCAGGTCAAGCAGATTATGAATTTGGTTCCTTGCATCGTCGGTGTTCATTCAGTCTTCTTCTTTCTATTCTGTTTTCGTGGTTCGTCTTTAGGGTATACCTGAATATCAGCGTCCAGCAATTCCGTAACTGGAATATTTAAGAGTGTTGCGATCTGGTATAGGGTTTCCAGACTTGGCTGGTGCGTATTAGTAACATAGCTGGATATGCTTGTTTTTGTTAAATGGAGCTTATCCGCAAGAAATTGGTTTTTAACGCCACGCTCTTTCAATATTTCACCTAACCGATTTAACATTAATTTTTGCTTTGCCATCTTTCACTTTACAAAAATACGAATAATACTGGTCTTTTGTGTAATTTATTTTATATCTTTTGTCCTGTATATTTTGTATATTCAGAAAAAGGTTGTATATTTGTATTACATTACAGACAAATATAACACTTCTAAGTGATGACCTCAACTGTCGAAATAATTCACCAAGTTACGGAAATTTCTGTCACATACCATAGCAAGGTAAAACCATCGGAACGGATAAAAATATCCCGCTCGAATGATGCTTATGAGTTGTTGCGGAATACTTGGGGCGATACCCTTGAAATCTATGAAACCTTCAAAATTATAATGTTGCACAAAGCCAACAAGGTTTTAGGGATTAGCCTGATTGGCGAAGGCGGCGTTTCGGGTTGTGTGGTCGACAACAAGCGCGTATTCGCTACTGCACTGCTTTCGGGCTGCTCGTCGATTATCCTTTGCCATAATCACCCCAGTGGCTCAACTCAGCCCAGCGAAGCCGATATTAGGATAACCAACAAAATTAAACAGGCTGGTATCTTTCTGGAAATAGCAGTACTTGATCATTTGATAATCACAACCGAAAGCTTTTATTCCTTCGCTGATGAAGGTGCCTTGTAATCAAATCAACAGCCGACATTGAAAATTGCAAACTAAAAACCCAATAATATGAACAGACAAAATCAATTCGTAAACCAGCGGCGACCAGTGGTGCCAATGGTAAGAACCAGCGGTCAAAATCCAATGGTCGTAAATGGTAATGGCAGTGCGAGCGACAAGGAAATTATTGATGCTCCCTCCGTCCAGATCATTCAGGGCGAAATTAGCCCCGAACTTCAATCGTTCCTTTCCGTCCTGTCACAGAATCCTGATGAAAGGCACATCAAAACGAACCCTTATGCCCAAAATTCGGCTTACCTGCCTATACAGTATTTGGAAGGTATGCTGGACGCAATTTTCAGCGGAAAGTGGAACCTTCGCCACAAGGGAACCCAGTTTGTCGGTAATGCTATTACCTGCGACGTTGAGCTTGAGGTCTATTATCCTGATGGAACCCAGATAGTGCGGGCAGGTTCTGGCAGTTCAATCGTACAGGTGGATGCTCAGACAGGTGAATTTAAGCCCAAAAGCATCGAGAAGGCTTATGCAAGTTCTTTATCAATGGCGTTCAAGAACTCAGCGAAAAGGCTGGGTAATGTCTTCGGCAGGATGTTGAACCGTGAGGATGAAGTCATATCCTACTACAAAGAAAACTATGGTGCAACAGTCCAAACCGTGAACCGATGAAAACGAAAACCAAAATTCAAATCAGCCAGTCGGCTCTCCGTGATTTTTTTAATCCCGCTTGCTGCCCTATTTTCTGGAAGGAAAAGTATTTGAATGGATTCAGAACTGAGCCCACGGAAGCGATGAAGGCGGGGCTTGTGTTTGAAAGCAAGTTACTTACCAAATCACGGGACGGACAGGTGTGGGAGTTTCCGAAACTGAAAAACGGCGAGCCGAGCAAAGCTGAAACCGACCTGAATGTATTGGTTGAGAAAGCAAAGGAACTGTTTGCCCACCTGCAAATTAACCCAATCGAAGTTCAGCCAGTCTGGGAAGTTGATGATCTCCTTGCTCACCCAGACCTTGTTTGCGGAAGCGTTCTGGCACCCAAAGCAATTGTTGATGTGAAATACTGCGGCTACGCTGACACTGACCGCTTTTCGCCGTGGTTCGACAATGACAAGATTGATACCCTACAGGCGGTTCATTACGTGTATATGTACTACTTATTGACGGCAGAATGGGCACCTTTCTATTATATGATATTTTTCAAGAATGGCGGGGTCAAGCTGGTCGACGTAAAACTAACCGTTCAGGCTATTGACGAACACAAAACACTGTTAAACCAGTTTCGGCAGGATGTTGCCAGCCTGAACACTGATTCCGTCAACGTGACCTTCAGCCAGTGCGTGCTGTATATTCCGGAGCATAGTGACCCCCCATTCCGGAGCATAGTGACCCCCCATTCCGGCCATAGTGACCCCCCTCTTTTATGAGTTGTGCCCATTCTCTTTTTCAGTTTCTATAAGAGATAGAATATGAGCGTGTTAATCATGTATCGTAATGCGATTTGCAGCACGATGCAGGGTAGTGCCATTCCGGCATAGTGACCCCTGTGTTTTGATTGAATACGCTGCCATTCCGGCATAGTGACCCCCTGAGGACAATTTTAGTTTATCTGATAGTTTACTACTTTCTGATTAACTAAAAAGACAAACTCAATG
>JANYKW010000001.1 GCA_025358025.1 Bacteroidia bacterium | reverse complement strand
TATAGTTTCTGAGCTGAGAAAGCTAAAATATGAAGGATGGATCGTTGTAGAACAAGATGTCCTTCCGGGGATGGGCAATCCAAAAGTATGCGCGCAGCGCAACAGGGATTTCATCCAATCACTTGGTCTATAAATTTCATTCCAAACATTCCAAACATTCCAAACATTCCAAACATTCCAAACATTCCAAACATTCCAAACATTCCAAACATTCCAAACATTCCAAACATTTCAAACATTTCAAACATATAATCTATGAATAAACTCAAATTAGGCGTCATCGGTACGGGCAGAATTGGCAAGGTTCACATTGCCACGCTTGTACAGAATGTTCCCCAGGCTGAAGTAGTGGCTGTTGCAGATGTAAATCTGGCAGGAGCCATAGAAGTTGCCAATTCATTCGGCATTTCAACTGTTTTCAGCAATTATAAAGATGTGATCAACCATCCTGAAGTTGAAGCAGTTGTGATCTGCTCACCTACCGACACACATGCGCAGTACATCGTTGAAGCTGCCCAGGCAGGAAAACATATCTTTTGTGAAAAACCGGTCGACCTTTCTCTTCCTGTTATTCAGGGAGCCCTGGATGCGGTAGCAAAAGCAGGGGTAAAACTGATGGTTGGTTTTAACCGCCGGTTCGATCCCAACTTTGCCAAAATCAAACAATTGGTGGTGGATGGGAAAATAGGGGATCCGCACATCCTTAAAATCACATCCCGCGATCCGGCTCCTCCACCGGCAGAATACAGTGCCGTTTCCGGTGGAATGTTTATGGACATGACCATCCATGATTTTGACATGGCCAGATACATCGTGGGCAGTGAAGTGACCGAAGTGTATGTCAAATCTGCTGTTCTGGTTGATGAAGCCATTGGCAAAGCAGGAGATGTGGATACAGCCATCATCACACTCACCTTTGCCAATGGAGCCATCGGCGTGATAGATAACAGCCGCAAAGCTGTTTATGGCTATGACCAGCGGGTTGAAATTTTTGGATCCAAAGGAATGGCCTGTGCCGACAACAACTATCCTGATAATCACCGCTATTTTGCCGGTGACGGCGTACATGGTTCATTGCCCCTGAATTTCTTTATGGACCGCTATTTAGAGGCTTATGCCAATGAAATGAAGATTTTTTGCCATGCTGTTGTCAACAACCTCCCGTTGCAGGTATCCGGAGATGATGGATTAAAATCTGTAGTGATTGCTTTGGCTGCCAAAAAATCGGTATTGGAACAACGTCCCGTAAAAACATCCGAGATCCGGTAATCATTTCAATGATTTTTGATCAAAATGTTTACTTATGATTACTATATATTACCACATAAAAAAAAACAGTTTAATAGCTAAAACTCAAAATTATGAGATGGAAATTTAATTTTAAATCGCAAACGACTCTAATGCTAATTATTCTGGCTATCCTTTTTTCACAGGAAGTTTATGCCAATGCATTACCAGAGCAAGGTGTTTCTGACACCCAAAGCAGTGCACCTGTGAAAGTCACAGGTAAGGTAACCGATGAAAAGGGGGAATCTCTGCCGGGTGTATCGATTGTGGTCAAAGGTACTACGACAGGTATTCTCACAGACATGGACGGTAAATTTGTTCTGGATGTGAAAGGACCTGAAGTGGTTCTTGAATTCTCGTTTGTAGGTTATGAACCTCAAACCATTACAGTTGGCAAACAAACAACCATCAATGTCAAATTGATCGAAAAGAACATTAATATTGAGCAGGTTGTGGTTGTCGGTTATGGCAAAACCAACAAAAAAGATATCACAGGTGCGGTTTCAACGGTGACGGTCAAGGAGATGAACAAGGGTGCATTTTCCTCACCAGCCCAAATGTTGCAGGGTAAGGTACCCGGGCTCAGCATTACTGCCAGCGGTGACCCGACAGCTTCACCATCCATTACCTTGCGTGGTCCGTCAACATTGCGTACCGGAGCGGCTATGGAACCATTCTATGTTATTGACGGTGTTCCCGGAGCGTCCATCGAATCAGTCGCAGCAGATGATATTGTCACCATGGACGTACTTCGTGACGCTTCTTCAACGGCTATCTATGGAGCCCGCGCAGCCAACGGGGTCATCATGGTCTCAACAAAACGTGCGAAAGGCGGACAATCCTATGTCAACTTCAACAGCTATCTGGCTACAGAAACCATCGCCAACAAAATTGATGTGTTAACTGCTGATGAATTAAGGAACTATCTTAAAGCAGTCAATAAAGTTCCTTTCAGTGACAACGGAGGAAATACAGTCTGGCAGGATGAAGTTTCACAACAGGGATTTTCACAAAACTATAACATTTCTTTTGGAGGAGGTAATGATAAAACTACCTATGGGGTAAGTATGAATTACCTTGAGAACAAGGGTGTAATTAAAACAAGCTCCCTGGATCGCTGGACCGCCCGCATGAACGTTGAGCAAAAAGCCTGGAATGACAAGGTGACCATCGGGTTGAACCTGACCAATTCCACTACCAACAAGCAGATTGTTAATTCAGCTGTCTTTGCAAACATGCTCAAATATCTTCCAACGGTCAATATTTTAAATCCAGATGGCAGCTATTTTGAAAATACACAAAACAGCAATTACAGCAATCCGGTGGCTTTGATAAATAATGATCTTCAATACCGCAAAATCCTCAACCAGTTGGCCAATGCAACCTTAAAGATCAACATATTGCCTACATTGACCTACAATGCCAATGTCTCTTTACAAAATACCCAGACCATGGATAACCTGTATTCCAAACAGGCATCCTCGTTGCACCTGGGTGCCAATGGATATGCAATCCGCAATGAATACAGCAACAAAAATACCATTCTGGAAAACTATTTAACTTACGATCAAACTTTCGACAAGCACAATTTAAAAGTTCTGCTTGGATATTCATGGCAGGAAGACAAGATCAACGACGGATTTCAGGCTGCCAACAGTAACTTTATCACGGATGATGTGCTGTACAACAATCTTTCCCTGGGAAGCTCTCCTGAAAAGGTGACCAATGCCGACAGGTTTGGAACTGCCACCATTCAAACGCTGAGGATTATCTCCTATTACTCAAGGTTAAATTATCAGTTTAACAACAAATATCTTTTGCAGGCAACCATCCGGGAGGATGGATCTTCCGCATTTGGTGAAAATAACCAATGGGGTACTTTCCCTTCAGCATCCGTTGGATGGAAAATTAAAAATGAACCCTGGATGGAAAAAATGAAATCGCTAAGCGACCTTAAATTAAGAATTGGTTATGGCATCAGCGGTAACTCATTGGGCTTCGATCCGATGATTTCAAGATTAAAATATGGAGTAACCGGTACAACCTATATCAATGGCATTCAAATTCAAGCCGTTGGGGTAACTCAGAACGCCAATCCTGATTTAAAATGGGAGTCAACGGCTATGACCAACATAGGTCTTGATTTCGGATTTCTGAACAACCGCATTACAGGTACCCTGGAGTTTTACAATAAGCAAACCAGCGACCTGATCTGGAATTACCCTGTATCTACAACCAAATACCTTTATCCCTATCTCATCGCCAATGTTGGTGAGATCAGCAACAAAGGTATTGAATTACAGCTGAATGCAACTGTAGTGAAGACAAAGGATTTTACATGGACATCTACCATAACGATGTCTAAGAACAAGAATAAAGTGGAATCTCTGTCAAATGATCAGTTTCCGACCTTTACCAGAATTGAAACCGCCAGCATTGGTGGCAAGGGGCAATCGGGTAATCCTACGCAGGTTATCAAAGAGGGAGAACCCATTGGAACATTTTTTGTACGCCAGTTTGCAGGAAGGAACAAGCAAGGTGTTTCCATGTTCTACAAAGCCAATGGTGATACTTCAAAAGTTGTGACCGTAGCCGACTTCAAAGAGAGCGGAAGTGCCCAACCTAAACTGATGTATGGCTGGAGCAATGACTTTGCTTACAAGAACTGGGATTTCAGCTTTTTCCTGAGAGGTGTTTCAGGTAATATGATACTCAATGGGACACTGGCTTCCCTGAATGATGTTAACAATGCATCGAATAACAACATTCCGGTATTTTCTTTGGGAGAACCAGCCACCGATGTCAATTCATTCTATTATTCAACCAGATACATCGAAAGTGGTTCTTATATGCGACTTGATAATGCCACGTTAGGGTATACCCTGAAAGTTAATTCCACGAAAATAAGGAGTTGCCGTTTTTACGTTACGGCCAATAATTTATTTGTTATTACGAGTTACAAGGGAATAGATCCTGAGATTAATCTTGGCGGCATTGAGCCCGGCATTGACAACAATAATTTTTATCCAAAGACACGTACATTTATGTTCGGGGTAAATGTAAATTTGTAATTTCTGATAAGTAATATTATTATACTATACTTTAAAACATTCGAAATGATAACAAATATTTCTATCATTAAAAAATTAGCCGGTGCAGCAATGATGGCAGCAATGCTTTTTTCGGGCTGCACGAAGCTTGACGTTAAACCAGAGTCAGAATTAACGCCGGATAACTTTCCTACGACACCTGCGCAATTTGAAGCAGCCAAAGGATTGATCTACACAATTTTGCCGGCAAATTATGCCATAGATTACTGGCGGCTTGAATCACTATCGACAGATGAAGCCATTATTGTCGCAAGGGCCGGTAACTGGGATGACGGCGGTCAGTACCGCGAACTTCACAAACATACCTGGACTCCCGACAATGCCATTGTTTCTACCGTATGGACCTATGCTTTCAACGGGGTAATTGCATGCAACAAGGTTTTGGCCATGTTTGACAAGGTACCCGAAGGTCCACTCAGGAACCAGCAGTTTGCTGAAATTCGCATGATGCGGGCTTTCTACTACTTTATTCTACTCGACAATTATGGCAATGTCCCGATTTTGAAAAAATTCGGAGACGATACGCCTACTTCTTCCCGGGCTGATGTATTTGCTTTTATCGAAACTGAAGTAAAAGAGATTCTACCTTACCTTGCAAGAGCAAAGAGTTCAGTAACCTATGGACGTCCTACGGCCTGGATGGCCCATGCCATGTTGGCTAAAATGTATCTTAATGCCCAGTTATACAAAGGCACCGCGATGTACAACGAGACCGTGCAAAGGTGTGACTCTGTTATTAAATCCGGATTGTTCTCATTGGATGCAGATTATAAAAGTATGTTTCTGCCAACAAACGGTCCTGCGGTGAAAGAATTTATTTTTGCCATTGTTTACGACGCATTCAAGATTACAGGAAATTCATTTACACGTTACGACCTGACACCTGAATTGGGACCCAAATATCTTTTGGGAACCAAGGCACCCAGCAATAGTATGAAGACCCTGCCGGAATACTTTGATAAATTCAATCTGGCGGGTGATGTTCGTTCAACAACATGGATCGTAGGTAAGCAATTTAACACAAACGGCACACCCATCACGGTGAAAACAACTTACAAAGGTTTGAACGAAACCTACGTTGGCCCGTATGCCAGCCGCGATACCATCTGGCAGCTGGAACTGACCAAAGAAATTACGCTGAGGGGTGATCCTGCGAAAATGGATACCGGCAACGACTTCTATTCCCAATACATGGGTGCCCGCTCCATCAAGTTCTATCCCGATCAAAACTGGGATCCCAATACAAGGAGTGATAACAACGACTTCCCGGTGTATCGTTACGGAGATATCCTGATGATGAAAGCCGAAGCGATTTTGAGAGGTGCTACACCAACCAACGGCGAGACAACTGTTTCACTGATAAACCAAATCCGCACCAGGGCAAAGGCACCATTATTAAGTGTAAACCCAACCCTGGATGAATTCCTGGATGAACGTGTCCGGGAGTTTGCCTGGGAAGCGTGGCGCAGAAACGACCTGATTCGTTTTGGCAAATACAGCGCACTGTGGCAGTTCAAAGATGCAGTAAGTGCAAAAACACGCGAACTGTTTCCTGTTCCTGCTAATCAGCTTAAGCTTAACACCAAACTGGTTCAGAATCCTGGTTACTAAATAACTTTTGCTAATATTTTATAGGGCCAAAGCACTCGTAAAGAGAGCTTTGACCCTATATATTGTACCTTGATAAGAAAGGTTGATTTACTTGAACATTTGCGCGATTAAATCCGGCTTATAAGACTCGGACAGAGGAAGTTTGTGGGCTCCTACATGAACAATATTACCTTCAACATGACTGATTTTTTGAAGATTGACGAGGTTGGTACGATGAACTTTCAGAAAAGTTTTCCCTCTCAATTTTTCCTCCCAGCTTTTTAATGTTCCATGTACTACCAGCTTCTTGTCGGGAAGATGGATGGAAACATAATCCCCGCAAGCCTCAACGAACAAGATATCATCTGTACTGATCTGATAGATCCGGCTGCCGGATTTAACACTCAACCTGTTGGGAAGAGTAGCCTGTCCCAAAGAAGCAAATCGCTCTTTTGCCTTGTTTACTGCCTTGCTGAATCGTTCAAATGAAAAAGGTTTCAACAAAAAATCAACAATCTCCAGATCGAATCCTTCGATGGCGTATTCAGAATAAGCTGTAGTGAAAATGACAAGTGGAGGATGTACCAGTGACCGGAGAAAACTGACACCGGACATTTCAGGTAAATTAATATCCAGAAATATCAGATCAGCAGGGTGATTATCCAGATATTCCTGTGCAGCAAAAGCATTGGGGAATATACCGCAACAACGCAAACCGGGGCACATTGAAATATTGTGTTCCAGAACTGACTGGGCAGCAGGCTCGTCTTCAATGATAATGCAGTTCACTCCAAAATATTTAAAAAATCTTGTAAATTCACTTTTTGTCCTGCCAAAGATATAATATCGGTAGAATTGAAATGCAACCCCCTGTCTGCGTTAGTCTTGAAGGGACGCAATATTTTAGGACATTGGAAGATTCTGCGTTTAGTAACCGGACACCTTGGATTAATATTCAAGGTCATCGTTTATGTCTGACGCTATTGAATCAGAATCCTGTACATATCGTCAAAAACGTGAGCCTGATTATCCCGGTCATGTTGCGTAATATTATCGCGTCCATCCAATCTGGTCACCACGTGGAGATCCGACTCAATCATTTCGACATCTATATTTGAACCATCGCTATGTTTCAACCCTTTGTATATCAGAACAGCACTTACGGCATCCGCGGTGGGATCTTTGATCGATTTGTATACCTTCAGCCGGATGCCGGAAGGCACATTGTAACCTTCCTGCAGGTCCTTGCGCGTTTTTTCAGTCAGATTCAATAATTGTTTCAAAGTTTCCTGTGGCCGGAAATGATAATAACGACCTTCTTCCGCTACAGTCATCGTGGATTCAAGATAACCCAACATGGGGCCAACAAGTCCGATAAGGGTCAGCAATTTATCGGAAGGAATAACGATAGGATCAACCATGAAGATGTGCTTCATGCCATTATCGCCTATTATACCTTTCTTAATCAGGTCCATCACCAATGGACATGCCGTGGAAGATCCGGCAAAGTTGATGTTGGTATATCCTTTTGCAAGTAATGCATTGTATTCATTCATAATAGGTTCCTGCCAATTTTCCCAGGTTGAACTCTTGAAATCCTCGTAGGTGAGACCATGTCCGCCCAAAAGGACTTGCGAAATCAGTACGTTGGCTTTTGCATTACAATAGGTCCGGAATTCTTCCCATTCGAAAGTAGTTGCAGAATAACCATGAACAGCAATAATAACTGGTGTGTTTTTTTGAACTGCACCCGGGTTGGGTATTCCAACTGAAACCAGATATTTAGCCGGATTATAGAGGGACGGGTCAAAAATCTGATCACCGTCAAGCATGGTTTCATTGTTGATGTCCGGGGTTTTGGAACAGGCAGCCAGACACAGGAAAAAAATTACCAATAGTCTGAAAAATATATTCTTGGTTGTCATATTATCTCTTTTTTAATAAGGTATAAAAAATGCTCATCTGGTAAAAAACCGGATACAAAGTTCCAGGTCCGGAAGATCCGCTTCCGGAATTCAGATTATATCCGGCACTTAAACAGAGTGTAAGCGGAATCTCAAATTCATATGACAATCCGGCATCCAGTGATAAAAGGACGGCACTGTTTGGCAATACATCAAAAATTGCATACTCATAATCAGCATGGAAATAACCTGCGTTTAACCGGGCAAATGGCTGAAATTGCATTTTAGGACGAAAGTGGTAACCACCACTAACAAGGAAGTTGTCCTGCTTGATGGCATTGGTGCCCAAGGCACTTCCAAGCCGGGTTGTAACATAACTCGCCCCAAGATGAAGACGGTTGTCAAAAATCTTAGGACTTTTAAAATCAAACGAAAATCCATTTTCCCAATAGAGTTTTTGGGCTTTTTGTATCCGGATACCTCCCTTTAATTCACCAGACTGTCTACTTTTTGCATGGGAGTATTGAGCTTGAAAACATAAAACGGTGGTAATGAAAAGAATAGTCAAGACTAATTTTTTCTTCATTTTATAATTTATTAGGTTGGGAATATTTACAAGAATTAAGAAACCAGAATCGATCTGCCGTGAGAATAATTAATATTTATTTCAATTGCCCATTAAAGTTTACTAAAATGGTCACACAGTAGCACGTAATATACTAAAATATAATCACATGATAAAATATAACTAAATATTCACCTGCAATTATTGCACCCGTTACTTCAGTTCAATTTTCATTTCAAGCGTGAAAACCCCGTCTTTTGCACCATACTCAAGTGAATGATGCTCAGGATAGATCAATTGAAGGCGCTTTTCAACATTGCTGATTCCGATGCCTCCATTCTCTCCTGCATTCGATTCTTCATGAAGGGCTATGTTGTTCTCAGTTTTAAATATGAGTTGTTTGCCATCAAAGCCGATGTAAATCTGTATCACACCTTCATTTTTACCTTTTCCGTGCTTGAAGCAGTTCTCAGCCAATGGAAGTAAAAGCAGTGGAGCAATTCCCGCTTCTTTGAACTTACCTTCAGTTATCAGATCAATCCTGGTAATTTCAGGATGTACACGCTCCTTTTGCAGGCTGACGTAAGTTTGGATAATTTCGACCTCCTTCTCCAGCGGAATCGTTTCACTTGAAGTATCATAGAGTACATACCGCAAAAAATCGGAAAGTTTAAGTATTACTTCAGCAGTGCGCTGATGATTTTTCGAGGCCATTGAGTAAATGGTATTCAGGTTATTGAAAAGAAAGTGTGGATTTATCTGTGACTTCAGGGCAGAGAGCTCATTTTGGGCTTTATCCCGGTTGACAATCAGCATGGCAGCATATTGCCAGATGAGAAAAACAACCGTGGTGAAAAACAGGTAGAATCCAACGATCAGTGCCAGTTCCGGAATATTGAAATAGGAGATAAAATAGAACCCGGGGAACAAAACATCAATGCAATAATTGAACAATGCATAATTGAAAACAGCAGCCAACACCGTCAGGATAGATACGGATAAAAGATATTGTCCAAATCTGCTTGTTTTTAAATATTTGTCGATCAGCACTTTCAAGTTGTAATAAACAGCAACGGCAATCGTCAGGTGAAAAAACACTGTATACATGAATCCCGAAATAAAATAATCCAGGAAGAGGGAAATATCATCCTCATGCGTAGCAGGACGAAGAAAGGCAAACAAAATATAAATCAGAGGAGTTGCAAAAAGAATCGTTAATGAGATTTTCAACCATTTCCGGGCATTTCTAATGAACCAGACAAATGGCAGCAGACAATACAGGCTGAAGACAAAATTCACCGGCAGCATCAGACTCAAGTAATCCTCAATGCCTTTGGTAACGGTTGAAAATTCAACACCGGGATTAAACACCAGGTACCAGCCATTAACGGATAAAATCCAGAAAATAGTGTGCAATATGTTGATTAATTGAGTTCTATATTTTAGTAGTCGCATGGCAATTTTAATTTATTCGGTTTAATTTCAGCATCGCAGGTTGATTTTCCCAGTCAATGAACCGGGGTTCTCCTGCATATCTTTCAATCATTCCGGTCAGCTGTTCCGGACTCCCGGTCAGGAGGAGCCTGTTGGCACTTTCGGTCCACCGGTAATTCACCCTCACCCGCTTCTTTTCTATCATTTCTTTCATGTATTCGGCTCCTAGCCAGGAAATCCTGCATTGGTTACCTGACAGCTCAATCCTGGCGAGCGTATGAATTTTATAATAGCTTTCGGTAGCCAACCTGCTCCTTCCCAGTCCAGTATTATCCGAAGGCATAAAATCTGCATAAATTCCTTGATCCACTTTAAAAAGTACCATTTTAAACTGGTAAGCAGTGGAATCATTAAGCGAACTCTGAAGTCTCACCTGGTAATGATCCAGCGGATTGAAAACTACAGAATCTTTTCCGAGTTTTGTTTTAAGAGTCTCTTTGGAGATTACTCTTTCAATGGTCCAGACAGCCGTAGTATCCATCTGTGTCCAAACATCATGCCCATTCGCGTCGTTGTATACTGCTGAGTAAATGGGAAGTCCACTCCACCGGCCCTCCATCTCGGGTGACAGGATGATGTTTTTTTCCAGGTAGAACGGATTCAGCGAACAGATCATAAAAAAATCGGTACAACCTGTCAATAGCAGGATTGCACCGATCACCAAGGCTTTTTTTGAACTACCCATAATCACTGATTTTAAATTTTAGATCGAAAGGTAATCCCTATTTCACAAGTTGATTTTTATTTTCGACCAATTACCATTTTTTTTCGATGAAGAGGGAGAAAAACAGACCGATGTGGAAATTGGGAAATTAAAATCTGTTTATCTGCTGCTTTTCCGTTCCAGTTCCTTCAGGTTATCCATTTTTTTCTTTTGTAAGAAGCTGTATATATCGCCCAGGTGTTCCGTAACCTTTTTGTTCCCAAATTCATAGACTTTGCTAACCAGTCCGTCGAGGAAATCACGATCGTGGGAGACAAGAATCAGGGTGCCATCAAAATCCTTTAGCGCACTTTTCAGTATCTCTTTGGTGCGCATATCCAGATGGTTGGTTGGCTCGTCAAGGATGAGCAGATTCACGGGCTCGAGAAGCAATTTAACCATAGCCAGACGGGTCCTTTCTCCACCTGAGAGTATTTTGACCTTTTTAAATATGTCGTCCCCACTGAACATAAATGCCCCAAGCAGATCTTTTATTTTGGTCCGGATATCTCCTACTGCAACATCATCAATGGTTTGAAATACGGTTAGCTCCTCCTCAAGCAGGGATGCCTGATTTTGAGCAAAATAGCCGATCATCGTATTGTGTCCGAGTGTCAATTTACCTTTGTAGTCAATTTCGTGCATCAACGCTTTGACAAGTGTGGATTTTCCCTCCCCGTTTTTTCCTACAAAGGCAATCTTTTCGCCTCTTTCAAGCGTGAGCGAAACATGGGAAAACACGAGGTGATCACCATAAAATTTAGTCAACTCTTCAAGTATAACCGGATAATTTCCTGATCGTGGAGAAGGTGGAAATTTCAGTCTGAGTGCTGAACTGTCTACTTCATCGACTTCCACGATTTCGAGTTTTTCAAGCATTTTCACTCTCGACTGCACCTGCAGCGTTTTGGAATACGTTCCCTTGAAACGCTCAATAAACTCAGTTGTTTCAGCAATCATCTTCTGTTGTTCATCAAATTGCTTCTGCTGCTGTTCACGACGCTCCCTGCGTAATTCAAGGTATTTTGAATAATTGACTTTATAATCGTAAATACGACCCATAGTTACCTCAATGGTACGGGTGGTGATATTGTCAATAAATGCCCGATCATGGGAGATTACCATCACTGCTTTGGCACTGTTGATCAGAAACTCTTCAAGCCACTGTACCGATTCGATATCCATATGGTTGGTTGGCTCATCGAGTAAGATGAGATCAGGTTTTTGCAGCAGAATTTTGGCAAGTTCAATCCTCATTCGCCAGCCTCCGCTGAATTCGCTTGTCGGTCTGGTAAAATCTTCCCTGGAGAAACCGAGTCCAAGTAATATCTTTTCAATTTCTGCATCAAAATTAATCTCTTCAATTGAATAAAACATTTCACTCAGCGAGGAAACTCGTTCAATAAGGCTGCTATAACTATCAGATTCATAGTCAGTACGTATTGACAGCTCTTCATTCAAAGCTTCAATTTCCCTTTCCATTTCATGAATTCTGGAAAAAGCCTGAGCAGCCTCCCCGAATACCGTGCGGTTATCTTCTGTAAGGAGGTGTTGAGGCAAGTATGCTATGATGGCGTCCTTAGGCGCAGAAATACGTCCCTTGCTGGCAGATTTTATGCCTGCCATGATTTTAAGCAGCGTGGACTTGCCGGCGCCGTTTTTTCCCATCAGGGCTATTCTGTCTTTGTCATTGACGACAAATGAGATATCCGAAAAGAGCGTAGATCCGCCAAATTCTACGGTAAGTCCATCAACTGAAATCATACAACCTGTTTTTTTGAAGTCGCAAAGATATCCTTTTTGAAGTAAGAAAATGGAGAATCATGTTACCTGGCAAACCTGCTAAAATTGCAAAATCAAAAATTTATTTGTTAAATTTGGATATTTCAGCAAAACATGAAATAAACAGATCCAAAATGAACTTTTTTTCATTAGTATTGTTAATATGTCATCATTACAAATATCAAATCTTTTTACTGCATCACAATAAAACAAATTTTCATTAAAGCATCCATTACTTGCATGCAATTTGTGAGGAATAAAACGAATATCTCTTGAGCATAGCGCGCGATCCACGATGGTAAACAAAGGATTTAAATGAACAAACAGAGTTTATATTCCAGTATTACACCCCCCCAGCTTCAGCTTCTGGTTGAACATATACATGCCGGAGTCGTAGTGCATTCCAGCGACACATCGGTTCTACTTTCCAACAAGGAAGCATCCCGACTCTTGGGATTGACCGTTGAACAGATGCAGGGTAAAGTTGCGATTGATCCGCAATGGTGCTTTATCCGGGAGGATGGGTCTGCCCTCCCCCTTGATGAATATCCGGCAAACAAAGTTTTATCTTCTTTGCAACCATTTGAAAAGCTCATTATAGGCATCAACAGACCTCAATCAAGCGATTTAGTTTGGGTATTGGTTGATGCATTTCCTGAGTTTGCAACCGATAACCAGTTGAGTCATGTAATCGTGACGTTTGTTGACATAACAGAACAAATCGAGACCCAGAAAGCCCTGGCAGAAAGTGAAGCTAATTTTTCAAAAGTATTTCAGTATAGTCCTGGTATTATGATGATCACGACTATTAAGGATGGTATCATAATAGACACCAACAACAAAATAATTCAGACTGGATATACCCGGGAGGAGCTGATAGGGAAATCGATCTTTGGCTTTAATTTTTGGTTTGATGCCTCAGAACGACATGAATTTCTCGGCAAAATCCATAAGGATGGGAAAGTTGAAAATTTTGAGGCCAAATTCATACAAAAATCAGGAGAAATCTCTACCTGTCTGATATCCGGTGAGATTATTAAGTTTCACAAAACCGATTGTATCGTAAGTGTGTTAATTGATATTACTGAACGAAAGAAATCGGAGAATGAAATAAGCATCCTCTTTGAAATATTTCAGGGAGTTGTTCAAACTTCAGATTTGGGCGGATTATTGAAGTTGATTCATCAGTCGCTGAACAAAATCCTGTATGCCGAGAATTGCTTCTTTGCGCTTCATGATACCAAAACAGGACTATTCAGCTTTCCCTATTTTGTAGATCAATACGACAAGGTTGTACAACCCATGCAGCTGTCGAAAAGCTGCACATCCTATGTTTTTCAAACTGGAAAGTCCATTTTGATTACACCAAAGGTATTTGATCAGCTGAAAGAAATGAAAGAGATTGAGCTTGTCGGTCCATCCTCTCCCTCCTGGATTGGTATCCCTTTGAAAACCTCATCGCGGACAATCGGAGTATTGGTGCTTCAGCATTACACAGAGGCGAACATGTACAATGAACATCACCTGAAATTTCTTGATTCGATTGCCAGTCAGGTTGCCAATGTTATCGAGCGAAAACGTGCCGAAGCTGAACTTGAAAGCTCTCTATCCTTAATTTCGGCAACCCTTGAGTCAACCGCTGACGGAATACTGGTTGTCGGGAAAAATGGAAAAATCACCAATTACAACAATAAATTTTTAGAACTTTGGCAAATACCTGAATCAATAATTGCTCAGGGTGATGATGAAACATTATTGTCATTCATCCTTGAGCAATTGGTAGATTCCGAAGGTTTTCTTAGTAAAGTTAAAGAGCTGTATCTGAATGATGTGGAGATCTCATATGATCTCATCTCTTTTAAGGACGGACGTATCTTTGAGCGCTATTCGCAGGCACAAATACTTAAAGATACCTGTGTTGGAAGAGTATGGAGCTTTCGCAACATTACAGTCCAAAAGGAGACTTTACAGGCATTACATGAAAGCGAAATACTTTTGCGTGAGCTTAATGCGACGAAAGATAAATTCTTTTCCATATTGGCCCATGATTTGAAAAGCCCATTTAACGCCATTCTTGGATTCAGCAATATACTTTCCGAACATATAAAAGAAAAGAACTATGAAGGAATAGAGGAATATTCCGAAATAATCCAGTATTCATCACAGAAAGCATTGGACCTGTTGATGAATCTGATGGAATGGTCCCGCTCCCAGTCAGGTCAGCTGCTTTTCAAACCGGAGAGGATTGAAATTGGTTCCATTATTAGCGATGTTTTTGAGCTATCTAACCTGGTGGCAATGCAAAAATCTATTGTGTTAACCAAAGAATTGCCTTACCCAATTTTGGCAGTCATGGATCAGAATATGATATCTATTGTATTAAGAAACCTCATTTCCAATGCGATAAAATTTACCCATCCGCAAGGTACGGTGTCGATCAAAGCTGAACAGATGGGTCAAGAACTAAAAGTTACTGTTTCGGACACTGGTATTGGAATTAAAAAAGATGAGCTCAATAAATTATTTAAAATTGACCAGATCTATTCGAAAACCGGAACGAACTTTGAAAAAGGAACCGGTTTAGGTCTTATTCTATGCAAAGAATTTATTGATAAGCACAATGGATCTATAGGATTCATAAGCGAACCAGGTATAGGCAGCCAGTTTTATTTTACGATTCCCATCCACCAAGGTAAATAAATCTAAGACAAAAAATGCCACATCCTATTGAACAGAGTAGTGCAGTTATTAAGGCAACTGGCGTGCTCCATTTCCTTAAAAAATTGATGGCAGGTAAAAATGATAAATAGTAAAAAATTGATGTCACGATCATGATCATCAATAATATCCGGATTACTTTCATTCTCAGCAACTCAAAGCCAGCCCTGCCATACATTTGACGCTAGATGCTTTTAATTCTGTTAACATGACAATCAACCGTCCCGTTACCCCAAGGCAATCTTATTCCGTTTTCAACAGCTTTTATATCTTGGGATAAACCATAAGCGAATGATTTCAGACCGGATAATTTTCGCTTCGATTTTTTAACAAAATCTATCCATCTTGTTATGTTGCCACTACCTCGCTTGATCATGGTTCGAAATATTTGCACCAATTTCCTGACTATTTGAAGTTCCGGTAAGTTTGCAATTAATGTTTTCATGCAGCTTCTTTCATCGGGATCTTCTATGTCTGAGATTGATCCTCCTATATATTTGGCTAATTTTCTGGAATCTAATGGTTTGACATATGGTACTATTTTCTGCTGAACCTTAATGCTATCCAGTGTCGTAATACCATATTCCAACTTTATTTTATTGATGTAATCGAAAGCCTGCGTGCGGCCGCCATTATAACCCAGGCCAAGGATTTCTTCAAATATGTCTTTCTTCTTATAACCCTCCATATTTAGCCTGCACAAAATATGACCCGAGTATAAAGCAATGTTGACAGATTTTGGGTGAATCCTGGGGGACAAGGTTTCTTGAATGAAATAAGAGCGAACCGTATTACGACTGATTTTTAAAATTGTTGAGATCCTTTTCAAAGGAGTCCCTTTCGATTGAAATTCTTTGACTTTGTTAAATGTGTCTATTCGCTGATCGAGCAGGATCTCTTTAGATTCTGATGCAACTTGTGCAGCAAGAAAGTTTGTAACCTCTGTGCTTTTACATTGGCCTTCATTGGCAGATAATGATAATATTTCGTCTGTCTTATCTGTTATTACCTGGCGTATTTCCTTTCTGACACTTTTAAAATATTTATCAAGGGCATCAGACAGGTTCATTCACAAATGGAACCGATCAGCAACTTGAATAGCATCCGGACAGATTTCATTAATGGCTGAAGAATATGCTCCAGACCGATCCCGGGTAACAATTTTAACCGCAGGATATTCTTTAAGCCATTCTTTTAAGTTTACACTATCTCTTGCAGATAAGAGATCAATTGGTCTGGAGGTTTCCTTGTCAATCAATACTGTTCCGTAATTCACTCCTTTGCGAAAAGCCCAATCATCAACGCCAAGGTTGACAGGCTGTTTTATTGCCGGAAGTTCTTTTTTTTGTGCGATCCGGGTGACTGTTGTCTTTAAGTAAAAATCAAACTTAAAGACCAAAAAGTCAATTTAAAATACGGGGTTCACCGTATGCCTACCATTCTCTTATATCTCATGGTAAGCATTCGGTGAATCCCGTCAGGAAATCCGCCAGGTTTTTCAACAACCAATGTTAACCAGTAGAAAATAAAAAGTGGAAATGACAACCAGTGATAACCAATATCAACCAGTGGAAATTCTAAATGGGTTAGACCTCCCACTCATAATCAGGGGGTCGCAGGATCATGCCCTACTGGGTGCTGGAAATTATCCCTCAATATCCTGCCAACAAAATCGGCGACCTACTGCCACAAAACCTCAAACTTTAATCACTAACAATTTTTTTCAACCAAGTCTGAACAGGGCCATCAGAAGCTATGATGGGTTGGTATGACGGATACTTAACAATAACCATCAACCTTTTGGGTTCATTAGAGGGGAATTTTTTTAGTCCTTGATGCACCGCACTGATAATCCATAAGTTTTTTCGATATCATTTTTTCCCAGTTTGCCATCCTGGTAGGTTAGGAATCGGTAAAAAGCTGAAAAGGCAGAAGATTCTGATGAACTCCACAAGTTCCCACTGTATCCGAAATTGTTGAAGGAGCCGTTGTAAAATCGATACCCACAGGGAAGGGCATTAAAGCCTGTTGAGTTGGTAGCGTACAAATTGGGATTCAACCAATGGGCGAAGGAGGACTCTTTTAATTTTCCCCCAGCCAGAGAATCAACTCCCAGATAGCTATTAAGTTTTTCCCAGTCATCGGCTAAAGGGATATGCCAGCCGGTCGGGCATAATTTTTTGGTTTCAACGCAATACCAATTATAAAGTGCTCCGTAATTATTCTTGTACGTGGTAGAATCGTTGCCATAATAGGTATAGGACATTGTGGTCAATGTGGACCAACTGTGGTTGTTGGTCACCATTGGGATAACCGTACCATCGTTTAATTTAATTGATTTCAGGTTTTCCTGCATCCAGGTTTGGTTACCAATTGTTACCGTATGGTAAACATTTCCTTCATAATCAGAAATCGTTGGACTTTCATTTTGATTTACGGAATTGTCCTTCGAGCAATTGGTTGTAAGGTTCATAATGGATCCAATCAATAAAATGTAGAAAATGCTCGTCTTGTTTTTTGTTTTCATCGTTTAATTTTAATCCTATTTGAATTGCCTCAAAAAATGATAGATCTATGGTTTGCCAACATAGAGATAAGCGGAAACGCTGTTGATGCCGGTAAAGATTCCATATCCATTTTCAACATTGGCCGCTATTTCTGAGATAGAAACCGAACTGTTGTCGCTTTTCTGAAAAAACAACACGTATTCCGGTTCTATCCTGTAAAGTATTACGCGATGATTGCCATAAAATTTAAAGGATCGGGGATTCAGTTCATAGTGATTTGAATTGGTCGGCTTATCACGAAAAAAATCTTTTCCATTCGGATTATGTGTATCTATAGGGATTTTGATGGTCTCAATATTTTTTACATAGACAAAGTAATAACTCCCGTCATTGTTGGTCCAGTCCATTTCAACAACCTCCTGCATACCTGGTCCGCTTTCGATGGTAATACTATTTTTGGAAAGAGTCAGATTTTGTGGCTTGGCAGGTGCAATAGTTGTCGCAGTAACCTCAAGACCGTTATAAGGGAAAGACAATTCGTAGGATCTGCCAGCAGAAATTGTCAGTTCCTTGTTTGCATAAAGACCATCTCCTGAGGCAGTAAGGGTATATTTTTCCCCGGAAGTTAGGTCTGAAATGGCTATAGAAAGCTTATTTAAATCCATATCCGATAACACCATATCCGAAGTGGCCGGTATTAATTTTGAAATTTTTACCGTTGGGCTCTCATCTGCATACAGATAGGACTCTACCACGGGTTTGTCCTGAAATCCGGTAAGCACTGTCTGCTTGCAGGAGATCATAAAGCAAAGGACTATATAAAAAAACATTTTCTTCATGACCTAAAACTTTACTGATAGTGTAATATTCGGTGTGATACCCAGATAGCTTATATCACTTTGCAAAATAACATCATCAACTACTTGAAACTGCTTGGAGCTTACATTGATCCTGTTATACAGGTTGAAGACCGAGAAACTGAGTGAGTTCTGTTTCCCTTTTTGCTTAAAGAGATTGAACCTATAAGAAGCAGCCACATCCATCCGGTGGTAGGCAGGTAAGCGGTAAGCATTCTTATCACTGACAGCGTAATAGGATGAGGTCGTACCGTCAATCAAAGTCAACGAGTAGGCACCTACAGGAGCAGTATAGGGTCTCCCGGTGGCATAAATCCAGGAAGCCGAAAAGTCGAAATTGCCCCATTTGTAAATCCCCACCATCTTAAGCTCGTTAGTAACATCCTGATTTGCAAAAAAGTACTGATCGGATTGGGTGGGAAACCTGTTTTTAACCTGCCCCAGGGTGTAACTGATCCAGCCATTGAATTTGCCTGCTTTTTTTTGTGCAAGAAGTTCAATACCCATGGTATAACCATTTCCGACAAAAAATTGTTCAGTCGTTTGAACTGCACTGCCAGGTTGTGGAGCGAAACTGTAACGCATGGAATACTCTGAGATATTTTGGTTGCGCTTGTAATATCCTTCGGCACTATAGAGGAAATCAGGCAAATCATAATTTATGCCAAGATTTAAATGGACAGAAGAGCTTACCGGAATTTCTTTCCCGTCTGAGAGAATCCAAAAATCCCTGTTTCCTGACATAATGTCTTCTCTTACAACCCTGTTTGCAAACTGGTAATATAAACCAGTTGCACCGTTAATAGTTACCTTTGGTGCAAGAATGTAGCTGGCATTAAGCCGTGGTTCAAAGTAAATTTTATTGGTAGCACTAAAAAAATTTAATCTCAATCCTGGCGTGATGGTGAGTAAGTTATTAAGGTACATCATTTTATTCTGGAGATAGAATCCGGCAATTGCCGCTTTGGTCTCCTTGTCGATAATTGACAAGGTATCATTCTGCTGGTATTGATAATTGATGGAATAGTAGGTGCCAAAACCTCCAAATTCAAATATATTTTTATCATCAAATACATACTTCCAATTGTCTTTCACACTCAGGTCAATCAAATTGTTGTCCTCGAGAATTCCGCTTTTCCGGATGGTCGATACCCCATCAAGATTGATGGTGATTGATCTTCTTTCATCCCGGGTACTGTAGAAATCAGAAAAGCTTGCAAGCAGATTCGATGTCAGTTTTTCATTGATTTTTCGATCCCAATTTGTACTGGCCCCGACATTACCATAACGCGAAAAATCAGTATTGCTCATCGATATATCTCCCATGGAAGCTCCGCCGCCGGGTGGTGCCATGCCACCGCCTCCTGCAGGCATTTTAAACTGAGGAGTATTGTCCAGGTAATCAGTACCATTGAAAATGCTCAGGGTATAAACATCTTTGGCCGTTGCCTTAAAGGTGACTTTACCATTCAGATCATAAAAGTAGGATGCTTTGTTTTCGCTGCCTCCTCCAAATGCTGGTCTTGATGTGTTGGTGGCAGGTTTATTCAATGTGCTGATCTTATCGTAAAGATATCCCTGGTAGGATCTTCTGAAAGCGAATAATGTGGTTATACGATCTCCGAAGGGCACTTCCAAATAAGTGTTCATACTCAATAAGCTGATTTCGGCTCCAACAGTTGCTTTTTTAGAATTACCATCCTTGCCTGTTATCTCGGTTACACTGGATAGCCGGCCTCCGAATTTTGAATCAAAGCCTCCTTTGTGCAACTGTACATCCTTGATGGCGTTGGAGTTGAAGGCACTATAAAATCCGTATAGATGATCTACATTATACACAGTAAACCCATCATATAGAATCAGGTTCTGATCGGGCGTGCCACCCCGGACATACATACCTGCCGAGCCCTCATTGGAAGCACTGACACCCGGCATCAGCTGAAATCCTCTCATGATATCCTTTTCCCCAATATTGGGCAAAATCTTCAGGGCTACCGGCGACATTTTTATTTCTTGGGTAACAGTTGATTGCTTTAACGCCTTGTCATCTTTTCGACCTGTGACGAATACTTCTGCAATTCCTACACTTTGTTGTTTTAATTCTATCTTGAGCGGTGAGTTCTCCTTTTGGGGCTCCAGTTCAATTCTTTTGGTATGGTATCCAATATAAGTGACGACAACTACTGCCGTGTCTGCCGGGACCTTCTCCAAAACAAAATGGCCATTCTGGTCACTTGTTGCACCTTTGGTGGTTCCTTCTATTACTATTGTCGCAAAGGGTATTCTTTCCCCATTCTCAATATCATAAAGATCACCGGATAACAGAAAATTCCTTTTAACAGGGACAAGTTTTTTCCTGTATTGGGTTATTTCGGTTTTTACGACTTCCTTGTGATTCTGCAGCTGGTCTAATTGCTCCTTGTCTTTGGCAATGTATATGAAGCCATCATTGCCCACCAGGGTTATCATGTCCCAGGAAGCCCTGAACATTTTCAACATACCACCGACTGTTTTTTCCTGGTCAGTCATCAGTACAGTCTTGAATTTTTTCAGATAATCCTTGTCAAAAATGAACCTTACATTCAGGTCAAGACCCACTTCCGGTAATATCTCGTCCAGTGTGCCGGCATAGTTTTTTGTGAGTTTGAAATTCTCTACTGTCTGTGCTTTTAAGTTTATTGTTAGAACAGAAAGTAAAAACAGAATAAAAGAAAATTGTTTCATAAACCTTTAGAATAATGTTTTAAAAAATTGTCAGGGACACATTTAAAGCGATGCAACACTGCAAGGAATTATTATTTCTTGATAACATTAAGCATAAGGGTATCAGCGTTAAGTCCGGTAAAAATTCCTAATCCGTTTTTAACATTAGTAGCAGGATTGGTAAGGTTTTGAGAACTATTTCCATTATCCTTATATAGTTCTGCATATTCAGGATTCATATGGTAAAGTATCAACCGGTGATTACCATAATACTGAAAACTCATGGATTGAATTTCAAACTGATTCCCTTGGGTTGGTTCATTCCGGAAAAATCTGCCTGGAGGAGTGTTGTCACCAAAATCGCGAATTGGAACAGGTGAAACTTCCGTATTCTCAATCACGACCATATAATAACTCTCATCATTATTGGTCCAGGTCAACTTTACCGGTTCAGGCATTGTGATGGGTCCGGTCGGAAAACCTCCACCAAAATCAAAAGTTTGAACTTCGAGTACCGCCACAGATTGATTGAATCCAATCGGTTTTTTAGGTACATCCGTTGAGGAAGTGACCAATTGGTTGTTAAATACAAACTCAAGTTTATAGGTAATACCTTCCTGAGGTAAAAGACTGGGATCTCTATACACGCCTTCACCAACAGATGGAATAATCCTGGTTTGATTGTTGTAAGAAATTTTGATCTGAAGTTGATCCAAAATATCGTTAGACAAAGTGACATTGTCCTCGAAAGGTGTTTTTCTGGATATAGTTAAAGAAACCGGGTTATTCTTGATCAGGTAAGATTCAACTACAGGGATATCATTGAAAGCAATCTTGTCATCATCTTTGGTGCAGGAGTACAATGCAAACAAAAAGCACAGTGTTAAGATCAACCGGTTTAATACAAATTCAAATATATTCTGTTTGAAATTGATTCTTTGCCTATGACTTATTAATATAAAGTTACTCATATTATTTAAGTTTTAAAGTTATTGTGATATTTGGTGTAATGCCTAAAAACAGTTTATCAATTGTTATGATTTGGTCATCAACGATTTGATATTCCTTATACCATACATTCTCCCGGTCAAAAACGTTAAACAATGAAAAGCCAATATTGCCCCTTTCAGTCAGGTCATTACGAAATTTTAACAGATAGTTTACAGCAAGATCCAACCGATGATAGTCTGGTAACCGTTGGGAGTTTTTTTCACCTGCAGCTATAAATGTTTTCTCTGAACCATCCAGCAAGGTAATCGCATAACCACCTTCTGGCGTGGTATAAGGTCTTCCGGTGGCATAAATCCAAGTTGCTGCAAAGCTTAATTTCCGCCATTTATATATTCCGATGATCTTAAATTCATTGGTTATGTCCTGATTTGCAGGGAAATATTTATCTCCATACACATCAAATTGATATCTTGCCTGAGCTCTGGTATAGGAAGCCCAACCCGTTAGAGCCCCAACCTTTTTCTGAGCCAAAAATTCTATTCCCTGTGTATACCCCTTTCCAGTAAAGAAGTTCTGTTCATAACGGGTTCCCATCCTCATCGGATTAGGATTGAACCGCAAGGAATATTCTGAAATACCATCGAGCTGTTTATAATAGCCTTCCACACTAAACAGATAGTCCGTTGTTTCGTAGTTAACACCTGTTATATAATGATAAGCCTGACTGACAGGAATCTTTTGATCATCAGACAGAATCCAGAAATCACTGCTGCCCGACAGGATATCTTCGCGGGTGATCCGGTTGGCAAACTGGTAATATTTTCCCCAGGCACCAATATATTTAAGTTTATCATTTGCAGCGTAAGTGGCAGAAATCCTCGGCTCTGCATAAACTTTTCCAGTAATCTCGTAATAAGTTGTGTGAATTCCGGGAATAATAGTTATTTTATTGTCCAGTAGCTTAAATTTGTTCTGCAGATATCCCCCAAATAACATCCCTTTGTTGCTCATATTTAGAATAGTAGATGTATCATTCTGACTATATGAATAGTTGATATTGTATTTTGTAAGCTTTAATCCAAAACTAATCTGGTTTTGCGATGAAACATCCCAGTTATAATCAGAATGGAAACTGTAGTCTTTCACGTCGTTATTTTCCAATGCTCCCGATTTAACTGTTGTCTCATTTCCATCCTTATCAGTAATAGTTTGATTGCTGGTTCGATCGCGATTGTTGTAATAGTTTGAATAACTGACCAAGTTATTCCCGTAAAACTTATCACTCCATCTTCTTGACCATTTAAGACTGGTCCCTAGATTTCCATATTTTGTTAGATCACTGTTGTCTGAACCGAAAGAGCGGCCTCCAATTCCCATTCCGCCACCCCCGAAACTTGGCATATCTATTTTCACACTATTGTCCAGATTATCGGTCCCATTAAATAGGCTAAAGGAAATAATATCATTGTCTGTAGGTCTGTAGCTAAATTTTGTATTTAAATCATAAAAATAGGAAGAGACCTGCGCTGTAAAGTTATTGCTGCCGAACCTTCCGCCTCCAAATCCACCTCCAGGTCCAATATCAGATCCACCATTGGATGGTCTTTGAACCGCCTGTTTACTATTGTTAAACTGTTCAAATATTTTATTGTAAATCGGGCCTTTGTAGGATTTCCGGAAAGCGAACAATGAAGTAAATTTATCGCCAACCGGTATCTCTGTATACACGTTGGCACTAAGTAAACTAATATCTCCACCTACGTTAAATCCCTTCGAATTTCCATCTTTCCCAGTTATATCGGTAACACTTGAAAGCCGTCCTGCATATTTTGATTCGAATCCACCTTTGTACAACTGAACATCTTTTACTGCATTTGAATTAAAAGCAGAGTAGAATCCATATAAATGATCGACATGATACACAGTAAACCCATCGTATAAAATGAGGTTCTGATCGGGTGTCCCACCCCGGACATAAAGACCTGAAGATCCTTCGTTTGCAGCTGAAACTCCCGGCATAAGCTGAAAAACGCGTAAAATATCCTTTTCCCCAATATTTGGCAATTCTACCAGTTGTTTTGGTGTCATCTGCATGGTGCTAATTTTACCTGATGTATTAAGGACCGTATTCTCCTTCTGGCCGCTTACGACGACTTCACCTACCTCAAAACTCATTGGCTCAATGGCGCTATTCAGATTTGTTTTTGGCATGTCCGGATTAAGAAAAAGGATTCCGTTCTTGTAGCCAATAGATGAAATGACAATGGTTGAAGTATCAGTAGGAACATTTTGAAGTGTGTAATATCCTTCCTGATTGGTTTGAGAACCCCTGTTGATGCCCTTAATCCGAATGGTTGCATAAGGGATGGCTTCCCCTGTCTCCGAATCGGTAATTTTACCACTGATCAGGATATTGAATTTTTTAGGCTTTCCAGTGTATTTTTTAACAGTCTCTTCAACTTTTGGAGCTATAGTGCCCGGAATCTTATTCTTTCCAACAATACTGATGATTTCATTGGAAACGTATTGCCATTCCAATTGATTCATTGCACACCATTGGTCAAGCAATTTTCCCAGAGGTTGATTTATTGTATTACCATCAGTGTTGATAACAGATAGCCTCCTTTTGTTATACGAAAATGATACTTTTTTTTCCAACGAAATCTGGTTGAGTACCTGATCCAGTGAACCGTGATACTGTTTATCCAAAATAATATTTGCCGGAAGCTGTGGAAACGCGAACAAATGAACAGTAAAAATCATCAGGCTGGTAAAAACAGCTCTTTTAAAAATTCTCTTCATATTAATTGTCCGTTTTATGAATTGATTTAGGCGTAAATATTGGGAATGAGGAGAGGAAAATAAAATATTAAAGGTGAATGAGGTTAATGTACCGCTGAATTTATCAGCTACAGGCAGATAAATTCCCTTTCCCCCAATATTTGGGACACATTGGTTAGGAAAAGATACTATTGTAGCAACAAGAGGCTAGTAAGTATCAGTAAAAAAAATGTGATTGCAAAGGATATTTAGTGATCCTTTTTATACCATTTCAAGAAATCTTTACATATTCCAGTGATACCCGTTCACGTTTTCCGGTGATACCCGTTCACTGTTTGTTAAAAAGCGATTATGCAGATTTAAAATTAATACTTTTTCCTTAGACTTTCTCCTTTTAATTGAAATCGTATTGATTTATGAACG
>JANYKW010000211.1 GCA_025358025.1 Bacteroidia bacterium | reverse complement strand
GGGCTGTCCGGAGGATTCCTAAAATAAAACAGAGAGTTCGTCATCGATAAGCTTATAGTTTGATGACTTACCTTCAGCGCGTAGGCGATCGAGCATGGCTTCAAATATTTTCTTCCAAACTCCCTTGCGTTGCCAATCACGAAGCCTGCGCCATGCAGTGACTCCACTAGGCCTCTAAGTTTCAACCCACAAATTGTTCAAACAAATCCAAAAGTTCAGGGGATATTATATCCCTGAACTTTTTCTGGAAACCATCCGCTCAAGAATCTTACGATTCTCAGCCGGACCCATAATTGCATGCGGCAGAGACTTAGGATCTGTCCAAAAATAACTGTTACAAAATTGAAAAAGGTGTTGTCTAATTTCGTGAGTGTTAACAGAGAAGGCAAGACAACTTAGACTTAAATTATCTGGCTTGTTGCCCATATTGAATGAGAGGCAACGACGCATATTGGTTGCCGCCGAAGCGAAAGCCTATGGTCGCTGCGGTGTACAGACAATTTCAATGATCACTGGGATTTCTCGACCGACAATATACCGTGGCATTGCGCAGCTCGGCGACCATGATTCTCCGGAGCGTGTTAGAAAATCTGGTGGTGGGCGCAAGAAAGTAACAGAAATAGAAAATGGACTTATTTGTGCATTGGAGAAACTAATCGAACCAACGACTCGGGGTGATCCCGAATCTCCGTTGCGCTGGACTTGCAAAAGTGTTCGAAAGCTAGCCGATGCCCTGAGGGAAGAAGGCTTTGAGATTGGCCGACAGACAGTTGCAAATATTCTCCACGACCTCGACTACAGTCTCCAGGCCAACCGTAAAACTTCAGAAGGAAAAGCTGATCATCCAGATCGAGACGCTCAGTTTCATTATATCAACGGTCGCGTAAAATCATTCTTGCGGAAGTATAGGCCAGTCATTTCTGTTGATACCAAAAAAAAAGAACTTGTAGGCAAATACAAAAATGGTGGTCGAGAGTGGGAGAAGAAACGTGGACCAGTCAAGGTTCTCAGTCACGATTTCCCAGATCCCGAGGTCCCTAAAGCAGTTCCTTATGGTGTCTACGACATCGGTGACAATAAGGGTTGGGTTAACGTCGGTGTCGCTGCAGACACCGCAGAGTTTGCGGTCGAGAGTATTTCACAATGGTGGCGGCAAATGGGCAAAAAAAGATATAACGGCGTAGATGAACTTTTGATCTGCGCAGACAGTGGTGGCAGTAATGGATACCGAATTCACCTATGGAAGTACGAACTGCAAAAATTTGCTGATCGAGAGGATCTTAAAATCACGGTCTGCCATTTTCCACCTGGTACAAGCAAGTGGAACAAGATCGAGCATAGACTGTTTTCATATATTACGATGAACTGGCGTGGCAGACCTCTTGCTGACTACAAAACAGTTGTTAATTTAATAGCAGCTACTACAACTAAAACAGGATTGACAGTAAAGGTTCGATTAGATAAACGGCGTTATAAAAAGGGAATCAAAGTGCCATTGAGCGAAATAAAAAATCTTAAAATCCAACCCCATAAATTCCATGGAGAGTGGAATTACACTATTAGGCCGCGCTTATAAGTGTAACAGTTATTTTTGGACAGATCCTTACTGTATGTTTTGGGTTTTGTGTTTGTGGAGCGAGAGTAATCTCGTCCTGGAATGAGCCGGGCTCCGATTCCAAAGAGTTGGAATCCAGAGTTCAGGGGATGGGGAAAAAATGATGTGGGCTTAAGCTAAAATTGCCGTTTGGTGATGCTACCAGCGTGCTACCATGGTGCTACCAAATCCGGAAATGAACCGAAATTCTTTGAAATACTATCTGCTGTCGCTTTATCAAATGAAATGAGCCATCTATTGGGCTTTGCTAAACTTTTTTTGGTACTGAAAACCGAGGAGGAAAATTGGATGGGGTAGCGGTGAATATCCGAATGATATTTCCTCCACCACGCATCTCATTGATATCATTCAATTTAGAACACAAGGCCCACTTTTGAGCAAGGATTTCCTCCATCAAAAATACGTGCTGGAGCGGCTCTCAATTGGTCAAATTGCACGCCTGGTCATTTCCTCCACGAGTACAGTTCATAGGTATCTTAAGTTACACAATATCCCCATTCGCAAAGGCTCAGCTTGCCGCGTTCCGGCAAAGGGCTGTGGCTTGGCCTACGGTAATAAGATTCAGAATAGAATAATCGTCGCC
>JANYKW010000210.1 GCA_025358025.1 Bacteroidia bacterium | reverse complement strand
AACAGGCCCGGGCATCTGCCCGGGCCTGTTCTATATATCAATCTCTGATTTATTAGTCAGATACTCCCTGAGGATTACCACCTGAGTCTTTCCATTGGAAGGCATGTGGCCATTTGGCTGTCGCGGTAGTAATCTCTGTATGACAAACATGGCAGGCAATTTTTTCCCTTGGATTAATACCGGCATGCTTTTCAGCAAAATCCTGAATCGTTGCATCACCGCCGCGGGAGCTTTTGTGACAGATTCCACAACTGCCAATGGATTTAACCGGACGTGTTGAACCCTGGTACTGCAACTCCTGGTAGTTGTCTTTTGCTTGCAGGGAAGGAACCATCGCGTGCGGGCTACCGTGACATGCAGAGCAAAACAGGTTGCCGTGACCGTGGCTGTTCCGGAAGAGAGCAGTACCGGTGTCGACGCCTGAAACACCCTTGTGACAGCTTACGCAATTTGGCTCATTGGCCCATGGAATTCTGCCTTTGGCGATGGTTGATGCCACATCAGCCATGCTGCCATGACAGGTAGTACAATTGCCATCTGCTGCAGTGTGCCGTGCACTGCGGTTGCATTTTGTTGTTGCTCCCGGGTGACAATCGTAACAGGTAGCTCCTTTGGTGGCATGATAACCGTGAATCGCCTGCGACAGGAATTTTCCGGAACTCCCGGGTAACATGGATCCCAGAGCGGGCGATCCGTGGCAACTTGCACAAAGAACCGGTTTGCTGGTCATCAAGACTGTTCCATGGGCTTTGTCATGTTTCGAAAGAATGTCGTCGAAAGCATCCTTGCCATTGCCACCGTGGCATTTAGCGCAATTGATCTCATCAGATGTTGGAATAGTCGCTTTCGTTGTCGCAACTATATTTCCTGTGGCATCTTTTACCGTAATGGTTGCCATTTGGTAAGGATCTTTCACTCCCGAGTCGTACACAGGAACTACAGGAATACCGTCAGCAGCAAAAAAACCTGCATCAGCCTTCATTGTTCCTTTAAGACCATTTCCAGTTAACCCGATGTTTGGAGCCAGCGTAGCTCCGAAAAGCGTCTGTGCATAGGTCCAGAACTGGCCAAAATTACCTTTCCCCACAGAATAGGTGTTGTTGTCGATGGAATAAGAAACTGTCAGTCCGCTTGTTACGACTGAAGGCACCTTGCCTCTTTTAACAACCTGTACTTTAAGATTGTTGTAAGGAGGTAAAATCACCATCTTGTCGTACGTTGGATTCAGACAGTGCATTCCCAGATCATTCCATGCAAAGACAACGTAGGTGCTGGTGCCGCCTAGAACCACACTACTTGTACTTCCCGCCTTTTCAACAGGAACATCTGATAAACCGGACAGATCTTCCTGGGTTGGTTTCGAACATCCCCATGCTACAATGGAAAAGAGCACGGCAATTTTCCATACAGAAATAAATTTTTTCATCTCCAAAATTTTTTAGTTTGAATCGCTTCGTCCCTTGCATCTTGTTAGTCTTAAACGATTTTGACCGAAAATAAAAGATCATCCAAATTTTTTAAAAATAATTCAGTAAAAAACTTTCTTCAAAACAGGAGACAAAACTAAGATCAAATTATACATATCTATATATCTGTATGTATCAATTAGATACATATCCTGCAAAACAGAAAACTTCATCCGTTAAAATATTATTTAGAATCAGTATAAGTTGTATATCAACGAGTTAATGATTATGCAGGTGAAGCAGATTCTTCCCTTTCTTATCCGGCATCTTTCCAAATAAACAGGCAGCAACAACCAAATTTCAAAATAGGTTGCGTTTAAAGAATGGTTTAGTTAAATCCGATTAAAAAATTTATCTTAGCAATAAATTAGAGAATGAGGTTCAATAATTTATTTTCCATCCTATGAAAACCATTTTATTAATTGTTGTCTCAGCGTTCATTCTAATTGGTTGTGGAGGAAAGAAAAGTCCAAAAAATGAGGACCTTCAAGTAAATAGACAGGAAAACCGGGTAATTCAAAAAAACGATAAACCGGATTCGTTGCCAGGCAACGAAAATTTCAGAATTGAATACTTTAAAAATAACGGCAACGTCAGGTTTTATGATAGTCAAGGTGTTGAGAAGCTAACTTGTAATACGGATTCTGAAGGAATTTCCTTTTCACTTAAACCGATAGTCTGGGAGAATATGGGTAAAATTGAATACAATTCTATCAGTGTAAATTTTGAAGGCGATTTAAAACCTGACATCATTACTTTTCAGTTTACAGAAGGGGAAAAAATGAAATGCCAT
Organism: Bacteroidia bacterium; assembly: GCA_025358025.1. Classification (GTDB taxonomy): domain Bacteria; phylum Bacteroidota; class Bacteroidia; order Bacteroidales; family Prolixibacteraceae; genus CAINVV01. The sequence goes on along the minus strand of JANYKW010000210.1, from coordinate 5,986 downwards.
ATTGTTCCAAAAAATGTCAGTTTGCTGTCTGAAGGTAAAAGCGTTTCAAAAATGACTTACGACATCGACTTAAAACCAAAATCTCCTCAAGAGGATAGAGACTCTCTATTGAATTATCTCTCTACCAAGCAGATACATAAAATTATTCTTGAAGATACCAAGGATAATAAACGGACTGTTCAAGGTGTATCGAATCCAAAATTCTTTATTGAGTTTTTTAAATCCCTGGAGAAGTTTAGTATAAATCCACAATAAAAATCAAATTTACACATGCAAACAAAAAAATGTTTTAGCCTTTTCGTTTTATTATTCATCGTTGCAGCAGTTTATGCAGGCGGTAAAAGTAGCAGTTATTCAGGCATTTGGAAACTGAATAGAGAAAAAACACCATCTGCCAACGGGCAGATTTTCCTATCCAAAATTAGCATCCTGCTTAGGAATGACAGCTTGTTTACTGTGCGGACTTATGAAAACAACAATGGAGAGACCTACCCATTTGATGAAAACCTAACCATGGATGGCAAGGAATGTAAGATTACCATATATGACATGCCCAGAAAATCCAAGGCCTCCTGGTCAGAGCAGGGGAAGTCACTTGTAATAGAATCAATAACCACTTTTACCAGGGATTCCCGTGAAGAGAATCTTACTTCAACAGAAACATGGAAAATGGATGAAAACGGGAACTCAATAACTGTTGATTATACTACTACAATGTCTACGGCCACTTTTAAAGGAACCTTATACTTCAATAAATCAGAATAGTCCAGGCTGCTCTGCGAAAGAGATTTTGGTTATGTCAGATATATTTTGAAACGCTGAATTATGATAAAGTTCAGCGTTTCCTTCTTGTCTCTTTCACCATGCGCATGCTCGTTTTTTATATTTTCTTTTCTGGTCGTTCCCGACAATAAATGACCATCTTCTGGCTGTGAGTTCATGTTCAAGTTCATGACAGGTCGCTTGAATCGTGCTAATTCGTTGAAATACATTTGTATATGATTCAGCCATCAATAAACATTCTTGGAATCAGAATTGATGAGCCGGTTACCACTTTTACCGATTTGGTGGTTGCTGCTGTTTGTTTTTACGCATCATATAAGATTTTTAGCTGGAAGGAAAAAAGCAATCTGTTTTTTTATCTGAAGTACTATTTTTTGACAATGGGTTTGGCTACCACCATGGGAGGATTGCTTGGGCACGGTTTTTTTTACCTCTTTTCGTTCTACTGGAAACTTCCCGGGTGGTTAATGAGTATGTTCTCGGTCATGCTTATTGAACGTGCTTCTATTGAACATGTAAGTCCTTTGATTAGTAAAAACCTTGCAAAAATATTTAAGATTATTAATCTCAGTGAACTATGCACATTCGTCGTCATAACGTACACAACGCTTAATTTTTTCTTTGTTGAGATGCACACTGCCTATGGATTACTGTTTGTTGTGGGCAGTTTACAGATCTTTAATATTTACGAGACCAGGGATACCGCAAGTAAATATTTTCTTATTGCGGTCAGCATTTCTGCCGTAGCGGCATTAATATTCATGAACCAGATAACCATAAGCAAATGGTTTAACCACTTTGATTTTAGTCATACGATCATGGCACTTGCCGCTTATTTCTTTTACAGGGCCGCTAAAGAATTGAGGGTCAAAAGACGGGAATAAATCTAAAGTTGGGGAGAACACCCTAAAATTTCACAATCTTGTGAATAACGATCTGTTTATCAAATGTAAATCGCATAAAATATAATCCGGGAGTAAGTCCGTAATTTGAAGCATTGAGTTCACCGGTTTGCAAGCCTGCCGTTTGCAATTGATCCTGTACGAGCCAGCCATTGATTTTACCTGATGTGTCATATACTTCGATGGAAACATTCAGTGGTTCGGGTAATAAATAGCTGAAGGTTAGCTGATCCGTAAAAGGATTTGGCGAGATCACCACTTTTATATCAGCTTTCACCGTTGGTGCATCGGAAGTTTTTGCATTGGCCTCTAATAAGCCGCTCTTGTTGTAAGACTGTTGTGTATTGGAAAAGGCTGATTTCGTGATAACAGCGGAGCAGCCGTTGGCGCTGGTTTCAACGACATTTAAACTCAAAAGAGGATACCTGTAACCGGTTGCATACCAGCTATATTTTACAATATTGACATCCGTAGTCCCGCAGGTATTGATTTGAAGTCCCTTCTTTACTGATTTAACGCGTAATGCCCCATTGACCACGCGATCAGGAAGAATCAAGGTCCCGAAAGCGTCGGCTGAGACAGCACAATCGCCATAAAAATCTATTTTGCTTGTCCCATTATATAAGGCTACTCCGGCAAAATGATCGGTAAATTGATTTCCGAAAGAAAATGGGTATTTCATTTTAACCACAGGATCAGAATACAAAAGGGTCAATTTCAATTCGTTGTTCACGTATCCCAATTCCTCCAATCCATTTTCGGTAGCGCTCATCAAATATTCATATCCGTTCTCAGACATCAATAGATTGAAATTACTCACTCCAGGAATTTTCGGAGTAGTGGCAGCCACGAGGACGCTGCCCTGATTTTTTCCCGTATACTGAATATGGGAATAATCCCATGTCTGGTTGGGACCTGAAGTGCCGGGATCAGTAAACACGATCTCCTCGTAAGTGTTTGAATCACAATTACGCAACGAATTATTCGAAAAGGTCAGCGAAGTCTGTGCAATCAGACCAACCGGCGCGAATAGCAATAGAAAGGCTAATATCCTGGTTTCCATGGCAGAACATTTGGGTTGTTGAAATAAGGCCTCAAACTCAACTTTTTAACCTATAAATATAAGGAGAAAATAGTGCTTTATTGAAAACGTGGTGTTAAATTTTTTACCATGGTAACAATTGGAATGATTTCCTTCCGATTACTTTGATGCTTTTATAATTATTGATAGTTTGCAGTTCATTCCGACTACGACTATTTCCATTCGGGTATAAGATGCAAATTTTGCCACAATCAGCTTTAAGACAATTAGTTAAATAAATATTTTTATACTTAAATCTCTGGCTGAAGATTCATTAAATATCATCTCACATGAAGAATTCAAAGGTTATTTTAACAACGCTATTGATGTTTTCATTGGCGATTTCCGTCTCATCAAAAGATCTATTTTACAATATTCTGGATTTCGGAGCCAAAGGAGATGGCAAAACCAATAATACCCGGGCGATAAATGCAGCGATAGCGGCTGCTTCAAAGAATGGAGGAGGAACAGTATGTTTTCCTGCCGGGAACTTTCTTTCCTACACCATCCGGATGAAAAGCAAAATCACGCTGCATCTCGATCAGGGGGCTGTATTGATTGGTGATCAGGAGGTGAATGGTGTAGGATATGACTTGCCTGAAGAAGATGCCTGGTATAAAAAATTTCAGGATTTCGGGCATAGTTACTGGAAGAACAGCCTGATCTATGGTGATAGTCTTCAGGATATTGCCATTACAGGCAACGGAATGATCTGGGGCAGAGGGTTGTACACCTATGATAAGCCCAATATTAAAGGCTCCGGGAACAAGGCGATCGGTCTGAAAAATTGTCTCAATGTGACGATCAAAGATATTTCCATTCTTCATGGTGGTCACTTTTGCATCCTGGCAACCGGCGTTGATAATCTGACCATTGACAATGTTCGTGCCGATGCCGATCGCGATGCATTCGATATAGACTGCTGCAAAAATGTTCGTGTTTCAAACTGCAACATTAATTCCCCTACCGACGACGGACTTTGCCTTAAATCCTCGTTCGGACTGGGTTACGCACGCGCTACGGAAAATGTCACCATTACCAACTGCCAGGTATACGGCTATGATCACGGCACTTTGATGGACGGAACATTCAAGACCGAATTTAAAGACGAAAGCCCAGATGCTAACCACAGCATAACAGGTCGTTTCAAAATGGGAACTGAATCTAACGGGGGATTTAAGAATATCTCAGTTTCCAACTGTGTTTTCGAACATTCGCGTGGAATCTGCATCGAAACAGCGGATGGTGGAATTATTGAAGATGTGGTTATCAATAACATTACCATGCGCGATGTAACTGACACACCATTCTTCATCCGGCTAAATGCCCGCATGCGTGGCCCCGAAGGAACACCCGCGGGTGTTTGCAGGCGCATCACCATCAGCAACATCAATGTCTGGGATGTGGGAGGCCGTCCTAAATTCCCGGGATTGGGAGCAGGAATGGTGATGGGAATTCCGGGCCATTATATCGAAGATCTGACCCTGAGCAATATCCGTATCTACTATCGTGCAGGCGCATCGAAAGACGAGATTGACAAGGAGGTTCCTCAAAATATGGATATGTATCCTGATCCATACCGCTGGCATACTTTGCCCGCATACGGTATGTACTTCAGGTATGTGAAAAATCTGAGGGTAAGCGATGTTGTGCTGCGTTATATGAACCGCGACGAGCGTCCGGCCTTTGTGCTCGATGATGTTCATGGCGCTGCTTTTTATAACGTGGATGCTCAAACAGGCGAAGGGGCCCCGCAGTTTATCCTTAAAAACGTGACCAATTTCTCTACCCATCAGGTGAACGGAGTAGCCGACACGAAAGTGGCGAAAGCAGAAAAGAAGGATCTTTAGATTAACGCGGGAAATTTAAATATCTTTCGGTACTATTAACAAAAACACAGCGAGCAATGAACTTTCCTAAATACATGTTGATATTGATTCTATCCGGATCAGCGATAAGTGATGTTGTGGCTCAAAAAACGGTCAATGTTCTGTCTGTTCCGGCAGGAAACGAATTCGCTAAAATAAATCCGGAAGGAACAACTATTTTACCCAGTGGACGATTTTTAACACCTGCTGGTCATTTGATCCGCATAACCAATGACCCTTTCGGCCTGGCCATTTCACCTGATGGCAAGAAGTCAGTAACCCTGCATAACGGGGTGTTCACCATTATTGATCTTAAGTCATTAAATGCAACCAGGGTTCCCAGTTATGACAAAAAAATTAAATCGCCGTTATCCAATGGGTCTTTTTTAGGAGTCGCCTTTTCAAGGGATTCTAAGACGGTTTATTTAAGCGGAGGAGATGATGGTGCAGTTATCAAATATGACATTAAAAGTTTAACCCGGCTCGATTCAATCTCATTAAACGGCATGGTGGATGGCACCGATTATGGCGATAGCTTTACTTCAGACCTTGTGTTGAATGAAAAAAACAATGAATTGCTCGTTCTGGACAGGGCTAATTTCAGATTGGTACGCATCGATTTGTCCACCGGGAAAGTCACGGCATCCATCAAAGTTGGCCGCCTGCCTTTCGGTTTAACCCTGAGTCCCGACAAAATGACCGCCCTTGTTGCCAATGTAGGAATGTACGAATATCCGCTGATTACCGGTGCAACTCCCGAGAATATGGATTCACTGATGATTTCACACCATCCTTACGGGGATAATACGGAGGAATCAATCAACGGAACCGTGGTTGAGGGACGTAAAATTCCAGGTGTTGGCAGTCCCCTTCATCCCGATGCCATGAGTGTCTTTACCATCGATTTGAAGTCGAATAAAGTCATAGGTAGATTCAAGACAGGACATCAGATTGGACAAATGATCGAAGATGCCGAAGTGGTTGGTGGTGCGAGTCCGAACTCAATAGCCGTTGGAAAGCAATTTGCCTACGTAACCAATGCCACAAACGACAATATTTCAATTATCGACTACAAAAATCACAAGCTTCTGGGTCATATCCCCATCCTGGTTGATCCACAACTTGACAAATATCGTGGTCTATTGCCTTTTGGCATCAAACTGAGTAAAGATGAGAAAACACTGTATGTTGCCTTGCTGGGATTTAACGCAGTGGCTGTTATCGACGTCGCTTCAAAAACAACGAAAGGCCTGATTCCATCGGCCTGGGGACCAACACGTGTTCAATTGTCGAAAAATGAAAAAGAAATTTACATCACCACCTGCAGAGGATTGGGGGCAGGACCCAATGGA
>JANYKW010000174.1 GCA_025358025.1 Bacteroidia bacterium | reverse complement strand
CCACTGACATGCAGTTCTTTGTCAGAGATTTCAGATTTCGTAAGTGACTCGAAATCCATGAAATCAAAATCTATTCCTTTGGGATAGAGATCCCTGGCTATTGAAAAAGCAGTTTCGGCCGACTCTTTTCCTTTCAGGTTTGCTTCTGTTGGAGCAACCGGGTAGATCAAAGCCACGTCACACCGGTGATGTCCCTGAGATAAAACGTAACTTAGCCTTTCTGAACATTTCAGGAAACTGCCCATATTCAGCCAGTAAGGCTGACGCCAGTGGTTATCCGGGGCGGCCCATTCCCACCAGCTGCCGTGGGTTGAATAATACAGGCCATGCAGACTCAGCAAATTCTGGCCCATGGCAAAATTGGCAAATGTCGCATCGGCCACCTCTTCGCTGCTGGTGCCCCAACCGCTCCCATAAAAGCCTTCCAACCAGGTTCTCGGCCTTTCATATAGATGAGCTATTGAACTGGCTACTTTATTTTTGACAATATCCCTGCCCAATCCGGGCTGATCGCAACCCGGACCAGACATCCAGCGCTGGGTGCGAAAATAGTCGCCAAACTCGGTCACATCCCTGCCACGGCCACCGTGATCGCAACCGAACAGCATCCCGCGGCTGTTGTGCCAGTTGTAAATAGGTTTAAAGAAGCCTTCTTCCGACAGGGATACCATCACATCGTTGTAGTCGAGTCTGATTTTGTATGACTTTGGACCTAAATCAGCAAATAGATTGGAGAGTTCAGGCTGAATATTGTAGCCTTTTCGTTTTTTGAACTCAGCGTCGAATTTATCATTCCACAAAAATCCCCTGATGCCGAATTGAAGTTCGTCGGAGAAGAAAAAATTCAGTCCTTTACCTGCCTCACCCGGACAATGATCCTCGAAACGCTGGTAGAACTTCTCAATGGTTTTTTCTCCGCTCAGCGGGTTCATCGGATCGAAGGATGTTTTAACAGTTGTCTTGTATACCACAACAATTTTCCAGTTTCCTGAAGGTACTTTCCAACTCAGTTCTGAGTTTTTGATAAGCGGTAGCAAGTCGGTAGGGTTTGAAGCCTCCGGTTTTCCGTACGTTATCAGGTAAGCACAGGCACTTATTATATCGGCCGGGAAAGTGCTTCTGAACTCCTGGTCTCCTTTTACTTCAAATTGTTTGGCTTCAAGTTTGGAACCATGAAGTCCGGGATTTTCTTTCAGCATCTCGTCCACAAACCAGCCCTGCCCAGCTGCGCCGAGCGTGTAATCACTCAGGCTGACAGACATACCCCTCATTTTTGCCTCCTTCAAAAACCACTGAAAAAGTTCCCACCATTTGGCACTAAACAGTGCAGGCTGACTTGGATAGGTAAGGCCGTAGCTGGCACCTCCCTTGTCGGTATGGCAGTAGTTGATCTGCAGGCCTGTTATCCCCTTGTCTTTCAGCTGATCCAGCTGCCAAAGGATGCGGTCGTGGGTTAAGGTATCGCCAATCCACCAATAGAAGGAGACTTCGCCGTAGCCTTTCGGCGGAGTTCTAAATCCCGGAAGGACATCCATGTCAGGAGATCTGTCCGGAAAGCCGGGAGGAAGTTTCTGTGAATCCTGAGACTTCAGTGCCTGGGCTAATAATAGAGCTATGATGCAGAACGCAATTTTACTTAACATATTTATTGCTATATGTTTAACAAAAATTCAGGTACAGGCGCATGCAAGTTCTATGATTCATTTTCTCAGCATGGATTTATTTTAATGGCTCCCAGTCGTCGGTTCTAAAGGAGGATACCGGAAGGCCATCAGTACCAAAGAGATCACCTACCACGAAATCCTGAAATGCATACCTGACGGCAACGGGCTCATTCACTGAGGTTGAAATCAGAGTAACTCCTGATCCCGTGATAAAAGCCTTAGCCGGGAAAAAGCGTTTATTTGCTCCGGCTACTTCGAAGCAGGAGAGCTCTTTGCCAAATGAGGTAAGTCCATTGGGAGCATGGTCGAATGTCAGCCTGACAACACCCTCACTGACTTTCATATCTTTCAATACCGGACTTTGTCCGTTGACACCCTTGATTCCGTACGTCTGTTCCAGTGCCAGCAGCGCAAGTCTGTTTGAACCGGTTTCCTTGTGTGCCGGATGAATACAATCCTTTTCCCCAACATCCATGATGCAGGCCATCCCAGTATTTTTCAGGGCTATGGAAGCTTTTAACTGCGCTTCACGAAGGTAGGCCGAGCTTAGGCCTGTTGGGCCGTAGTCGAAAGGAGCAATTTGCATAAAGTAAAACGAGAAGTCACCAATTCCCCACAAAGCGCGCCAGTTTTCGATCAGTCCAGGCATTAGTTTTGCATATTCAGCAGCTTCATTACGGTTCGATTCGCCCTGGTACCAGATGGCTCCACGGACACCATAGCCCACCATCGGGTTGATCATGCCATTGAACAAAACAGTAGGTGTTTGCGGAGATAATTTTTCTACCGGTTTCTTTTCAGGAAGCTTCACCCAGGCGAAATTTTTGCTTCCGCTTTCGCTGATCCATGGTTCAATGCGAGTCCCCCCCCAGCTGGTGTTGATCAGTCCGATCGGAACATGCAGTGCTTTGTTCAGCATCAGTCCGAAGAAATAGGCAGTGGCACTGAATTCGGATACATTTTCTGGCTCACAGAGGCTCCAACTGCCTTCGAAATCATTCAAAGGATCAAGACTTGAGGCCTTTTTTACTGTAAAGAGGTGGATGTTCGGATTGGAAGAGAACGAAATTGCCTCAGCGGATCCGGTGATTGGCTGGTTCCGGAACCCTTTCATGGGCATTTCCATGTTGGATTGGCCTGAACAGATCCAGACCTCGCCAATCAATACATTCTTTAATTTCAGGCTTTTCCCGTCGCTGACAGAGACTTCGTATGGACCTCCGGCCGTGGGTGTAGTAACTTTCAGTTTCCAGCTTCCGGTGCCGGAGGCTTTTGTGCTGTAGCTCTTGTGATTCCACGAGGTGGTAACGCTGACAGAGGCATTTATAGTAGCCATGCCAAAAATGGCAACTTCAGTTTGCTGTTGCAAGACCATGTTATCGCAGAAGATGGCGGGCAGTTTGATTTCGGCAAAAAGCTGACCGGACGAGAGTGCCAGCACCAGAAGAAAGGCCGCAAGAAAATTAGTTGATCTTTTCATTTTGTTTGAATTTGTGATTTAACTGATTGTTTATAAAATCATTAGTTGGCAAAAGATTGATATGTAATTCCTCCATGCAATGTTGGGTTGTTGTTGATGGGGGGTGAGAAAATGAGCGAACGATGGCAAAGCTCAATGTTTCCATCGTTCCACCTTCAAAAATAGTATTTCTAATTCGGACTGGAGTACACCATGTCGTAATTTTATAAGTAAATAATTTACTTTCATACGCAAGCTGGCGGATGAAATATCCATGGTGATTTTTGCCATATCGGTCGGACCCGACATGTCGGGATGGCTCTTTCATTGTAGATTTTATTTATCTTTAAAAAAGTTTAAATTCTAAAAAAACAAATTATGGTAACCAACAAATTCAACCGCAGAAATTTTCTGGGTACCGGACTGGCCGCTGTAGCCTCAGTAACAGTTGGTAACACCCTCGCCAGCGAAACTGGAACTAAATCTGTTCCATTGAAAAAGAAAAATGAAAATCCCTTTAATGAAAGAACATATGGAGCCATGCCTACCCGATCGTTCGGGAAGACCGGGTTCAAAGTCGGAATTTTGAGCCTGGGGGAATAACTCGGCTCCTACCTGTTTTCCCTTCAGGTACATGAAAGAACTGATGCTAAATTTCGGGCAGAATTTGTTTGACTGACAGATACTTAAAAGAATCACAGAATCGTAATGATGAAGAATCTTTATGAAATTTTGGTAGCACTCCTGAATTCGGGTACAAATATTCAAACCGGATCATTGCTCTTTACCAGAGGATCTGCACCTCAGGTACCGGGCGCCATGGCCATTTTTGATAAAGATACTGTTTTAAGTGGTACGCTTGGTGGCGGGTTACTGGAAGCACAGGCGCAAAAAGTCGCATCCTCATCATCAGAGAATCACCAAATCACCTTGCAGTGGGTTGATTTTATGTCAGATATGGATGATCAGACAGGAGCGATATGCGGAGGCAGTGCACTGTTTCTGATGGATGCAAATCCTGTCCGGCATTTGAATATTTACCTGCAGCTGCTTGATTCGATACACAAAAACAAAAGTGGCGTACTCTTAACTATCTTAAGTAATTTAGGTACGCAAAGCTATAACATTGAAAGAATATGGATCGAACAACACAGCAGACTTCCCGAATCAATCCACAAACTACTTAACAACGAGCAAATTGATCTAAATAAAATAATCCATACCCGGATTCCCTGTTATATTGAAACAACTAAAATAATTGAAGAGTATCCGGCAACACAAACTTTCCTTTTCATCGAGCCCATCCATCCCATCCCTCAACTGATAATAGCAGGAGCCGGACACATCGGTCAGGCACTCTGCAGGATCAGCAATCTGGTGGATTTTGAAATCATTGTTGTGGACGACCGGCTGGAACTGGCCGTTTCCTCAAGATTTCCCGAAGCATCCCGGGTAATTTGCCTCCCGCTTTCTGAGGCTTTCCAAACTTTGCCGATTACCACAGAAACATACATTGTCATTGCCACGCAAGGACATCGCACAGATATGGAAGCGTTGAAAGCTTGCATAGGTTCAAATGCTGCTTATATCGGTGTAATTGGAAGCAAACGCAAAACTGCTTTGATGGAGCAGAAATTTATTTCTGCAAAATGGGCCACTCAGGCAGAATGGAACTTCGTACATACACCGGTAGGACTTGCCATTCATTCCAGAACCGTTAATGAAATCGCGGTAAGTATCCTTGCCGAACTTATCAGGGAGCGTTATGAAACCCATTTCGTAAAAAGCAGAAAAATGGTTGGTTCTATCGTCCTTGCTGCAGGTAAAAGTAGCCGTATGGGTGAGCAGAAACTGCTGATGCCTTATCACGGGAAAAGTATGATCGCAACAGTGGTAGGGAAAATAGCCAATACAGATTCTCACCTGACGCTGGTGGTAACAGGAAATAACATGCATGAGATCAAAGAAGCACTCAATGATTACAAGGTGACTTTGGTCGGCAACCAAAGATTTGAAGAGGGAATGCTCTCTTCCGTTCAGGCAGGTATCGATGCAGCCGGACCGGAAACAGATGGAATGCTGGTTCTTCTGGGCGACCAGCCGATGGTATCTGAGACAGTAATTAACCGGTTAATTTCTGTCTTTCAAAAGAGTGAAAAAGGTTTGATAATTCCTACCTTTAACGGGAAACGAGGACATCCGGTATTAATCAGCTCAAAGTATAAAAATGAGGTAAAATCAATTAATCCGGAGACAGGGCTGCGGGAATTGTTTTTTAATAATCCCGATGATGTGCTGGAAATTGAGGTTGAAACAGGCGATGTGTTGAAAGATATCGATACACCCGAAGATTATATACGGGAAACCGATTGATATTTTCTCTTTGCATCTCATTGCGGACCTTGCGGGATAGTAAAGGGTCGCGCTGAGAACGCAAAGTAACGCAGGGAGAAGAAATAAAACTTTCAAATTCTTAATATTAAATCAACATGATGGAAAAAATCAGATTTACCCTTAACGGCAAACCCGTTGAACTGGAGACAGATACAAGCCAGATTCTGCTTTGGGTTTTGCGTACAGGGTTTGGATTAACCGGTACAAAATTTGGCTGTGGAATAGGTTTCTGCGGTGCATGTACCATTTTGGTTGATGGTGTGGCACAAAGGTCCTGCGGGATGGCAGTAAAAGAAATTGAAGGAAAAAAGGTGGTTACAATTGAAGGATTGGCTGAAGGAGAAAAGCTCCATCCGGTTCAGAAGGCCTTTCTTCATCATGAAGCACAGCAGTGCGGATTCTGTACCCCGGGCCAGATCATGAATGCAGTTGCGCTTCTAAAAGCTGACCCAAAACCCAGTCGCAAAAGGATTATTGAGGGGATGAATGGCAATCTCTGCCGGTGCGGTGCGTACAACAGGATTATTGCTGCAGTGGAAACGGCTTCAAAAGAGATTAACGGAGGAACCAAATTATGAACACAGAAGAGATCAATGAAATATATTTTGGAGATGTAGATCTCCCTGTCAATCCGGGAAGGCGCGAATTTATCAAAAAACTGGGGGCCGGCCTATTCATTATTTTTACCGTAAAACCTTTCGGGTTAATCGCCGAAGAAGAGGAAGATAAGGTTAAAAGAGAGGACTTCAACCTGTTCCTTCGAATCAGGGAGGATGGCCGGGTTGAATGTTATACCGGCAAAATTGAAATGGGACAGGGTATCACTACTTCGTTGGCCCAGGTTCTTGCTGAAGAGTTGGAAGTCGAACTCAACAGCATCGATATGATCATGGGAGATACTGATTTGTGCCCCTACGATGCCGGCACCTGGGGGTCGCTGACCACTCGCCTTTTCGATCCTGTGTTAAGAGCAGCAGCTATTGAAGCAAGAATGGAACTAATCAAACTAGCTTCCGCTGAGTTGAAAATTTCTGAGGATCAACTCAAAGCTGAAAACGGGTTTGTGGTTGCAGTAAAGGATAAAACCCTCAAAGTCAGCTATGGTTCACTAACGAAAGGCAAGCGGATAGTCAAAACCGTCAGACGGGCACCTGTCTTTAAAAAGCCTGCCGACTTCAAAAAAGTAGGAAAGATGATATCTGCCACCAATGCTATTCTAAAAGTAACGGGTAAGGCAAAATATTCGGGAGATATTCAATTACCGGGAATGCTCTACGCGGCAATAAGCCGTCCTCCTGCGCATGGCAGCAAACTGTTATCTGTCGACAAATCAAAAGCAGAAGCTATTCCCGGGGTTAAGGTTATGGTAATAGAGAATCTTGTTGCCGTCCTGCACGCCAATCCCAACATGGCAGCGAATGCTGCTGCTGCCATCAAGGCAGAATGGAGCAAACCCGAAGTCCTGGCCACCGACAAAACCATATTCAAGTACCTGGTTGAACAGGGGAAAGAGACGAGGGTTGTGGAAGAGAAAGGCAACCTGGAACTGGGATTTGCCGATGCTGACTTTATTCTGGATGCGGAATACCACGACGGGTACAAGGCACATGCATCGATCGAGACCCATACGGCAACAGCCTATTTTGAAGGCGACAGACTGATCATCTGGGCATCCACCCAGACACCTTTTGGCACAAGAAAAGATCTCGCAACAAAATTCAATGTGCCCCTCGAAAAAGTTCTGGTAAAACCTATCCTGCTGGGTGGCGGATTTGGCGGAAAGACATCCAACGACCAGGCCATTGAAGTGGCATTGCTTGCTAAGGAATCAGGAACCCCTGTCCAACTCGCCTGGACCAGGGAAGAAGAATTTATGTACGATAAATTCCGTCATGCCGCTGTGATGCAAATCAAGGCAGGGGTGAAGAAGAGCGGAAAGATTGTCGCGTGGAAATACAACATTTATTGTGCCGGAAACCGGGGGGTCAATGATTTTTACGGCATCCCGAACCTGCGTGTAGCTCTTTATGACAAAAAAGGCATTCATCCTTTTGGAACAGGTGCCTGGAGGGCGCCGGGCAACAACACCACCACTTTTGCCCGCGAATCGCACATTGATGTGCTGGCCGATAAAATCGGGATGGATCCGCTGGCTTTTAGACTCGCCAATGTTTCTAATTCAAAATTGGAGCGCACCCTGCGCCTTGCCGAAAAAACATTTAAATATACATCGGCAAAGCCGGGTAAAAACCGGGGGTGCGGTATTGCACTCGGATTTGATGCCGGCACCTATGTGGCCGTCATCGCTGAAGTTGAGGTAAATCCTTCCACCGGTGTCGTGAAAGTGCTCCGGGTAGTTTGTGCACAGGACATGGGGCAGGTGGTCAATCCCCATGGAGCAACAGTGCAGGCGGAGGGCTGCATCACGATGGGCCTTGGCTATGCCCTGTATGAAGATATCGCATTCAATTGGGGAGAGGTGATAACCCGGAATTTTGACAACTATGAGTTCACCAGATTTTCAACCACTGCACCGGTTGAAGTGGCCTTTATTGATGACATGAATGCTCCTCCTCAAGGTGGCGGTGAACCGGCAATTATTTGTGTGGGAGGCGCAATCGCCAATGCTGTTTTCCATGCGTCAGGAGCCAGGGTCAATCAAATGCCTGTTATTCCTGAACTGATTTTGGCAAATCATAAATAATGCGAAGAACGGATATTTGTAGAATTTAAATTGATTACGGATACAAACAGATCAATCACGATTTCTAAATGGCAATCCAACCAGGTTTAATAAATGGAACCAAGGAAGAAAAAATCCATTATTATCATGTTTTGTTTCATGATCTTTGCTGTGTTTAATTGCAGCAATGATATAACCGAAGCATTACCTGCAGAAATTGCTATCAGGGGTGTAACAGAATCTCCTGTTTTGGATAATGCCTCAACGCAGACTATATCATTTAGCGGCTACACCTGGTATGTAAAATCAGGTATCGCCATAGGTCCCGGTCCCAATAACTGGAATGAATCAAATGTTATGGTGGATGAGGAAGGCAGGCTTCATTTGAAAATAACATTTTCATCAGCAACAAGCAGATGGGAATGTGCAGAAATATGGACAACAAGTTCTCTTGGATTCGGGACGTATGAATGGGCGATTGAAGGAAGCCTTGATTTACATCACGATCTGGTATTGGGCTTGTTTAATTACCGGCCTGAAGAAGCAGGCCAAAAAGCTACTGAAATTGATATTGAGATTTCAAAATGGGGTGTAGCGGGCTATTCAAACATTTTGAATTATGCCGTTTGGCCACCCGATGAAATTTCAGACGAAGATCACTGGTCTGGTGATTTTCCTGTTACAATACCCTATGAATCTACAAAACACATGTTTGCCTGGTCTTCAAAAAAATTATCCTTCAAATCGATGAATGAGGCTGGGAAAGTAATATCTTCAATTAAATATGCCCCTTTAAATCCGTCCAAACAAATACCTCAGGGGACGGCGCCTGTTCACATCAATTTATGGGTCTACAAAGGAAAGTCTTCCACCCTTTCACAAACTGAGCCTGTGGAAATTGTTGTTAGCAGCTTCAGGAAATATTGAATAGTGAGAAATTGTTATGATTCATCAATTGCCACCTGGGGAGATATAAGATCACCGGAATTAGCTTCGATTGCCTTCGGTTCCATAAGCAATGCAAAAAAATTGCTCAAGGAAATTGTTCTATTTTTTCTGCCGGATTTATGTAAAATAATTATCAAATTCCACAATCATCACTTCTTCAATTTAAGGTTAAAATTAAATGCGTTTTATACAGTATCTTATCATTATTTTATTTTTATTAAATCTAAATTTATAACACTTCTAAATCTTCAACCGCCCTTGTTGAAGTTGTTCGATTTTCGAATCATTACAATAACTTTAATTCTCTAACTATGAAAAAAAGAATCCTGCAAATGTTTTTGTCGGGCTTGCTTGTGCTTTTTTCAGCAAGCCTGTTTGCCCAAAATGAAGTTTCGGGTGTTGTTAAAAGTAATTCAGGAGAATTGCTCCCTGGGGTAACTGTGCAAGTCAAAGGAACGTCCACGGGAATCACCACTGACATCAATGGAAAATACAAATTGACGGTTCCAAATGCGCAGGCAATTTTGACTTTTTCTTTTATCGGTATGCAAACCCAGGATATTCCTGTAAGCGGTAAAACTGTTATTAATATTACACTTTCCGATCAGACTGTCGGGGTGGAAGAAGTTGTTGTTACAGCGTTAGGTATTAAACGTGAGAAAAAAGCACTGGGATATTCTGTCGGTGAGGTAAAATCGGAACAGTTGGTTCTTGTGCCTCAAAAAGATGTTCTCGGTGCACTGCAAGGGAAAATGTCTGGGGTGAGAATCACCAATACATCAAATGATGTCAATGCCGATACCTATGTCAACATCCGCGGAATCACCTCTCTCTCGGGCAACAATGCCCCATTGGTCGTCGTAGATGGTGTGCCTGTGGGTAGTGACAAGATGATGAAAGACCTCAGTCCCGATAATATTGAGAGTGTTACCGTGTTGAAAGGACCGAGTGCGGCGGCTCTTTATGGGTCAAGGGCAGGAA
Organism: Bacteroidia bacterium; assembly: GCA_025358025.1. Taxonomy (GTDB): domain Bacteria; phylum Bacteroidota; class Bacteroidia; order Bacteroidales; family Prolixibacteraceae; genus CAINVV01. The sequence continues at coordinate 73,298 of JANYKW010000174.1, read as the reverse complement.
CCGGTGTTATCCTGATAACAAGCAAATCGGGTAAAATGAAAGAGAACGGAATAGGCGTGGAGGTGAGTGTAGGTCAAACCTATTCGATACCCTACAAATATATTGAACTCCAAAACAGGTTTACCACAGGTGTCAGTGGTGTATTAAATGAAGGTTCCTATCAGCAATGGAATGGTCCGGAGGAGGGCGTTTCTGCCATCCAGTGGAATACAAACGGAGTTGCCCAACCGCTGAAGTTTTACCACAATACCTTGCAGGATTATTTTCAGACAGGTTTAGAAACTGTGGTTAACGCGAGTGTGAATGGTTCGTACGATCGCGGAACTTACCGGCTTTCAGTTTCCCACCTTGGAGCAAACGGGGTTTATCCTGGTGTTGAATTAGTCCGCAATGGGGTGAATATGGCAGTTACATACGATATCACCAAGCAGGTGAAGATATCCACCAACCTGGATATCGAAAATCCCAATTCGGATAACTATCCGCTGAAAAACGGAGGCGATTCCCAGTATATGGCACTTTACCAGACTCCTCCCCACGTAAATATCAATGATCTGAAAGATTATTGGAAAACCCCCAATGTACTGCAAAAAGGAGTAAGCACAAATTATGACAACCCATGGTTTGCTGCTTATGAATTGAAGGACGGGTTTAACAGGATGAGAATATTTGGGAACATGAAACTCGATTACCAGATTCTTCCCGAGTTAAAGGTGATGGGTCGCTTTGCATATAATTCCAACAACAATAAAAGGACTTACAGGCAGCCCTGGTCGAGTTATGGCGGTGATGGTGGCGGGCAGAACACGGCAAATGGTTTGTATTCTGAGCAAATCGATAATCAAAGTGAGATGAATGCAGATGCGCTGATCTCTTACACGAAAAAGTTTGGAAAATTTGATGTAAACCTCTCTGGTGGAGGCAACCTGATGAAGCAACGATGGTACACGATGTATGGTGGTGGTCCCAAACTCGTTTTAGCAGGTCTTTATACCCTCTCCAATGTGGATAGAGGCGCCCTTACTTATTATGATTATTCTTACAAGAAAAATATATACAGCATTTATGGCTTGCTTAACCTAAGTTATAATAACTGGATTTATCTCGATGCAACAGCCAGGAACGACTGGTCAAGTACACTACCGGAAGCCAACAGATCTTATTTCTACCCATCTGCCTCTTTAAGCGTTTTGGTGAATGAAGCGGTTGCCATGCCCGAATGGATCTCCCTGCTTAAAGTTAGAACAGGCTTGTCACAGGTAGGTAAGGATACCTCTCCTTATTCCATTGCGACGGTATTGAATCAAGGAACATGGGGTGCGAATACCACCTATTCAGTTCCCGGAAGCTTGCCCAATGTCAACCTGAAGCCTGAGATCGCCAGTTCTTTTGAAATTGGAACCGATGTTTCATTTTTTAAAAACCGTTTGGGTTTTGACTTTACCTATTACAAGGTTCAGAATAAAAACCAGATTCTGAATGCCTCCACCGCAACCATGTCAGGTTATTCTGCAGCAACAATTAATGCAGGTAATATAGAGAATACGGGTATTGAAATCGGATTAAACGCTGTCCCTTGGAAAACAAAGGATTGGACGTGGGATCTGCATGCAAACTTCACCAAGGAAAGAAGTCAGCTGGTAGAGTTAACCCCGGGTATTAATCAATTCCTGTTCTGGTCTAGCCGCGAAGTTTATGCCTGGACCAAGGTAGGCGGCTATGTAGGCGATTTTTATGGTACAGACATGAAACGGGTCCCGGATGGTCCTTATAAAGGCTGGCCAATACTCGATGCAAACGGCAGAATGCAAAATGGCCCGGCCGGTGGCGATTATATCGGCAGCTATATGCACGACTTTATGATGGGATTGCAGACCAGCCTTAGTTATAAAAACTTCTCTCTCGCGTTAAGTTTTGACTGGAGACAAGGTGGTAAGTATATGGACGAAACGATGCTTCGATTGGGCAGGGCCGGAAAAATTGAATACACCCACAAGGGTGATCCCGGTTCCAGCACCTTCTCAGGTATCCTGAATAACAATTCCTTTAAAGGCGATATGAATGCTTTGGCCAACGAAATCAAATCACATCCTGAGATTTACCAGAATAACGTCTGGATCGGTGGACGCACCCAGGATCTTGGTGGATTTCTATACAGCAACGGAACCTACGAAGGAGCTTATTTCCCGGGTGTAATATCCGATGGTAAAGGTGGCTACATAGAGAATTTCGGGGCAGCCGGAACAAAAATTATTAAGGCATATGATACATATCAGCCTACAGGCGGATACTTCTATCTAGACCAAAAAACCGAATGGGTTTACGATGCCACTTTTGTTAAACTCCGGGAGATCGCACTCTCTTATACGCTACCCAAGCCATGGGCAGGAAAAGTAGGCGCCCAGGACATCGTCGTTTCCGGATTCATGAGAAACATCCTCCTTTATGCCGCGAACAAGACCAACCAGGATCCTGAGTCCATATACAATAATAATCCTTTAACTGGCCAAACCATGCAAGGATTTGTCCTCTGGAATGGCTCGCCGATTGTTATGCCTGTCGGTTTTAAAGTAAGTGTCACCTTCTAAAATAGAAAGAGATGAAAAAACTTCAAAATATATCGAAAAAGATGAAAAATCTAAGAACTATATTTCTCAGCATTATTACAATAGTTGTACTGCTGACAACCTCCTGTGAGGATCTCACAGATATCAATACGAGTCCCAATCAATTGAATGCAAGTGACATTAATATAAAGTATGTTCTAACATCCACGCTCTCAGGTTCCGAGACCAGCTATATTCGCAATCATGTATATGGAGGTGGATATGGGATTTCTGAAGCGATGCAATATCTTCAGAGAGACTATATCGATTACGCGGCTCCAAATACTTTTGGCTGGACACCGGTAAATTTTAACTCAGCCAATCCTTCTTTGATTAATAGCCAGTACATGGTTGATCATGCCAAGGGCGAAATTTTAGAGGGTAACCAAAAATTCTACACTGCAACAGGACAAATTATGCGCAGCTTTTATTATGGTTTCATGACTTCACTGTGGGGTGATATGCCCTATTCTGAAGCGATGAAAGCCCAGGAGGGGAATTTTGCACCGGTTTACGACACCCAGAAAGCTATTTTCGTAGGAATATTGGCCGATCTGAAGTCAGCCAATGATCTTTTAGCTACTGTTACGACTGTGGATGGGGCTGCATCTGCAGACATCATGTATGGGGGTGATGTTTTAAAATGGAGAAAATTTGCCAACTCTTTGCGCTTAAGGTATTTAATGAGGCTGTCTGAGAAGTTGACAGATGTATCGAATGTCAAGGAAGACTTTAGTGCAATTGCAGGCAATCCCACGATGTATCCAATTTTTACTTCCAGCACCGACAATGCTTCCATTCCCTATCCCGGAACAGATGGACCCACTTCATGGTATGGCGGACCACTCAATTGGAACAACAGGTCAGAATACTATCGCCGCAAGCCTTGTGCTACTTTTGTCAGCACGTTAGTTACAAATGGAGATCCACGCTTAACAACTTTTATTCGTCCGGTTGATTCTCAGTTAAAGGTAAGCAGTACCGCAACAGGTTATGAGAAATTATCCGACGGACAGATTATCCTGAATGTTTCTCCTGCCCAGGTAGGTGCTACGGCTATCAATACGGCCAGGTACGTCGGTTTACCACCGGCAATGGGAATTCCTGACCTATATAATCTTTCTGGTCTGACGAATTTCAATGCACTCAAGGCCCTCAATTCCAGCATTTATGTTGATGCGGCGGCTAATCCAAATGTTTCTTACCTTGGCGACATCTACTCTCAAGATAAAAATGCGCTGGTAAAAGCAGTCTTTATGAGTTACGCCGAACTTAGTTTTATCCTTGCTGAGGGGCGTCAGAAGGGATGGATCACAACCCCAGATGCAGTTGATTTATATAAACAAGGAATCACGGCTAGTTTACGTCAATATGCCATTGCGGATGGCAGTAAGACTGTTTACAACCCTGTAACTTTTGCTTTGGAAGCATTCAATGAAAGCTCCTTTCTTGCTGCGCAGGCTGGTAAATATACCTCTGCAGCCGATGATGCTGCCAAATTAAACGTGCTGATGACCCAAAAGTGGCTGTCCACTTTCATGACCCCTGAGTTCTGGTTCGACTGGCGCAGAACTGGTCTTCCAAATCTTGGACAATATTTAATTTCAGCCAATAACGGGACTAAAATTCCGGTTCGGTATATTTATGGTACAGATGAATCTATTCTAAACAGCAAAAATTATCCGGCTGGCGTCGCGACATTAGAACCAGCAAAAGATGACCAGTGGAGTAAAATGTGGTTGTTGAAGGGAACAAATAAGCCCTGGTAGAAATGTTATGGCTTGGTTGTATCCTTCATTTCCTGATTTATAATAATTTGCGCTCATAACATTCGTAAAATAAAAGAAGTATTAACCGGAGTAGGCTTTCAAGCTACTCCGGTTTTTTATCAAACCTTTCCACGGCGTCATGCTTCCGTTCAGAAAAGGCAAAATCCACAAAGGTTGACAATATACAATCTTACGTTCCCAGCCTATCTGGTAAGGCGAGTCCTTTATTGCATCCTCAATGGAAAAATTGAATAGGTTGATATTGCTTCAGGCAGGCATTCAGGAAGGAAGGTTAAATTTATTACATTTATTGAACCTAATATTTCGATAATGAAAAGATTCTTTCAAAATAGTTTTACGCTTTTTCTCATCGCAACTTTTTAAGTTACTTGTAATGGATCCGACCATCAGGAGGAACCTATCGCGGAACGAACCCTACCAGGTGGTTCTGTCCCTGAAAAACTCTTCATTCTGGATGTTTCAGGAATATCGCCTGTTGCTCTGATTTCACTGCCGGCATTGGATTTTTTTGTCTGGTTCGATGAGCAGGACAATATCGTCACGTACAAAACAACGATTAATCACCGGGCTATCATTCTCATTAGAAAGAATTTATAATGATTTCAATTTTATTCATCCCTGGTTCAAGCCGGATGGACTTAAACCCCGGATTCACCTTTTGATTATTCATGGTTACCACAGCTTCGCCGTTGTACGGCAAAACAAACTCACCAGCCACATTGGCCGGAAGTTCAATTTCATAGTTTTGTTGCCGCCCGTTTACCCATTTGTAGGATGCTTTAACAGAACCTTTTATGGTTGGAACAGTGATACTGCAGCTTTTCAGATCACCCAGCTGAGGTTTAATCTGAATGAGTTCGAATGCAGGTGATTTAGGTGTTATTCCCCACATGTGACGCGGAATAATATTCCCCGGAGCAGCTCCCCAGGCATGATTCCAGTCGGAATTGGGTTTGTATTTCATGTCCCAGGCTTCCATGGTAATGGTTGATCCCACTTTAATCATGTTCCACCAACTTCGGTCGTCGGTGGCACGCATCAGATCCAGTGCATATTGCCCCTCCCCTGCTACATACAATCCTTCGAGCAGGTACTGAGCTGCATATACACTGCAAGCCATTCCGCGGGATTTTACAAAATCAACGACTGTTTTCTGATTTTCTTTTGGAACAATACCAAAAGCCAAAGGCAGCATATTGGCATGTAAAGCCGAATGCGCAGATCCTTCTCCATCCAGGTAAATTCCTTTTGCTGCATCGAATAACTTCTCATTGATCGCCTTTTTGACTTTTGCCGCCATCAGCTTAAATTCGGCCTGATCTGAACTTTTATTCAATAATTCCGCAAATGCAGCCATGATCTGCATGTTTTGGTAGAAAAAACAATTGACTACCGTGTTTATAGCCACCATTTCATATCCGTCACGCTCCCCTTTTTGTGCAGGATCTTTACCGCCCGAAGCCATTTTTCCATCAGGCCAGTCAACAATGTCGCGCAGGCGCTGGGTACTGTCGGCAAAGCCAATCTCCTTCATCAAACGTCCATTGAGATTTGGGGACTTTGTGCTGATCAATCCATCTTCGCGGCTCAACGCCATCAACGATTTTTTCTTCAGTAGATCGTACCACGTTTTCAGAAGCTCTGTATCACCCGTATAAAGATAATCCTGCTGTACCATCATCGCTGTATGAAGCAACCATTCGGTCGGCCAGGTTGGCATCTTCATGAACCATTCGATGGTTTTCTTTGCTATAGCATATTCTCGGTCTACACTGTAATGGCTTAATTGATTGATATATGCATCAGCCTCATAGGGTATGCGCTCGCGATCACCGTCGATATACAGCCCGGTGGCAGTCGTAGCTTTCATGCTGTATTTGCACAAATTCCATATCTGGTTCAAAGTGGTATCCGAACTGGAAAAACTACTTTCCCGTTCATCGAAATAAGTAAAATAAGCCTTTTGGATGATGTTTTCCGGAAGCAGGGATGTCTTGAAATTTTCAAGTTCGGCGTACCGGAACGGGGTAATTACATCAAACGAATCGGGCAAAATAACGGCCTTGTTGGCCTGCGTATTCCGGACATCGGGAGTCAATTTCAGGGTATAGGATTTTATGCCGGGCTGAACAGCCAGCTTCACTTCCGAACAACGAATGGTTCCGCCTGGTTTACGGTCGATGGATTTTCCAAGGAGTTTTTCGCCCAGGCGCACAATTATCGTATCAGCTTTTGTAGTTACATAATTCATTTTGAGCGTTCCGAAAGCATCTTTCCCGAAATCAACAAAATAACTGTTTGCGGCAGTTTTTACGATCGTTTTGGGTCCAATGTTTTCGATCTGAAACTTGTTTTTTGTGGCGTGATTCTCGTTGAATAATCCTGTATTAAATTCCTGATAATCTGAGTATTCAGAAAGTCTGTTATCCTGGTCCCATATACGCACTTTCCAAAAGTATTTTGAGTTAGGATTCAGTGGATTTCCTTTTTGCTCAACATTGGTTGAGGCTTTGCTCCTAACCTGACCGCTGTTCCATACATCGCCTGTATTTTTCTCGATACTTGATCTGGAGGAAGCAACCAGGATCTGGTAAGCATCCTGAAAGACAGCCTCTTTCGGCACGATCCAGCTGTATTCGGGAAGCTTGTCGTTAATAGCAACATGCTGAGGTTCGCGGATGTATTCAACCGTCAAACCTGAAGGGATTCCGGAATATGGATCAGCATATTTTTGAGACAAAGAAGCCAATTTTTTCCGCAAGACATCTAAAGTAGGCAGATATTCAGGATTTTTGGCCAGATTATTAATCTCTTTCGGATCTTTTTTAAGGTTATAGAGCTCTTCCCATGATTTATCGTTCACATAACGGAAATACTTCCATTCAGATGTACGGACACCTTCGCTTGGCGGAATACTTTCGAATTCCCACAAATGCTCAATCAAAATGGTGTCTCGCTGCACGTTGTTACTTATTCCGGAAACGATTGGCATCAAACTTTTACCATGCCAGCTTTGGGGCTGAGCAATTCCCGCCAGGTCAGCTATGGTTGAAGGAACATCGAGGTTCAGAGCCATTGCCTCCGCATCCTGGTGTTTCTGCACACGTGGATCGTAAATTATCAGTGGCACCCGGATGGAAAGATCATACATCATCCATTTGTCGGCTATCTGACGTTCACCCAAAAAGTAGCCATTGTCGCCCATCAGAATGATCACCGTGTTTTTTTCAACCCCTTTTGCTTTGAGCTGCTGACGAATTTTGGCAATTTCCAGATCGATTCCGGTTATCATCCGGTAATAGCCCTTTACACTTTCCTGGTATTTTTCAGGTGTATCGAAGCGCCAGCTCCATCGCAAACGGCTAAATCCTTCGCGAACTCCTTCAGGCAAGGCATCGAAATATTTATCTTCTTTCAAATCAGGATCTGGTATCACGACCTCCTTGTACATTCCCGCTGTTCCTTCGTCCCAAAAATACTGGTTGGGAGCCGGGTCGTGGGCATGCGGGGCACTAAAACTGATGGATAGGCTAAATGGCTTATCTGCAGGGGCATTTTTGATAAACTGAATGGCCCTTTCACCGGTATATCGTGTAAGATGAACGGTGTCTTTGCCCAGGGTTTTATAAAAATAGCCCCGCCTGTCTGGATATTTCGTGTCCCGGTCATAATCTTCATATACATCAAAAAGGCGATCCTTGTGCTCATATTTCACCCCAAGCTTACCGTAAAAACCCACATAATATCCGGATTCTTTGAGGATACGGGGATATGATGTTTGCATGTACTCTTCTCTTACAGGACCTGTCTGGAAGGTATATTTGTGGGTTCTTTCCTGAAGTCCGCATAGAATACTGGCCCGGCTTGCAGCACAAATCGGGGTGGTTGCAAAGGAATTTTTGAAATAGGTACCTTCCCTGGCCAGCCTGTCCATTTCCGGTGTCTGCAAAATTGCATTTCCAGCATATCCCATGGCGCTGGTGCGATGATCGTCGGTCAAGATGAAAATAATGTTTGGTCGCTCATTTGCCGGGCCCGGCACCTGGTTAGGATGATTAAACGCAGCATGACCAGGTATGATCATACCGGCCAAAGGGACAAATGCGAGGAAACGCAGAACGCTATTTCTCATATTTTATTAAAGTTTATACATCTGCAGATTAGGAATAACGATTAATCAAATGATCCATCCAAATGATTCGCTTCATTGTAACCGGACACGGATCTGTGAAAGATCAGTTTCTCCATTTATATCAAATTTCAGATATCCATTCTGGTCGGTTTTAAAGGTTTTAAATGCCTTCCCGTCTACTTCGATTGAAAATTTACTGTCAGCCTTTAAATTGCCTGAAGAATAAGAAATTTTATTTGTTTTAGGGGATGCAATCTGATTCCAGATACATTCATTTTTAGTCCATTTGATTATTTCAATGGTAAGATTACCGGCCTTTTCGAGTACTGCTTTCAATGAACAGGCATTGCTGTCTGAGTTGAAATATTCCAATTCACTCTTTTTAGCGTTAAAGCCAAAATCATTTGCTGAAGTAAGCTTAAATTGATTATTGGAGACCGAATATCTCCCTTTATCAAGACTGATCATTAATTTGTCTCCCCTGAAATTATAATTCAGTTTTGTTCCGGAAAGTTTCTCAGGTAAATGCGGATGGAGATACATCCTGTTATACAAGGGATTAATTCCATAAATTGATTTATAAAGGCCAACAATTGCCAGACTGTTTCCAGACAGGATGTCATCGCCCAATCCATCCTGTTTGAGCCTCCCATAGCGTTGGAAGGCAAGACCATCCTTCTCGTAGCGGGCAAGAATGTTTTCAATATATTTCAATGCAAGATCAGGCTTGTAATCAGCATATGCCTCAACTCCAATTGAGCCCCACGACAGGAAGATGTCACCATTTTCATAGTTCGGAAATGGGAATTGCCAGTCATTCCCTTCCCCTTTGGCATAAGAATAAATACATAATGGCCAGGCAAACAGTTTTTCCTTTTGCATTTGCTCTTCAATCTTATCAAGAATGGCATTTCGTTTCAACTTATCGTCACAAATACCATAAGCTATTGCCATAAAGTTAACAGGGACTGTCAGATTATTCCCATGAACAGATCCGTCTTTGTCAAGCCAATGCACATACCAATTGTTTTTTTCATCCCAAAAACCACCCTTCCCGGTCGATTTATTGAAACTAATTTTCAATTCTGCTGCATACATTGAATAATAGTTTGCCCTTTCACTATCCCCAAGCTGCTTCTCAATGTCTGCCCACAAGGAGAGCGCCCAATAGAGTTTGGCATTTATAAAGGCGTTTTCGTAAGACGCCCAAATGATATCAATCCAGTCGCTTCCCCTCTTTTCAGTATGATCGCTGGTCATCATTTCCACCAGATGGTTCTTATTGGAATCTCGAACCAGCATATATTCCAGGGCCTTTTCGCAGGATGCCTTGTGCGTCCTGACCCAATCCAAATCCCCGTTTTGATTATAAAGCTCAGAAATATTGGTTACTAAATCCGGATTAGAATCCAGTAAATATCCCCATTGCGCTTCATAAAAGCCCTCAGGAGTAACTTTCCCAGGCATCGCATCCTCATTGAGGTAGGCCCATCTGGACAAAACCCGGCCATCCGGCTGAATGGCCTTATCCCGGTAATTATCCAGACATTGCCTGTATCCATCAAGATATCTGTTGTCGTTAATAGCTAAACCCATCTGGGCGATATACTGCTCGTGCAGGCATATAGGGCCATAGGGGGTGTGCCAGCTGTTACCACCAAAAAGCTTCGCATCAATTACGCCAATCCTGGCAACGGTATTTAACAGGTTGGTTACCTGATTTCCATTTATTCCCACCATTTGGCCACGGTTAAATTCCTCCTTGTAATTAAACCATGAAAATGCGATAGATTCAACATATTTTCCCGCATGCACGGTAAAAGAATCCCATACATCCGTTTTCTTTCTTATGAATCTCATTCTTTTATCCTTGTCGTACCTGAATTTCATCTCATCATCCGACACGGTAAAAGAGTAAGCCAATTCATCATCCGCTGTGCGCGAAAATTTCGATACGACCTGCTTCCCGGATGAGGATGCAGAGATCGTCATTCCATCGCCAGACGTGCTGTTCCAAAAAGCAGAAGAGCCTGAATGAACACCATACGTGCATAGCTTTTCGTTGAAGAGATAGAACCAGGCTAAGCCTCCATAATCAAGAAATGCGCCGTCCCAGGTTTGATAACTGCTAAAGTTTACAGAAGGAAACATTACTTCTTCCGCAACAAAGGGATCTGAAACTGTCCTTTCAATATCAAACTTTATGCTGGTCTCACCCAGGTGGAATTTCCATACTTCGCCAATAGCCGTTTTTTCGTCACCATAGCTAATATTGCGGATGGTTAAACTATTTACCCCGGATTCTATTATCGGTGAAGAGATAAGCTTGCAAGTTGTATAGGCGGCCTTTGTGGTCCGGATCCCAGAAAAAATACCGGCTTTCTTTGAAATAACCGATTTGCCATTAACCTCCATGCTTGTAACAACACATTTAAAATTATAATCCAGGGTCAGTCTAAGTTTGGCGTTGCCAAATACAACCACTTTTTCCTTCGGCCGGTTCGAAATGCTGATTTGACCGTTTGCCAAAGAATTAGCAAGGAGCAGAAGCAGGAAAGTAAGATATTTCATATATTTATTCCATTCACGATTATCAAAAAAACTATTTTACTTCAACAACTGTATTTTCACCGGACCAAACAATCCTGAGGGCTGTAAAGGGCTATCCGCCTTGTAATTATTCACCGGACACCAGGTCAGCCTTTGATCAACCGGCAGTTTGCTGTCGCCAATCAACCGGTTTACCCAGGTATTCACCACTTCAATCTTCAGTTCATTTTCACCTGTCTTAACCAGGCTGGTGATGTCAAGCTGATATGGCACGGTCCAGACTCCTCCTGCATAAGTACCATTCAGCGAAACCTTAGCCATGGCAGTGAGACTTCCCAGGTTGATGATTACTTTTCCCTTCGCAGGGATTTTCTCAAGGTTGAATTTGCTGTTATAAATCGCTGTTCCTGAATAATATTTAATCCGATCATCCTGGGAAGCAGTCCAGTCCTGAAGCGTTTCGAATACAACCGCTTCTTCCGGTCCTCTCTGCAAAGCATTAAAGTTGACGATCCACGGGCCTTTCAGTTCGCTGAGAAGGGAAGGTGCCGGGTAATTGGCTTCCACCCCACCTGACACAGACTTCCCCGCAGTTTTGCGGAAGACTACAAACACACTTTCGTAGGCTTCCAGTTTCAAAGGAACAGCGGTGGTATTTTCTTTCTGTTCGTATGCCGGAAGGATGCGCGTGTAACCTGTTGTAGCTTCCCAAAGCTCTGGCTGCATCCCTTTTACCCTGAACTCAGGACTGAATATTTTAGTTTCTGTCGTCTGGTTGGAGACAAAATAAATCTCACCATCACCCGATGTGCGGTGCCCGTAGTGAATCGAACGATCTTCCGGCAGCTTGCAGTCAGGCACACAGTTGATCAAAGCAAGGGCTTCGCTCATGCTCATCCCGTTGATGATCATCCCTTTTCCAACTTTTCCTGATTTCACTTTCACGCCATCCACATCTCCCCAAAGTTCAGTAGCCATGGCCTGAAGCTGCTTGTCAGCTTCGGGCTGGTTCTGCAAACTGGGCGAACGCTTTGGTGCCGGACCAAGAATCACTGCTCCCTCATTGACCAGCAGCTTGATTTTGGCCAGGACTTCGGGACGCATGGTTTCCAGCTTGGGCAATACCATGATCCGGTATTGCGTACCATGAGGGAGCGTGATCAGGCCATCTTTAACGGTCATATATTTTTCGATCACCTCAGCATTCATATAATCAAACTGATATCCTACAGGCAGGGCAGGATCAGTGACACCGGTCATTTTCGGAGCATCTTCCCCAATAAAATAGGCTGCATCGGCTACATTCAATCCCTGTTGAAGCATGAAATTCGTCCTTTTCAGGTATTGGGTATAAAGATCCATCTGTGAGAACCAGGTGTTTTTACGGTTAAACTCATTGCCGAACCATGCATTCATTCCGGGATTCTTGTCTTCATAAGGTTGGGTGATATATACATGCAACAGGGTGTTGTTAATCCCTTCTGCAAAAAAACGGTCCCCCCGTTGTTTTATTGTACCAGGATACCGGCTGAATGGTTTTCCCGAGCAGGTATTCGATTCGGCGGAGATTTTGTTCTTTCCATAGATGTGCCCACAGGATGTTGCTGCCCGGTTTTCAATGTTTCCAAGCTCTCCTTCGCTCCAGAACTCACCACCTATTTCGTCCGACTGACCGCCATACATCAAAAATTCTCCCGGAAAACCCCAGTGTCCGTAATTTTCAAGCCAGGTTTTCAATCCATGTTTATGGCTAATCTCCCTCAGTCCACCAACATAATCATAGGCCACCTTGTCGGCCACCATGCGTCGCACATCCCAAAGGAAGCGATCCGATTCAAGCTGACTGTTGACTACCATCCCCTGGTAAACAGGAAGGTAAGGAACAGGGTTGTAGCCGTATTTCTGTTGAAACTCTTCGATAAAACCATCAGTAAAATTTTGTCCGCCAGTTTCATAGCTATCCTGAACCACCACTTTGAAGCTTTTTCTGTCGGCTTCAGGGATCCGTTTCAGGATTTCACCCATATGACCGTAGAAATGTTTCTCTGCAAGTGTTTTGCTCATCTTATCCACTTCGTATCCTGTGGCTTCGGGTGATGCCGGACTATTAACAGTTCCGGTTGGCGTCATTCCGGTGCGAAGGATAACCCATTCACCTTCAGGAACATCCCAGTTCAGCGTTCCATCTGCTGAAAGATTTTTTGAAATATCAACTACTTTTGAAGCATCAATCACGGTTGTTTTGTCATCGACTTCTGCTTGCTGTGGCCACTGATAGTCCTTCCAGTAAGGCAGCGGTGTCGGATGCATTTTGGCAAGGGTTTTTTCGGCATATCGTTCAACACGTGGGGTGGCAGAAATGACAACCTCGGAAAGTCCACTATTGGGTTTCGAATTTTTTATCGTCAGACGGAAATTTTTAGCGGTGGTAGCCGGAAATGACACCACGACCGGGGCATACGGCTCAAAACCTACACTGAGAGATGTATTTGTACGGTTAATCTGAAATTCAGAGAGGGTGCGGTAGGTGCCATTGGCCTCTTTTACCTGAAATTGAGCCATCGCCAACATGGGTTTTTCTGTGGATCGCACAGAAAGGCTGCGGGCCGTAAATGGTTCCTTTGCTTCAAAGTCGATGTTGAATTCATTACCCTCCGGGAAAGTGATTCCTGATTTTTTATCACCATCACAGATTTTTGATAGTCCGGCAATTTTGGGTAAAGAGCCAATGGTTCCGTTTTGGCTGTTCAAAACCAGTTGGTCATTCTTTGGCTTTGGCCAGGCAATCACTTTTATATCCTGAAAGATATCGATAGGCTTTTCCAATTTCTGAGAGAATTTCAATGGACCCTTTACATTTGTCTCGGAGGAAATAAGGTAGCGCATGGCATCCCCTGACTTGATCCAGGGGCCACCAGATTGGCTCCAGCCCGGTGAATTGAAAATCCCAATTTCAATGTTCAATTCGGTTGCTGTTTTCAGTGCTGCATGAAGGATTTCCCACCATGCTTCGCTCAGCATGGTAACTTTCCCGTAAGGAATATTATCGAGTCCGATATTACCGATAAATGCCCGGTTAATGCCGGCTTGCTTCATCGACTGAAGGTCTCTGACTACCCCTTCTTTCGTAATATTGTCGGAGATCCAATACCAATAAATGCTGGTTTGAATGGAGTCGGGCGGTGTTATGAAGCCGGTTTCAAGTCTCCCGTTTGCAACTTTTCCGTCGTCTGTCGCGCAGGATGTGATAAAAAAGGTCGCTGCAAGGCAGATAATCAACAATAATGTTCTTTTCATAATTATAACTTAATTTTTCAGGGTTTTAGAATCGATGTGGCTTAGGGCAGGAAGCCTCTCTGCTACCAGACTTTCAGCTTAATTGTTCCTTTCCCCGGAATCTCAAAAGGCCCGGGGAAAGGATTGGCATCGTCACGTTTATTTCCGAAATAGTCGGTGTCAATTTTGAGCACTGTTCCGTCACTATTTTCATAGGAGAGGCCTGGAACTTTCGCTTTGCCGAGAAGTTGGGTGGTGACAAGCTGGCGCTTATGCTTATCAGTCCAGTCGGGATCGACGGATAATTCAAGATACCAGCCATCCGATTGCTCGGTCAGCTTCGTGCCCGCGTCAAATTCAGGTAAGACAAGTGCTTCAACATCAAACTTCGACGCTTGCGTGCCCCTGGTGAAGACATTACCGGCAGCCCATACAGGAAGTATGGAATTATCCAGAACTTTGGCATTGCATGAGGAGACAAACAGGTTATTGTAGAAACGGTGGTCACCACTGGGGGCATCAAACAGGCCGGCAATCTCTGTAGAATGTGCCTGATGGAATGGAGTATTCCGTTTGTCAAGTTTAACATTTTCGATGGGGCCAAGGATCAGGTTATGCACAACGGCAAGCCCCTTTGCGTTGATTAAGAAAGACCTTTTTGCCGATAACAGGATGTTGTTGGCTATCACGAGTGGACCGTGCTGCATCTCGCAGAAGATGTCCGTATCGTTGTTGTTCAGTAAGTTATTTGTTACCTGAGCCCCCTGTGCCATCCAGTCGAGCCAGATACCTGCAACGCCACCGACCCGATAGATGTGATTGCCAATGATCCTTACATCAATTGCTCCATGAAATTTGATACCCCCCATTTCTGCCCCGGTAAATAGCCTGCGCACGTAAATATCGTGAATATCATTGCCGGAAACGGTGCTGAATGCACATCCCATGCTGCCGACAATGCCGGTCTGCTCACAATTGTATATGTGATTGTCGCGGACAAGATGACTGCCTACGGTTTCCTTATTCCAGCTGTTTTTAAGGGCGCGACGAACGCAATCGGTGTATGGATCGGCAGCACCTGCATCGTTGGTGTTGTCGAATTCGTCGCCGTATTTACCCAGCGAGATGCCGGAACACTTCGAGTTGCGCACGATGTTATTTTCGATGATCCAGCCTTTACTCCAGTTGGTGCCGATAATACCGGTCTGCTCGGCCGACGGTGGTGCCCAGTTTGTGGCAGCATTCTCAAGTATGAAACCACTTACAGTAATGTAATTGATGAAATTTTTATTTGGATAAAACACCACTTTCCTCATATTGATCTCCACCTGCTCACTGTTCGGATTAACTTCCCTGAATTGTGCCCAGATCGTGGTGGTGTCCTTGCCCACCTGTCCAAACCACAAGGGTGCCTGACCGGCAGGTTTCATCAGCTCGTCAAGGTTGATCGCTTCGATCATCCAACTACCGTTCAGATAAACGCAACCGGTATGGTGTTGTCTACCTTTGGGATTGAACCAATCACCGTGAATCAGATCGTTGTAAGGATTGAAATCACCAAAAAAAGCGTTGGGGATCGCCACTTTCCACAAGTCGCCACTTACCTTTTCCCAATCTTTGACCGGCTCGGAACCGGAGATGACCACTTTTTCTCCTTTGGCAGCACGGTAAACAATACGCCTTGCATCGTTTTCTCCACCACGGGGAGGATTCACCCATTCGCGGTAGATTCCTTCATGAACGGTAACCACGTCTCCGGGCTGTGCTACCCGGGATGCAGCAGAAATGGTTTTAAACGGTCTGGCAAGGGAACCATCATTTTGTTTGGTTCCCTGAACCGAAACATGGAACTCTTTTGCAAAAGCCCCGGAAAAACCAAGGCAGATCAGTAAAAAAATCAATACTCCCTTCATGTGTTTTCCTTTGTTTTAGATTAGTTGAATCTAATGACCGGCAAATGCCGGGTACAAATTCTTTTTAAGATTGGCAATTTGAAGAATGACATAACCTGCAATGAAAAACAGGGACATAAAAACCATGCTGTTGCGCATGCTTCCTGTTATCTGGTCAATAAATCCGTAAGAAAATGAGCCAATCACAATGGCAAGCTTTTCGGTTATATCATAAAAGCTGAAAAAGGAAGCAGTATCTTTCGTTTCCCCCGGGATAAGTTTTGAATAGGTCGATCTTGACATGGATTGTATGCCACCCATTACCAGTCCAAGCATAGCCGCCAAACAGTAAAATGAGCGCTTTTCTTTAAGAAAATAGCCTGCAATACAGATGATTGTCCAAATGATTAAGGTCGTACTGATTGCAAACCCATTGCCTTTAAGTTTGGAAATCCAGGCAAATAAGAAAGCTCCCGCAATAGCTACTATTTGCAAAATCAGAACAACAAGAATCATTTCGTCGCTGCCCATGCCAACCTCCTTATCCCCAAACAAGGGCGCTAAAAGCATAACGGTTTGCACTCCCATACTGAAAAGAAAAAATGAGATCAGAAAACGTTTCATGACTGTTTTATCACTTACAGCAAAGTATACCTTCTTCAATTCTTTAAATCCATTGCTTAAAATATGAATCGTGATAGGTTTATCTGTACCACGATCTTTTAAATAATAAAAAGCAATTTGTGCAAAACCCATCCACCATATACCGACCAGAATAAATCCGAAACGGGTAGCTAACAACCCGGTTGCAAAACCAAAATATTCAAATTTCTGATATATTATAAGATTAATTATCAGCAATATAACGCTTCCTACATAACCCATGGCAAATCCTCTGGCACTTACTTTATCCATTCTGTCGACGGAAGCGACCTCAGGCAAAAATCCGTTGTAAAACACCAACGAACCAGCGAAGCCAATGCTGGCAAGAACGGAGCAGGTAATGCCATATTCAATATTTTCACCGGTAAAAAAATACAATCCAATGCATGCCATGGATCCGAGGTAAGTAAAGAACTGCATAAATCGTTTTTTTCTACCACTATAATCTGCTATTCCGGAAAGTATGGGAGCAAGAAATACGATAACCAAAAAAGAAAAGGATAGCGCGTACGAATAGAGCACTGAATTTCTAACTGCCAGGCCAAAAAACTGAACCAATTCACCTCCAAAAGCGTTTTGCGTCGTGTTCAGGTAATAAATCGGGAAAATTGCCGTAGTAACAATAAGGTTGTACACTGAATTTGACCAATCAAAAGATGCCCAGGCATTTATGAGCCTGCTACTGTTTTTTTCAAGCATGTTAATGGTGTCTGTTAGCCGGTTAATAATCTGCAGTTAAATTTAAGCGTACTTTTGTAACAACTGCAGCAAATTCTCTTTTTTTATTGGTTTTGGAAGATAGCCATCGCAACCGGCAGCCAGCAAGTGATTTGCATCGCCGGTTTGTGCACAGGCAGTGGTTGCAATGATGGGAAGTCCAGGCCTGAATTCGCGTATAAGTTTGGTAGCTTCCAACCCATTCATTACCGGCATTTTAATATCCATCAGAACCAATGTTATTTTGGGGGTTTCTTTGCATTTTTCAACAGCCTGGGCTCCATCTGTGACAAGAATATAATTGCACCCGATCATTTTCATTAGAACTTCCAGATACAAATAGTTTGACTCCTCGTCTTCGGCAATAAGCACCAGAGGATCGTTGGAAAGGGTTGACTCTATTGCTTTCGCCGTGTCATTCTTATCAGAAAAGGCAGGTTCAACATAGGGAATTGTAAATGAGAATACAGAGCCTTTACCAATTTCAGAAGTCGCTGTAATGGTCCCTCCAAGCAATTTAACCAAACCTTGCGCGATGGACAGCCCCAGCCCACTGCCTTCATATCCACGCGTCAGGGAAGAGTCTTCCTGAGAGAACATCTTAAAAATCATTTCAAGATTATGATTGGCAATACCTTTCCCTGTGTCCTGAACAAAAAACTCAAGAAATCCTGAAAGAATACGGTATCCACACTTTATACTGCCTTTTTGAGTAAATTTAATGGCATTATCAAAAAGTATATTAAATGTTTTGCGAATATATTCACCGTCAGAATGAAGAATTATATCAACAGGTGTTGTTGGGATTACAGCCTCAAAATCAATCTTTTTTTCGCAACATAATTGTTCCATATTTTCTATGATTTCACGGAATAATGGTTGCAGGAGGATTTCTTTTTTGGGCACAACCATATTACCCGAAACGATCCTGGCCATGTCTATGTAATCAGAAACTGTACTCATCAGGCGGTGGCTTGACTCCTTTACAATGGTGTAGTATTGCTTCCGTTCATCGGCTGTCAGTTCCAATTCTGCCAAAAGTTCTCCGAAACCCAAAATACCATTGAGTGGTGTCCTGATCTCATGAGAGATATTGTTGATAAAAGCCGTCTTCAGCTTATCGCTTTCTTCGGCTTTCTCTTTGGCAACGATCAATTCGCCCATCAACTTCTCCCTTCTTTCGTTTTCAGCTTTCAAATCCTCCAGCAGATTGAGTGTGGCAATATGGGTATTATTCAATTCTTCAGTCCGCTCTTCAACCAGCTTCGCTAGGTGGTCTTTCTCATATTTCTTCATCTTGGAGGCATCACTGATTTTCACCATGGCCCGTATCTGTGCAGTTAACTCGCTTGCGTCGACAGGTTTCGTAATAAAAGCATCTCCACCCGTTTCCAGGGCTTTGATGCGGTTTTCTTTGTCACCCTTTATTGCAGTAATAAATACAACGGGTATATCCGACAATTTATTATCGGTTTTCAGCTTTTTACAGACTGTAAAGCCATCCATATCAGGCATAATTATATCGAGCAATATGATATCCGGTTCCGATACTTTTGCCAATTCAACTCCTTTCATCCCGCTTTGTGCCGTTAAAATTAAAGCATTCGGAAAGGATTCTTTTATCAAAGCCTGCATAGTGACCAGGTTATCTTTGTTATCATCAATAACCAGAATTTTAATTTTCCTACTCTCCATAAAGTATTTCATTGATGGTTTTGAAAAATATTTTTTCGTCAATGGGTTTTGCAACATATGCGTCAAACCCATGAGCCAGTATTACTTCACGGTTTTCAGTTAGTGCACTCGCTGTTAGCGCTATTACCGGAATATGTTCCAGGCGGCCATCGTTCCTGATTATTTTAAACGCTTCAATTCCATCCATTTCAGGTAGCGATATGTCCATTAATATCAAATTTGGCATATGTTTCCCGGCCATCTCAACACCTGCCTTACCGTTAACAGCTTCGAGTACCTCATAGTCTCTTTCCAGTACAGCCTTGACCGTAATCATATTATCCGGGTTATCTTCAACCACAAGCACTCTTGGTTTACCGTTTAAGGTTTGCATCTTTTTTACCGGCCTCTTCGTCTCTGCTGTTTCACCCCATACCATTTTCTCAACTGCTTTAACCAGTTCGTCGCGTCTTACATCTCCTTTTTGAATGAGCTGATGAACATTGTTTCGCTTTAAAAATGTCAAATCATCTTTTGTAATATGTTTGGCTGTTAGAATCAATACAGGAATATGTGCCGTAATTTCTGCATTACGGATGGCTCTGAGCACCTGAAAGCCGTCAATTCCGGGCATCATCAAGTCCAAAATGATGGCATCCGGAATAATCTTGTTGAATAATTCCATGGCATCCGCGCCGTTTCTTGCAACAATCACGTTGTATCCGCTTTCATCTAAAAAATCTTTCAATTGTATGATTGCCGGTTCACTGTCTTCGACAAGCATGACCATTTTCGTCGCACCCGGAGCTGTCGAAAACGAAGGTTTCCTGAAGGTTGCAGCATATTCATCAATCATCTGGCGCTCTTCAGTTACCCGATTTTCTTCAGCATATTGCAAAGGGAGAGTAAGCGTAAATTCGGATCCTTTCCCCTTGATACTTTGAACGGAAATATTTCCGCCTAAAAAATTTGCATATTTTTTTGCAATAGCTAAACCGAGACCGGTTCCGCCAAATCTCCGCGATACACCTGAATCGGCCTGCCTGAATTCATCAAAAATATAGGGTAAATGCTCCTCACTGATGCCAATTCCTGTATCGGCAACCGCAATGGCAACTTTCCCGTCCAGTTTTTTGACCGAAATAATAACACTACCCTTCTCAGTAAACTTAACCGCATTGCCGATAAGGTTTTGGAGAATGTGCCCGAACTTGTAGGCATCAGTTGCAATACAGGTTTGGTTATCGCCGGAAGTGACGTCCATCAGCAGATCCTTCTCACCCGCCTGAGGCCGTATCATGCTGGCTATCTCGTTTATAGCATCGATTATATTAAATTGTGTTACCTCAATTTCCTCCTGCCCCGATTCGATTCTTGAGATATCGAGTACGTCATTTATCAGGGATAACAGGTGTTTCCCGTTTCGTTCTATCACTTCAAGATAACTATGCTCTTCTTCGGGTATTTGTTTGTCGAGCCGTCGGCTCAGCACGCCCGACAGCGCTATCACGGAATTTAGCGGGGTGCGCAATTCGTGACTCATATTCGACAAAAAACTTGTTTTAAGCTTGTTTGCCTCACTTAGCTGATTCTTCTGAACTTCAAGCTCCCTGTTCTGTTCTGTCAGTTCTGCCGACTGGGCGGCCAGCTCCCTTTGTTGCGCATCCAATTCGCGGTTTTGGGATTCGAGTGCTACCGAAAATTCTTTCATCTTGTGGTAAGCCAGAATTCCTTCGACCCGGGTACAGAGCGTAACCAAAATCCGGTCGATTAACAGGATGGATTTCTCACTGAACTCACAAACACTTGCCAGCGAAATAATCGCAACCACTTCGTTATCAGCAATAATTGGCAGTGTAATGATTTCACGCGGGATAAAATTGCCGCTTACCGTCTGAAAAATAAAGCGGGTATCTTCGGGAATCGCTTTTAGGTGATGCACCTTTCTATTTGAAAGAACTGTACCAAATTCACCCTCGAAATGGTCGGCGGCAAACGATAGCCGGGCATTTCCACCGACACCGATTGATTCGAAATGATTGAAAGTTTTTTTATCGTCGCTCAGCAGATAAATAGCTGCCATTTGCGAACCGGTATGCGTGGCAATTGCATTGATCGTTGCTTGAAAAAACGTTTTTATATCGTATTCGCTCATCATCAAAGATGCCAGGCTTGCGAATTTTTCGTCCAGATCAGTTTTTAACTGTATATTTTCTACCAGGGTATTGAATGATGCAGCCAGTAGACCGAGCTCATTTTTTGAGGTATTCGAACTCCGTGCATCCATATCGCCTTCGTGAAAGCGTTTGGCTACGAGGGCGAGCTCGTCGATCGGCTTGCGCACAGCCCGCAACAAAAAATTACTGATAATGAGTGAAACCAAAAAAATGAAGACGACCAGAAATAATAACTGGTTGTTTAACGAGTTGTTTATTTCTGCGGATGTCGAAAACAATTCATCACCTTTACTCAAGGCAAAATCGTCGATTTTTTGAAGTGCTGCAAGCACCAATCCAAACTGTTTACTGCCAGTACCGTTATTTCTTGCGCGGGAGAGTGCTTCCTCCTTTTTCCCATCACGAAGAAGATGAACGGTTTCCTGGCGTGAGGAGTCATAGATTATAAAGGCTTGCTTTACAGAATCGATATCGGTACGAGGTCCAAGGTACGAGCTATAGAATATATCAATCTGCTCAAATGCATCGGCTTTTCTGATCTCGATCTGGTTGAGGTCAAGGGCAATATCCATTTCATCATATGAAAGAAACATGTCTTTCATATTGGCCCGAATTTCAAGAATATCTGCTTTAAATGAACCAATTGCCCGTCGTACCTTTAGCGGGTGTTCATACATGGTTTCGGCTTGCAGGTGGATTTTGTCGGTCTGCTGATAGGAGATCACACCTAGCACCACCACAAACAGCAGCAGGGAGGAAAAGCCAAGTATAAGGAGTGTACCGATTTTAAAATTTTTCATGTTTATTTTTTTACCCCAACCCGATAAAAAAGGGGCTAGAACAGTGTTTTACTGCTTTTTAAATATTCCCGAATGTGGATAAGCTTCCTTAAACTTATTATTTATCAGGATATCCCTTTCGGCTTCACCGGTTATTACCAAACCGTTTTCTGCCAATGACCCCCTGATTTTGTCAATAATTATCTTGCGAAAATCAGTATTGTAGTAGAACAATAGATTAGCACAAATAATGATGTCAAAACCTCCAAAAATACTGTCCGGCGGACTGCTATACTGTTCGCTGAAAAGATCAAAGACCGAAAACCCAATATTTTTTTTCAGTTCCGGGATTACTGCATAAGTATTGCCTCGCTGAATGAACCATTGCTTAACCAGCTTATTCGTGACATTTCCAATAGAAGCAGTGTCATATTCGCCCAATCGCGCCATTTTAATCTGTGCTTCATCCTGGTCGGTTCCAAAAATACGGTATTCAGTTTTTTCTCTGTCATTATTTAATCCCTCCAGTAACATGGCGATACTGTAGGTTTCCTGACCACCTGCACATGCCGCCGACCATATTCTTATTTCCTTGCTCTTTTTATTTCTCTTGCTGAAAATAATCTCCGGTAATATAATGCGCTCCAAAACGGCAAAAGTAATCGGGTTACGGAAGAACGCACTATAGCTGATTTGAAAAGAATCTACAAAAAGCCGTATCTCAGTTTTACTGTCAGCAAGGATATGGCTGTACTCTTCGGAAGTACAGCACCCTGCTTTTTCAGCACCTTGCATGATTGTCCTGTCCAGGAAGTTTTCGTCATACATCGAAACATCAATACCATGTTGTTTCTTCAATAAGTCAATCATATAGCTGTTTTTCACTCCTGGTTTCTTTTATAGTGGTGTATAAATTTAAACCGCAATCAAATCACTATCCAACAATGATGTACTTTTCTTCAAGACCTGATTTTTTCAGTAATTCATTTACCTCCCTTTTTAATTCTACCATCGCCAGTTCACGTCCCACCGTAAGTTTGTGAAACCGTTCCAATTCTCTCATTTTGGCTGCCAATGCTTCCTCTGCCTTCTTGCGGATCATTTTATCTTTAGCCTCCTCCAAAGCCCGCTTTACGGCAAAAGGAAGCCTTTCAGGCCTGTCTTTAATTACATAATCTACAGCGCCCAGTTTTAAAAGATCGATTGCTATTTCTTCGCCGATTGAACCGGAGACGCATATAAACGGAGTGATTGGACATATCTCGTTGCATAAGTGCAATGCTCCGAAAGCATCGAATCCGGGCAGATTGAAATCTGCTAAAATAATGTCGTATTCATTTTTACGAATTGATGCAGTGAAATCACTTTCCTTTTCAACATGGGTTATATTCAATTGATAACCCGCTTCAGTCAACTGGTGACAAATCATCTCGAAATCCGGGATCGAATCTTCGAGTGATAATACATTAAGTATTGTTCCTGAACTAATTTTGGTTTCCATTTAATAATTTTCTTCGGGTGGTAGTTCATTGATCATGGCCCAGAATACTCCCAATTGTTTAACTGCTTCAAAGAAATCTTTGAAATCAACCGGTTTAACTACATAAGCATTCACCCCAAGTTCATAACACTTCAACAGGTCTGGTTCTTCGCGCGAGGAAGTGAGCATCACCACCGGAATCATTTTCAGTGACTGATCGTTTCTAATAACCTGCAGCACGTCAATGCCATCCATTCGGGGCATTTTGATATCCAGCAGGATTACGGCTGGATTTCCCTTTTTTCGCATACTGAAAATCCCTTGGCAACGCAAATATTCAACTACTTCCACACCGTCGTGAACAACAAGCACCCTGTTGGCAAGGTTCTGTTCAGCCAGCGCTGCAAGCGTTAATTCGACATCATTCAGATTGTCTTCAGCAAGTAGAATTGTTTTCAGATCGTTCATGGTTTTTTATTGCGGTAACGTAAAATAAAATGTAGATCCCTTTTCCAATTCGGCTTCGGCCCATGTTCGGCCTCCGTGCCGGAGTATGATCCGCCGAACATTGGCCAGGCCAATACCGGTACCTTCAAACTCGGCCGATGAATGCAAGCGTTGAAATACACCATACAACTTACCGGCATACTTCATATCGAAACCTACTCCATTGTCGCGAATACTGAAAATAAATTCTTCCTTTTCGCTGATGCAGCTAATATGTATTTCAGCTTGTTCCCGTGTTTTGGTATATTTTACTGCATTTTCGATCAGATTTACCCACACCAAACGCAACAGATTGCAATCGCCGGAGATTCTCGGCAAGTTAGCAATATTCCAGTTAATTTTCCGATTGGGATTTGAAATTTTTATCTGCGACACAACCTCTTCAACCACCTGGTTCATATTGAAATCTGATTTTTCCATTTCGGCACGACCTGTTCTCGAGAAACTCAGCAAATCATCAATCAGGATTCCCATTTTTATGGCTGAACTACTTATAATATCAAGGTAAAATTTCGATTTTTCGGATAGTTGATTATTAACATCCTTCGACAGTATATCTGAGAACCCGCTGATATGCCTCAAAGGCGCCCGTAAATCGTGCGAAACGGAATATGAAAATGCTTCCAGTTCTTTGTTTACCGCTTCGAGCTGGGCCGTTCTCTGTTTTACCCGATGTTCCAGTTCTGCATTAAGTTTGATTATCTCCTTTTGCGATCGTCCCTGGTCTTCGAGCACACTCAGCAGCGACTGCCGTGATCGGTTCGATACCTCGAGTGCTTTCTGTATATCCACCCTGCTTTTCTCCAGTGAATCTTCTGCCAGCTTTCGCTGGGTGATATCAGAATTAAAGCCATACCAGGTTATACTGCCATCAGCTAATTTTTCCGGTGTTGATTTGGAATAAATCCACTGGACTTCCTTGCCGGGGATTTGTACTCTAAACTCACAGGTAAAGTAGGTCAAATGTTCGGCTGAGTATTCGATATCGCTGATTACCCTGGCTGCATCGTCGGGGTAAATTACCCTGCTAATCGGTGCAAAGTCGTTCAGTACATCTTCAGGACTACATCCAAAAATATTTCTGATCCCTTCGGAAGCAATAGGAACGTAATAGGTACCGTCCGGTTTCCTCGTAAATTGAAAAATCAGGTCGGACACGTTTGCAGAAAGCTTTCTGAACTGGATATCTTTTCCCCGAATCATTTCCTCTGCCCGTTTGCGCCCGCTGATATCCTGCGCAGCGCCCCAAAGTCCGGTAGTTTTGCCATCCGGATCTTTCACTGGCTCGCCCCTCGCCCACATCCAGCCATTGCTGCCGTTGTCCTTTACCGTTTCTAATTCGATTTCATAAGGAATTCCTGAATCGATGGTGTTTGCCAATGACGAAGAGAGAAGTTCCCAACTTGCGGGGGTAAACAACTTTTGATGCTCGGTATAGGGGGGTGGAGGAAGTGTCGGATCAAAACCATACATTTTGTACAATTCTTCCGTCCATGCAACCTCATTTGTAGCCAGATCCAGATACCAACTGCCTATATGGGTAATTTGCTGAGCTCGTTTTAATTCGCTTTCGCTTCTGCTTAGTTTTTCCTCCGTATGTTTTTGTTCGGTAACATCGATGCATAAACCAATCATCCGGATGGGAATATCGTTTTGGTAGGTCACCTTTCCTGTCGCCCTGATCCAACGCAGGTTCCCGTCAGATAAAACTATTCTGTAGAACTGCAACAAATCTGTTTTTTCATCTATGGCATCCTGTATCCTTTTAGAGGCGAGTTCCAAATCCTCGGGGTGCAAGCTTTTGGTCCATGATTCAAAACCGGGAACAGTGCCGGGCCCCATGCCGAAAAGTTTTAAAAATTCTTCAGACCAGTAAAAAATTTTGTTTCGGATATCCCAGTCCCAGGTGCCGGCGCCACTTGCTTCCTGCGACAGAATCAGCCGCTCAGCTAAATCTGCTATTCGATGGTTCCCGGCATAAAGTTCTTCATTCGTTCGTCGCAATTCTTCATTGATGACTTCATATTCTTCATTTTTTCTACGTAATTGAACCAGCAATGCCTCGTTTTCTCTTTTAACTCGCCAGTGTTGGGTAGCTTTGTACAAAATATTTTTAACATTCCGGACTTCGAAAGGCTTCGTAATGTACTGATAAACCTGCCCCCGGTTGATTGCATCGATGATAACCGAGACTTCGCTGTATGCCGTAAGAATTATTCGAATGGTATCGGGATAAAGTTGAGCAACTTCGGCAAAAAACTCTATACCGCTTTTCTCGGGCATTCGCTGGTCTGATACAATGATCTGAATGTCGGTTGTGGTCAGAATTTCCATTCCTTTGGCGGCAGAAATTGCTGTATAAACTTCAAAATCGTCGTGAAAAAGCTTTTCGAAATTAAACAGATCCATCTCTTCATCATCGACAAATAATACTTTAGTCAGCTCATTTTCCATGATTTGCATTTTATTTCCTGAAATACTTCTGTATCAACCCCACCAATTCATCTTTTCTGACAGGTTTCGTCAAATAATCGTTACAACCTGCTTCAATAGCCCTATCTCGGTCGCCTGAGAGTCCGAAGGCAGTCTGTGCAATGATTATAACTTCCCCATTGAATTGTCGAATTTGCCGGATTGCTTCATAGCCGCTCATTTCTGGCATCTTCAAATCCATCAGCACCAAATCAATATCAGGGTGGCTACGACAGGCGTCAACAGCCTCAACTCCGGTTCCGGCTATTATAATTTCTTTTGTAAACATTTTCACTGCTATGGAAATTAGCATTTCTGATGTTTCATCATCTTCGGCCAGGAGAATTTTTAGTCCCTGAAATTCGGGAGAAATTTTATTATCCTGACTATCAAATGTTTTATCATTTTCAACTACTAGCTTCTCTGTAGGAACAGGGTCGTTTGGAAGCGTGAAGTAAAACGTACTTCCAATTCCTGCTTTACTTTCAACACAAATACTACCGCCCTGTTTTTCAACAAATTCTTTGCAGAGCAGCAAACCCAATCCGGTGCTGGGTTCGCCTTCGGTCCCTCTCCGGCTGGTTTTTACATCAATCCTGAATAAGTTATTAACCATTTCAGGGCTCATTCCGATACCCAAATCCTTAATTGATAGTTCGGCCCGGTTGTCGCTGTTGATTCTGGCCGATATATAAACTTTCCCTCCTTTGCCAGTGAACTTAACCGAATTCGATACGAGGTTGCGGATGACGGTTTGAAGCATGTTCCTGTCGGCAAAAGCCACCAACCCGGCAGAAATATCATTATGCAGCTCAATGTCTTTGTTTTTGGCCGACTCCTGAATCATGGCTATACTTTCAGCGACAACTAAATCCAATTGAATTACTTCAGGATTAAAAGGGATTGCACCTTGTTGAATTTGTGCCCACTGCAATAAGTTGGTGAGCAGGCGGTATAGGTTGGTAGCCGATCTTTGCAGACTCACTGCAAACTCATGAATCTTTTCCGTTGACAAATCAGGCAAGTCTTCAACCATCAATTTGGTTAAGCCAAGGAATCCATTAAAAGGAGTGCGCAGGTCATGGGCAATGATGGAGAAAAATTTGTCTTTGGTGGCATTGAGTTTTAAAAGATCTTCGTTTTGTTGTTTAATTTCTATTTCTGCTTGCCTCCGCTCAATAGCCATGGCTATCTGGCTTCCTACTGAATCGAGAAATTGAATATCGTATTCTGAATATACATTTTCCTTTTCGTAGTTTTGAAGCACCCAAACGCCAATTGTTCCGTTGGGTGTTTTTAATGGCACACCAATCCATGAAGGAGAAGGCGAACCTACCAACTCAACTTCGTTTTGTTCTATGAGTTGATGAAGTAATGCCGGTGTAATAAGTAAAGGATTACCAGTTCTAAAAACATAAGCGGTACAACTTTTGGGCATTTCAATAGGTTCGGGTGTTGTATCAAACTGATCGGCATAATACGGAAAGCTAAAAAGTCCGGTGTTTTTATCGTGCAGTGCTACAAAACAATTATCGGCAAAAAGCACTTTCCTGAGCGAATGATGTATGAACTTCAATAATTCATTGAGGTCGTAGGTTATGGTAACGCTTTGCGAAATTTCATATATTACCTGACGTTCCAATTCCTCCTGCTTGCGTTTTGTAATGTCTTTTCCTGTACTAAGTAAAAAATCCTGGCCGCTGATTGTAATCCTGTTGGTAACTATCTCAGCAACAAATTCAGTTTCGTCTTTGCATCTTATTCTGATCAGATAAGGTATTCCAATCTTGTTTGCTTTGTTTTCGGGTACAAGTCCCTGAAGTTGCGATTGCGATTTGGATTCTATATTGGATACCGACATTTTTAATAGTTCTGTTTCGCTATAACCCGTCATTCCTGATAAGGCAGGATTGGCAGATACAAAATTTCCATCCATATCGGTTAAGCTAACCCAGTCTTTCAACTGATTTGTGATCACATTGTATGTTTCATTTTTTTCGGCCCGAAGTCTTTCAATGGTATAATTCTTATGTATGAAATTAATGATCAGATAAATACAAAAGGAGCAACACAGGGTCGTTATAAAACTGTCAATCCACCTGGATGTTTCAGTAGGATAATCAATGATGATTTCGGGTTTGAAGAACTGGAGCAGATAAACCAGGATGACACAGGCTATATACAAATAGAAAATATATGGTCTGTTTTTTACCGGTACGATTAACAAAGCGAAAATCAGGACCAGCGTTGCGGACAATATATTGGGACCCTTCATACCTCCTGCGAAGAGCCAAATTGAAAAAACAAAAATATAGGTAAATAATATGATCGGCAGGATAAAGGGTTTAAAAATTCCTCTAAACCTGGCAAAATAGTATATCACCAATAGAAAGCAGGACAATATAAGACAGAAAAATACAGTGATCAGAGGCAAAGATAAAATAATTGTCATAAACAATCCAATCATGCTAATCACCAGCCCAACAAAGATTAATGACAAAAACAACCGATGTTCCATGGAAATATTTTTCCCCTGCGCAAATAGATAGCCGACTATTTTGTTTGTTTTTTTCACTTATGTTCTTTTTATGAATTATTTACAGGTTATCCAATTTAACAATCTCATATCGTAAAGCTTCACCATGCTGCTGAAGCAGCTCATTTACTTCCTGTTTCAGTTCAAGAACCCGGTCTTCACGGTCGAGTGTTACCTCGTACCAGCGACGCAGTTCGACCAATTGATTGTGAATTTCTTCTTCGGCATGTTTGCGTTCGGTGATGTCAATGATAGTTCCGATTAATTTTGTTGGGAGGTTGCCGGCATCCAGTTCAAGTTCACCATGTCCGTGAACCCAGCGTTCCTGTCTGTTATTTTGCCTGATGATCAGATATTCCTTATCAAATTTCTGAAGCTTCCCTACGACTTCTGTCGTAACGTATTCGGCCATCGTTTTCTGCCAATCGGGATGAACGATATTTGCCCAACCTTCGAGCGATCGGATGTAATTTTCATCGATGCCGAAAAGCTCATCCAGGATTTCCGAACTTTTCCATAAACCGGTTGATAAATCCCAGGAAAAACTGCCTAAACGGGCAATAGCCTGTGATTCCCTGAGGAGTCGCACGCTTTCTTGTAGTGTCTCTTCAGCTTGCTTGCGCCCGGTAATATCCTGAATGGTTGTAATAAAGTAAAGTGGTTTGTTTTCAATATCACGTTGTAAAACGATACTTAAGTCAGCCCAAACGAAATGCCCGTCCTTGTGAATGTAGCGTTTCTCCCAGCGCATGGAAGATTCCTCTCCTGAGATTAATTTTTCTATATTCTTAGTATTAATTTCAATATCATCAGGATGTGTGATGTCTCTCCAATTTGCTGCGGATAATTCTTCTGCAGAATAGCCCAGAATCTGGCAAAATGCCTTGTTGGCCTTTAAATTACCATCTAATGACGTAATTAACTTTCCAACGCCGGAATATTCAAAAATAGTTCTGAAATACTCTTCACTTTGGCGCATCGCTTCCTCTGCCTTTATAATTTCTTCAATGTCTGTGCAGGTTCCAAACCATTTTAGAATTTCACCATGTTCATTGAGGACCGGCACACCGCGTACCAACCACCAGTGATAGACCCCGTCGAAGCGCCGCAAACGAGCTTCGATGGAATAGATGCCATTGTTTTCAACAGCGTTTTGCCAGGCATTCCATGCACGCTGCTGATCATCGGGATGGAAAGGGGTATTCCAGCCATGGCCATAACTTTCTTCAAGAGTAAGTCCTGTATAATCAACCCATTGCTGGTTAAAATAAATGTTCCACCCATCGGCACGGGTGATCCAAACAATCTGAGGCATGGATTCTGCCAATAAACGAAATTCTTGTTCGCTTTTAATGCGGGCGTCTTCTGCCTTTTTGCGCTCTGTTAAATCCAGCCCGCACGAGTAGTTTTTATCGCCAAGGGTAATAAAATCCCATAAAATGTGCCTTTTCAATCCATCTTTGCAGGTCACTTCGGTTTCCATTTTCTCAATCGGCGATTGGGTTTCGATGGCATGTTTCACTTTTTGTGTCCATTCATCCGCTACCTGCCGGCGATAATTTTCATCAGGGTATGCCAACGGAAACCATTCTTTGGCTGAAGGAATATCCTCAAGGTTATAGCCAAACATTTCAATCATCATCGGATTTACATATTTCGAAATTTGCTCAACGCCTTCGGTTAGGTGGATGGATAACGGGAGCGTTTCGACCATGGCCCTGAATTTTTCTTCGCTCATCTGAAGAGCATTTTCTGTCATTTTTCGTTGGTTTATTTCTTCCTGAAGCGACTGATTAGCGATTACCAGATCTTCGGTTCGTTCTTTCACACGAAGTTCAATTTCATCGTAGGATTTTTGTAGCTCGCCTTGTGTGTAAACCAGTTTGTCTTTCTCCATTTGCAATGCATTGTTAACCATCCTCAACTGGTTCGGACTCGGAATGGAAAGAAGGCGCGGAAGTACCGGCCACAAAACTATTGCGGTAGCAACAGAAACGATGGCACAAATGGCATCAACGGTAGCTTGCCACCAGTTTACCTCCCACCAAAGTCCAATAACGTGGGTAATATGGGTGGTACCGCATGCCAGGATGAACAAACCGAACAGAAAAATAATCCAGGTAAAAGGCATATCTTTTCTTCGCCTGACAAAAACAATCAGGAAAAATGGAATGGAAGCGTACGAAATGGCAATCAAGGCATTCGACAAGGCCATGACCATCATCAAAAGTGGTGTCATACTACCGGGGTTTGCACCCTTAATTTCCATGTTTGCATCCGGCATAAATACCATTGGGCCAATGATAAGGATGGCCAATGCGACTGCCGGAGCGATGATACGGGGTAGTAATTCGAGTGATTGGCGCAAAATGGTTTTTTTCGGAGCAAATGTCTGCACTTTGTAAGCCCGCAACCGGAGGCTGTTCGTCACCACGAAAATTGAACTGAAAGCCATGGCTCCCGCAGCAAACATGGGGCTAAGCAAACCGTAAGCGGCAATCGGAATCAACGCGACATTGTAAAACAGTGCCCAGATCAGGTTCTGGACAATGGTCTGTGAAGTTCCGCGAGATAAGGAGATGGCACGGCCAACACCTGCCAGATCACCGCTAATCAGCGTGATGCCCGCGGTAGCCATGGCAATATCGGTTCCGGTTCCGATGGCAATGCCAACATCGGCCTGGGCCAGTGCCGGAGCGTCGTTGATCCCATCGCCCACCATTGCTACCATTGGATGCGCAAAATTGCCCAAAGTACTTTGTTCCTGAAGTTTCTTTACCGCTTCAGCCTTTTCGCCGGGCAACACCTCGGCCATCACGCGGTCGATACCAACTTGTCGGGCAATGGCATCGGCGGTGTGCCGGTTATCGCCGGTAATCATTATTATGTCGAGGCCGAGTTTGCGCAACGCTGCAATGGCCTCCTTTGCACCGGGTTTTACTGTATCGGCAACGGCAATTATCCCAACCGGGAGAGCAGTTTCCTGGCTGTCAACCTGCTTTACCGACACGATCATCGCGGTTTTGCCTTCGGTTTGCAAGCTCAACACTTTGGTTTGAAGTTCCTCTATCGCGATACCTTCATTCTTCATCATCCGCAGATTTCCAATCGCAACAGTCTGATTATCAATATTTGCACGAATGCCAAGGCCGCTATAAGCACGGAATTGCTGTGGTTCGGCAAGGCTCAATCCTTTAATTTTTGCTGCTTTTACCATGGTTTGTCCCAGCGGGTGTTCCGAACCCCGTTCGGCACTGGCGGCCAGACGCAATATTTCATTGGCATTCAAATCACCCAAAGGTATAATATCGGTAACTTCGGGTTCGCCCTTCGTAATCGTTCCGGTCTTATCGAATAACACAATATTCACTCTTCCGGCCCGTTCCAGCATTTCGCTGTTTTTGAAGAGGATTCCATTTTCAGCACCTTTCGATGTGCCAACCATAACGGCAGTCGGCGTAGCCAAACCGATGGCACAGGGACACGCGATGACAAGTACTGCAATGGCATTCATCATGGCATCCGTCCAATCTGCCTGTGCCACATAAATCCATCCCAGGAAGGTAAATAGTGCAATGCCAATGATGATAGGAACGAAATATTTCCCAATCTCGTCGGTTAGCTTCTGGATGGGCGCTTTACTTCCCTGGGCTTGCTGCACCATCTGCACGATCTGCGACAGCGTGGTATTTTTCCCGACGCGGGTGGCTTCAAACCGGATCAGTCCTTCGCGGTTGATGGTTGCACCAACAACTTCGTCACCCGGACCTTTGCTAACAGGCATAGACTCGCCGGTGATCATCGATTCCTCAAAAGCCGACCTCCCTTCACTGATAATTCCATCGACAGGCACTTTTCCCCCGGGGCGCACCAAAACGGTATCCCCAACTTCAACCTGTTCAATGCTGATTTCCATTTCTACACCATCGCGCACCACAATAGCAGTGCGGGCGCGCAATCCCATCAAGGCTTTCAACGCTTCTGAGGTTTTGCCTTTTGCCCGTGTTTCGAGGTATTTGCCAAGCCGTATCAGGGTGATTATTGCAGCACTCGTTTCGAAATAAACATCAGGGCTGTCAATGATGCCAAGGGTAACGAAAAGGCTTGAAAAATAGGCAGCCGATGAGCCCATCATAATTAAAACATCCATGTTTGCACTGCCAAAACGAAGGCTCTTGAATGCACCAACATAAAATTGCCAGCCAACAACAAATTGCACAATGGTGGCTGCAAAAAGCATGACAAACTGATCGTATTCGAAACCTACTATGCGGAAGTCGTGCGCCATACTGAAAACCATGAGTGGGATTGTGAAGACCAGTCCGATCATCAGCAAATGCCTTTGCCTGTTGAGTTCCGAGGTACGCACTTTTGCTTCAACGTCTTCCATTTCTTCAGTATCGCCAGCCAGAACGATGTGAAACCCGGCTCTGCGGATCACTGCGGCCAGTTCGGCTATGCTTGTCATTCCAGGGATATATTCCAGTGTGGCCCGTTCGGTACCATAACCAACAAATGAGGCAAGTACCCCGTTCTGTCTAATCAGTATTCTCTCCAGCGTCAAAGCATCGGTATTATCCTGAAGGCCGGTAATTGGCAATTCGACCTTTCCGGTAGCAACTCCATAGCCAATCCGTCGTACACTGGCTATGATTTCTTTCTCGTTCATCTTGGCAGGATCGAACGAAACTGTCAGTTTTTCGCTGGAGAAATCTACATTGGCTTCAGAAATACCCGGTAACTTGCGTACGTTCGATGCAATTGCAGATGCACAATTACTACAGGACAAGCCTGTTACAGGCATGATGGAGGTTTTGAAGGTACTCATTTTAACAATTACTATTTTAATCCTGACTAATTAGTACAGTAATGTATATAATTTATTTTATAAACAATCGCCAGAATGAAATTGTTTTCAATCTAAACACAAAAGCAATGAAGCAATCGTATAATCCTACCAAATTCCCGATTAAGATAAGCTGGGATTTTGCAGCTAAATCTAATTTGTTAGCTTTGTAAAAGCTAGATAATACATCCGGTTTAATTGCCTTTATGAATAAGAAACCCTCATGCACTATTGATCACAAAATAGCATGTAAATTGCCCTGAGGGTTCCATACGTACGTTCTGAATTTGAATAAATTAATACTGTTATTTACGTGTGAAATACCCATGATCCATTTGTCTCACCATCCGAAAGTGATGATGCAGGTATTCCATCTGACAATAAAAAAACAAATGATAAACAGATGAATTGTGATTACTTTAAGAATAAGGGAAATTTACTATTAAAACAAATCCTTTTTCTCCTCAATGATAGATCCAAGATAATGCCATGTTTATCAAGAGATTGCAATTTTAGATATAATGTTATTGCCAAAATATCATTGGTTCTGGTTTTTTTATTTTCTGTAAGCTTAGCAGCTTATTCCCAGGTAAATAAAAGTGAAGAAAGAAGGACCATTGCCATCCTTGATGTTACAGAAAGACTTGCAGAGGTGACCAAAAATGTCTATTCGCTGGAATATATTTGCAAAACGATCGGTATCCCCTATTATATAACAAAGGATGTTTCTGATGCGATTCGCTTTCCAATATTAATCGTATGCTCCGATATTACCGGTTATTTCACAACGGCTGAAACCACACTTTTAAAAAACTATGTAAGTGCCGGCGGCATTTTGATCGCTCCATATGTTTCAAATCAGAATTTCTATCCATTGTTCGGAATTACCGGTTGCAAAGTAGTTACAAGTCATCATACCATGACCTGGACAGATACGGAAGAAACTGCCCTGCGATGGATAGATGATCCCCTGGAGAAAACCATTTCATT
The DNA here is from genome assembly GCA_025358025.1 of Bacteroidia bacterium. Taxonomy (GTDB): domain Bacteria; phylum Bacteroidota; class Bacteroidia; order Bacteroidales; family Prolixibacteraceae; genus CAINVV01. The sequence goes on along the minus strand of JANYKW010000174.1, from coordinate 38,211 downwards.
GGGCAATGCAAGCTTTGCATCAGTCATGAATTCCTGCTACTATCAGCTTGCAAATGCAGTTCCGCTTGCAAAATACATGGAAGATGGTACAGTTGGCGTTGCAAGAAATGCCTATGGGAAAGGTTATGCTTATTGTATTGGCTTTTCCTTCCAGTCGATGATATTTGTGCCACAAATCAACAATGATTTTGAAGCCCAAAGAACCTACAGCAGTGGTTTTGAACCGACTTCTGACGTGCTGATGTTGTTTATCAAAGGAATTTATGCCAAATACATTGGATATGCCACCTGGAAACATACTTTGCCATACAATAACCTGCCGCTATTGATATTATCCCACGATGTGGATTGCCAGGTTTCAATGGTCAACATGAATGATTTTGCAGATTGGGAATTGATCAATGGGATCCATTCAACTTTTTTTGTGACAACCCACTACACAAGCGATAAGCAGGACCATGATTATTATACCGAAAATATTCCGTTATTGACGACGCTTGGGAGAAAGAATACTGAAATTGGAAGCCATTCGTTAGGTCATCTTCCTGATTTTGATGACTTACCTTTTGGGCAATTGGGAAATACAAGGCAGAATTATTACCCTGTATATTCAAATTCTGTAACGACGGGTGGTTCTGTTTTAGGTGAATGTGAAGTTTCAAAATATTTGCTTGAAAAAGATAATAATGTTGTGGTGAGTTCGTTTCGTCCGGGTTATCTTTCTTTTCCCAAAGAACTGGGTAGGGCGCTTGACACCTTAGGGTACAAGCAGAGTTCAATAAATACCGCCAACGATGTACTTACAAATTTTCCTTATTATCTGGCAAAAACAAAAGCCAAATCCAGCCAAATATCGGGCGTACTTGAAATGCCGGTCTGCATTTTTGTTGATCCAACCGAAAATATGAATAAAGATAGCCTTATCAATGAAGTTAATTTGTTAATGAAAAAAGTTTATGCCAATTATGCACCGTTTAACATGGCAAACCATCCTACAAAACTTTACAAATTATATATTGAAAAGGAATTAATAAAAAGTTTGTCTACAAAAACAGTTTACATGAATTTTGTGGAATTCGGGAGCTACTGGCGTAAAAGAGAAGCATTTACCTTCACCCAGGTGATCAAGAATGATTCAGCGATAATTACTATCCCCGACACCTCATACCCTATAGATGAGCAATTAAGCCTGGTAATAAACAATGGCCAGAATTTAAAGTCACTGGTGATAAATCGTCAAAACGGACAGGCCATCGGATACCTGAAAGCAAATCTTGAAATAAATGATCTGGTCATTTATTTCAAAGATAAAAGCAGTTTTATTACAAAAATTGATCGGAAACAAGAGAATAAGCTAAGTTTACTTGCTTATCCTAATCCGTTCAGCTCACAGCTAACGATAAACTTCACCTTAGCAGAAGCATCGTATGCCAAAGTGGAGATTTTTGATACTTGGGGGCGCATTGTTTCTGTACCCCTGGTGAACCAAAGATTGACATCCGGTACCCATGAGGTTGTTTTTACTCCTAATGGTTCAGGAAGCGGCGTCTATTTCTGCAGGTTAAAAACTGATAAAAGTACCATTGTAACGAAGATAATACGGATAAGGGATTAATATTCCCCACTGTCTGATTCGCAACAGAATGAATTAATCCGGCAAGACCAGGATGTTGCAAATTATTTTATTATCAATTAATTATGTCAAAGAACAAAGTCCTCAGGTTTGGGTTTTTCATGGTTCTAATAGGAATTGTAGCGTTGTTCAACAGATGTAAGAAAGATACTGTCTCAACTCCTCCTACTGAAACGACCATACAGTTTATGGGTCACAAGGGGAGTGGAGGCAGTTTAGTCAATCCATCCATCATTGAAAATACGCTTCCTGCCGTTAAGAAGGGACTTGCTACCCTGACCGGTGTGGAAGTCGATGTTCAGATGAGCCTGGATGGAACCATTTGGCTGTTTCACGATCTGGACCTTGGACGGACTTCCTGCAAAACGATGGCTGGTAAAACAATTATATTATCCAATGATGCCGATATTTCCAGAATAAATATATGCAGTACGCAAGCACAGGACAGGATCTATAAGCTCAGCGAGCTTATCAGTTACTGGAACCAGACAGCTATCCCCTCTTATTTGTCATTACATATAAAGCTTGATTTTCCATTGGATAGCATCAATAAGGCTGTTATCGGCGGAGAAGCGATTTACCTTGCAAAATTTGCCGACAACCTGGCTAAGATTATCCCTTCAGTTAAGACTCCGGGAAAAATAATGATTGAGGTCTATGACGCGACCTTTTGTAAAAGAATACATCAGTTAATTCCCGGGATGAAGGTTTGCCAGTTAAAAGCCGTATCATTTCCCAAACAAGTAACCGATGCTATTGATTCCGGTTACGATGGAGTCAGCGCCTTTTTTGACGAAGGAGCTCTTTCCGAAACTGAAGTGACACGTGCTCAAAGCAACGGATTAATTGTGATGTTGTGGACTCCCAACACCAAAATAGAGCTGACCAAGGCACTAAACATGCATCCGGATTTCATCCAGACTGACAATATGAATGCACTGACTGATCTGAATGTTATAGTTAAGTAGCAGGAAGTAAGAAGATTAATATTTAAATATGGTCGGGGTGACAGGATTTGAACCTGCGGCCTCGTCGTCCCGAACGACGCGCGCTACCAAGCTGCGCTACACCCCGGTATAGTGAACGCAAATGTACAATCTTTTGGAAAAAAGTAAAGAAGAAGAAGTATAAAAAAAATTGGTGTAATGTTTTGTATTATACGTATAGAATAAATATATTTGACGTAAAAAAATATGGAAACAAAATTAACCCTTCACTTCAATCAGGAAGTTATTGAAAAAGCCAAGGAGTTTGCTGCAGCCAATAATACCAGCCTCTCACGGTTAACTGAGTTTCTTTACCGTCAGATTACCTCGGGTAACTACAAATCCATTGAAGATTTTCCTGTCGCTGAATGGGTCAATCAGGTGGCAGAAGGGGATGCTGTGTACAAGAGACGATCAAGAAAAAGTCTTAAAGACGAATATTTTAATCAGGCCAGATGAGACTTTTTGTGGATGCAAATATCCTCGTTGCCACTTTGAACAGGGAATATCCTTTGTTTACGTGGTCATCGCGTCTGTTAAGCCTTCAGGGGAAACAACACATAACGCTCTTTACATCTCCCCTTTGCCTGGCTATTGCGTTCTATTTTTCAAGTAAAAAAAGCGGTAAAAAAGTAGCCAAAGAAAAAATTGAAATGCTTCTCAATCATATTGGAATCACTGCCATTGATGAAGAGATAACAGTTAAAGCCATAAAGAACAGACAAATAGACGACTTTGAGGATGGCATGGAGTATTATTCTGCTCTTCAACACAGGTGTGATTGTATTGTTACAGAAAACCAGAAGGATTTTTATTTCAGTGATATTGAAGTGATTGGATGTGAGGAGTTTCTTCTTAATCTCAAAAATAACAAATAGGATACGATTTGATTTTAAAGTGATTTAATAATTTTTCTACCTGTTGATGTAAATCTTCCTGGCCACAGCTTTCCCCCCTTTATCTCTTATTATCACCGTATAAATTCCTGTGGAAATATTCCTCAGGTTGACCTCCTGGCTGAATACACCATTGATATCTATTCCAGGTTGTTCATAGATTTTTTGACCTGTCTGACTGAAGATCTGTATGTTTATTTTCTCCTGATCGGCAGTGATGATATTTACGTTAAATACTCCGTTGCTGGGCACTGGATAAATGGAGTAATTGTTCTCTTCTCCAGGTTTCAGGCGGTAGAGCGGACTAGAAGCGTCTGATATACATCCCAGGAGTGTGACCTGGGTCCGGTACCAACCATTTTGTAACGGGGTGATATTTTTACCTGTTCCCCCTGCTATTTCCGTTCCAAACCCTGCTTTTGTTTCTGAGAAGTACCACTGGTTACCATTGGAAGCGGAACTGACCAATGTAGTACCATCTGCACCAATCAGTGGTATGGATGGAATCGGATGGACAATCAGGTTAAATGCCGGAGACACAGTTCCCAGCCCGCAACCATTAGATCCATAGACTAATACCTGACCAGATACAGTACCCATCGAAAGATCTGCTTCAATACTGTTTGTATTGGCACCGGAAGTAATAATGGCACCTGCAGGCAAACTCCAGGTGTAGCTAATTGCATTGGCAATGGGGGCTACACGGAAGTTTATACCTTTTGAGCCCTGACAAATAGCAGCCGGTCCTGAGATTGGTCCGGCGGCACCAGTTAAAGGTTTGATTTCAACGGTCAAACTGGTGATGTTGCTATTGCCGCAGCTGTTGCTGCCACATACGGTTACCGGACCGGAAACGGTATTCATGTCAAGATCGACAACGATGCTACTGGTATTTGCACCCGCAACAATTTTTGCGCCTGCCGGGACACTCCAGGTATAACTTGTTGCATTGGCCATTGGAGCTACCGAGAAGTTGAGACCTTTTGAGTTCTGGCATACAGAAGCAGGTCCTGAAATGTTTCCAGCTGATGCAACCAATGGTTTAACTACGACCGGGAGATTGGAAATGTTGCTATTGCCACAAATGGTGGTTCCGTATACTGAAACTATACCTGAAGTGGCCTCCTTTGAATAGTTGACAGTGATGCCGGGGCTTCCTTCACCCGAAGCTATGGAGGCACCTGCCGGAAGGGACCATACATAGTTGGTAGCCTGTTCAATGGAAGAGATAGAATAGGCTATGTTTTGTTCTCCGGCGCACAGCAACGCTTTGCCCGATAGGATTCCCGCATTGCCGGGTAACTCATTGATGGTAATTGTGCATGTAACAGGTGATTTTCTATCGTCAGTAACTGATAACGCGTAAGTACCGGCAGGCAGATCAGACAATGAGGGAGTAGTGCCTGCAATTTCATTGGCAGAATTTTTCCATGCATAGTGCACAGTGCCTATTGAACCGTATACCGGTCCTGCAGCGACTGACCCTGTGTTGCCTCCGTTACACAGTATATCTGTTTTTGTACATGCTCCCAGTTCCAATGCTCTGGATACAGTTCCGGTATTAAAAGACCAGGTTGGACTGGTAACAGCACTGAAATCATTGCTGACTTTTGCAAACCATTCATAACTGCTTTTTTCGGAAAGTCCGGACCATATCATTTTCGTTTTTGACCCGGAAGGCACCATGATGTTTGTCCCGATCAACTGAAATGTATTTGACTGCATGTTATACGGAAGGTCGAACTGACTATCGGAACCAGTCTTCCACTGACCAAGCGTGGGGGAGTATCTCGAAATATGAATTGAATTGTTGGCCGGGTCAAATTCGATGATCCGGAGCCAACCGTTTCCCCCGTTGGCTTCGGCCTGGTAGTCAGCCAACAGGCTGAATACCGTGTTTCCGTTATAGGTATCCTCCCGAATGCCTTCTCCCTCATTATCCCCGCCAAGCATCATAAATAGGTTCGCGTTGTTTTTTAGTGCATTGTAGATGGTTCTACCAGGATAGGTGAATGTGGCCGGATTGCCTTCGAACACAACAGAATGGTTTACCACGATGCCACGCTTGTAAGCATACCTCTTCAACAGGCTATCTGCCCAGCTAATCACATTTGCTCCGGGTACCTGGCTTCCGTTGCTAAGATTTATTACGATGAACTCCAGACCCCCTGAATCGAAGAATCCGAAATGATTTTCATTATTGGTACCGTAATGACCTCCGTAGTAGGAACGTCCTTCGAACCGGGATGCAGGGAAATAAGTATCCAAAAGCGATGGCATAGTTACCATATCATGGTTTCCAAGGACAATTCCATAAGGAATGCCGGGATAGGTGGCATCCAGGAGACTCATCGATGCATTGGCATTATTCCACGAGCTTATGGAGTTATCATCGGTGATGTCACCAACCTGACTTACATACTTGATATTCCGTATGGTCTTATTGTCGACGCACCATTGTGTCTGGGCAGTAAAAATGGCAGGCCGTTCCCCGCCTCCGGATGTGTAATACTGAGCATCAGGCAGTACGATAAGTGAAAATGGATTGGCCGCGGCAATTTTTGGTCTTCCGTAGAAATTTACTGTCAGATTGCCCCTATCAGGATCAGTGACACTAACACCCAGTGAGGCCGATGTCGAATCAATGGTTACATCATTGGCAGGCATAACTATTGCTGGTGTGCCGGGAGGGTAATATTTAAATACAGGTACTCCCGCAATCCAGGAAAAGCTGTTACCTATTATTGTTCCGTCGACCTTTTTGCCCGCTGTACTTCTTACTACTGTTCCTGCACCCTCATTCAATCCATACCTGGCGAGCAAGCCTGGCAGCGTTCCGGAAAGCTGTAAATTAATATTTGAAAAGATCTCATTTTGCGTTCTGGCGTAATTCCAAATTCGTATTTCATCTAATATCCCGGCGAAGAATCCATCGGCAGTTCCATTTGAATTCATGGCTGTTCCAAGGCATGCATGTTGGATACTTAAATTTTCCGGTGAAAAGGAACCTGCCAGCAATTCTGTTTCAAGTGATCCGTTTAAATATAATCTCCATGTAGTTCCATCATATGTAGCCGCAATATGATACCAGACATTCTCGGAAAGCACCGATGTTCCGGTTATGGGGTGATTTCCTCCATTGATATTATCCTCGAAATCGGCAGTCAGATTGCCTTTCTGGTTAATGCCGAAAAAATAGTTCATGTTGGAATGAGCAGGAGTATCACTTTCTCCCCTTCCCTTGGTAATCACAGGTATTGCAGTAATTCCCCCTGTTCCGGTTCCGGTTGCAGCGCCCGGTCCTGTTTTATTAATCCATGCTTCAAGTGTAAAAGACGATGCTCCAAGTTCTTGAGTAGCAGCACCAAATGTGACGTAACTATAATTACCGCTCAAACTGAGACCAGATTGTGCTTTGGCAGGCTGAGATGTCAAAAAAATTAAGACCAAAAAAACGGTTAAAATAATTCTGAACAGGAAAGGCATTTTATGCAGTTTAGGATGCTTGGATTCGTTGGTTGCAGTTGCTATTGGCGGTGACTTAAAAACAAATGTATATGGTGTTATATAACAGCCAGTTAAATTGTGCTAAAATTTAATTAACACAATAATACATTTTTTTAGGCAACTATTCAATGATAATTATACTTCAAGCTGCAGGATGTACCAGGAAAATCGTTAACAAATCAAAATTTCACCAATACGATAAATTATTAGCCGGACAGTGAAGACAATTGCCGGTTAAGTACCCCGGGGATAGCTGCATTTTTTCAGTCCAGGCAGACATCCCCCGGGGTTCTGCGGACTTATCTTTGAGGGGGCAAAGGAAAATTTCAGAAACTACCACATTATTATGATCCAACCCCGGGCTGTATCGCGATGACTTATGAATTTGCCGGCGATTGTGAGTTTGCCCGGTCAGAACTGAGGGCTTGCGGGGGTGTCCGTATGCATATTGGACTTGGATTTGTCAATACACGAATTTTCGAAAATAGGTTTGATGGTTTGGAACAAGGTGGACTGGAAGGAAAGAAATGGATCATCAAACGTCAAACCAATGATATTCCGGGAATCGAAAAAGCAGTGGATCTGTGACTTGCATCCGGTGCTCCGGATCAGAAACAATATACGGTAACATTTGAGGAGTGGAAAATAAAGGTGGAAGACGGCAATCTCTCCAAATAACCGGATGAATTTATCCTTTTGCAGTGTGATCACAGGTTCAGGCAGGAGGACCTGTTATTGGCAAATGATAATTAATGCCTTACATATTCCCTTTTGTGGCTTTCCCTTTCGTGACATAGTACAGAGCAACAAAACAAGATCCCAGCATAATCAGATGCAACACAAAATTATTTATTTTTCCAACCTGCATCCAGCTCAATTTATTGAAAATATCCTGGTTCACCACAGATAAAAAGATCATTCCGTTGTGCAGTGCATGGGTGAATATGGCTGCCAGCAGCGAGCCGGTACGCCACCGGATATAACCAACCATAAGCCCCAGCAGAAAAGTAGGCATGAGTTGCCATGGATTGAGATGAAAGAGCGCGAACAACAAGGCAGAAAATAAGATAGCCCAGAAAACAGGATAAATCCTTTGAAATCCGGAGAAGATAACCCCTCTGAATATTAGCTCTTCAACGATGGGTGCCAGCACTACAACTCTCAGAATACCTCCCCATATCCCAAAATCGGATTCAAACAACCTTTCAAACAATTCCAGAAACCAACCTGGAGGAGGAAGTGCCTTTTCTACATGAACTGTTATCTCATTCATGAAAAACTGAAGCGAAACCAGTAACAGGAACACCAGGGGCATTACAGGCCAACGAAAAGATTTCAGGGGAAAGATCTCCCTGAAGGGCAAGCCGGAGAGCCTGGTTCCCAGAAAAAGAATTACAAAGGTAGTTCCGAAAAAGACAGGAAGTTTTAGCCAAGGCTCTCTCAACCAGTCTGTTCCATACTGATAATCGTAGAGTGCAAGTGGAAAATCAATGAGTGACTGCAAAAATATATAGAGGACAATCAGGTTCACTGCCTGCCAAAAAGTCGGATAATATTTTACTGTTTTTTGTTCCACATTTACTGAATGAAATCCATTCAAATGTAACTAAAAAGAGATTTATTCCGGAACCAAAAAAACTTGGAATAAAATGTTGGTCATTGTTTGATTATTAAAACAAAAAGTCGTTACTTTGCACACTGTTTAAAAAAAGTAGGACAGAAGTTTAAAAAATACGCATAATGTCTAGAGTTTGTCAGATTACAGGTAAAAAAGTTATGGTTGGGAACAACGTTTCCCATTCAAAACGGAGAACCAAAAGAAAATTCATGGTGAACATTTTCACCAAAAGGTTTTATCTGCCGGAAGAAGACCGTTGGATCAAACTGAATGTATCAGCCGCCGGGTTGAGAACAATAAATAAAAATGGCCTGAACGTTACCTTGAAAGAGGCGAAAACAAAGGGCTTTATTGAAAATTATTAATACGTACTGAACAATGGCTAAGAAAACTGGCAGACAGCAGATTATCCTGGAATGTACCGAGCACAAAGCGAGCGGTCTTCCAGGTACCTCAAGATATGTAACAAAAAAGAATCGGAAAAATACTCCGGAACGCCTCGAACTGAAAAAATACAATCCAATTTTGAAGCGTATAACCGTACACCGCGAAATAAAATAATTGAGCTATGGCAAAGAAAGTAGTTGCATCACTTCAGAAAGGTGCCGGGAAAGCATATTCCAAGGTTATCAGAATGGTTAAATCGGAAAAATCCGGTGCCTATACGTTTGTTGAGGAGATTGTTCCCAACGAAATGGTCAAAGATTATTTCGCCAAAAAGTAGTTCATACTTTAAAAAATTTAAAGTAAGCTTTCGTCAGGTTTGATGAGAGCTTTCTTTTTTTACTTTTGAGCCATGGGTATCTTCAGCTTTACAAAATCAAAAAAAGAGAGTCTTGATAAAGGGCTCGAAAAAACAAAAGAGAGTGTTTTCTCAAAGCTTTCACGTGCTGTCATTGGCAAAACAAAGGTTGATGATGAAGTACTCGACAGTCTGGAGGAGATTCTTATTTCGTCGGATGTAGGCGTCAATACAACGCTTAAAATAATTGAACGTATCGAAAAACGGGTGCTACGTGACAAATATGTCGGCACTTCTGAGCTGAACGGCATCCTGCGTAGTGAGATTGCCGCCCTTTTGGCCGAAAACAACTCTATAGAAGCAGCTGACTTTGATCTTCCAAAGTCAGCAAATCCCTATGTAATACTAGTTGTCGGAGTAAATGGTGTTGGCAAAACCACCACCATTGGGAAACTGGCTTACCAGTTTAAGGCTGCCGGTAAAACCGTGATCCTTGGTGCAGCAGATACATTCCGTGCTGCAGCCATTGAACAGCTTCAGATATGGGCCGACCGTGTGGAAGTTCCCATCATCCGGCAACAAATGGGTTCAGACCCTGCTTCTGTGGCCTATGATACACTTCTTTCCGCGAAGGCAACAGGCACTGATGTTGTAATCATCGATACGGCTGGCCGGCTCCACAACAAAATCAACCTGATGAACGAGCTGTCGAAGGTAAAAAAAGTGATGCAAAAAGTATTTCCGGATGCACCGGACGAAGTATTGCTGGTACTTGACGGCTCAACCGGGCAAAATGCCTTCGAACAGGCTAAACAATTTACCCTGGCTACTGAAGTTACAGCCCTTGCACTCACCAAACTGGATGGCACGGCCAAAGGTGGGGTCGTGATTGGTATCTCTGATCAGTTCAGGATCCCTGTCAAATACATCGGAATCGGAGAAGGACTGGATGATCTTCAAATTTTCCGGCGAACAGAATTTGTGGATTCCCTCTTTAAATAACAAGGCTTTACCTCTCTGAATAAGACCATTCGACAGACTCAGGACCCGGAAGGGCAGCCACATGGACATCCCCTAAACATCCCATTGGTACATTTTCCAATTTTCATATTTTCCAATTCGCTCCTAAATCATGTCTAAAACAATCAATGTAGTTACCCTGGGTTGCTCAAAGAATCTGGTAGATTCAGAGTTATTCCTGTCACAAATGGCTGCCAACGGCTACCAGGTTATACATGACGGAAGTGTTTCAGATGCCCGTTTGGTTGCAATAAACACTTGTGGATTTATCCTCGATGCCAAGGAAGAGTCGATCAATTCCATTCTTGAGTTTGTGGATGGCAAAAATAGGGGAGAAATTGATAAAATTTTTGTATTTGGCTGTTTATCTGAAAGATATAAAGATGATCTAATGAAGGAAATACCTGAAGTAGATGGATTCTATGGGAAATTTCAGGTAAAAAAGATGGTCGAAGATCTCAAGGCCGAATACCGCATGAGCCTCTCACGCCAGCGATACCAGACAACTCCCTCCCACTACGCTTATCTGAAAATTTCGGAAGGATGCAACAGGCAGTGTTCTTATTGTGCCATCCCCCGAATGACGGGTAAACATCAATCGATTCCGATGGAAGATCTTGTTTTGGAGGCGACAGCCCTGGCAGCAAAAGGTGTCAAAGAGCTTCTGGTTATTGCGCAGGATCTCTCCTTCTATGGAGTTGATCTTTATAAAGAACAAAAGCTTGCCGAGCTATTACAAAAGCTGGCTGCCATTCCGGGAATTGAGTGGATCAAACTGCATTATGCCTATCCGGCGAAATTCCCCTTCAATTTGCTGCCAGCTATACGTGACAATAAAAATGTGGCTGGTTACCTGGATATCGCTTTGCAACACTGCAGTGACAATTTGCTAAGGCTGATGCGTCGCAATATCACCAAAAAAGAGACCATTGCTCTGATTCACAGAATCAGGAAAGAGGTGCCGGGCATTCACCTCCGTACGACCCTGCTGGTTGGACATCCCGGCGAAACGGAAGAAGATTTTGAGGAACTGAAACAATTTGTCAGGGAGATGCGGTTCGAACGTCTGGGGGTATTCCCCTACTCTCATGAAGAAGATACTTTCGCGGGCGAAACTTATGAAGATACCATTCCTTCGGAGGTCAAACAGGCACGAGCCGAAGAGATCATGGCCATTCAGCAGGAGATCGCCCTGGAGATCAATCAGCAGAAAATCGGAACTGTCATGAAAGTTGTTATCGACCGAAAGGAGGAGGATTTTTTTGTTGGCCGAACCGAGTTCGACTCACCCGAAGTGGACGGCGAAGTGCTGATCCGTGCGAAAGGACTGGGAATTGGTGGGTTTTATCTTGTGAAAATTACTGAGGCAGAAGAGTTTGACCTTTATGGCGATATCGTATAATTTCCTTACTTTGCCTCCACAAAAAATTGAAATTATGATAAAAAATCCTATCCGTCTGAAAAATTTCAGGACGGTTTTATTCGTCTCACTGCTTTTGTTTGCCGCATGTACTGCATCAAAAGCTCAGACCAATGCAGGAAACAAATGGGAAGGTGAAATTGCTGCTTTTGACAAACTTAATCAGACAGAAAAGTATTCCGAACAGTCAATCCTCTTCACGGGAAGTTCCAGCATCCGGCTGTGGAGTACAATAAAAGAAGAGATGGCACCATATCCCATCATTCAAAGAGGGTTTGGAGGATCCAATTCGCCGGCTGTTTTGCAATACATCCGGCAAATAGCTTATCCACACCAATTCCGTGCGGTGGTCATTTTTATTGGCAATGATATTACCGGATCATCCGACGACCTCACAACCGAACAAAGTACTGAGAACTACCGCGGGATTGTCAAAATCATAAGGGCAAAATACAAGAAACAACCCGTCTTTATCGTTGAGGTTACCCCATGTCAGAGTCGCTGGAAAAAATGGCCTGAGATTCAGCAAAACAATGCAAACCTGAAGGCTATGTGCAAAAAAGAGAAGAACCTTTATTTTATAGAAACGGCTCAAAGCTTTTTAAACGAAAAATCTGAACCCCGGAATGAACTTTTCAGAGACGATCACCTGCATCTTAACCGTGAGGGATACAAGATTTGGGGCGCCCTGATCAAAAGTCAGTTGGACCTAAAGCTAAAAGCTGTTAGCTATTAGCTGTTAGCTCTTAGCTAAAAAGCTTCAAATGTTTGGAGTCCCAAAAGGCTAAAGGCTAAATGCTAAAAGCTTTTAGCAATTGGCAGTTAGCTCTTAGCCTTTTATAAGAATATAAATAGTATAAATAATTAAATAGCAATGAATACATGGTTTGAGTGCACAGCAAAATACTCCAAAATGGGAGAAGACGGCCGTGAAAAGAAAGTAAGCGAAACCTATCTGCTGGATGCTGTTTCATTTACAGAAGCAGAAACACGTATATACAAAGAGTTGGTCTCCATGGTTAGCGGCGAATTTACCGTTACAAGGATTTCCAGGACCAAACTTGCAGAGATCATCCCATCTGAGGCCGGAGATCGCTGGTACAGGGCAAAAGTGACCTTCATCACCTTTGATGAAGAGAGTGGCAAAGAGAAAAGGGTCAGTCAATTTGTGCTGGTCTTTTCGGACAACATAAAAAGCGCTTACGATCAGGTGATTGATGCGATGAAAGGGATGATGGCTGATTTCGAGATCGGCGGAATTACGGAAAGTCCAATCGTGGATGTTTTTCCGTATGTGCCTGAAGTACAGAAAATTCCAGATAATTTCACCAAAATAATCGATAGTGATGATCCTTTTATGGAGGATGAATCAGAGGAGCTTATCGAAGAGGATGACCTCAGATTCAATTAAATTTCAGAGTTGAATCTGATCGAGTAGCCTAATATAGAGCTCAATACCATCTCTGATTTCATTCAGGCAGATGTATTCATCAGCAGTATGTGACCTTGCTGATTCACCTGGTCCGATCTTGACAGACGTATATGGGATGACTGCCTGATCAGAGGTTGTCGGAGATCCGTAATGGGACAAGCCAAAGGAAATTCCCCGCTGTACAAAAGGGTGTTCCAGAGAAATGCCCGATGAATTCAGACGAAATGAGCGGGGCTTTACCTCCGAAGTGATGCTTTCTGCAATGATTTTGTACACCTCCTCATTGGTATATTGCTCATTCGTACGTACATCCAATACAAATTTGCAGGAATCGGGAATCACATTGTGTTGGGTTCCTGCTTCAATCATGGTGACCGAAATCTTTACAGGTCCAAGTTCCGGAGATTTTTTGGAGAAGGACAGTGCAGTTAAGATCTGAATATCAGCTATTGCTTTGTAAATGGCATTCTCTCCTTCATTTCGGGCTGCATGTCCAGGTATTCCTTTTGCCTCGCAATCGAGCACGATCAAACCCTTCTCGGCTACTGCCATCTGCATTCCGGTAGGTTCGCCCACTACTGCAAGGCTGATATTCCCAAAGTGTTTGAGTACTGAGCAAACTCCATGGAGGCCGGAGACCTCTTCTTCGGCACTGGCACAGAAAACCAGATTGTAAGGCTGAGACTTTTCTTCAAGATGCCTGAAAGCACCCAGGAGTGATACGACGGAAGCACCCGCATCATTGCTGCCAAGACCAATCAGTTTACCATCCACCACGGTTGCACCAAAAGGATCGTACGTCCAGGCTTTGGCCGGACGAACAGTATCCACATGTGAATTCAGCAGAATGGTCGGCAGATCGTCATTCCAACGGGAAGAAAATATCCATATATTGTTGCCTTCCCGGCAAGGTTTATAACCCCAATCCGTCAATGTCTGCCCGATCCTGTCTACCACAGCCGTTTCCTCACGACTCAGCGAGGAGATGCTGATCATGGTTTTTAGTAACGAAATTGAATCTTCCAGGTAATCCGGGTTCATTGGTGTAATAATAAGATTTGTGGTCTTTCACTTATAGTACTTCGAGTACTTAGAGTACTTCAAGTACTTCGAGTAATTCGCCATAAGCAACCTTAGCTAGGGGTCATTAACTTTAAGTAATTCAAGTACTTCGAGTAATTCACCATAAACAACTTTGGTTGGGAGTCCTTAACTTTAAGTACTTGAAGTACTCGAAGTACTTCTTACTTCAGCACCAAACGGGTACCCCTCAACCCCTCCGAAATTCCTGCCGGATTAGTGATTACCACGACGCCAACACCCCTTTTCAAGGCAGCGAAACCATCCGACAATTTTGGGATCATACCTCCGGAAACGATGCCTTCATGTTTCAGTTGCTCAAAGAGTACCGGAGTAATTTCATTAATTTTTGAGTTATCGTCGGTCTCATTCATCAGCACACCGCTTTTTTCAAAACAAAAAATCAACTGTACCTCGTAGTCAAAACACATGGCAACTGCCAATTCAGAAGCGATGGTATCCGCATTGGTATTGAGCAACTGACCATGTCCGTCGTGGGTGATCGGTGCTACTACGGGTATTGCACCGCTGGCAAGCAACTCATTCAGAGCCTGATAATTCACTGCTTTTATATCCCCAACAAAGCCATAGTCGACATCTCCCACCGGACGCTTTGCCGCCCTGATCAGATCCAGATCGGCACCGGTTAAACCGATGGCATTGTTTCCCAAGGCCTGTAATCCTGCAACAATATTCTTGTTGACCAGTCCGGCATAAACCATGGTAACGATTTTCAGGGTCTCAGCATCCGTAATTCTCCGTCCGTCTACTTTTTTACTCTCCAATCCGAGCTTTTCGGAAAGTATGTTGGCTGTTTTACCCCCTCCGTGCACCAAAATTTTATTTCCTGCAATCCGTGAAAAATCTTTTAGCAATGATTTCAAAGAGGCTTCCTCTTCTACTACATTTCCACCTACTTTTATGATTGTCAGACGATCTCTCATGCCAAATTCTCCAATATCATTGTTAAAACTGCCTGAGCCGAATATACACGATTTTCAGCTTCCTTCACCACGATAGACCTTTCGCTGTCCAAAACTTCGTCAGAAACGATCATATTCCTGCGTACTGGTAGACAATGCATGAATTTAGCATCATTTGTAAGCATCATTTTTCCCATGGTAACGGTCCAGTTCCTGTCTTTAGAAAGTATTTTGCCATAGGATTCATAGGAAGACCAGTTCTTTGCATAGATAAAATCTGCTCCCTCAAAGGCCTTGTCCTGATCATACTCCACTTTGATATCACCCATGAACTCGGGTGCCAGTTCGTAACCTTCGGGATGCGTGACAACAAGTTCGTAATCTGTTTGCCTCATCCACTCTACAAATGAGTTGGGAACCGCCTGTGGCAATGCTTTTGGGTGGGGTGCCCAGGTAAGTACCACCTTGGGCCTTGGCTTTTTCTTAAATTCCTCGATGGTGATCAAATCCGCAAAACTTTGCAGCGGGTGGCGAGTGGCGGCTTCCATGCTAATAACAGGTACGCCTGCAAAATCAATGAACTGCTTCAAAATTTTCTCCTGATAATCATCCTCCCTGCTTTGAAATCGTGCAAAAGCACGAACACCGATCACATCGCAATAGGTACCGATAACCGGTATTGCCTCACGCAGATGTTCAGGCTTGTCACCATCCATTACGACACCCAGTTCAGTCTCCAGAGACCAGCCATCCTGACTGACGTTCAAAACCATGGTATTCATTCCCAGATTCATAGCCGCTTTTTGGGTGCTTAACCTGGTACGAAGACTGGAGTCAAAAAAGATAAGAACCATGGTCTTATTTTTCCCGAGATCCTGATATGCATAGGGATCTTTTTTGATCTCCCTGGCCATTTCCACTGCCTCTTTCAGGTTGGGAATATCGTAAACTGAAGTAAATTGATTCATGAAAGTTATGCGTTATAAATTATCTTTTTTACATTTATCATTCCCGTACCTGCCCTTCTCCTTCCACAATCCATTTATAAGTTGTTATCTCCTGAAGTGCCATTGGTCCCCTGGCATGTAATTTTTGCGTGCTGATTCCAATTTCAGCTCCCAATCCGAATTGGGCACCATCTGTAAAAGCTGTACTGGCGTTTGCAAAAACTGCCGCAGCATCAACAGAAAGCAGAAATTCATCCAGCGTATCCCGGTTGGCCGAAATAATGGCCTCGCTATGTTTCGAACCATATTTTGCAATATGTTCGAGTGCCTCTTCCAACGAAGATACTGTTTTTACGGCCATCTTATAAGATAGAAATTCTGTTCCAAAAGATTCTTCAACGGCTGGATGAAGCAAATGTTCCGGATATTTACCCAACAGAACCTGAAAAGAATCAGGATCAGCAAAAATTTCTACATTATTTTGTTCCATCAACCCAACCAGATAAGGCAGGTCACGGATCCGGCTCCTGTGAATAACCAGACAGTCAAGTGAATTACAGACACTTACCCTTCTTGTTTTCGCATTGTGAATCACAATCCTGCCTATCTCTTTGTCACCCTCAGCATCAAAATAAGTATGACAAATACCTGCACCTGTTTCAATGACAGGAATTTTTGCATTTTGCCTCACATAGTCGATCAATGCCTGACTACCCCTCGGGATAATTAAATCGACATAACCTCTGGCCTGTAACAATGCAGTAGTGGCTTCCCTGGTCGGAGGCAATAATATCAACGCGTTCTCGTCATTACCGGATGCTTTCAAAACGCGCCGGATTACTTCAGCTATGACTTCATTTGAATGTACGGCATCACTGCCACCCTTCAGCACCACGGCATTCCCGGACTTAATACAAAGCGAAAAAACATCGAATGTCACGTTAGGCCTGGCTTCAAAGATGATACCAATCACTCCGAAAGGCACACTTACCTTTTTTATTTTTAGTCCGTTTGGCAGCAATTCCCCGCTTAAGATTCTCCCCAATGGGGAAGGCAAAGCAGCGACATTTCTGATATCTGAGGCAATCGATTCAATCCTGGATTTTGTCAGTTTTAAACGGTCATATTTTGGATCTGAAATATCCATCTGATCCAGATCCTTCTGATTTTCAAGCAGAATTACATCTATGGATGCTTCTGCAGCATCGGCGAGCCTAAGGAGCAGTTCATTGATCTCCTCTTTGGCTAATTTCCCAATCTTTCTGCTGGCACGCAAAGCCAGCTCAAAGCTTTCTGTATGTTTTGTCGACATCAGACAAGGTATAAATAATCATAATGAATAAAGGGTTTGGTCTTTTTTCCACCCTTCTCTACCATGGTTTCATCAGAAGAAAAAGAGGTTTTGCCTAAACCAAGCAAATTTCCCATACCGTCCTTGATCCTGACGATGTCACCTTCCTTGAAATATCCTGTAACAGAAGTAATTCCGATCATCAGCAGGCTTACTGCCTTATCAGATAGCAGGGCTGTCCGGGCTCCTTCATTGATTACCACCTCACCTCGTGCAAAGTCGTCGGAATGAGACAGCCATTTTCGCACACCACTCGATTTCTTGGCGGCAGGAAGAAAATGGGTAAACGCAGGTTGATTCATGCTGTGCAAAATATCTGTCAGTATCCGCTCCTTGAAGCCATTGGCAATATAGACGGATATGCCCTGCCCGGCAAGCTTGGAAGCAATATGATATTTGGTCAGCATCCCACCTCTGCCAAAATCAGATTTTGTGGCAGAGATGGATATTCCTTCTGTGGTCCGGTGGGGATGTATGATTCGTATCAGTTCGCTGCCCGGCTGATCAGGTGCGGAAGTATATAAACCATCCACATTGGAGAGAATGATGAGTGCCTCCATATCCATCATGGAAGCGATCAATCCGGAAAGTTCGTCATTGTCTGTAAACATTAATTCGGTTACAGATATAGTATCGTTCTCATTGACAACCGGAATAACGTCGTTTTCAAGCAGTGTTTGCATGCAGTTGCGCATGTTCAGGTAATGGTGCCGGTCTCCGAAATTTTCTTTGGTTGTCAACACCTGGGCGCATATAACACCCTGTTTATGAAATAGATCTGCATAATGATTGATCAGCTTCACTTGTCCAACTGCCGACCACAATTGCCTGCTGGAGATAGGATCCAGCTTTTTCAGCGATTCAACTTCTGCCCGTCCGGCAGCAACAGCACCGGAGGTAACCAGGATAACCTGAACCCCTTCCTTTTTTAATTGCGCGATCTGCTCAACAAGGTGGGCCATTCTGGAGATGTTTAACATCCCATCCGGTTTGGTCAGCACATTGCTTCCAACTTTGACGACAATTTTTTTATATGACAGCGAATTTATCATGAAAAAAATCAATTGAATCAGACCAAGCTTTTTGCCTTTGGTTTTTGGTTTTATTCTACGAATCTTTATCGGATTAAAATTCACAACAGTTTAAAGAACAATAGCCAGGAACCGTGCTACACGGCCATTCATAGCCTGCATGCCATGGGGAATAGCTGAGTCAAAATAGACGGAGTCTCCCGGATTAAGGATAAACTCACTATCACCGATGCATATTTTCAACTGCCCTTCCAGCATATAGTTAAACTCCTGTCCCGGGTGTGAATTAACTGAAATTTCAGGATCTTCCTTGGGTTCGACGATTACATAATAGGGGTCAGCTTTTCTGTTCACAAAATTAGCTGCCAGCGACTCATAGTTGTAAGTCCTGCGCCTTTGCACCATTACTCCCTTGCCTTTCCTGGTAAGATTGAAAGTATGAACCTGCGGTTGTTCACCTGTAAGCAAAGTGGTGATATCAAAACCAAAATGCCTGGCCATCCGGTGGAGTATACTGACCGGAATATCCGTTTCGCCAGTCTCATATTTCAAATAATCTACCACAGGCAGGTCACAGGTATGAGCTGCTTTTTCAGGTGAAATTTCAAGTGTTTCCCGCATGGTTTTCAGACGAGCGGCGATCTCAATGATTTGTAATTCCATAACTTCCAAATTGATAATTGACAATTATTTATTTACCGCTGTTCAACTTGTTATAGGAAACAAGCAGACCCCGGATTAAGGCAGACGAAAAACCCTGATGTTCCATTTCATTCAATCCGGAGATGGTAATGCCTTTGGGAGTAGTCACTTTGTCAATCTCCTGCTCCGGATGATGACCTGTTTGCAAAATGAGCTCCGTTGCACCTTTCACGGTCTGGGCCACGATTTGCTGTGCTACATCCGCACCAAATCCAATCTCTACACCACCCTGAATAGCAGCACGGATAAAACGGAGTGCAAAGGCAATCCCGCATGCACCCAGAACTGTAGCAGCGGCCATGAGTTCTTCGTTGATAAAAATAACTTTACCAAGTGTCTCAAACAGATCTCCAACAATTTTCTGAACTGCCGTGTCACATTCCGGAGCTGAAATTAGGGTCATGGATTCCTGCAATGCAACAGCCGTATTGGGCATTACCCTGAAAACCAAGACACCTTCAGGCACATGTTCGCTCAACTCTGCCAAGGATATTCCGGTCATCAGGGAGAGCAGAATCTGACCGGGTTGCAGCTGGGGCTTCAATTCACTGAGCAACTCTTTGGCCTGATAAGGCTTAACAGCAAGAATAATAACCTCTTTCCCGATGACTGCCATGGCGTTCTCTTTTTCAGTCTGAACTCCCTTCTCCCGAAGATCTTCCAGAAGATGAACCCTACGTCTGGTAATTACTATTTTGGATGACTTAATACCGGCTTTCAGGAAGCCTTCTGCCACAGATCTGCCCAGATTTCCACCTCCGATAATTCCTATATTGACTTCATTGATTTGCATAGTGAATGATTTGTGATTGAAAGTGCAAATTACATATTTTTCAAGACACGGGAGAAGGTTTCCAGAAAACGTGATGCCTCCTTTTGACTCAATGACAACGGAGGTAAAATCCTGATTACATGGGTACCGGTTACTCCAGTGAATATTTTCTCTTCAAACAACAATTTTTTGCGGAGCGCTACCACCGGCTCATCAAATTCCAGTCCAATCATCAGCCCTTTGCCACGGACCTCTTTTATTTGGGAAAAGGTTGTCAATTCCTTGATCATAAATCCTCCGACAGTGTATGCATTTTCGACCAGATGCTCCAATTCCATGATCTCCAGTACTGCCAGTCCTGCAGCGCAGGCAAGATAGTTTCCGCCAAAGGTTGTCCCAAGCATCCCATGCCAGGGTTTATAGTCCGGTGCTACCAGCACACCACCTATCGGGAAGCCATTGCCCATTCCCTTGGCTACTGTAATCACATCCGGTTGTATACCAGCATATTGATGAGCAAAGAATTTCCCGCTTCGACCGTATCCGGATTGAATTTCATCCAGAATGAAAAGAACATTCATCTCTTTACACAACCGGCTCGCTGCCTGCATAAAATCCGGGGACGGAACCCGGCATCCTCCGACACCCTGAATTCCTTCAATCAATACCGCTGCAACTTCACCGGTTGAGAGAGCTTTCTGCAAAGCATCCATATTGTTTAGCGGAAGAATAACCCGGTCATGAACATCGTTAATGGGTGCTATGATTTTTGGATTATCTGTCACGGCAACAGCAGCTGAAGTACGCCCGTGAAAAGATTTCTCGAAAGCAACGATCCTCTTCTTTCCGGTAATAAACGAAGCCAGTTTTAAGGCATTCTCATTGGCTTCTGCACCCGAATTACAGAGGAAGAGATTGTAATCCTGGTATCCTGAAAGTTCTCCAAGCTTTTTAGCCAGCTCTGCCTGCATTGGATTTTGTACAGAGTTGGAGTAAAATCCAATTTTTTTCAGCTGGTCACCGATTCGCTGCATGTAATGCGGATGAGAATGTCCAACTGAGATAACTGCATGGCCTCCATACAAATCAAGGTATTCCACCCCCTTATCATCGGTGATAGTACATCCCTGTGCAGAGACAGGGTTAAGGTCATACAAGGGGTAAACGTCGAATAGATTCACAATGAGGTAATTTTAAGTGTCGAAAGGATACGATTTTGGATTTGTAGATTTAGAATGCTACCGCTTTCAAATTGAGCCCGGCCTTTTCGTCGATGCCGTACATAATATTCATATTTTGAACCGCCTGTCCGGAAGCACCTTTTAACAGGTTGTCGATACAGGAAATGATCATCAGCTGATCACCGTGTTTTTCGAGATAAAGAATGCATTTGTTGGTGTTCACAACCTGCTTCATATCCGGATTTTCGTCTAAAATATGAACAAAAGGATGCGACTCATAATAGGTCTCGTACAGCGTACGGGCATCAGCAAGGTTTTTTTTGAAGCGGGTATAAGCCATGGTAAAAATTCCCCGGGTATGGTTTCCCCTAACGGGAATAAAGTGCAGGGAATGGTTAAAACCGGGCTGAGCCTGATGCAGACTTTCGCAGATCTCGCCCAGATGCTGGTGCTCAAATGCCTTGTAGACTGACAAATTATTATCACGCCAACTGAAATGGGATGTTTTGGTAGGTGCATGTCCTGCACCTGTAGAACCTGTTATGGCATTTACATGAAGGTCGTCAACAATTACTCCGGCAGCAGCAAGCGGCAACAATGCCAGTTGGATCCCGGTTGCAAAACAACCAGGATTGGCAATCCGTGATGCAGCCTGGATGGCATTCCGATTGAGTTCCGGCAGTCCGTATACAAAGGGATTTTCATCACTTCTTAACCTGAAATCGTGGCTTAAATCAATGATTTTAACGCATTCAGGTATGGTTTTCTGTGAAAGATATTCGGCAGATTTCCCATGACCCGAACAAAGGAACAACAGATCAACCTTTTTGTGATCAATATCCGAGAACACAATCTCAGTCTCGCCAAGCAGGTCGCGGTGTACGGCAGTGACCGGTTGTCCGTTGTTGCTACTGCTCTCAACATATTTTATAGCTGCGTTCGGATGGTTCAACAGGATGCGGATAAGTTCTCCGGCAGTGTATCCGGCACCTCCAACGATCCCGATGTTGATTTTTTTTATTGTCATCTTTTATTTGTTTACCGAATAGAAGATCTTCAGTTGGTTGCCCAGTATTTTGGTATAACCCCTGGCATCATCAGCGGTCCACCCTTTGTTCATCTCACCGTACTGGCCAAAATCGCTGTTCATCAGGTCGTGATCTGATTCAACACCAACGATCTGAAAGGTATAGGGTAAAAGTTTGATGATGACCTTCCCTGTTACGTTTTCCTGGCTACTCTCAAGAAATTTCTCCATGTCGCGCATCACGGGTTCCAGATATTGAGCTTCATGCAGAAACATTCCATACCAGTTGCTTAACTGTTCCTTCCAGTATTGCTGCCATTTGGTGAGGGTATGTTTTTCGAGCAGATGATGTGCTTTGATGATCAGCATAGGGGCAGCAGCCTCAAATCCAACGCGTCCTTTGATGCCAATGATGGTATCACCAACATGCATATCCCTGCCAATCGCCCAGGCAGACCCTATCTTTTCAACTTCACGAATGACATCTACCGGATTGTGATGCGTTTTCCCATTGACGGCCTTCAACTGTCCCTTTAAAAATTCGAGGGTCAGAATCTCCTCTCCTTCTTTCACCAAATGATTGGGATAGGCACTCTCGGGGAGTGTCTTGTTGCTTGTAAGCGTCTCTTTGCCACCAATGCTGGTTCCCCATAATCCCTGGTTAATGGAATAGGCCATCTTCTCAAAATTATCCTTCACGCCGTGTTTTCGCAAATACTCAATTTCGGCATCACGGGATAGCTCCAGGTCACGTGTAGGAGTCAATATCTTTATTTCAGGAGCAAGAACCTCAAAGGCAAGATCGAACCTGATCTGATCGTTGCCTGCTCCTGTACTGCCATGCGCTACATATTGTGCACCAATTTTTTTGGCATGCCCGATAACCGCCAGAGCCTGAAAAATTCGCTCCGAACTTACAGAAACCGGATAGGTGTTATTTCTTAAAACATTGCCATAAACCATAAAGCGAATGCCTTTGTTGTAATAATCGGCAGTAATATCAAGCGTTTTGTGCGACTTTACTCCCAATGAATATGCCTTTTTTTCGATCGCATCCAACTCTTCCCTTGAGAAACCTCCTGTATTTGCAACTGCCGAATGAACCTCCAATCCCTTCTCTACTGACAGATAAATGGCACAGAATGAAGTATCCAAACCTCCGCTGAATGCCAAAACTACTTTTTCTTTCATTTTTCAATATTTTTTATCCTTTATCCTTTCCCCTTTATCCTTTATCCCTATTCCTCTTCTCCTGCCACTCCCTGAACATATCGAGAGGCATGTTCATCTTGCGTTTTTCCTTTTGCCAGGCCGGATCATACAACATTCCTGTGCACAAGCATTTGGAATGTTTCATCCTTAAAAGAATATCGTAATTGACACAACTTTGACAACCTTTCCAGAACTGCTCGTCATCAGTAAGTTCAGAGAATGTCACCGGTCTGTAACCCAGCTCTGAATTGATTTTCATTACCGCCAAACCTGTTGTCAGTCCGAATAGCTTGGCATTCGGAAATTTTTTTCTGGAAATCTCAAAAGCCTTGTGTTTGATCCTTCGGGCAAGTCCGAAGCCCCTGTAGTCCCAATGTACGATCAATCCGGAATTAGCCACATATTTTTCGTCACTCCAGGATTCAATATAGCAAAATCCTGCGAACTTATCACCATCCAGTGCAATAATTGCCTTTCCATGACTGATCTTGTCTGCAATGTATTCGTGGGTACGACGTGCAATTCCCGTTCCACGTTCCTTGGAGGCTTTTTCGATGGTATCGTTGATTTCATCCACATATATCAGATGTTCTTCACCCGCCAGAACAACACTGATCTCCTGCTTATGCTCTTTTATCTCTTTCTTTCTGAATATCATGTTCTTAATGCCACTTTTACGATCATTTTAATTGGAAATACACAAAGATCAACTCTTTCCGTCATCTCCGTCTTTCAGTCCCTCCGTCATTCCCTCATAGCCTGTTTTCCAGTTTTGGCATGATTGCGACCAGTGCCCTTATAACATCATTCCGGCCAACACCGTCACGTAGAACGACCAGAATGGTATCATCTCCGGCAATGGTGCCCAGAATCTCACCACAGCCGGATTCATCAATGGCTAATGCGGTGCTTGGAGCAAATCCCGGCAATGTTTTGATCACACCAAGGTTTCCTGAAAATTCAATTCCAAGCACTCCATCTGCCAAAAAATTGAGTCTGGAGGAATTTGCTTCACCTTGAGCTGAATGGAGCAGATCGCCGGAAGGCAACCGATAGGCATAACCCACTTTTGCATCACTCACTTTAATGACCTGCAAGGACTTAAGATCGCGCGACAAGGTTGCCTGCGTGACCTCCATTCCCACCGCATGCAATCTCAATTGAAGGTCATCCTGGTTGCTGATTACTTCACTGGAAATGATCTTTTTGATCAGTTCAAAACGTTCTGCCTTGTTTTTCAAAACAAATCCTTTATTGTATATTTATTCGTATTAATATGCAAATATAATTAATATTGGTATATATATTGGTTGAAATTGAATTTTTATTTGATTTTATAGATTAACGTTAATTATTTGTGAATATTTATAAATTATAATCAATCCTTTTGTGTAATCGGAAGATTTAATCTATTTTTGCCACCGTGCGACAACATCCGGGTATATCGAACTTGTTAACGCAAAAAGTGCGTTTTTACTGCTGATTAAAAAGTAGTGGAAACGCATTTTTTTTAATTGTCAAATGATCTGCTATGATCAATTTTAATTTTGGATTCGGTTCCTGAGCTGCACCGCAATGAATTAAAAATTCTATGGCAGGGCCGATGAGATGAGAAGGCAAAATGCTAAAAGCTAATAGCCAATGACTAATAGCTTTTTTAAAAGAATAGACAAATAAATAAATATATGCAAAAAGTAAAGTTGGTACTTGAAGATGGAACCACGTTTGACGGGAAATCATTCGGTTATGAAAAATCAGTTTCAGGAGAGGTGGTTTTTTATACTGCAATGACAGGTTATCCCGAAAGTCTGACAGATCCCTCCTATACAGGACAGATCCTGGTTTCTACTTATCCGATGATCGGAAATTACGGAGTACCTGCAGACACAAAACAGAATGGGCTTCACCGTCATTTTGAATCAGATAAAATTCATATTACCGGATTGGTAGTCGATAGCTATTCTTTCGGATACAGCCACTGGAATGCTCAATCCAGTCTTGCTGAGTGGATGAAATCGCAACAGATTCCAGGCATATTTGGTATCGACACCCGTGCACTAACAAAAATTCTGAGAGTGAAAGGTTCGATGCTCGGAAAAATAGAGTTTGAAGCTGAACCGATCGAACTGGTTGACCCCAACCTGATGAACCTCGTTGCCCAGGCAAGTACTGATACAGTGGAGACATATGGCGAAGGCGATACAACCGTTGTACTGGTGGATTGCGGGGTAAAAAACAACATCATCCGCTGTCTGATCAAACGTGGGGTTAAAGTTGTTCGGGTTCCCTGGGATTATGATTTTACAGATATGCAATACGATGGATTGTTTCTGACCAATGGTCCGGGAGATCCTACCATGTGTGAAATTACAGTTCAACACATCAGGAAAGCCTTATCGCATGACAAGCCTATTATGGGAATCTGCCTGGGGAACCAATTGCTGGGCCTGGCCGCAGGATGTAAAACCTATAAGCTGAAATACGGGCACAGGAGTCATAACCAACCCGTCCTGATGGCAGGGACCAACAGGTGTTTTATCACTTCGCAGAACCATGGTTACGCCATTGATCAGCAGTCAATTCCGGATGACTGGGAAACCCTGTTTTTAAATGTCAACGATAATACAAACGAAGGCATCCGCCACAAGGCAAAGCCTTTCTTCTCAATACAGTTTCATCCGGAGGCATCATCGGGTCCAATTGATACGGAGTTCTTATTTGACGATTTCATTCAAAAAATAAAAGTGACCAAGTGAACTAAAGTGACTAATGCCTAAAGTGATGAACTCCAACTTCCTGTTCGACAAGTACTTTAGTCACTTTAGGTCACGCTAGTTCACTCAAATTTAAAAAGCTATGCTAAACACAAATATCAAAAAAGTTATCGTACTTGGATCCGGGGCGCTGAAAATCGGTGAGGCGGGCGAATTCGACTATTCAGGTTCTCAGGCACTGAAGGCTTTAAAAGAAGAGGGCGTCTTCACCATCCTTATCAATCCTAACATTGCGACCATTCAGACCTCTGAAGATATTGCAGATAAAATATATTTTTTGCCGATAACTGCCTATTTTGTCGAAAAGGTAATCCAGAAAGAGACTCCTGATGGAATTTTGCTGGCCTTCGGCGGACAGACAGCCCTTAACTGTGGTGTTGATCTCTTCCGTCAGGGAATCCTGGACAAGTACAATTTGAAGGTGATCGGGACTCCGGTTCAGTCAATCATAAACACAGAAGATCGCAAAATTTTCTCGGGTATTCTGCATGAGATAGATGTTCTGACACCAAGAAGTATCGCTTGTACTTCCATAGAACAAGCGCGGGAAGCAGCTACTTCCCTGGGTTATCCGCTGATTATACGTGCGGCCTATACCCTGGGCGGACTGGGATCGGGGTTTTGCTCGAATGAAACTGAACTGAACAAACTTGCAGACAATGCATTTTCCTACTCTGGACAAATCCTTGTAGAAGAGTCTATCAAAGGCTGGAAAGAGGTTGAGTATGAGGTAGTCCGCGATCAATACGATAACTGCATCACCGTATGCAACATGGAAAATTTTGATCCGCTGGGCATCCATACCGGTGAATCTATCGTTGTTGCTCCCTCACAGACACTATCCAACGATGAATACCATAAACTGCGCGCACTTTCCATCAAAATCATCCGAAAAATCGGTGTGATAGGTGAATGCAACGTTCAATTTGCCCTTGATCCAAACTCTGAAGATTATAGGGTAATTGAAGTAAATGCCAGGTTATCAAGATCTTCTGCACTTGCATCTAAGGCTACGGGTTATCCTCTGGCATTTGTTGCAGCCAAACTCGGACTCGGTTATGGTCTGCACGAACTGAAAAATTCAGTTACCAAAGTGACTACAGCATGTTTCGAACCCGCTCTCGATTATTGTGTGGTAAAGATCCCGCGATGGGACCTCGGAAAATTTGTCGGGGTATCCAAAAATCTCGGATCCAGCATGAAATCAGTGGGCGAAATTATGGCCATCGGGCGAAACTTTGAGGAAGCTATCCAGAAAGGACTTCGCATGATCGGAATTGGGATGCATGGTTTCGTTGGAAACAGGGGTGATATGGAGATCGTTGACATTGACGAAGAGCTGATCAATCCAACAGACCGCCGGATTTTCGCTATCGCTGAAGCCTTCTACAAAGGATATTCAGTTGATAAAATTTGGGAAATCACGCGAATTGACAAGTGGTTCCTGATGAGGCTGCAAAATATATTTCACCTGAGAACCAATTTAATAGAATACAACACGTTGGAAAATCTGCCTGCCGACCTGTTGCATGATGCTAAAAAGCTGGGATTCTCGGACTTCCAGATAGCAAGAATTGTCGTAAAATCCGGAGTAAAAGACATGAATGTTGAAAGCCTCAAAGTAAGGGCTTTCCGGAAAAAACATGGCATATTACCATTCGTCAAGCAAATTGATACGCTAGCCGGTGAATATCCTGCACAGACCAATTACCTCTACATGACCTACAACGGATCGGAACATGATGTCAGCTTTCAGCATGACAGCCAGTCCATCATCGTTCTGGGTTCCGGGGCTTACCGGATTGGTTCCTCGGTAGAGTTTGACTGGTGTTCTGTCAATGCCGTCAATACGATCCGCAAAGAGGGATTCCGGGCGATCATGATCAACTACAATCCCGAAACGGTATCAACCGACTACGACAACTGCGACAGGCTCTATTTTGATGAACTGTCACTGGAAAGGGTCCTGGATATCTGCGACCTGGAAGAGCCCAAAGGAACAGTGTTGTCGATGGGCGGTCAGATACCCAACAATCTGGCCATAAAATTGCACGCGATGAACGTGCCAATTCTGGGAACGACTGCCGAAAAAATTGACAATGCCGAAGACCGCAACAAGTTTTCTGCCATGCTCGATCAACTGGAAGTCGATCAGCCCCGCTGGAGCCAGCTCACCACCATCGAAGAGATATACAAGTTTGTAGATGAAGTCGGATTCCCTGTTCTGATCCGACCATCCTACGTTCTGTCTGGTGCAGCAATGAACGTGGTTTCGAACCGCGACCAGCTGGAGCATTTCCTCAATCTTGCGACACATGTTTCAAAGGAACATCCTGTCGTTGTTTCTGAGTTCATCGAGAATGCCAAGGAAATTGAGGTAGATGCTGTGGCAAAAAATGGTGAAATTGTGGCTTATGCCTTGTCTGAACACGTTGAATTTGCCGGCGTACACTCCGGAGATGCCACCATCGTTTTTCCGCCGCAAAAACTGTATGTGGAAACAATTCGCAGGATCAAGAAAATATCCAAAAAAATTGCCAAAGCCCTTGAAATTACAGGACCTTTCAATATTCAGTATCTTGCAAAGGACAACGATATCAAGGTAATAGAATGTAATCTACGGGCATCCAGGTCATTCCCATTCGTCTCCAAGGTGTTGAAGACCAACTTGATTGAGATTGCTACCAAGGCAATGCTGGATGTGCCTTTCGAAAAACCGGACAAATCTCTTTTTGAACTCGATTACGTAGGGGTAAAAGCGGCGCAGTTTTCCTTCCACAGGCTCCTGAATGCCGACCCGGTTACCGGAGTTGATATGGCCTCGACGGGTGAGGTTGGATGCATCGGCGAAAACTTCTATGAGGCTTTGCTAAAATCCATGCTTTCAGTCGGATATCGAATCCCAAAGAAGAATATTCTGATCTCTTCCGGACCAGTCCGGGGTAAGATCGAATTGCTCGCCAGCGCCAGGATGCTTAAGGATAGAGGCTTCACGATCTATGCAACAGGCGGTACACACCACTTTTTTCAGGAGAACGGGGTAGAAACCGAAAAAGTGTACTGGCCCGACGAGGAAGACATGTCGCCCAACACGCTGGAATTAATTAAACAGCGAAAAATTGAAATGGTCATCAATATTCCAAAGGATCACACAAAAAGGGAGTTATCCAATGGCTACCGCATCCGCAGGAATGCCATCGACTTCAATATCCCTCTGATCACCAATGCCCGCGTAGCCAGTGCCTTTATCTATGCCATCTGCAAATTGGAGATGGACGATATCAGTATCAAATCGTGGGACGAGTACAAATAAAGCATAAAGCCAGGGCTTTTTGAATTGCAGGAAGTAAAAAAATACGTATGGAGCAATAAATCATTTATCATGCCAGTTATAGATTTAACCAAGTGTACAAGATGTCTGAAGTGCGTCAAAGATTGTCCGGCTAATGCAATAACTATTGAAACAGGAGAAATAGCAGATACCTGCATTCACTGCGGACACTGTATTGCTATCTGTCCGGAGATGACAGTTTTCCCGGATAAAGGGGAAATTGTACCCTTGCTTCCAAATTCAGTTACCGCTGAAGATTTCAATTTGTTTACTGCAGGAATCCGCAGCTGCAGAAATTATCATACGAAAGAGGTTCCGGAAAAAATGCTGAGGCAGTTAATCACCAACCTGAAACATTGTCCCTCTGCCAGTAATGCCAGACAACTGCAAATAACTATCGTCCGTTCGACCGAAAAAATTCAACTGTTGAATAAGTTGACGGAAGATTCGCTGATCAAACTATTCTCTCTGATTACTTCACCGCTCATTAGCCCTTTGATCAGACTATTTGTGCAAAAGATGGACATTCGAAGGCTCACACGATATAAAGAATCATTTTTAGAGCAGCAGAAGGTTAACGACTCATTGATTTGCCACCATGCACCGGCTGTCATACTTTTTCACGGACCTGTCACAAAAACCGGTATGCTCGAAGCTGATGCAAATATCTGGGCTACTTACACCTCGCTTCATGCCAATGCGATGGGCTTGGCCACCTGCTTTAACGGTTTTACCGTCAAAGCCCTTGGTAAAAACGGCAAGCACAATCACAATTTTGATATTCCGATAACGAACAGGATCTATGCAGCCTTATTGATTGGTTACCCGAAAGTTAAATATAAACAGGAATGTTCACGAAAGAGCCCCAGGGTTACCTTGGTATAGTTAATTAAAAAACTGGAATCTTATTCGCTCCCGGATACACACCAGATTTTTTTGGCTCCTTTAAATAAATATCCATTTTCGGTTATAGCCACCGATGACCAGAATTTGTCATCAATGGAATTGGTTCCAACCAGTTCAAAGTTTCTGCCGGCTTTGATCATTTGTGTGACACCCTTTTCGTCGTAAAAACAGACCTTCCCGTTATTGATCCAGGGAGTAGCCCAGCAGGCCCCAACCTTCGGGATTTTTTCCTTGTATATCAACTTCCCGGTAGGAGCTTCATAACAAGACAACTCACCTCCCCGGCCACTCAGCAGATAGATTAATCCTTCATACAACAGTGGGCTTGGATTGTTGACATTCGCTTTTCTGACCGTCCATTTTACTCCGCTGCTAACCAGTCCACTGTCGGCAGGAGTGATATTGCCTTCAGCTCCTGCCCTGACGCAAAAAAGGTCGGTGATGATCTCCCTTCCTCCCGAACTGCCAAAATAGATGTTATCCTTATCATAAACAGGAGAAGAAATTGCCTGTTCCCCTCCTATCTTAAGTTCCCACAAGGGTTTCCCTGAAAGCGGATCATACGACCGGGCAATTTTTCCCAGGGTAACCAATTCAGTCCGCAAATTATTTTTCCATATCACCGGCGTACTGTATGTAGTCAGTTCTTCCCGTTTAACCTGCCACTTCTCAGTACCGGTTGCGGCATCAAGGGCCAGCAAGTAAGAATCTTCTTCATTGTCGTTTAGAATATAGAGCATATCGTTGTAGATGACCGGGGATGATCCGGTGCCCCAGTTATTCTGGGTGTTGTGAGTTTCAAGTAGCTTTTTCCACAACAATTTGCCATTCAGATCGTAACAATACAAGCCGTTCATTCCGAAATAGGCATAAACCCTTAGCCCATCCGTTACAGGTGTTTCGCAGGCATAAGTGCTTGACGGATGTTTGCTTAATCTTGGACTCCCCTTGTAAGCAACTTGTTTCCACAACTCCTTGCCCGTAAGCAGATCAATGCAGGTAACTTCCCACCGGTAAATTTCCTCGAGATAACTATTGTCAACCGTAGGTGGAGTTGGTTGAGTTGGAGGAGGCGAGGTCTGCCCGCTTCCCGGAGCGTTGCCCTGTACCGGTGGAGGGGGCGGAGGGGGCGGCGGGGACTTTACTGGTTCTTTCTTTTTTTCAGGGAAGGCTGACGTAATAAATATCTTGTTCCCAAAAACGATCGGGGATGAAAAACTCTCGCCGGGCATATCAAATGTCCACCTGACATTTTGTGTGTTGCCCCAAACCTCAGGAAGAAGGGTTCCTTTTGCAACCATGTTATTCTCAGGCCCCCTGAATTGAGGCCACATATTTTGTCCGGAAGAGGCAAAACCTGACGCGGAGAAGATTAAAATCATTATTTGCTTCCAAAGGTTCTTTTTGCAGATCATAGCATGAAATTATTATTACAACTCAAAAACTGATTAAAATTAATCAACAATTTGGATTTTGCTGCATCCTGGCAGGCCGGTAATAGAAAAAAATATTGAGCAGTGTAATGATTCAGAATTACATAAGGAAATAATAAGCAGAAACGTTGGCGATTTTAAACTACTGCAGTTAAAGAAAGAACACAGCAAGACATCCTTTATCCTTTATCCTTTATCCTCTTCCCTTTATCCTTCATCCTTTATCCTTTATCCTTTATCCTTTATCCTTTATCCTTTATCCTTTATCCTTTATCCTTTTCCCTTTATCCTTTATCCTTTATCCTTTTCCCTTTATCCTTCATAAGTATTCATTTCATACACGACGTTTTAATTTGTGCTGTAATTTTCCTCTGAAATGAATACTTATAGTTATCTTCGTTCAATCGATATTAACCATAACTTTCAGACAGCATGGATCTATTTTCAGCACAGGAAGTCACCAAAACTTATTCCAATTTTAAAGCCCTTTCAGAAGTCTCCATTTCTGTACCGGAAGGTACTATTTTTGGTTTGCTGGGGCCCAACGGGGCAGGCAAAACAACGCTGATCCGCATTATCAACCAAATTACAGCACCCGACAGCGGTACCATCTGGTTCCAGGGCCGGAAGATGAAATCCGACGACATTTACAGGATCGGATACCTTCCGGAAGAGCGCGGCCTTTACAAAAAAATGAAAGTCGGTGAACAGGCGCTCTACCTCGGCATGTTAAAAGGGCTGTCCCGAAGGGATGCCATGCGGGAATTGAAAATCTGGTTCGAAAAATTTGAGATCATCTCGTGGTGGGACAAGAAAGTGATGGAACTTTCAAAAGGAATGCAACAAAAGGTTCAGTTTATCTGCACCGTCCTGCACAAACCTGAGCTGATGATCTTCGATGAACCCTTCAGTGGTTTCGACCCTATCAATTCCGAAATAATGAAGGAGGAAATCCTCCGCATGAAAAAAGAGGGTGCGACCATCATCTTCTCCACCCACAATATGGAATCTGTCGAAGAGTTGTGCGACCACATTGCCCTGATTGATAAATCAAAGAAAATCCTGGATGGCCCAACCATGAACATCCGCGAAAAATATAAATCGAACATCTTCGATGTCTCGTACAAAGGAGAATTTTCCAAAATTGAGCAGGATTTCGGGCAAAAGTACTCCATCCTCTCGCACGACGAGACCGGCAGAACCAACAGTCTGAAAATTCAGTTTCTCAATGGCAGCAGTTCCGGATCACTCATCAAAGATCTGGTCAAACATGTCGAGATTGTATCATTCAACGAACTGATTCCCAGTATGAATGAAGTATTTATTAAAGTTGTCAAACAAAACTCCTAACCAAATATGAAGAGCAAAATTGGATTGATTCTCTCCAGAGAATACACCACCAGAGTCAGGAAAAAATCATTCATTATCATGACACTCCTGATGCCGGCACTCATGGCCGCTATGTTTATTCTTCCTGGTTATTTAATGACCCGGGACGACACCAAAGAACGCACCATCGCAGTTTATGATGGCTCCACCATTCTGCTGGGGCAACTGGAAAGCAGCGTTTATACCAAGTATCAATTTATTCCCGAGGAGGAATACAATAAAATCAAGGATAACCTTAAAACAAGCAATTTTTACGCGTTGCTGGTCATTCAGCCCAATGTGCTGAATACAAAAACTGTACAGCTCATTTCAACCAGCAATATATCTTTTGATGTCAAGAATGAAATTCAAAATAAAATTAAATCGGTTATCGAAAAGGAAAAGATGGCTGAGGTAATTAAACATACCGGAATTCCGGATCTGGAGGCACAGATCAAATCCACGAAGACCTCGATTAGTGTCAATACCATCAAATTGGGAGAGAGTGGTGAAGCAAAGAAAAGTTCCACTGAGATAGGAATGATTCTGGGATATGTTTTTGGTCTTATCATTTACATGTTCATCATACTCTATGGTCAGATGGTGATGCAAGGGGTCATGGAAGAGAAGCAGAGCCGTATTGTGGAGATAATTATCTCCAGCGTAAAACCATTCGAACTGATGATGGGTAAAATTATTGGTATCGCAATGGTCGGTTTGACACAGTTAGTCATATGGATTATTTTGGGTTTTGCGATTATTTCAGGAGCCAGAGGAATGATGCCAGCAGCACAACATGCAGGTACTGCTCAGGAAATCGTGGCTCAAGCTCAGATAGCCAACCAGGCACCTGCTCAATTGGATAAAATGCAGGATATACTTTCCATGCTTGGATCCGTGAATTTTCCGCTTATCATCGGATGTTTTATCTTCTTCTTTATTGGAGGTTATCTGCTTTACAGCTCCATGTTTGCAGCTGTCGGCTCAGCCGTTGATGCGATGGAGGATGCTCAGCAATTCATGTTGCCAATCATGTTGCCCGTTATCCTGGCCATCATGGTCATGGCGAGTGCCATCAGGAATCCGGAAGGGGCAGTAGCCTTCTGGTTCAGCATAATTCCATTTACCTCGCCTGTGGTGATGATGGCGAGAATACCATTTGGGGTTCCGGCCTGGCAACTGGCACTCTCGATGCTGGTTCTCATCATTACATTTATAGGAATGGTGTGGGCTGCAGGTAAGATTTACAGGACAGGTATTCTAATGTATGGCAAGAAAACCTCCTGGAAGGAATTGGGAAAATGGCTGATATACCGATCATAAATGCCGTCATAGATTTAGGCACCAATACCTTCAACCTGTTGATCGCCGAAACCTCTGAGCCCTTTTCGTTCAGGGTACTGCACGAGGAACGTATCGCAGTTAAAATGGGCCGTGGGGGTATCCACAAAGATAAATTGCTTCCAGAAGCGATGGAGAGAGGGCTTGCAGCGCTCTCTCTTCATGATAAAAACATCCAAAGGTATGGAGCATCACATGTACGGGTTATCGCTACTTCTGCCATCCGGGGGGCTTCCAACCGCCACGAATTTACAGCGCGGGTGCGGGATCTGTTTGGATGGGAGATGGAGATAATAGATGGCAACAGCGAAGCAGAATATATTTTCCGGGGTACTGTGAACTCCCTTCCACCTCTTCAGGAGAAATACCTGGTGGTTGATATCGGCGGTGGAAGCAATGAATTTATCCTGGCAGAAGGTGACAAGATACTTTGGAAAAAGAGTTTTAATATCGGCATTGCAAGGGTGCTGGAGCTCTTTCAGCTTTCAGATCCTCCTGCTCCACAGGAAATCACGGAAGTAGAAGCCTGGTTCAACAAACACCTGCATGCGCTGGACGAAATTTGCAGCGTGCATCAACCCGGGATATTGGTTGGATGTTCCGGAGCTTTCGACACCCTGATGGATATCCTGGAAGGCAAAGAACCGGATGCAACAGTCCGAAAATCCTCCACCTTTCCACTCTATGAATTTCACCGTATTCACAGTTTATTGATTTCGGTCGATAAGGAAAAAAGATGTGAGATAGCCGGTATAGACAAAAACCGGGTAGAGATGATCATCATTGCTACAATATTTATTAATTTCATCCTCTGCAAGTTGGACATACGGGAAATGATTCACACCCATTTCTCACTCAAAGAGGGAGTTATGTTCGAAATGACCAACAATGATATTAAGAATGGGCTGCTATGCTGAAAATACTGGTGATCGATGATGAAAAAAGTATCAGGAATACCCTGAAAGATATTCTTGGCTTTGAAGGATACCAGGTAGAACTGGCCGAAAACGGAAAAGCAGGGATCGCTTCAGTTCAATCCAACGACTTCGACATCATCCTTTGCGACATTAAGATGCCTGAAATTGATGGGCTTGAGGTGCTCGAACAAATCAGGAAAATAAAACCGGAATCCACGGTAGTGATGATTTCAGGGCATGGAACGATCGATACTGCCGTTGAAGCAATAAAAAAAGGAGCTTTCGATTTTATTGAGAAGCCGCTGGATCTGAACCGACTCCTTATCACACTTCGCAATGCCAGCGATAAAACGGCCCTTGTCAAGGAAACCCAGATTCTGAAGCAAAAGGTAAACAGAAAATTTGAAATTATCGGTGAATCTACCTCCATCCGTAAAGTACTGGAAATGTGCGACAGGGTGGCTCCGACCGAAGCGAAAGTATTGATTACCGGCTCCAATGGAACAGGTAAAGAACTGATAGCCCGTCGGTTGCATGAATTTTCGATGCGTGTGGATAATCCATTTATTGAAGTAAATTGTGCTGCTATTCCCTCTGAACTAATCGAGAGTGAGCTTTTCGGTCACGAAAAAGGTGCATTTACCTCTGCCATCAAACAAAGGAAAGGGAAATTTGAACAAGCCGATGGTGGGACCCTTTTCCTTGATGAAATCGGTGACATGAGTTTGTCTGCTCAGGCAAAAGTACTCCGCGCTTTGCAGGAAAATATCATTACAAAGGTTGGAAGCGACAAACCGGTAGAGGTAAATGTCAGGGTGATAGCTGCTACCAACAAAGATTTGCAGGAGGAGATTAAAAGTGGTAGTTTCAGGGAGGATCTTTACCACAGGCTCAGTGTCATCCTCATCCATGTCCCTTCCCTCGATCAAAGAAAAGAGGACATCCCTATCCTGGCACGCTATTTCATTGAGCAGCTGTGCAATGAATATGGCCAGCCGTTGAAAGAGATAACTTCAGAAGCATTGGAAATGCTTGCAAATCGTTCCTGGAGCGGCAATATCCGCGAGTTTCGCAATGTGATTGAAAGACTGATCATTTTGGGTGGAAAAACCATTACGGAAGAGGATATTGCAAGCTTTGTCGGATAATGAAAAAAGCTTTTAGCTCTTAGCCTTTAGCTGTTAGCCTTTTGATTGGTGGAGATTGATACGATTCAGAATTACATGATTAAATTTTTTAAATCAAAAGAATCAAATTTCCAATACCTTCAAATCCAAAAACTAACAGCTAAAGGCTAATAGCTAATAGCTTCTTAAGGAACGACAATATTCAGAGAAAGCGGATCTATCGAAATTTCAATGGGATTGCTATTTTTCACAGGTTCGCCATCCACATGAAAATTCAGATTTTTCCCGTTAATGATGACCTTTTTTGTTTTGAAACCAGTGTACAGTCGGGAACGGTCCATGGTTTTGTTAAACATTCTGAGTCCTAATCCCAATCCGCCAAAAAATCCAATCGGCTGAATTGAACAGAAATCCAATTCACCATCAGTAACACTTGCTTTGGGAGCAATATAAGCATTGTTGCCATATTGGGAAGTATTGGCAACAGTCAGGACAAAAGCATTGTACTGATTTATAACTCCATCAGTTTCCACATCGTAAGTTGCAGGTTGGTAACTGAAAAACTCTTTCATCGCAGAATAGAAATAAGGAATGGGGCCTCTGCTGGTGGATTTGGCAAAACATCCGGCAATATGCTGATCAAAACCCAAACCGCAAACGTTCATGAATCTGCGCCCGTTGGCCAAACCGGAATCAATCCGGGTAGCATGACCATTAAGAAGTTGATGGACCGCCTTCTCGGGTCTCATGGATATGCCCAGTTCGCGCCCCAGGGCATTCCCGGATCCCGCCGGAATCAATCCCATTATACCTGTTGTTCCGGCAAGCGCGGATGCCACCTCATTCATGGTTCCATCCCCGCCAACAGCCACAAAAACATCGTACTTATCAAAGTGCTTCCGGATAATCTTTCCGGCATCTCCCCTGCTCCTGGTAAAAAGAATTTTATGTT
This sequence comes from Bacteroidia bacterium, assembly GCA_025358025.1. GTDB lineage: Bacteria > Bacteroidota > Bacteroidia > Bacteroidales > Prolixibacteraceae > CAINVV01. The sequence continues at coordinate 582 of JANYKW010000174.1, read as the reverse complement.
TCACCTCCTTTTCGCGACAGGCAACGGCAATCATGTGAAGAAAATTTCTTCTCCCTCCTACTCCTGCAACTGGATTCAAAATAAAAAGATACTTCAATGACTGTGCCTTTTTTTGTTCGAAAATTTCCATCTGATTACACGCGTTAATAAAAAATCTATCCATATTCGCAAGTCTGCCATGAGATGCTTGAGGATATTTTCAACAACAAAGATAATTCACGCAATCCAACTAATAATTTTTTGGGACAAAAAAACATCAGTATTTATTCCATTAGATAAAATTTGACCAATTTCAAATTGAAGTATTACGCATTTTTTTGATATACTATTAATTACATGATACTTAATCATTGTGAGTTATTAACAATTGTTAATAAGTAAAGTTAAAACATCGTTAGTATAAAATTGCGAAAAAATTTGCAAAATGGGTATCCGATGTATTACATTTGAAATATCAGGTCAGCCATAAAGGGTCACCCAAAAAATGGTGGAAGCGGTCGAAAGTTCTTAATTGAACCGGAGGCCAAATCGAACGGATCGAAAGATCTGCGCCACAGACGGGTCAGGGTTCAGGACAAGGAG
>JANYKW010000050.1 GCA_025358025.1 Bacteroidia bacterium | reverse complement strand
TGTAATCGTTAGCGTACTTCCCTGTTGTACTACCTACGGGTATACTAAATGTAGCAGGTACGTTTCTTTTGATCACATCATGGAAAGACTCCTCCAGGTGGCAAGGACCACAGGAGTTATTTCCTGCTTCTTCTTCGGCAGCAATTCCAAATTCATGCTTGGATAACTGAAATTGAACTGCAATAGCATCAACTTTGGTTGGATTGTGACACATTTTACAAGTTTCATTGGCATCTTTACCATTTGCACCGGTTGCACCGTTTGCTCCATCTTTTCCGGGAGGGCCTTCTTTGACACAAGCAGCACCAAATGACATCAAGGCTAAAGCAAAAATCGCCAGCTTAAAGAATTTTTGTAGTTTCATAGAGCTTGAAAAGTTAAAAATTGAAAAAATATTTTTAAAACGAACAGATCAATTCGTCTATTTATTCGCGGTGTAAAGGTTTAAAAATGTTAAATATGTCAATAAGAATATATGTTGACATATTGGCACAGTTATTCTAACATTAGAAAGCTAATGTGCGAATGTAAATCATTAAATGGATTGATATAAATCAATCAGCCATTTTTACTGATCTCAGTCAGTTCAATTTCTTTCAGGATTTCAATGGTGTTTCGGGTGTGGTGTATCAGACCGGAATCTTCAAATTCTTTCAGGCTTCTGATAAAACTTTCCTTTGTCATTCCCGACATGTCTGCCAGTTCTTGCTTTGAGAGCACAAAATCGAAAGGATTTTTTTCAAAGATATTGTTCTTCAGGTAGAGTAAAGTATCAGCAACGCGACCTGGCATGTACTTATTGGATAAATTAATCAGTGTGCCCAGCATTTTCATGTGCTGGCTGTTGCTATGTTTTAAAATCTCAATGGAAAAAGCACTGTTTTTTGTGAGCAAATTGTACAAGCGGCTGGTATCGATGAAGCAACAGTCCAGATCTGTTACTGCTGCAACTGTAAAATGTCTGAAATCATCAACGATGGAACCTCCACCTGTAAAAATGCTGTTGGATTTGATCAGTTGAAGTATCAGGTTTTTTCCATTTGGTCCTTCGGAAACTACTTTAGCCAAACCATTTTTAATACATACCAGATGGGTGAGGGGAGTGTTCTGTTTCATGATGGTTTCACCGGGTCTGAAATGGATCTGACGCTTGTTGTCCATCAGGGAGTGAAGTTCTTCAGGAGACAGTAATCCAAAAATGTGTGAATCACCACAATGACGGTTGCTGAAACAGCAGTCATATTTGCATTCCGTACAGTTTCCACACAAAGTTGCATCCTTAACCTCTGACATAAACAGTGATTTTATTTGATGCAAATATAGGAACTTATTGATAAATGTCAATTAAATGAACTGTTGTTTATCCTGTTTCTGCTTTGAGGAAATTGAATTTTTGTAAAGGAGCAGTATATGTTTGAGCGATATTGGTTTGAAAGTATTATTTGATAAGCCAATTTTCAGAAAAAACTGCATGTACGATATTCTTCAGTTCTGAAGTGCCGCTCTTGTCTCCGATCTGATTGGTATAGGATAGATGGATTAATCCGTCTTTACCCTGGATGATAGCAGGATAATGACCTCTAACAGCACTATTGGGTTGTCCGTTTACAATAATTTTTCTAAAAGGCCAGGTTTCTCCCTGATCTGATGACAGCCATACGGATAGTTTGTGGCGTCCATTCTCAATGTCATTCAATACCAGTGCCCAATTACCACTTTTTAAAACAACCACATCGGCAGCTGTACCAGGATTAGGAATATCGGTATCCACGACTGAACTCCAGGTGAGTCCTCCGTCCTTAGACACGCTCTTCATCAATCTTTTAGGAGCAGGGCCATTGTCTCGCATCAGCATGGTGATGGAACCGTCTTTATTCAGAGCCAAAGTTGGTTGGATCGCTCCACCTCCCAAAATCGGTTCACTAAAGCTCCAGGTTTCTCCAAAATCTGCAGTTATGGCCACCAGTGAGAGATTTAGTCCATCAGAGTAGAGTGGAAGAAGTATCCTGTTACCCAACTGAAGCGGCTTGTTACGGGTCTGCCAGCCAATTCTGCGCATAAGGGGATAGCCAAGCTGTTTTTTAACTTTCTCACCCTGTTCATTCACGTCGGTGCCATCACTGATCAGATTGGATCCTCTGGCCAGATCGGTATAGTACTTTCTGGCCTTGCTCCAGGACTGTTTTGATACATTTGATTTGCCGGTATCACTGACATCCCCTTTTTGTACCAGGTATTGATAATACGCATCGAATTTACTGAGCAGGGTCATAACAAAAGGATCATTCTCTCCGATACCGGTGTTGGGCGAACCGTCGGCTTTTACGTGCAGGACCTCTTGCCAGTTCCAAACCGGGGCACCGGTTTTTTGCATGTAGTTATCGCTGATTCTGAATTTCAGGAGTGAAGTACTCCATTGATAGGCCATTACGGTATACCACGTCAGCCATAATCTTGATTTGGAATCGATAAACAGAACCGGATTAATATCCGGGAATCCGGGCACGTCAGCCATGACGAATGGTTCTCCCCACTGATGTGTTTTATGGTTGTAACGGGCCCCCCAGATGGCAACATCATCCGACGTACGCTCCCCGCTTCCCTGGAACCAGGCACAAAGCAAGTCCTTATTGGGCAATTCAACCAGCGTTGAACCATGGCAATGCTGTTGTTGGAAAGGAAAAATATTTTCGATTACCAGAGAGTCTTTCATCTCCATGGGTGAGGGAATGTCTTTCGATGAGACATTTGCAGAGCGTAAATCTGTTTTAGAGGCAAAGGAGAATATCGCGATCATCAATAATCCTGATAGTAGTATTGGTTTTTTCATGTGCGGTTATAATTTTTTATAGGTTATGAGTAAGGACGCTGGTTTTTGCGGGATTGAAACAGGGAATCCCTCAGACAATTCAAGTCCTGATTTTTTGATCTGAATATTGTAATCTTCGTAGAAAAGCTCATAGGTTGCCTTCTGGTCCAATCCCCGAAGTTTGATTAAAATGGATTCATCTGCACAATCTTTTCTGCGAAAAGCCAGTATGATACCATCTCCCTGATCTCTGCGGTGCATCTGATAGGCAAGCCAGCTATTCTCGCGTATGGTATTCCTGCTGCTTGTCAACGGATAATAATCACCATAGAAATAAGGTCTTAAATTTAGGTAATCTTTGATCCTTTTCTGAATGGCGGGGATTGATTCAGATTCCCTGCCGGTCACCTCCCAATTCATCACTGCAGTAGCACCCAATCCTGATCTGAAAGTGTAACTATCTGTTTTATAGATTGCTGTTCCATGAATTGGAAGATAAAAATTCAATCCGAAGGTGTGACACTGGTATCCTGTAGGTTCTCCATACTGGTAATCGGTGCGCCAGAGCGGAGCACTGCGGGAAGTTGTTTCCAGGTCTATTCGCCGGCCTCCGCTTGCACAATTGTCGATCAGTAATTTTGGAAAGCGTACCAATAAACTGTCCCAGAATGCATAAAGACCTTCAATATGCCGAATTTCCGAAATGCCAATTCTATCCGGTGTGTTGGATGCTTCCCAATATGGCATCGGATCAAAGTTGAAATCCTGCCGGTAATAATCTATACCCTCTTTTTGTATCAAATCAGTGATCTTACCGGTAAGCCACATTCGGGCATTGCTGTTCCCCAGGTCGAAAAGGTAATCGTCTTTGCCTTTTATTTTGATGAGCCACTCAGGATGTTCTTTGTCAATTTGTGTCTCCGGACGAACCCGTTCCGGTTCGAACCAGACCATAAATTTTGCGCCCACACCATGAACAGCATCGGCGATTGGCCTGAGACCGTTGGGAAATCGTTCCGTATCGACGGTCCAGTTTCCAACATTCTGCCACCATTCACCTTTTGGTTTGTCCCAGCCGCAACCGGTATACCATCCGGCATCAAGCCAAAAGAGTTCTGGTAAGATCCGGAATTGCCGGTATCTTTTTACCAGGGCAATGGCATATTCTTCCGTAAGGCAATTGTATTCGCCGCAAGGAGCGGGATCTCCGTAATCAAAGCTGCCTGACAAAGGATACGCTGCAAAACGGCCGTCAATTTTCCGGGAGTGGTGAGCCAGCATAAATTGTCTGAACTGATTGTGTCCGGTCATACGATCTTCTCCATTCCAAAAAAGCAGACATATCCTGGGTGTTCTGATTTCTTCTTTCGGGTATAGTGATAAATGCATCTTTTCCATCCCTGCAAGCATGGTAACTGATTTACTATCAGATTGAAGAATATCTGCATACCATTTGCCTGTCCAGCCAACTGCTGTCATTACGCCTTGATTACCAGGCATTTCAAGATTAAAGAAAGGAAATGCGGTATTGTCTGAAGAGCGGCCACCTGCGGGTGTCAGGTAAACATTTTTAGCTGGCTGCAAGATTTCGTCCATGGGCTGGAAATCATTTCTTTCTGCATTGCTGCCTTTTGCATGGTGAAGGATGAAATTTCCGCTTTCCATTGATGTAAATGTGTGATGCAGGACTGCTGCTTTTTCGATAACGGGTGAATTCCCTGACGAAGAATTTGAAAATCTGAGGACCCATTCAACCGCTTGGAAATCATTGAAAATAGTAACATAGCAACGAACAGTCATTCCGCTCTCAGAATCAGAATAACTGTATACTGCTTCCTTTATATTCAGATCATTTGAATTGACTTTCAAGGAATGATAATCCCAGTTCCTGATAAAACTGTCTGAATTTTTCCCGCCAAGGACAAAGGAAAAGGGGGGAATTTCACCTTGGAAAAAATTTTTTTCGACCCACTGAAATGCCCTGTTTTCTGCCTGGGAATCGGGATTTGCTTTGCTGCAGGTGCCAGATTGGCAATAGAATAGAAAACCGATTACAAGAGAGATGATTAGCTTCATTATGCGGTAGTTTTGTTCATTAAATTCTGGTTTAAGTTACAGAATCTTTGGAGTCAGAGATATATATGGTATCAAAAAGTTGGGAATCGGTGGGATCCAAAAAAACAGGGGTCAGATATTTCTATCTAACCCCTTGATTTTCAAATTGTCGGGGTGACAAGATTTGAACTTGCGACCCCCCGCCCCCCAGACGGATACGCTACCAGGCTGCGCTACACCCCGAAATTTGTTTGTTTTCCTTTTGCCTTGGCAGCAAAGGAAGAGGATGCAAAAGTAGCTTCTGTTTTCAGTTTTCCAAAATATTCTTCATATTTAAAAAAAATAAATAATTTACACTAGCAACTATTGCTGTTGTTACTCATTATATCTATTTTTGATAAAAATAAGATAATAAATATGGAACTGTTTAAATCATTGAATACGGAGAATCAAAAGGCATCATCCACCACTCTGCCGACCTCGGTTGAAAGAGTTAAGTGTCTGATCATTGGATCTGGTCCTGCCGGATTTACAGCAGCTATCTATGCAGCAAGGGCTAATCTTTATCCGGTTTTATACGAGGGATTGCAGCCAGGAGGACAATTGACGACTACCACTGAAGTCGAAAATTTTCCCGGTTATCCAAAAGGTGTGACAGGGCCGGAGATGATGGAAGATTTAAAGGCTCAGGCTGTTCGTTTTGGTACAGATGTTCGGTGGGGTCTGGCAACTGCTGCTGAATTCTGTAATGGAATACACAAAATCACCATAGATAGCAGCAAACTGATTGAAGCAGAAACTGTGATCATTGCAACAGGAGCCGAGGCTCAGTATCTTGGTTTGCCGGATGAGAAAAAGTACGCCGGATCAGGGGTGTCCGCCTGTGCTACCTGTGATGGATTTTTCTACCGTGGAAAGGATGTAGCGGTGGTAGGTGGGGGAGATACTGCTTGTGAAGAAGCAATTTACCTGGCCGGTTTGTGCCGGAAAGTGTACCTCATTGTTCGCCGTGATCAGCTGCGCGCCTCCAAAGTGATGCAGGACCGGACTTTTAAAACCGCGAACATTGAAATCCTCTGGAAGCATCAGACCTTAGGACTGATCGGTCAGGGTGTCGTTGAAGGTGCTTCATTTGTTAGGAACAAAGGAGAAGCAAACGAAGATACAGTAACTGTTCCTATCGATGGGTTCTTTCTGGCAATCGGTCACAAACCCAATTCAGATATTTTCAAACAGCTCGAAACCGACGAGGTAGGTTACATCAAAACCATTGGTAACAGTACCGCGACCAATATTGCGGGAGTATTTGCCTGCGGTGATGTGATGGATTCAACCTACAGACAAGCAGTGACTGCTGCTGGTTCAGGGTGCAAGGCGGCAATTGATGCGGAACGCTACCTCTCGGAGAAACACTAAATGAATGTGAATATTGGGAAAATTGAAAATGAAGAAAGCAAGATCAAATTTTGTAACTAATATTACAATCAAGATCATAAAAGATTCATTTTTCCATTCGCACAAATCTTAATTTTCACATTTTCGCATTTTCACATTTTCAAATTGTGTTCATTATGTCACGTAAAGATTATTCATTTGATACCAGGACTATTCATGTAGGTGAAGAAGCCGAATTTTTTGAAGGGAGTAAAAACGAAGTCGTAGCGCCTATCTACCTTTCTTCGACTTATGCACGAAAGGAGGTTAAGAATCCGGGCTTCTTTCAATATTCACGGAGCCAGAACCCAACAAGGTTTGCTTTGGAAAAAAGGTATGCGTCGTTGGAGAAAACGACCTACGGACTTGGCTTTGCATCGGGACTGGCAGCTGAAGCTACCATTTTATTTGCCTTGCTAAAACCAGGAGACCATATTATCGGCTTCGATGACTTATATGGAGGTACCAAAAGATTGTTTCACCAGTGGGAAGCAAATTACGGAATTACCATTAGTCTGGTAGATGCCACCCAGCCTTTACAGATAAGGGAAGCTATCCGGCCGGAGACAAAATTGATCTGGCTTGAATCTCCTTCCAATCCATTGTTGAAAGTTTGCGACATCAAAGCAATCACCCAGCTGGCACATATGCACGATCTGCTTGTTTTGGTTGACAATACCTTTCTTTCACCATATTTTCAAAATCCCGCGGTGTTGGGTGCTGATATTGTTGTTCACAGCATCACCAAATATATTGCAGGTCACAGCGATGTGATTGGGGGAGCCATCATGCTAAATGACAAGACTTTGTATGAAAAACTCAAGTTTTGCCAAAATTCGCTCGGGGTGGTCCCGTCTCCTTTCGACTGTTATCTGGTATTACGCGGATTGAAAACATTGTCTCTGCGAATGGAAAAACATCAGTCTAATGCAATGGCTATTGCGACTTACCTTGAAAATCACCCCAAAGTTGCGAAGGTCTATTATCCGGGGCTGAAGAGTCATCCACAATATGAGATAGGTCTCCGTCAGGCATCCGGGTTTGGAGGCATGATCTCTTTCGAAATTAAAGGGGGTGAAAAAGAGGCTGTTCAATTTTTGGAAAGCCTTGAGTTATTTACCCTTGCAGAGAGCCTTGGAGGCGTAGAGTCATTGATAGAGCATCCGGGCCTGATGACTCATTCATCCATTACTGCTAGGGAAAGGGAGCTTGCAGGTATTAAGGATTCATTGATACGGGTTTCCATCGGCGTGGAGGATAAGGCAGATCTGATAAGCGACCTGGAACAAGCTTTCAGCAAGACTAATCTATGAATTGAGTAGATCCCTTCGGGGTTGGAAGTTAAATTGAGTAAAATTATCGTTATTTTTATGGGATTATGATATTAATCGATGTAATCGCCATCCCGACATGTCGGGACCAACAGAAGTGGAAATAATCATCATCCGCCAGCTGGCGAATGAAAAATAAATTATTATCAAATGAAAAACGTACTTGTTGTTGCATTGTTGCTTGTTGCAATTAACGGATTTGCTCAGAAAAAACAATCCTTGTTCAATGGCAAAGATCTGAAGGGTTGGACAATCTGGGTGAATGATCCTGCTGTCAGTCCAGATAACTTTTTCTATGTAAAAGATGGTGTTATCGAAACTCCGGGTGTTCCTATGGGATATCTGAGGACAAAAAGTGAGTATTCGAATTACCATTTGCATGTTGAATGGTGTTATCCGGAAAAGCCTACAAACAGCGGTATTTTTGTCCATACCAATGGCCCCGACAAACAATGGCCACTCCACTATCAGTGCCAGTTAAAAAATGGAAGTGCCGGCGATTTTATCGTGAATGCAGCAGGTGAGCAGGCAACAGTTGGCGATAGCATATATACAGGCACAGAAAAAGTAAAGCCGATTGCCATGAAAAGACAGCCATCCAATGAAAAGAATCCAGGGGAATGGAATAGCTATGATATAACCTGTAAAGGGAACAGTGTTGAAGTAAGGGTGAATGGATTACTGCAAAATATTGCTGAAAAATGTTCAATGACCAAAGGAAGCATCGGATTACAGGCAGAAGGCTCGAAAATTCAGTTTAGGAATATCTGGATAGAGGAGGTAAAATAATTTGGTAATTTAAGTGTTTAGTAATGAAAATTATAAATTAAAAAGGGTATCCATGCCGGATACCCTTTTTAATGGTGGTTTATTGATGGAAATCAGGAAACCTGGGCAATTTTTGAAGCGATATATTTGCCTGCTTCCAGTTTCTTGCGCACTTCTGAAAATGCTTTGATGGTATATTCAACATCTTCAAGGGTATGAGATGATGTTGGGATCAATCTTAAAAGAAGCTGGCCTTTGGGAATTACCGGATAGATAACGATTGAACAGAAAATGTTGTAATTTTCTCTCAGATCCATAATAACATTGGTGCCTTCGGGTACGCTGCCAGACAGATAAACCGGAGTAACCGGAGAGTTTGTTACCCCCAGATCAAAATTTTCAGCTTTCAGCCCTTTTTGTAAGGCTTCAACAATGGTCCAAAGATTTTCACGTATCTGAGGTTGACTCTTAATAAGCTCCAGTCTTTTGAGTAAGCCAATGACCATGGCAATTGGCAGTGATTTTGCAAATGTCTGTGAACGCATGTTGTAGCGGAGGTAATCGCAGACTTCTTCTTTGGCAGCAATGAATGCTCCGATGCCTGCCATTGATTTGGCAAAAGTTCCGAAATACATGTCAATCTGATCCTGAACGCCAAAATGTTCTCCAACACCGGCTCCGGTTGCGCCCATGGTTCCAAAACCGTGAGCATCGTCGACCAGCAGACGGAAACTGAATTCGCTTTTTAGCCCGGCAATTTTGTCGAGTTGTCCAAGGTCTCCTGCCATCCCGAATACGCCTTCTGTAATGACAAGGATACCGCCTCCGGTTTTCTTAACAAGTGATGTGGCATGTCCAAGCTGTTTGCGCAAACTGTCCATGTCATTATGCTGAAAGACAAATCTTTTGCCAATGTGCAGGCGCACTCCATCCAGAATACATGCGTGAGCTTCCGCATCATAGACTATTACATCGTTACGGCCAGTGATGGCATCAATGATGGAGATCATGCCCTGGTATCCGTAGTTAAGTAAAAATGCATCCTCCTTGCTTTCGAATGCAGCCAGTTGTTTTTCCAGTTCTTCGTGTTTGCTGGTCTGACCTGACATCATCCTGGCACCCATTGGATAGGCAAGGCCATATTGAGCAGTTGCTTCCGCATCGGCCTGACGTACTTCCGGATGATTGGCAAGACCGCAATAATTGTTTAAACTCCAGTTTAGAACCTCTCTTCCACGAAATTTCATTCTTGGGCCTATCTCTCCTTCCAGTTTAGGAAATGAGAAATAGCCATGTGCTTCCTTCTGGTACTGACCAAGGTTACCTTTGTCCGATTTTAGTTTTTCAAATATATCCACGGTTATAGACTTTATATATTATTGCAAAATGTTTTTGAGAGCCTGCAAATCTAAAAATTATTTTGGGTTTCGGCAAGTCAGAATATTGTCTCCTTTATTTGCAGAATGAAGAAATCAAGCACAATTCATCTGTTAATAAATGTTTATTAAAGATAAAATTGAAATAACTTGATTCATTATTATCGTGTATGTTGTTTATTATCATTTATATAGAGTAATATTCCTGGACGCATATTACATATTCTATTAAATGAAGAAAAAACTTATCTTTGCACCATGATTCGGAATATGAGAGTTTATATTATTATTGGCGTTTTGTTAATCGCCTCATCTTGTGGAGAGTATCAGAAGATAGTCAAAAGTACCGACTATGAGTTTAAACTCAAGAAAGCCCGCGAATATTACGATAAAAAGGATTACAACAAGTCTTCCCAGCTTTATGGAGAATTGGTCAATATCTACAGAGGTACCAACCGCTCAGACCAGGTGTATTATTTCCTGGCAAAAAGCAATTTTGGTCAGAAGGATTACCTGATGGCCGGCCATTATTTCAGGCAGCTTGTGAAGGAATTTCCAAGGAGTTCTTTTGCAGAGGAGTCCCAGTACCTGATTGCTTACTGTTATTATCTGGATTCACCTGCACCCAGGCTGGATCAGAAGACCACGCAGGATGCCATCGACGCATTTCAACTTTTCATGAATATCTTTCCTTCCAGCAGTAAAGTGGCAGATGCAAATAAGCTTATTGATGAGTTACGTGAAAAGCTGGTTTATAAATCCTACATGAACGGACGACTTTATTATGATCTTCAGGACTACCGTGCCTCCGTAATATCCCTTTCCAATAGTTTAAAGGAGTACCCCGATTCAAAATATCGCGAAGAATTGATGTTTTACCTGCTAAAATCTAAATATTTACTTGGGGAAAATAGTATTGAGGAAAAGAAACGGGAACGTTTGAATTCAGAACTGGATGAGTATTACACCTTTGTTGATGAATTCCCCACCAGTAAATTCCGGAAGGAAGCAGATAAATTCTTCGCCAACACAAAGAAAATGATGAATTTGAAAGATGAAGACCTTAAGAATATCAAACCTGAATAATCAGGAAATAGATCATCTGGTCTTTAGAGCAAATTAATTATCAAAAGCAATAGAAATCAATTATGGATTACAGAAAAATTAAAGCAGCTTCATCTACAGTACCCCGCAATTTGAGTGAGTTGGATTCAACCACCGACAATATTTATGAATCTTTGATGGTGATTGCCAAGCGTGCCAATCAGATCAGTGCTGAAGTAAAAGAGGAGTTGAATCAGAAATTGCAGGAGTTTGCCTCTTATTCAGACAATCTCGAAGAGGTTTTTGAAAACCGTGAGCAGATTGAAATTTCGCGTTATTACGAAAGACTTTCAAAACCAGTTCTGATTGCTTATGAAGAGTTCAAGGATGGTTTGATCTATTACCGCAATCCTGCCAAGGAAAAAAAATAATTTTTTAGACAGACATAAATCACTTCAACATGCCGCTGGAAGGGAAGAAGATAGTTCTCTGTGTGACTGGAAGTATAGCTGCATACAAGGCAGTTTATTTGCTGCGCGGTTTGGTGAAGGCAGGTGCAGAGGTGCAGGTTTTGATGACTGATGCGGCAAAGGAGTTCGTATCACCGCTCACATTTTCATCCTTGTCAGGGAAACCTGTTCTGAGTGATTTCTTTTCGAAAGATAGCGGCTCCTGGAATAGCCATGTTGATTTGGGGCGCTGGGCAGACCTTTTTTTGGTTGCTCCGGCAACAGCAGCAACCATTGGAAAGATGTCGGGTGGTGTGTGCGATAATTTGGTTACCACCAGTTATTTGTCTGCAAAGTGTCCTGTGATGATTGCCCCAGCCATGGATATGGACATGTTTGAACATCCTGTTGTCCGGGAAAATCTTCGCAAATTGAAATCCATGGGCAATTTAGTCATTGAACCTGCCAGCGGAGAACTGGCCAGTGGTTTAATAGGCAAAGGCCGAATGGAAGAGCCGGATGTGATCCTGAAGACAATTGAAGACTTTTTCTCCGAAAAAAAAAACTCCTGAACAGAACGTATCTTATTACTGCAGGACCCACCCAGGAAAAGATTGATCCGGTTCGATTTATCAGCAATTATTCTACAGGAAAGATGGGTTTTGCCCTGGCTGAACAACTTGCATCTGCTGGTGCAAAGGTAGTACTGGTTTGTGGTCCGGTTTTGTTAAACACGAATCATCCCTCGATTCAAAGAGTAGATGTCACTTCAGCCGATCAAATGTATGAGGTTTGCCTGAGCTATTTTGGTTCGTGTGATGGTGCAATCATGACGGCAGCTGTAGCAGATTATACTCCATTGGTAACAGAAAAAGAGAAGATCAAGCGTACAGAAGGAAATATGATCATTGAACTACGACCCAACCGGGATATAGCTGCAGAACTCGGACGATTAAAAAAACCTTCCCAGCTCCTGGTAGGGTTTGCCCTGGAAAGCCAGAACGAGATTGAAAATGCATTCACCAAACTCATTTCGAAAAATCTGGATATGATCGTTTTAAACTCCCTGAACGAAGAAGGTGCAGGTTTTGGTTTTGACACAAACAAAATTGCAATTCTTACCAGAGATAAAAGAATAGTACAATTTCCGCTAAAATCGAAAAGAGAGGTTGCTGTTGATATTGTCAATCAAATGATCGCGTTAGATCCTTCAATAATTGGATAAAATCGGACTGGAATTCGGAACATATCATACATATTTCAATTAATTAATAAGCACTTTCACATTTGCGCTCCAGATCGCTTCGAAATTTGAATAGATTTTCTAATTTTAGGAAACATTTTAATGATATGCGCCTCTTTGCATCATTTTGCTTTTTTTTCAGTTTTCTCTTTCAGCTATCTGCACAAGAGTTTCAGTGCAACGTCAGTGTATCAAGTTCCCGGATTGAAGGAACCTACAAAGAGATTTTTCAGTCCATGCGGAATGATATATCCGAATTCATGAATAACAGAAAATGGACAGATCATCAGTATACGATTGATGAGCGGATCATTTGTACCATTTTTATTCAAATTACAGACCAAATCGGAGCTGATGAATTTAAAGGATCCATGCAGGTTCAATTAAACCGTCCGGTTTTTAATTCTTCCTACCAGACTCCGATTCTTAATATCAAGGACAATGACTTCGACGTCCGTTATGTTGAGTTCCAGCCCCTCGAATTCAGTGAGACTTCCAATACCAATGCATTGACAAATATATTGGCTTATTATGCCTATATTATTTTAGGCTTTGATTACGATACTTTCTCGCCGATGGGTGGTACGCCGTTTTTTCAAAAGGCCAGGGATATCGTTAATAAATCTCAAAATGCCCGCGAAAAGGGATGGAGGGCCTTCGAAGGTTTTTACAATAGATTCTGGCTTATTGACAATCTTTACAACAAAGCCTACAGTCCATTTAGGGATATGATGTACCGTTATCACAGGCTTGGTCTGGATATCATGTCAGAAAAACCGAATATTGGCAGAAGTGAGATTGCTGATGCATTGAAAAATATACAGAAAGTATACAGGGCCCGTCCGGATATCTATATTAACAGGATTTTCTTTGATGCCAAATCTGATGAGATCGTAAATTTGTTATCCAATGGCACCATTGATGAAAAAAGCAGGGTAATGACCATTCTATCTGAATGTGATCCTTCAAATTCAGGGAAATATGAAAAGATAACACAACAAAAAGTTTTTTAGTGACCGATAAAATGGAGGAGATGATGCACCAAATCAAATTTTGGAATTTAAAATGCAAATGCTGCTAAAAATTTATTACGTAATAGATGTTAAGACGCTTACAGATAAGTAATTATGCATTAATTCGAGAATTGGATGTTGATTTTACCTCCGGATTGACAATTATAACAGGAGAAACAGGAGCAGGGAAATCTATTTTAATTGGAGCTCTTTCTTTAATTCTTGGTCAGCGGGCAGACACCAGTGTTTTAAAAGATAAAGATAAAAAGTGCTTCGTTGAGGGAGTATTCGAGATAGACGGATATGGGATGGAAGATCAGTTTGCACAACATGATCTTGATTATGAAAAGCAGGTAATATTTAGAAGGGAGATAACTTCCAACGGAAAGTCCAGGGCATTTGTCAATGATACGCCGGTAAATTTGAAAACGCTTGAGGATTTGGGTATCCGGCTGATAGATATACATTCTCAACACCAGAGCCTGGAACTGGGAAATCGTTTGTTTCAGTTGATGGTACTTGATAACTATTCTGGGAATATCGTCCTGCATAAAGATTACCAATCAAAATACAAATCCTATAAAACACTGCTTGTGGCACTTGCTGCAGCTGAAGATCATGCGACATTGCTGAGGAAGGAGCTGGATTATTTTCAGTTTCAGCTTGATCAGCTTAAAGGGGCACATCTCCAGGTAGGGGAGCAAGAGAATCTTGAGCATGAACTTACCCTGCTTACGCATGCTGATGACATTAAATCTGCCCTCCTTTCTGTTGCAAACCTGCTGAAGGAGGAGGATGGAAATGCATTGATACGGTTAAAAGAATCGATTGGCGCACTGAACCGGATCCTGAAATATTATCCTGAAGCTGCAGATATTCTGGAACGGATGAATAATATATATTTGGAAATGAATGATATAACGTCTGATGTATCCCGAGTTTCTGAAAAAATCGAGATAGATCCCGGACGTATTGCACATCTGAATGACCGGTTGGATCAGCTCAATTCCCTGCAGCAGAAACACCACGTTGATAGTGAAGAGGAGCTCATCAATCTTCGGGATGAATTCGAAGTTCAGGTTAACAGTGTTTACCTTAATGAAGAGACTGTCAATGAGTTGAAAACAGAATTGAGTCTGAGGGAAATTGAGTTGACAGTACTGGCTGATCAACTTACTAAAAATAGAATTTCTGCATCAGGCCAGATAGGGAAGAGGGTAGAAGCCCAGCTATTTCAACTTGGGATGCCTAATTCAAAGTTCAGGGTCGAAATTAAGACAGGGGTGTTATTAACTCCAAACGGCCGGGATGAGGTAAATTTTCTATTTACTGCCAACAAAAATGGTCAACCGGATGAAATATCAAAAGTGGCATCCGGAGGTGAACTTTCGAGACTGATGCTGTCTATCAAGGCACTCATATCAAAATCAAAAACTTTGCCAACCATACTATTTGATGAGATTGATTCAGGTATCTCAGGTGAAATTGCCGACAAAATGGGTAATATCCTGAAAGAAATTTCTCAGGATATGCAGGTAATCAACATCACTCACCTTCCGCAAATAGCTGCAAAGGGCGACCAACATTATCTTGTTTACAAGGAAGATACTGATAGTGAAACCATTACAAAACTAAAATTATTGTCCCCCGACGAACGGATTTCCGAATTAGCCAAGATGTTGAGTGGGGAGAGTATTACAGAAGCTGCCAGGTTGAATGCTGCTGAGCTGCTGAAGTAGAAGTACTTAGAGTACTTAGAGTACTTCAAATACTTCAATTACTTCAAGTGAAAGGAGGATGTTTTGTTAAGGAAGGCTGGATTTTGAAACCGAAACTTCCAAAATCACGTATGATTTAATTAATGGCAAATTTCCGGA
>JANYKW010000049.1 GCA_025358025.1 Bacteroidia bacterium | reverse complement strand
AAACCTTCCGCGTTCAGATGCCGAGAATCAGGCGGGACTGGTAACAGATGTCTGTATAAAAAGAAAAGTGCGAAATTATGTTGGATTAAGAATGGCGACCCTAACTGATGACGGAAAAACCATTGCAGATAGGGGTTTTGACATCTTTATACAAGAAGGGGCTGTTCTAAACAGAGCCATTGATAAAGCAAAGAAAGAAAAAGGTGAAGGTGCCAAAAAATCATTGTGCGAAGATTATTTTGATATAAGAACCTTTGGTGCTGTTCTGGCAACAGGAGAAAAAGATGAATCAGGTAAAAAAGGAGTTGGAATCGTTCGTGGACCGGTTCAATTTACTTTTTCACGTTCAGAAGATCGAATTTATCAGGCTGAACATTCAGTTACAAGGTGTGCTGTTACAAAGGAAGAGGATCTAAAAAAGGAAAGAACTTTTGGTCGCAAATCAACAGTTCCTTATGCACTTTACCGAATGCATGGTTTTGTTTCGGCTGTCGATGCTCGTAAATCTGGCTTTTCAGAGGAAGATTTGAGTTTATTGTGGGATGCCTTAAACAATGCTTTTGAACATGATCGTGCTGCTGCCCGTGGAGAAATGAACAAAAGAAGGCTGATTGTTTTTAAACATGTTGGAGACGCACCCCATTTGGGAAGTGCTCGTTCGGGTGAACTCTTCGATAAAGTCCAGATTACAAAAAACACTGATTTGCCACGATCCTGGAGCGATTACAATGTTTCATCTTTGGAGGAAATCAAAAAGAATTTACCAAATGGTATTGAGGTTTTTGAAAAGTAATAACTTGCGTTAGAATAACTTCTCCACCAACTCTTGTTTGGAAACCCCTGCATGCTGTGCCACCTCGCTGAGTATGGCATTCAGGGTTCCAATTTTTAATGGATCGTGGTTGGGGATGGTGAGGTGATGTTGTCCGTTTTGATGGGTAGTTAAACGAATGTGGCTTCCGGTCTGCCTGGTTGGTTCGTAGCCAAATTGATTTAGGGCGTTGATAAGATTTGAAGAATCAATGTCCCTGGGCAATTTCATAAGGAGAAGGTTTCCTCGCGGGTTACATGCATGTGAACATAATCAGGCATCTCTTCTTCCACAAAATGACAACGCACTGCATCTGCAATCATGCTTCGAAGTTCCTCGATAGTTTCACCTTGGGAAACGATCGAATGATCAACGGCTTTTGCAAAATATCCACCATCAGGAGATTCTTCCACGATAAAAACTATCTCTTTCATTCAGATTTGATTTATAGCAAAATTAGTCAATTTACAAATCATATCATGTATGTAGACGATGATCTTTTAATGCTTTCCGGTATACAGCATTTTGCTTTTTGTGAAAGGCAATGGGCGCTGATTCACATTGAGCAGCAATGGGCAGAAAATATGCGTACTGTTGAAGGAAATCACCTGCACGAGCGGGTCGACGATCCTTTTGCCAGTGAAGTGCGTGGAGGTATTATTACCCTTAGATCAGTTTCACTAGTTTCTTATCGGTTGGGATTGTATGGTGTCGCAGATATGGTAGAGTTTCGTCGTTGTGAGAATAACGAAGGAATATTTATGATTGGTTATCCGGGTAAATGGAAGCCAGTTCCAGTAGAATATAAGCGTGGCAAACCTAAACCTGATCACCGTGATGCGGTTCAACTTTGTGCCCAAGCCCTTTGTTTAGAAGAAATGTATAGTGAAGTTGATGGGCTTGACCTGGAAATTGACAATGGCTATTTGTATTATGGCGAGACCAGACATCGCCATGAAGTTGTCTTTGATCAGAATATCAGAAATCTGGTTGAAGGTTATGTTCAGCGCATGCACGAAATGTTTGAGAAAGGGCAGACTCCTGAGGCAAAGTACAAAACGCATTGCAAGGCATGTTCCCTGGTCGAAATTTGCAATCCCAAGGCTTTCGACCATCCACGGGGGGTCAACGATTACCTGAAATATGCACTTGAAACTGACTGAATTTATGAGAAAATTATTAAACACGCTTTATGTAACAACACCAGAATCCTATCTGGCAAAGGATGGTGAAAATGTTGTGATCCGGATTGATGACAAGGAGAAATTCAGGATTCCCATCCATAACTTGGAAGGCATTGTTAGTTTTGGTTACATGGGAGCCAGTCCGGGTTTGATGCATTTGTGTGCAGAGAGAAATGTGGCACTTAGTTTTCTGACTGAGCATGGACGTTTTCTGTGCAGGGTGAACGGGGCTGTTTCAGGGAATGTCTTATTGAGGCGTACTCAATACCGAATAGCAGACAACAAAGAACAATCCTTAAAATTGGCCAAATTATTCGTAGCCGGGAAAATAGCCAATGGCAGAACTGTCTTGCAACGTGCCTATCGTGAACAAAATACCGGTAATGATTTATTGGAACTGGAATCGACCATTCAGCTGATGGCTTTGAAGCAAAAACAAGTATTACAAACATTGTCGGCTGATGTGTTGCGAGGAGTGGAGGGAGAAGCAGCACAAAGTTATTTTGGTGTATTTGATCAGCTAATCCTTTCTCAAAAAGAAAATTTTTTCATGAAAGGAAGGAACCGCAGACCTCCGAAGGACAATGTCAATGCAATGCTTTCTTTTGTTTACACACTTTTAATGCACGAAGTCAGGGCAGCCCTGGAAAGTGTTGGTCTCGATCCTTGTGTAGGGTTCTTCCATACAGACAGACCAGGCAGGGCAAGTCTTGCACTTGATATGATGGAAGAATTTCGTCCATATTTAGCAGACAGGTTGGTTTTGACCCTTATTAACCGCAAGCAGGTGAATCAACATGGCTTTAAAGGAAATGAAGCTGGTGGTATCCTGATGACTGATGAAACACGCAAAGAGGTATTAACAGCCTGGCAAAAGCGGAAACAGGAAGAAATTCAACATCCCTATTTGCAAACCTCCATCCCGGTTGGATTATTGCCTTATTCACAAGCGTTGCTAATGGCTCGTTTTATCCGTGGTGATATTGAAAATTACCCGGTATTTGTCAATAAATAGAAAAGCGAAAACACATGATGGTTCTTATAACGTATGATGTTGAGACTATTACCCCATCAGGAAGGAAGAGACTTAGACTAATTGCCAAACAATGCGTTAATTTTGGTCAGCGGGTTCAAAATTCTGTTTTTGAGTGTCTGATTGATCCGGCAAAATTTACTGAATTGCGTTACAGGCTCGAATCTATCATTGATCCGGAATCAGATAGTCTGAGATATTATTTTTTAGGTAACAATTATAAAAACAGGATTGAACATGTTGGTTTTAAAGAAAGTTATGATCCTGAAGGAACCTTGATTTTGTAACCCGCGTACCCTAAGCTCTCACATAAATTCAGGTTGATTGGCGAAAGCTGAATATGATGAATTTAGATTATTTTTACCAGGCAAATATTAGACTTTGTTACTTCAAATTGATGATTCGCGGAAATGTAGATTCATCTATTTGAAATATAGTGCTTAATATATTGTACAGTCGCACCTCGCAAGGGGTGCGTGGATTGAAACA
>JANYKW010000096.1 GCA_025358025.1 Bacteroidia bacterium | reverse complement strand
TTATGTCGTAGCATGGTAGCTTTGTTTTTGTTTGACAACTTAATATTACTGATTTTCAGTAATATAAACAAATTTCCATGCTACTTTTTTTATCTTAGGCCTATCTTTTTTTGTATCTAATTTCTAATGCGAAACTTCAGTAATAAGTTAACCAATTTCAACCACAAAACCAAATTCTCACCCTTTATCCTTTATCCTTTATCCTTTATCCTTTATCCTTTATCCTTTATCCTTTATCCTTTATCCTTTATCCTTACCTCATGCTAATCGCCATTGACTTCGACGGCACCATCGTAGAACACCGCTTTCCTGCCATCGGCAAAATCCGACCATTCGCCTTTGAATCTCTAAAATTGCTGCAACGGGAGGGCCATCAGCTGATATTATGGTCCTATCGCTCAGGCAAAGAGCTGGAAGCAGCCGTTGAGTTCTGCAAACAGCATGGCGTCCAGTTCTATAGCATCAACAAGAGTTATCCGGAAGAGGAGTTTGACGCCGGCACCGTAAGCCGGAAAGTGCATGCCGACCTCTATATCGACGACCGCAACCTCGGAGGCATCCCCTCCTGGGGAGAGATCTACCAGCAGCTCTGTCCCGATCAGGGCCGACGCAAACCCGCCGGCACCGGTTTCCTCACCAGACTCTTTAATAAAGGATAAAGGGAGAAAAAAAAGGATAAAGGATAAAGTTGAAGAACGCTTTAATCAAGATTGATTTTTGAATACAGAAAATTTAGGCTTAACGTGCGGGGCCCACTTTATCCTTTATCCTTGTTACCCCGTTCGTGTAAATTCGTCTCAAATTCGTGAAATCTCTTCGTTTAAATTCGTATTTACTATTAACCGACGATTGGGAATAATTGAGAATAAACACATACATAATACATAACTTTGAAACCAAATTAAAAAAGTGAGCGCAATGGTTAAAACATTAAAATATATTGTCCAGAAAGAAGGTAAATACTTTGTATCTCAATGCTTAAACGTTGATGTATCTAGTTTTGGGCATACGGTTCAGGAAGCAATAGACAATTTGAATGAGGCACTAATGCTCTATTTCGAAGATAAAGATGCATTATTTACAATCACACCCATTCGGGAAACTCTTATAGGGGAAACCCGGATACATGTCTAAACTTTTATCATCAGAACAAATTATCAGGACCCTTCTCAAATCCGGGTTTCATTTTGTTTCGCAGCGAGGAAGTCATCAGAAATATCAAAAAGAAGGATTTACTGTTATAGTACCTTCACCAAGAAAAGAAATTCCAACTGGGACATTCCGTTCAATTGTGCGACAGGCGGGTCTTTCTGTTAACGACTTCTTTGATAAAACATCAAAATGAAGTAAACGGATCTCTCAAACCGTTCGTGAGAATTGGTCCTTAATTCGTGAAATCCCTTATATGAAAGAGATACTAAAGAAAATAGAAGACAACTCCCTGACTGTTGGAATATTAGGCCTGGGATATGTAGGATTACCATTGGCCATCAGCTTCGCCCAGGCCGGCATAAAAGTTATCGGGTTCGACAAGTCTGCAGAGAAAGTTGAAAAAATCAACTCCGGCGAAAACTACATCCGCGACATCCGCGACGCCGTCCTGCGCGAAGTAGTGGAGAACATCATTCTCAGTGCCACCACCGATTTCACCCGGATCAGCGAATGTGATGCCCTGCTTATCTGCGTTCCGACCCCGCTGGATATCTTCCACAAGCCGGATATGAGCTACATCGAAGCTGCCTGTGTCTCTATTGGCCAAAACATGAAACCCGGCACCTTTATCAGCCTGGAAAGCACGACCTATCCCACCACCACAGAAGATCTGATGCTTCCCATCCTGGAAAGGGAATCCGGGTTGAAACATGACACAGATTTTTGGCTCGCTTATTCACCCGAACGGGTCGATCCTGGTAACAAGGACTTTCACACAAAAAATACGCCTAAAGTTTTAGGAGCTATTTCAAAAGAAGGATTAGATATTGGCGAGAAAATTTATTCCAAAGCCATCGACCACCTGCACCTGGTCAGTTCGCCGAAAGTGGCCGAAATGGTGAAAATTCTGGAAAACACCTACCGTTTGGTTAATATCAGCCTGATCAATGAGCTGGCTTTGTTATCCGGCAAGATGGGAATCGACATCTGGGAAGTGATTGAAGCCGCCAAAACCAAACCCTTCGGATTCCAGGCATTTTACCCCGGACCAGGTATTGGCGGGCATTGTATCCCTTTGGATCCCTTCTACCTCGAACACATCGCGAAAAAATACAATTTCGATCTGACCATGATCCATGCTGCCGGGCATATCAACATGCGGATGCCTCATTACATGGTGATCAAAATCACCTCGGCATTGAATAGTCAAAAGAAACCGGTGAACGGGAGTAAAATCCTTTTCCTGGGGGTGGCCTACAAACCAAACATCGACGATGCCCGCGAATCGCCCGCCCTGGAAATCATGGATATCATTATAAAAAAAGGCGGTGTTGTATCCTATCACGATCCCTACATCTCCACCGTACAGACGCATGGCAGTGCGTCTCCTGGCGGCGCCCCCCTACAATCCATCGATCTATCCCCCACCGCCCTGCAAACCGCCGACTGTGTGGTAATCACCACCAACCATGCTGTATTTGATGCAGAAATGATCCAGGAGCATTCCAGGCTGATCGTCGATCTCCGCCATGTCATCAAGGCCCCATCAGATAAAGTATATAAGCTCTAAAGCAAATATCCGTTCGTGTAATTAGGGTCCGTCTGTAAACTATCAATTTTTTCAATTCTTTTTGAACGAGAGCGCCCATGCTTTTGGTGAAGGTAGTGTTTAATTGTGTCGGGATCGTAAATTTACCATTTGCTCCCCAGAAACGTTAATATCTTCCTTCAAATTGTTGATATCCAATGATTCGTAGATTGAAAACAATTTTTGATCATTCGGGACGTTCTCTCCTGTGATCTGTTTCCAGTAAGCCATACTGTAAACTTGTTCCATTGTTGGAATCAATGCTTGAAGTTGGGCGACAATAATATAGGCTTTAAGTCCTTTGAACTTTTTTTTTACCGTGTTGGAAACCTGGTTAATGGCTTTTGTAAATGTAATCAGCTGTTTATTAAAGAGATCGACTTGCTTATCTTTT
>JANYKW010000054.1 GCA_025358025.1 Bacteroidia bacterium | reverse complement strand
GTATGTTGCAGCAGGGGCTCCGGCTGGTGTTCTGAGACCTAATGGTGATGCCCTTACTGCTGCTGATGTCGGAAGACTTTATGTTAATTCGACAACTCAAGAAATCTACTACTACAACGGAACTACATGGACCAAGAGTGGTGACATGGCATCGATGGTTTCCATTGCTGATGCTGGAGGTCTAATTACTGCAACCGATGTTGAGGGTGCTTTGCAGGAAATTGTCAATAGAATTGCAGTTCTTGAAAATAAACTTGGTGCTTCGATCACTAAGATTGAAGTTGTTTAATGGCCAAGTCAACGAAGAATTTGGTCATTAAGAATTCTTTACATGCGGATATAACTATCCCTCTCTACACCTCTGCCAATGAATGCCAGGGACCAAATCGATTTGTCATTACTACTCTGAGTGATGGAGTTCTTTATGGTCAAATGGCTTCAGTAGATGTTCCTATTGCTGAAATGCCTAATACATATCGAACTTTAGTTCGTGTGACCAACGGATTAAAGAGTGTTCTTGAAATTTATTCTATTGGCGGAAAGAAAACCAAGAACTTTACTTACAGTACTGCCGGTGTTTATCCAGTTGGTGACGCTCAACTCGATACTGGTTGGGTTACTCCACTCCGTTTGCAAGTGACATCGTATGTCGTTGCAGGAGGTGGTGGGGGAAAGGGCGGTCAAAATGGATCCAATGGATTTGCATGGATACCAGGCGGTCCCGGTGCTGGAGGAGAAGGGGGCGGTTCGGGAACTGTGGGAACTTTAACTACAATTTTTAATATCACAAAATTTGCCGGTCATGATGCCCTTCAATTGACTGTCGGTGCTGGTGGAGCCGGTGGACTTGCTCCACCTGACATAAATCAACAGACTCTTGGTCTGGAGGGATCGAATGGAACCAATTCTAAAATTGAATATTGGGATGGGTCTGCGTGGGTTTCTAAAATTGTAGGGGTTGCTGGAAATAGAGGAACTAAAAATACACCTCAAGAAGGTGGTATAGGGGGAATTTCCCAAAAACCAATTATTTCTCTCACTACAAGTAATGTTATTGCAAGTCCTGGAGCAGGTGGGCATGGCGGCAAAGGTGGTAATGGAGCTAAGGATGGGTTTTCATACTGTGGTCTCGGACAACCTGGAATCAAGGGAACCGATGGGTATATTTCAGTTGATGTGGAATACTGGTCATGAGTAAGAACCTTGTTCAGTCAGGTCGTCCAGGGTCAATTGACCAAACTGTTGTTGACAATTCTCAGATTCCGATTGATTTGTTTGTCTTGAATGGGGCTGATACCAAGAATCCAACTATTTCCCTCAAAGCTCCCTGGAAATGGACAGGTACTATTCCTGAGTCGTATTACTATGAAACCCGATATAAACGAAGTGCTTCTCAGCCAACAGTGCCTAGTGTTCTTGATCCTTTGGATTGGACTGTTGTCATGCCCACAGGTGCAGAACTTTTGTGGATGACCCGAGCTCTACGGACTGCTACTGGTGCTTTGGCGATGAACTTTTTGAATACTACTGTGCCATTTTATGTAGGTCCTCGATGGACAACTCCTGTCAGGTTGAATGGACCTGTCATGGCCGTTGATGCAAAGAGTTCGCCGAGATATCTGGGGGCCTTTGTTAGTACTCCGAGTGGAGCAAACTCAGGAGACTGGTTTTTCTATACCGGCACAACTGTTTTGCCTTATACTAATAACAACTTCTACTCGTTTGACGGTGTTATTTGGACTATTGACACTGATCCAATGCATATTAGCAGTGCTTTGTCGGATTTAGTTAATATTGCAGCAAATGCCAATGCAACAGTTCAGTTCATAAATAATCTTGTGGTCAATAATGCATTCATTTCGAGTCTCTCAACAAAGAAAATAATCAGTGACAATAAAACTGGTATAGCTACTTTCATCCCAATCGTAGATAGAGATTTACCGCGGGTTGAATTTGATTTGCATAATTCAACCCTCACCATGCGCGATGATGCTCCGGGACCTGCGAACGAGTTTCGCAAGACTGTGCTGGGTCCGGCGAATGGGATTCTTGTGACCGACAAAAATGGCGCAACTATTCATGACATACCACAGAAGGCGAATGGAACAGATTATTTTAATGCCGGGCATCTTGTTTTATTTTCACTTGATCAAGTTCGTATCTATTTCTTAGATAGCCAAGCGGGTACAGGAACTGTTACATATTCTGGGAATCTTGATGTTACAAATTATATCAATAATCCTAATGTAAAAGCGTTACACCTTCACGCGTATTGTATAGCGCAAGGCGTAAGCAACCTCTACCACGGGGTTATAGTAAATACTAGCTTTCTTTATAACAATTTTTCAGTGCCATACATTAAACAGATATCTCGTTTCGGCAACTCCTCAACTGACGATGACATTATTCTTCCAATGATAATGCCAATTCATAAAGTGGGGAGTAATTATTATATATCTTTTACCGTATGGCTAGGAAAAGCGGGGACTAGCGGAAGGCGAACTTTTGAGCTTTATATCGTCGGCGAATACGTATAGGAGCAAATCATGAGCATCGGATATCAACCCGTCACAATGTCCCCTGGATCATCTGTAGACGACCAGTTCCTTAACCTACTCCAGGCCGCACTCATGCGTGCGCCTTCGTGGTCAGACGGGTTCAACTATTCAGTCAATGATTTTGTAACTCGAAGTGGTAAGTTGTACTGTGCACTTCAAATCTCAGGGCCTTCAACTGCTGCAATTGATCCGTCAACTGATCCTGGGACTTACTGGCAACTCTATGCGTCAGGGGGTTCTGGTTCCGGGGCAAAGAATTTTGTCAAGGCACCACTTCTTACAGGTATTAATAATGTAATTCCTGTTGGTGTAACACATTCTGGTGCAACAAGTGTTGCTTGGGATACTTCGGATACGACAATATTGGCTTCTGGGGCACTCAAGTGTGTGTTCCC
>JANYKW010000036.1 GCA_025358025.1 Bacteroidia bacterium | reverse complement strand
CATTGCGAAGATAACTTTTTAAATCCGGAATCATGATCTCCCCAAAGTGGAAAATACTGGCAGCAAGTCCTGCATCTGCTTTTCCATATTTAAAAAGGTCGGCAAAATGTTCCATTGATCCTGCACCGCCTGAAGCAATCAAAGGAATAGTGAGCAGTTTGGACATTTTTGCCAGAGCTTCGTTGGCAAAGCCATTTTTGGTACCATCGTGATTCATGGAGGTGAAAAGAATCTCACCTGCACCTCGGTTCTCTGCTTCCTTAGCCCAGGTAAAGAGTTCCTTCCCGGTAGGGATTCGTCCGCCATGTATGGTCGCTTCCCAGTGGTTGTTTTCTTCTTTGGCATCGATGGCAACCACCACGAACTGACTGCCGAAATGAAGGGCCAGATCGTCGATAAGCTGAGGGTTTTTGATCGCGGAGGAGTTAATGGAGATCTTATCAGCACCGGCTGCGAGTAAGGCGTCAGCATCTTTGAGTTCGCTGATGCCGCCACCGACAGTGAATGGGATGTTAAGGTTAAATGCGATGCGTTTCACCAGTTCAACAAATGTTTTGCGGCCTTCGTGAGTGGCGGTGATGTCGAGAAAAACCAATTCATCGGCTCCTTGCTCAGAATAGCGTTTGCCCAATTCAACCGGGTCGCCTACTTCGCGAATGTTAATAAAGTTGATCCCTTTGACAGTCTGTCCGTTACGAATATCGAGGCAGGGGATGATGCGTTTACTCAGCATGATTGGAGCATTTACAAGAGATTAACAGTGTTTATTTTTCCTATCTCTTCCAGGGAGATTTTTCCTTCATAAATGGCCTTTCCTATGATAACTGCCGGTACGCCAATTTTTTCCAGATCAAGAATATCCTGAACAGAACCAACTCCGCCACTGGCAATAAGATAAATGCCAGGAATCCGGCGAAGTATCTCTTTGTACATTTCAATCGCCGGTCCGGTAAGCATTCCGTCACGGCTGATATCCGTGCTGATAACTTTATCGATCCCTTTGTTCTGCCAATTGAGGATGAAAGTAAAGAGTTCGAGACCGCTATCTTCGGTCCAGCCGCTAACGGCAATCTTTCTGTCAGAAGCATCAGCCCCCAGGATGATCCTTTCTGATCCGTACGTTTCGATCCATTTGTGCAAAACCCCGGGTGATTTAACGGCAACACTCCCTCCCGTAATCATGTCAGCACCGGCTTCGAAGGCAGTTTCTACATCTTTGTCACTTTTGAGTCCGCCGCCAAAATCTATGGTCAAAGTTGTATGCAAGGCAATGCGCTCCAGCACTTTGTGGTTAACAATGTGGTGAGCTTTGGCGCCGTCCAGATCTACCAGATGCAAACGCTGCAGTCCATAAGCTTCAAACATTTTGGCAACTTCGAGCGGATCCTCGTTGTAGATGGTTTTTCGTTCGTAGTCGCCCTGACTAAGCCTGACGCATTTCCCGTCGATGATATCGATTGCCGGTATGATCTCGATGCTCATTGGTTGATATTAAGTTGTAGAAAGTTTTCAAGAATCTTTGCCCCAACCATTCCGCTTTTCTCGGGATGGAACTGAACAGCATAGAAATTATTTTTCTGAAGTGCTGCACTGAAGGGGGTAGGGTAATTGCAAATTGCGGCAGTATCTGCCCCACATGTGGCATAAAATGAGTGAACAAAGTAACAATGCTGGTCTTCAAGCGATGGGTCGAATAGGTCACTTTTTAAGTTAGAGATGGTATTCCATCCCATATGAGGTATTTTCATTGAAGGAAGCAAATCTTGTTGCAGGACAAACTTTCTGACTGTTTCATCAAAGATCCCCAGGCAATTGGTGTCGCCCTCTTCAGAATGTCGGCACATTAGCTGCAGTCCAAGGCAGATGCCAAGGAATGGTTGTTTCAAAGTGGGAATCAGGATGTCTAAACCATTTGTCCTGAGATACGCCATGGTGGTCGAAGCTTCGCCAACACCTGGAAAGATAACCCTGTCGGCCGACAGGATCTCTTCATGATTGTCGGTGATGGATGCTTCTACACCAAGTCTTTTCAGCGCATAATCGACAGATTGAATGTTCCCGGCGTTGTATTTGATGATGGCGACTTTCATATGTATTTGAAGGGTTTGAACAGTCTTTAAAGTTTGAAGGGTTTATGCTGTTTGAAAAGTTTGAGTCAGTAACATTTCAAACTTTTCAAACTGATTATGACACTGTCATATTATTGTTTTAGCAATGTATCGATAACTTTGACCATTTCGGCAAATTCATCTTCTTTGTACAAACGGGTCAAATAAACAATTTTACCTGATTTATCCAGAATGACATTACGCGTTACGCCGGCCTTCTTTTCCGCAATGAGTTGGAAGATACTGCCTCCGGGATCGAGGGCCAAAGGGTAGGTGACTTTGATGTCATCCTGAAATTTCTTTACTTTTTCGAGTGGTTCATCCAGATCAACTCCGATGAGAACGAAATTATTGTTGTTCTTGTGTCGCTGCCAAATATCCTTTTCGATGAATGGCATCTCTTTTCTGCATACACTGCACCAGCTGGCGGTAAACTGCAGCATGACTACTTTCCCTTTGAAATCGGCGGTTGAGATGGCTTTCCCGTTGGTAAGAGTTGTAGAAAAGGCAGGAATCTGATCTCCGATTTTCACGATATAGCCATAGTCTGCCGGGACTACCTTAGCGGGGATCTGGGAGAAAGAGGTGAAGGAAACGAGAAACAGGGAAACGGTGAACCAAAGAGGATAATTTAAATTTTTCATATGATTTTTATTGCTTTAGATTACACAGATGGAGACAAAATTACACAGATTAAAAGCCTCCCACCACAGATTTCACAGATTACACAGATTAGACAAATTACACGAATTAAAAGGGAAATTAAAAGTCTTCCCGGCATCAATTCCATGGTGAGGGGGCATTTTAATATTTTGTTATATTGTTAAATATCAATATTATATATTTATTTTAAGCTATTATTTTTAATTTTTAATTAAATATAATTGTTCGATTGTTGAAGACGAGAATTTTGCGTTGAAGGTGCTTGTAGACAGCCTCGCTCAAGACGATTTTTTCGAGATCCCGGCCTTTGCGGACCAGGTTTTCGATGCTGTCGACATGCGAGATGC
This sequence comes from Bacteroidia bacterium, assembly GCA_025358025.1. Classification (GTDB taxonomy): domain Bacteria; phylum Bacteroidota; class Bacteroidia; order Bacteroidales; family Prolixibacteraceae; genus CAINVV01. Next base: position 1,388 of record JANYKW010000036.1, on the reverse strand, counting down.
GCACCACATCCTGTGCGATGATCGGGCCGGCATCAAGGTCAGCAGTCACGTAATGACTGGTCGCTCCAATAATTTTTACGCCTCTTTCGTGGGCTGCATGGTAGGGTTTAGCGCCGGCAAATGCCGGTAAAAAGGAGTGATGAATGTTGATAATTTCGTTCGGAAAAGAAGAGACAAAATGGTCGCTTAAAACCTGCATGTACCGACCCAATACGATCAGGTCGATCTTTTTTCCTTTTAGCAGCGCGATTTCTTTGTTCTCTTGTTCCTCTTTGGTTATACTCTCTTTCGTAAAACAGAAAAAATCAATTCCAAAGCGCTTGGCGACCGGTTCTAAATCTTTGTGATTGCTGATTATCAAAGGGATATCAACAACCCATTCACCAGATGAATGTCGGGAGAGAATGTCAAAGAGGCAGTGTGACATCTTGGATACAAAAATAGCCATTCTTGGCCGCTCGTCAGAAAAATGAAGGGTAAAACAGATGTTGAATTTCCTCGCGATCAAGGTTTCAAAATAGTCCGAAATTTTCTCTCTTGGAATGGCGAACTGGTCAAGTTCCCATTCGACACGCATGAAAAATACAGATTCAGCCCGATCAACGTTTTGATCGAGATAGATGATGTTGCCGTTGTTTTTATTCAGAAACTGTGTCACTGATGCCAGGATTCCCTGCTGGTCAGGACAGTGAATCAGCAGGACTGCAGTATCTTTCATTATAGTTTTTATCATTGTTTGAAATTTTCAATTTTCAATTTTTCGGTTAACTATGAAGACAAGGCATGCATTGTCTCTACAGCCAGTTCCATTATCTTCTTTCACATTGTTTCATCGAAGCATTCGCCCAGTCTCCCTGTCTCCTCGTCATATCCTACAGCGTGCCCTTTGAGCTTGGAAGCGTATCCTGGTAAGGATCCTTCCTGATCGCCATCTTTATCGATCGGGCAAATGCCTTGAATATTCCCTCAATCTTGTGGTGTTCGTTGGTACCCTCTGCCCAAATGTTGAGGTTGCAACGGGCTGCATCTGAGAAAGATTTAAAAAAATGGTGAAAGAGCTCGGTGGGTACATCCCCGACATATTCGCGTTGAAACTCTGCTTCCCATACCAACCAAGCTCTTCCGCCGAAGTCGATGGCAACCTGAGCAAGACAGTCGTCCATGGGCAGACAATATCCATAACGTTCAATTCCGCGCTTGTTTCCTAAGGCTTTTAGTACAACCTCACCCAAAGCTATGGCCGTATCTTCCACGGTATGGTGTTCGTCAACTTCCAGGTCTCCAATGACCTGGATTGTTAAGTCGCATCCTGAGTGGGTAGATATTTGTTGCAACATATGGTCGAAGAAGTGCAGTCCGGTAGAGATCCTTCCTATTCCTTTGCCTGC
>JANYKW010000017.1 GCA_025358025.1 Bacteroidia bacterium | reverse complement strand
CTTCCAACAACCGGACTTCTATCTCATACAACGGCGAGGTATTTGCCCGCGAAGCGAAAAAGTAATGGTGCGAACAGGCCGACAGGGACTTGAATCTGACTGTTGGGCAATTCCCGGGGCTAAATCCGATGTAAAATATCCACAAAATTATGTGAGTTGCTTATTCAGCGGGCGGAGATTTGGCAATTTTCCGCTCGTCACGTTTGTAATTATTGAATTTGTAAGAGACGGAGAAGCGAAAGGGAAAATAGTTCGCTGTAGTCACTGTTTGTTCGAAGTCGCCACCCTGAATATGTTCAACTTTCTTATATAATCGAAGTCCGTCCCTTCCTGTCAGGGTGAATGTTAGTTTATTGGTGAAAAAAGTTTTCCGGACACTTAATCCTGCAAGGTAACATGCATCAACTGTGGTTTGAGCGGTCATGGCTGGTCCAAAGTAGGAAAAATCCGCTTCAAGCGACATGGTAGGGCTGATGGTAAAATTAGCGCTGGTAACTGAATACAATTGCTGATAGTTTTTTCTTTGCGTAAGCGTGTCGATACTGACATCTAAACGTGAGTCAATAATATCGAGTTTTTGGTTTAAAGTCAGCCAGCCGGTTGTTAACCAACTGGCATTAAGTTCAAATCCAATGGTTTTATCTATCCCTACGTTTTCAAGGCGATTTTGGATTATATTATCATGGAATATCGAACGGATCACTTCAATTTTGTTGGCAGTATTGTAAAAGAATAGTTCACTTGCGAGGGTAAGGTTCTGAAATCTGACCAGATAATCGAGTGAGATTTTATCTGTAATTTCATATTGAAGATTGGGATTTCCAACCATGACATTGTAGAAATCGTACCAGCGCGGTAAAGGATCGAGCTGAATCGTCTTCAGGTGATCTGTCCTCCTTGTATAGTTAAATAGAATCGATTGAACGGAATCGATTTGAAACGAGCTGTTTAGAGAGGGATAAAAATCGAAGCGATGCAATGGATAGCTCTTTTGCAGGGTTGTAAGATCCCGGTTAAGGTATTCTGCTCTTAATCCGGCCTTTAATTCCATCCGCTCAAGGTTAAATTGCCAGGTGCCATACCCGGCTTGTATTTCTTCCTTGAATCTGGTCTCCTGGTTGGTGATAACAGTGGGTGGGGGTACGCTTTTGTTTGACTGATAATTCTCCTGTTCCTTGTTTATTGTGATTTGATACCCGAGTTCAAGAATCCCTGCTTTCCCGGCACGGGTTGAATAGTCGGTATTAAATTGCCAGGTATTGAATCTTTTATCCAGTAAGGTGGTTTGTTTCATCTGCTCCGTGCCATTTCCATCCGTGATCAGGTTCAAGAATTGATCGTCGTATTCTAGTGTGTTCCAAAGTGTTGAAATTGAGACGGATTTATCCGGAGATTTGAATTTGTGTTCATAGGTGGCATCGGCCCCACCGTAATTTCCCAGACGATTGTTGTTATTTGTTACACTATTATCAGGTGAATTTTCTAACAGTAATTCGGATTCATGCGTCTGCCAGTCTCCGTTGTTGTTGGTTTCGAAAGTGCCAACATTTCCGCTGACTGCAATTTTATCAAATTTAGAAGGCTGATAATCAGCACCTGTTCTGAATCCTGTATTGGTGCGCTGTGATTTTTGAATACCAGTTTGGGAGAATTGAGTTAGATTTGCCGGGTATTCGGTGATATAATCTACATCCCCTTTATTTTTGCGTTTGTTGTTGTCGATACCTGTAAAAAAGCTAAATTTTTTAAACTTGTAATTGAGTAAGAAATCGGCAGAATATCCGCCCAATTGGTCTGCTGCAACCAGAATATTCCCGTTAAATCCATCCTGGGTACTTTTTTTTGTGATCAGGTTGATAATACCTCCGGATCCGGAAGCGTCATATTTGGCAGAAGGACTGGTGATCAATTCAATTTTTTTTATTTCAGCGGCGGATGTGTTTTCGAGTAATTCATTTCCTTTCAAAGAGGAAGGTTTCCCGTTAACATATATCAGCAAATTGGTATTGCCATGGATCGCTAATCTCCCGTCCGGACTTTGTGTAACCGAAGGTAGTTTGTACAAGAGATCAGAAGCAGAACCTCCTGCTCCCGATATTTGATTTTCAACATAGATGGTTTTTTTGTCGAGCCTGTAACTGGTATTTCCAGCATGCGCATGGATGGTGATCTCTCCGAGCGATTGTGAGTTAATCTGAAGAGATATAGGATCTATTTGAAAAACTGGCGTTTCGGCTTTCAGATTAAATGGCTGCGTGGTAAAATTTGTGAATCCCATAAAGGATACCTTGACAGCAAAGTTTCCAGGCCGAAGTTTTTTAAAATTGAATTCACCTTTATCATCCGTCGAAGTTATTTGAATCGGAATTGTATCAGGATAGTTGAAAATCTGGATGATAGCAAATTCTATGGTTGCCTTGGTATCGGCATCAACCACCCTGCCCTTGACAATAAGTTGTTTATCGGGGGAGTTGTTTGTTCCATTAAAATAATTAAACCCGAATAAGGGTCCGGAAGTCAGTAGGATGAAGGTCAGGGCACGAAAGATTCTGCTCATAAAACAGAATGATAATTAACAAATTATAATATATTATATACAAATATATCATAATTAAAAGAATATGCGTTATTGTATTAATAATCTAAAATAGGATGGACAGATTAGGTAATTACAATTATATTTCAATGTTTAAATCCGGAATTACAGTGAAAATCCGGTTAGGTGTTTTCACAGCGCCCAATTACATTTCGTGTCTCTCCGGTCTTACACAACCTTCCTGGTATTCTGCAATGATTTTTCTGATTTGCTGAGGAGCAACACGTCCGTAAACTTTTTCCCCTACCATCACTACCGGAGCAAGTCCGCAGGCCCCAACACAGCGAAGGCAGTTGAGTGAGAATTTTCCGTCCGGAGTCGATTGACCAACCTCGATGTTCAGTTGCCTTTTAATTTCGTGGAGGATCTGCTCTGCACCCCGCACATAGCATGCCGTTCCCATGCAAACCGAGATGGGAAATTCCCCTTGCGGGATCATATTAAAAAAGGAGTAAAAGGTGACTACTCCGTATACCTTGGCAACAGACATGTTGAGTTCATTGGCTATTAGTTCCTGAACTTCAGCAGGGAGATAGCCCAGTTTGTGCTGGGCTTCGTGCAGAACATTGATCAGTTCTCCTTCATTATTTTCGAAAGTGGAACAGATTTCCTTTACTATTTCAATGGTTCTTTGAGATAACTTTATTTTTGGCATCGTAAATTCTTTTAAAATGATTTGATTTCCTGGTTTCAACGCTCGCTTTTGCTTCTGTCAAAATATTCGGTATGTAAGAGATGATGCGCCTTTTCGCTCATTGGAGAACCCAGAAACTCTTCATATAATTTCGTGATGTATGGGTTTTCGTGAGATTTGCGAATGGGTTTTCCGGCATCTTCACGGTAGATTGCCATCTGGCGTTTCTTCAGAATCTCAGCATCACCATGGTGGTATGGTTGTCCGCCACCACCGATGCATCCTCCCGGGCACGACATGATTTCAATGGCATGGAACTGGCTCTTTCCCTGCTGTATGTCCTCCAGTAATTTCCTGGCATTTCCCAGTCCGTGAGCGATCCCGATATGGATTGGCAGACCATCAAAATCTATGGTGGCACGTCTGAGTCCCTCCATACCCCTAAGTTCCGTAAAATCCAGCCTTTCGAGTTTTTTTCCTGTAAACACCTCATATGCAGTGCGTATGGCAGCTTCTATTACGCCACCTGTTGTACCGAAAATGACCCCTGCTCCGGTAGATTCTCCCAATGGCTGGTCAAAATCTTCATCGGGCAAAGATTTGAAGTCGATATTGGCGAGGTTGATCAAATGGGCAAGTTCTCGGGTTGTCAGAGCAAAATCGACGTCTGGATTGCCGTTCACAGAGAACTCTTCACGGCTGCATTCGTATTTTTTGGCTACACATGGCATGATGGAAACCACTACAAGGTCTTTGCGGTTGACCCCAATTTTATCTGCAAAATAACTCTTGGCAATTGATCCGAACATTTGTTGCGGAGATCTTGCGCTGGAAGGGATATCTTTTAGTTCGGGAAACTGGTGTTCGAAGAATTTTACCCAGGCCGGACAACAAGAGGTAAGCATGGGCAGTTTCACCTCTTTGTCTCCACCGAGATATGCTGTTAACCTGTTGAGAAGCTCAGTGCCTTCTTCTAAAATGGTGAGGTCGGCCGCGAAATCGGTATCGAAGACATAATTGAAACCCAGGCGGCGCAGGGCTGCAGCCAATTTTCCTGTAACGAGTGTGCCGGGTTCATTGCCGAACTCTTCACCCAGGGCAGCACGAACAGCAGGTGCAGTTTGAACGATGACGGTTTTGTCCGGATTCGACAAGGCCCTGATGACAGCTCCCGTGTTATCGACCTCCGTAAGGGCTCCGGTTGGACATACTGCCACACATTGACCGCAGTAGGTACAGACAGAGTGGTCGAGGTTCATCTCAAAAGCAGGGGAAACGACAGCATTGAAACCCCTGTTGATAGCTGAAAGTGCCCCAACGGATTGAACTTCATTGCACATCATTTCGCACCTGCGGCAGCGGATGCATTTATCCAGTTCACGGATAATAGCAGGAGAGGTATCCTCTCGAAAAGTCGACTGCTCACCTTCGTAATGTATCTCTCTGATTCCCAGATACTGAGCCAGGCTTTGCAGATCGCAGTTTCCGGCTTTGGCACATTTCAGGCAGTCGGTCGGGTGATCGGAAAGAATGAGTTCCACCACGGTTCGGCGTGCATGGATGGCTCGCATGGAGTGGGTCTTGACTACCATCCCTTCGGATACGTCGGTACAGCAGGCAGGAGCCAGGTTTCGTCGTCCTTCTACCTCGACGACGCAAACCCTGCATCCACCGGGCTTATTTTCTATGTTGAGGTCCTCAAGCTTCATATAACAGAGGGAAGGAATATTAATTCCTATCTGAGATGCAGCTTGAAGCACCGATGTTCCCCGTTCAACGGAGACAGGTCTGTTATCTATTGTCAGATTGATCATGTCCATAATTGAAATTTTTAAGAGACGCTTACCGCATCAAATTTACATTTGTCATAGCAGACACCGCATTTGATGCAGATACTATTGTCTATATAGTGAGGAGACCTTTTCTCCCCTGTGATGGCTCCTACCGGACAATTTCTGAAACAGAGCGTGCATCCGGTGCATTTATCGTTGTTGATGGTATATTTAACGAGAGATTTGCACTGTCCGGCCGGACATTTGTGGTCTCTCACATGTGCAAGATATTCATCGAAGAAATTATCCAGGGTCGAAAGAATGGGATTGGGCGAGGTCTGGCCGAGTCCGCACAAGGAGGTGTCCTTAATGACTTTACAGAGGGTTCGCAGTCTGGTGAGATCCTCCTCATTACCAAGGCCTTTGGTTATTTTATCCAGCATCTCAAAAAGACGCTTATTGCCGATACGACAGGGAGTACATTTCCCGCACGACTCGTCAAGCGTGAACTCGAGGTAAAATTTTGCAATGGAGACCATGCAGTCATCTTCGTCCATCACAATCATTCCACCCGACCCCATCATCGATCCTGCCGAAATCAGGTTGTCGTAGTCGATGGGTGTATCCAGAAATGAGTTTGTCAGACAGCCTCCTGAAGGACCGCCGGTCTGAACTGCCTTGAATTTTTTCCCTCCTTTGATACCTCCGCCGATATCAAAAATAACTTCCCGAAGGGTTGTGCCCATTGGGACTTCAATCAATCCAACATTATTGATCTTTCCTGCAAGGGCAAATACTTTGGTGCCTTTTGACTTTTCTGTCCCGATGCTGCTGAAAAATCCAGCGCCTTTATTGATGATTACCGGGATACTGGCCAGCGTCTCCACATTGTTCACGGTCGTAGGTTTTCCCAGGTATCCCGATTCAGATGGGAACGGAGGCTTAAAAGTTGGTTCTCCGCGCAGTCCTTCCATGGAATGAATCAGAGCGGTCTCCTCCCCGCAAACGAAAGCACCGGCTCCGTACCGGAGGGTAATGTCGAAACAGAAAGGAGTGCCAAAGATTTTTTCGCCAAGCAATCCGTATTCGCGGGCTTGTGTGATGGCAGTCTTGAGGCGTTGTATGGCCAAAGGATACTCTGCGCGAATGTACACCAGTCCTTTTGATGATCCGGTGCAATAGCCACAGATTGCCATTGCTTCAATCACTGAATGCGGGTCACCCTCCAGAATAGACCGATCCATAAATGCTCCGGGGTCGCCTTCGTCGGCATTGCAGACTACGTATTTCTGGTCGGCCACCGATTTGGAGGTAATCTCCCATTTCAACCCGGTGGGGAAGCCTCCGCCTCCTCTGCCACGCTGTCCGGAGCGCTTGATTTCGTCGATGACTTCCTGGGGCGTTTGCTCGCTCAGACATTTGGCTAAAGCTGCATATCCATCCCTTGCGATGTATTCATCGATGTTTTCAGGATTGATAAAACCACAATTCCGGAGTGCGATACGTACCTGTTTTTTGTAAAAATCCATGTGTTTGGAGTCACTGACAGGTTTGTCATTTTCCGGATCCCGGTAGAGCAGGTGGTTGACCTGGCGACCTTTGACAAGATGTTCCTCCACGATGGTGACAGCATCTTCAGGTTTAACCTGAACGTAGAAGGTATTGTCGGGAAGGACTTTAACGATGGGCCCCTTTTCGCAGAAGCCGAAACATCCGGTCATTACAACCTGAACTTCGTCGGTTAGGTCGTGGTTTTCGACCTCGGCCAACAGATTGTCCCTGATCTGTTCGCTCTCAGATGCTTTGCAACCGGTTCCTCCGCATACCAGGAGGTGCATTTTATAATCTGCCATAACAGTTGATAATGGAGTTTAATTGTCTATCGTTCGGTAGTTCGCAGGTAAAATACCATCTACCAACTCGTTGTGAATAATGTACTTTTCAATAATTTCGGCAGCCCTGTATTTGTCTACATCTCCAAAAACGATGGGATCTTTGCCTGGAAGTGTAACTTCAATGGTCGGTTCTGCAAAACAATAACCCATGCAGCCTGTTTGGGAAACGACGGCTTCAATGGAATGTTGTTCAAGTTCATCCATCAGGTAAGTCATGATCTCTTTAGCACCTGATGCGATGCCACAAGTCGACATGGCTACTTTGATTCTGACAATGTTCTCTGCATTGTCGCCGCTTTCCCGTAGCTTAATTTTGGCTTGCATACCTTCTCTTAATTGCCTGAGATCGTCGAGCGATTTGATTTTATTCATGCGGATTGATTTTATGTTTTTATGATTCTGCGTTGATATCTTTCAAATTTTCTGCTATCATCTCTTTTAAAAATCTTCTGATTTCCAAGCTGCTCTCCTGGATGTTTCCTGTAATTTCGCGTATCACCTCCGTGTCGAAACAATATGTGCCGCCAGGGGTTTTGTGCTCATAAACCAGCCTGAGCTGAGGAAGACCAACGGCCAGCAAAACCAGCACATCATCGATTTCACCCAGAGGAAGTCTGTCTGGATGATTGCAGGCGAAATCAGCTTCCATGCTGGTCCCTTTTCCCGGTTCCGACTGAAGTTTGAAGCTTCCACCGGTACGTTCCGCATTCAATTTAACCAGGGGCAATCCCATGCCAATTCTTCGGGTTGTACGAGAGGTGTAAAATGGATTCGTAGCTTTCTGAAGTATTTCCTCCTTCATTCCTTCTCCATCATCCTGAATTTTAAGCTGATAACTACCAGCAACAGGATCTTCACTGATTGATATAAACACTTTACTGGCTTTGGCGCGTGCCGAATTCTGCACCAGATCAAGAATATGTAATGCAATACTCTTCATTTAGTTGTAATTTTCCTTCCATTGATTCCCATCATTGCCATTTTTATCTCATCAAAGGAGGGTTCATTCAGTTCGAACCAGGTGCAGCCTGAACCAATTTCCTTCAGAGAATGGGCATCGGATGATTTTATTAGTGCAATATCGGCAACCAATCCGAATCTGCTTCTGATTTCCGCTTCATTGCTTTGACGCATAATTCCCATTGCATCGCAGGTTAGCGTATCCGGGATAAATCCCAAATGGTTAAAGATCCCGCCCAAGGGTCTTTCTATGTGAGCAGGCACGAACAGCCCCCCAAGCCGGTGAACCTCCCGCTCTACCTGTTCAATACTTTGACTCAGGGCTACATTCAGGTAATTTTCCACCATTTCAATAATTTGTTCTTCTTTGTCTACGAGTAGCTGATATCCAAACACCCCAGGCAAATATGGAAACTTTGGCGTGTGCTTATTCAGGTATTTCTGAAACAATCCCAGTTTCCCCGGATTTTCAAAGTAGGCAAGACAATGTACCTCTTCACGGGTGGTCACCTCTACCCCGCACAAGACTGAGATCCCTTTCTTTTCTGCCAGTTCCTTAACCAGGCTGCATTGCAGCGTGGAGTTGTGGTCTGTAATGGCTATCAGATCAATCTTATTATCTTTTGCTGCATTTACAATATTGACCGGACTCATTTCCAGATCTGCACATGGGGACAAAACTGTATGGATATGGAGATCAGCCTTTAACTTTATCATCCCGCCTTTTTTATTTTCTCATACAAAAGACCGGCAATCTCAAATGTTGACAATGAAGTACCAAGTACCGGAATGCCCTCTTCGTTGCTGTGGTCCATGGTATTTTGCTCTGGAACCAGTGAACTGACCAGCAATACACAAGCCAGCTCTTTCAGGGATGCTATGGCTACTACATTTCGATGGGTCTGCAAAGTTACCCATACCTCACCCTCGCAAGCGTTTCCCATTACATCGCTCAATAGATCTGATACATAGCCACCTGTAATTTCGTGGCAAAGGCCTTCTCCACCTGAGAAAACCACCAGATTCAACTCTTTTACCAATTCAGAAACCTTCATTACGTCGTCCTCTTTTGTTACAATCTACATTAAATCTTCCTTCTCCCCACCTTTTTTCCAGGTTTATAAAAGCTTTCTCTGCACCAATTTTACCTTCGTTCTGCCATCTTTGCTGAAGAAATACACAATCAGACATTTTTGCCGAGCCTTGAACCATATCTTCAGCCAGAGCCTGGCAATTGGGTGCCCCACAGGCTCCACAGTCAATCCCGGGAAGGAAACAGATGATCTTTTGTGCTTTGCTTAGCTTCTCCATGGCTTTGCTGATGTCGTCGTCTAACCTGAAAACATTGTGAGGTTTAACTTCGTCAATCAGCAGACATTGCGTGAGATCTTTCTTGTTGAGTCCGGGTGAGAGTTCTTTTTCCTGCCAGGAAGGATAATTTTTTGATCTTTGTTCCAGCCTCTCCGTTGTGGTGAACCTGTTCCCTGTCAGCAGGATGCCTCCTGCACAACTCTGGTCGCAGGCGCGCATCTCGAGAAAATCAAATCCTTTTACTTCGTCATTTTCAAGTCGATCGAGGAATTTTACCACACTGTGGATTCCGTCTATAGCGATCGCCCTGTTACCAAACCTGGAAGATTCGCCCCTTGAAGTACTCCAGAGAATTCCCTCTCTGGTAAGATGTTGCCTCTGATATAAAGTGTCGCTGTTTTCTTCTTTCTGGATCGCCTGCCTGACTTTGTTATAAAAATCACTCATGCTGATTACACCGTCAACCAGCGAAGGCTGATCGCCAACCGGGCTTTTTACCGCGGCGATTTTTGCAGCGCAGGGAGTGATGTAAAATATTCCGATCTCCTCTTTTTTAACGCCCTGATTCATCAGTGTCTGTAAAATAAAATGGGCGGCTAGTTCGTGGGGGGCTTTAACAGGAATAATATTGTCGACCAGGGATGGGTATTTTATTTGAATCAATCTGACCACGGCCGGACAGAAGGCTGAGATACATGGTTTCGCTACAAGATTCTCGTGGAGGTACTCCCTGGTCAGATCAATTAATATTTTTATTGGTTGTTCTACCTCCATCAGATGGGTGAATCCCAGTCCCATCATGGCTTGATAAATTTGCTCCTCGGCAATTATATCGGGAAACTGACCGATCATCACGGCAGGGAAAAGCGCGATCCTGTATTTATAGTCCTGCAACATTTTTAGATCATTCTGTTTGATGTAGAATGCCTTGGCAGGACATGCCCGCATGCATTGGCCACAGTCAATGCATCTTTCCTTAATGATCATGGCCTTACCCTTCCGGATACGTATGGCTTCAGTGGGGCACACCTGCATGCAATGGATACATCCGACGCACTTGGCTTCGTTGATCTGAATTGCATGATGGAACTGACCTGTAATCATTTTGTTTGATCCTAATTAAAATTCAAAAATCATCTTAACCGTTGTGCCTTCGCCGGGTATACTCTCCACCAGGAGTTCATCGGCATTCTTTTTCATGTTGGGGAGTCCCATTCCTGCTCCAAATCCCATTTCCCGCACTTTGGGCGAAGCAGTGGAGAATCCCTCCAGCATGGCCCGGCTGATATCATCGATTCCGGGACCTTCATCTTCTAAAATCGCCTGAATCTGATGATCACTTACAGAGATATTTACCACTCCCCTAAAGGCATGCGCTGCAATGTTTACTTCACCTTCATATAAAGCTACGACCGTTCGTTTGACTACTTTCGGATCGATGTTCAGCTGTTTCAAAATTTTTTTTGTCTCACTGGATGCAGTACCGGCCCTGTCGAAATCTCCGCCTACAATAATGAATCTAAGAGCAATCATTATTAATAAATTGGAATTAATCCGTTGGAATAGAGTATACCCGAGGCTTTGAACATGGAATAGGGAGATTCAATGAGAACCATGTTTAATGCTGTGGCAAGTTCTACAATATCTTTAGAGACTTTTTTGTTGCGAACAATAACAAGGTAATGAATCTCGGCCACTTCTGCCGTTCTGATTATTTGCACATTTGCCAGACCTGTAATCAGCAAAATATTTTCAGAGTCCAGGGTCAGAACATCACTCATCAGGTCTGAGCTGAAGGCATTGTTAATGTCGTCATTAATCCGGTGATGGCCACACAAGATTTTTGCTTCAAGGAGCTGAATTATTTTCTCTATCTTCATTATTATCAACGCTATAATCAATAATAAAAAAAATATTTTATTATTGAAAAACTTTGTTCAAATGTCCGAAAAACCATTCAATGAAAAAAGATGTTTGATTCGATTTTTCTTATTTAAATTCTTTCAAAACAAAGAGTTCCAATTTTTTGCAGGTGTTGAAAATACTTACACTAACAAAAGTAAATAATAGAAATACACAAAAGACGAAAATGGTAATAAATTTGTAATTTAGAGGTTTCAATGATTTTCAGTTTATGATTTACGAACAGAATGCATTCTTATCCGGTTTAATCAAGGATCCTGAATTGTCCTACAAAATAATAGATTCACTTCCATTCCCTATCAATTACAGGGATTCAGAGGGTTTTTACATCACCTGCAACAAGGCTTTCGAACGATTATTGGGGAAAAGCAGGGAAGAACTGATAGGAAAATCCTATCTGGAGTCGCAAACTGCGGAAGTTGATGAGATGATTGAGATGAGGGACAAGGAGTTGTTCGAATCTCAGACAGATATCGTTTATGAGCACCAGTATAAAGCCCCGGATGGTACTTTGCACGAGATGCTTGTATATAAATCTGCCATCCGTAATAATGCAGGTGAATTTGAAGGGATACTCTCATCGCTTTATGATGTCTCTGATCGCCGGAAGGCTGAGATAAGATCTGAAAAGGCCAAAGAAGCTTCTGTCATTGCATCTGCCATGCTTCAGAAGATCAGGGCAGGCATTATAATTGTTGATCATCAAATGAAAGTTGTGGACTGCAATGAGACCTTTGCCCGTTTAATGGGGGAGGAGGCTGAAGAACTTTATGAAGCAATTCCCGGACTGCAGGGGGCTGACGTTCGGGAGCTGGTACCTGAAATTATTGGAAAAATGTTCTCCGGATTATTGCATACCGGAGAAGAGATGCTTGAGCGGGATCTGACTTACAAAAACAAGCTGCTTCACATCTCTATAGTCACCATATATAAAAACAGGGTTGTCGGAGCCATCATCCGGAATCTCTCTTCACCAAAACTGGTACGGGAAGAGATCATCAGCAGGGCGATGAAGGTAACCAGGCAAAACATTGATATGGTTCAAAAGGTTGCCACCTTATTGGCTGAGAATGCTGCCCAGACAGAAGATATGCTCAATTCGATTGTAGCTGCTTACAAATATGGGGAAGATATAAAGGATGAGTGAGTTTCATATTGAAATCGATTTTGCCCAAAAACAGCCGTCAGGGCAGATTGTCTGCGGAGATGTATTCATCTCCAAACTGATTAAAGAGGACGGCCGGACTATTCTGGTCCTTTCAGATGGTGTCGGTCACGGGGTAAAGGCAAATGTTCTGGCTACGATGACTGCCACCATGGCCCTGAACTATACCGCTTTGTATAAAAGGCCGGAAGCTGCGGCGCGGATCATCATGGATGCATTACCCCGGGATAGTTCCGGAGTGATGACCTATGCAACTTTTACAATCATCGAACATGAAAGCGACGGTATGGTTCGGATTGTTAATTACGATAATCCCAAAAGCGTCATCATCAGGAATGGAGCTCCTTTTACTCCTACCAAAGAGTATATGCTCAAAATAAAGGGGGATGAAAATATTGGCAAAGTATTGAGATGTAGGGAGTTTAGGGCAATGAAAGAGGATCGGATCGTATTTATGAGTGACGGGATTACCCAGTCGGGGATGGAAAACGAAAAGATGAAGATGGGCTGGGGTCAGGAGAATGTCGAATCTTATGTGGTTCAGCAACTTAACAGGAGTAATGATATTTCTGCCAAGCGGCTGTCAAAAAAAATTCTCAACAAAGCCATCCAGAATGATGACTTTAACCTGAGGGATGATGCAAGCTGCGGGGTAATTTATTTCAGGGATCCCCGTGAAATGCTGCTGATTACCGGTCCACCATTTTTTAAAGCAAAAGATCACGATTTTTCCCAAAGAATCCAGAATTATAAGGGGATTAAAGTAGTTTGCGGTGGCACCACTGCAGAAATCATCGCCCGGGAACTGAACCAGGAGATAGAAACTGAAATATCCCTTAGCAATCCTTATGCCCTTCCCAAGTATGCCATGGCAGGTTTTCACCTGGTAACTGAGGGAATACTTACCATTGGCAAAGTGGAAGAGCTACTTGAAAACTATGACAGTGAACTGAGGTATGGAAATTCTCCGGCAGAAGAGATTGTCAAACAGTTGATGCTCCACGATCGCATTATTGTACTGTTGGGTACCCGCATCAATTGGGCACATCATGATCCTGATCAGCCCATCGAGATGGAAATCCGCAAATTTGTGGTTAAGCGGATTGTAAAGCTTCTCGAAGAGAAATTTTTTAAGGAAGTGGTAATTAACTTCTATTGAGAAAGTACTTCGAGTACTTCAAGTTTGGAGTTCTCAATTAACTACAACCGCGTTAACACTAAGTACTTCGAGTACTTCAAGTACTTCAAGTTTGGAGTTCTCAACTAACTACACCCGAGTTAACACTAAGTACTTATTGTATTTCAAGTACTTCAAGTTTGGAGTTCTCAATTAACTACTAGCGAGTTAACTCTAAGTACTCGAAGTACTCTAAGTACTTATTGTACAATGCACAAATTACGATGAAAGTATGTGTATCGTATCGAGCAGTTTAGTGTTCACCTCTTTATCGTATTTGATGGCTTTATTGAAAGGGGTTAATTCGACTGCATCATTCGAAATTCCCACCATCACGCTTTGTTGATCATCCAGAAGGGCTTCCACGGAAGCAACACCCAGCCGGCTTGCCAAAATCCGGTCGAAGGCAGTTGGAGAACCTCCCCGTTGTATGTGACCCAGCACGGTAACCCTAACATCATACTGTGGAAAATTTTCTTCAACCTGTTTGGCAATACCAAAGGCACCACCTGCTTTTTCACCTTCTGCAACCAGAACGATAGATGAATTTTTGCTTTTTCTGTAACCAGACTTAATATAATTTTCCAATGTGGTAATATCTGTACTCGTTTCCGGAATCAATACGGCCTCTGCTCCTGAGGCTATCCCACCGTTAAGTGCCAGAAAGCCTGCGTCGCGTCCCATCACTTCAATAAAGAAAAGCCTTTCATGGGCGGTCGCGGTATCCCTGATTTTGTCGACAGCTTCGATAATGGTATTTAAAGCAGTATCATATCCAATCGTGAAATCGGTGCCAAAGAGGTCGTTGTCGATTGTACCGGGAACGCCAACGATTGGAATTCCAAATTCCTGCGCAAAAATGCGTGCACCGGTAAAGGTTCCATCCCCTCCGATGACCACCAATGCATCAATTCCCTCTTCTTTGAGGTGGTTGTAGGCCATTTCGCGGACTTCCCTCAGATGGAACTCCTTGCATCGGGCCGATTTAAGAATTGTTCCTCCCAGCTGGATGATATTGCTGACATCACCGGACACCATATTTTTGAAGTTTTTTTCTATCAGTCCTTTGTATCCCTGGTAAATGCCAACAACTTCACGACGATAAAATATAGCCGTTCTGACAACCGCCCTCAAGGCGGCATTCATCCCCGGGGCATCCCCGCCCGAGGTAAGTACGCCAATCTTTCTAATCGGATTATCCGAGTAATCATCAGCATGAGGTGATCTGTATTCTTTGCTCATGTTTTTTTTTACAAAATTAAAAAATCTAAATCCGCGAAAATCATTTTTTAGATTAACTTTCTCTAAACTTTTGGACAAGTTTCAATTTTCAACAAATAGTCTGCAACCTCTTCAAGGAGCTGTTTGGGTGTAGAAGTAGCACCGCAGATGCCAACAGAACCAATATTCAGAAGCCATTCCGGTTCTATTTCATTTAAATCGGAGATGAATTTTGTGTTGGGGTTAACAGTAGAACAGATATCGAAAAGCATTTTCCCATTGGAACTTTTTTTACCACTGACAAATAGTACCAGATCAAAACGTGCGGCAAATTTTTTGATCCAGGGAATTCTATTGGCTACCTGACGGCAAATGGTGTCATGAATTTTCAGAGGTACCCTGACGGATTTGTTTTTTAGCTCTTCTGACAGGTGGTGCAAGCCTTCCAGTCCTTTGGTCGTCTGAGAATAAAGTACAATAGGGCGGGCATAATCGAGTTGCTCAAGATCTTCGATTCCTTCAACTACCAAAGCGTGACCATTGGTCTGTCCTACCAGTCCGTTGACTTCCGCATGACCTTTTTTTCCATAAATAACTAGCTGGGCATTGTCTTTTAGACCACTTTCATAACTTTTAAGAATCCTTTTCTGCAATTTTAGTACAACGGGACACGTGGCATCAATCAGTTTTATGTTATTCTCCCTGGCATGGGCATAAATTTCAGGCGGTTCACCATGTGCCCGCAGCAAAACAGTTGTATTCTTCATGGTGAAGAACTGTTCGTGCGAGATGGTCGTCAGCCCCTTTTTACGTAACCTTTCCACTTCTGAATTGTTGTGGACAATATCGCCCAAACAAAAAAGCTGATTCTCCAGAACAAGCCTTTCCTCGGCACGACGGATCGCCTCCACGACACCAAAGCAAAATCCCGAACCTTTATCGACTTCAATCCTCATCAGTATAATGTGTTGCTTTGTTGATTCGTTGATGTGTTAATACGGTGATTTGTTAAAATTGTTGATGCGTTAATTATAATAGTATACAGAACCTCATTTCTCATGTCTGAATGATTCGTTCTTTCACTTTCTCCAGTATCCACTCAAATTGTTCATCCCTTGTCATATGGCTATTGTCCAGTACTATGGCGTCAGAAGCTTTTCGGAGTGGACTCTCTTCCCTGGTTTCGTCGAAGCGGTCCCTTTCTGTGATGTTCGCCAGTATCTCTTCAAAATCGACCTGTTCCTTCCTGGCTAACATTTCATCATACCTGCGTTTCGCGCGAATCCGGGCATCGGCAGTCATAAAAATCTTTAGCTCTGCATTGGGGAAAACTACCGTGCCGATGTCACGCCCATCCATCACTATCCCTTTGGATTGGCCCATTTCCTGTTGCTGTGCTACCAGAAACCGGCGAACTTCAGCAACGGCAGCCACTTGGCTGACATTTCGTGCAACAGATAATTGCCTGATTTCCTGTTCAACATTCTCTCCATTCAGCCAGATGTCATTGTGAGAAGTGGCAGGGTTGAAGGCGAAAGTGATATGAATGAATCTGAGAATTTCAGGTAGTGCAGACATATTTAAATCCTTTCCATTCAGGATACCAATCCTTAGAAAAAGCAGGGTGACAGCCCGGTACATTGCCCCTGAATCAATAAAGATGTAATTCAATTGCTTTGCAATCTCCTTGGCTACAGTACTCTTCCCACAAGAGGAGTACCCGTCGATCGCAATAACAATTTTCTTATCAGCAGAATAACTCATTGTTTTACTTTGGGACAAAGATAATCATTCGAAGTGAGGAGGAGAAGGATGGAGCCAGGAATGTAAAGTGGTAACAATTTTGTTTGTTCCGGCTATTTTCGGTTTCGGCCGGATAAATTGGACGAGATAGAGATGTTGTGTACCATCACGGACTGGGAGTAACCAGATAATGCATAATTAAAACGGAATGCAGGCAGCTTGATTCCTAAACCCGTCGTAAAACCGGTCATCCCGCCTTGATGTGTGGCGGACAAGTCGGTGTCTCTGCGATAATTATATCCGATACGAAAAGTAACGGTATGTTCAGGGAAGATTTCCGCTCCCAGCGACAAGTGCCGAAAAAGTATTGGAAACAAGGATGTGCGGGCAGTCTCCTGATTCATGCCATTTGAATCTGAAGCTGTCAATGTGTTGTTCCATTGGTTCAGATCGTAAGCCGTAATGCTCCATCTAAGTGGAGCAAATTGAAGTTGGCGGGTACAACCAAACTGGAGTGACCATTCCAATTTTTCATGGGAGCCATAGTCATAATAGGGGGTGATCTGTGCTCCGATATGTCTGATACATAGTGCGATGGTTGTGAGGCTGTCTGCAGAATTTCGGACTATACCCAAATCTGCGGCGATCCCGAATGATCGGTAGTTCTCAAGGTGGGAATAGATGGGTTTAAGCGATCCGCCAACAGTGAAAAGGGATCCTATGGATTTGGCATAGGTAAAGTTTATTGCATAATCCGATGCGCTAAAGTTCCCTGTGACCAAACCGGTTTCGTCGGCAGCTACAAATTGGCCATAATCAACAAACTGAATACCGATTGCAGCCATGCCGAATTTGCCAAGATCTCTGGCGTATGATCCGTATCCAAATCCTATACCGGCCAAATACCTGGCATAGCTGACCGAGATTGTCTGATTCATTTCCGGAGACAAGAGGGCGGGATTTTGAAGTAGTAACTCCGGATCAGGATCGGGCAGAGCTACCTGAATGCCACCGAGGGCAGCAGCTTTTGCTGAAGATGTAAGTTGAAGAAAATTAAAGACTCCTTCGCCTCCTGTCTGCCCGAAGAGAACAGGGAGCATAGATATTACTAATATAAAAGTGAGGAAGATTCGAATCATTGGCTTCTATCAACCCGACAATATTAGGAAAAATCAATGATATTGTTTCTTCGTGGCCAGGTCAGGATAGTTTTTCCCTGAGACGCTCCACTACCATGAAAACGATGGGACAGATTTCGCAGTTTTTCAGGGTCAGATTGAGGAGTTGGCTGAATCTCCTCCGGTCGGTGTGGGGATATTCACGGCAAGCTTTCGGACGGCAGTCGTAAACAGAACAATAGTTATCCGGCATGAGAAACGGACATGGAGCATGGTTGAAAACGTAGTCATGCTCTTCGTCGAGGTGCATGTATTGTTCAATAATTTGAGATGGTTTTAACCGAAGGGGTTTGGTTAGACGTTCAATATCCTTGTCGGTAATCATAGGACTTATGCTGCTGCAGCAATTTGCACAGGAGAGACAGTCGAATGTTTCAAATGCCTCTTCATGGAATCTGTGCACGATTTCATCCAGATTGCCTGGGATCTTCTTCTGAAGCTTTTTGAAAAAACGTTTGTTCTCTTCTTTGGCATCCATGGCCATTTTTTGAACATTTTCTTTGGTCGGTGCCTCTTTCATAATTACTGATTAATTCCAAAAAGTTTGACCTTCGGTTACGCTCAGGAGCCGGCACTTCTTTCAATCGTCCTGATCGTCTCTTCATCCTGACTCGTCCTTCCGTCATTTCCGTCCTTCCGTCATTTCCGTCCTTTCGTCATTTCCGTCCTTTCGTCCCTCTGTCCTTCTTCACCGCCCTCCGTCCTGCTGAATGACCAGAATTCTTTCAGTTGATTTTTTTAATTTAATCTGGGCCAGGAGCAAACCTGAAATGACCACGACTATACCGATTAATTTTCTGATTGTAAGCGGTTCATCCAGGATATACCAGGCTAAAAGAGCCGTAAATACCGGAATGATATTGATGAAAATATTGACGCTGTTGATCCCCAACCTTTTGACGCTGTGGGCATAGAAAATGAAGGCAATGCATGAGGCAAAAACTGCAAGTTTCACAATTCCGGCGAAGGCGGGGAAATCGAATGGTATGGAACTAAAGTCGTGGTATTCAAAAATCAGCCATAATGGGAGGAAATAGATAATTCCCAATAGATTCTGGTAGGTAATTATAGAGGTAGGGTTGTATTTTATTGCCAGTTTTTTCAGTATTACGATATATCCGATAGCAGATAACACAGCCACAAATTCAAGTACTATACCCACCGGAGATGCGGTTAAATTGAATGAAGAGTCGAAAACAACAATCGAAACGCCAAAGAAAGAGAGCAGGATTCCGATAAAAGTTCGTATAGAGATTTTTTCACCGTGAAACCTGGATGCGGCCAAAGGTGAAAATAGCGGGATCGTTGCAATGATGATTGCGCCAACGGTGCTTGAAACATACATCAGTCCGTAGCTTTCTCCTAAAAAGTATAGAAAAGGTTCAAACAATGAAAGAAGAACAAATGTTGACAGGTCTTTTCGGTCAATTTTTACCAGTTTGCCAGTCAAAAAGGCAAATAAAATCAGCAGTACCGAAGCGATGATGAGTCTGAAAAAAACGGTCGTCAAAGGTCCGTATACCAGGTATACCTCTTTTACCCATACAAAGGAAAAAGCCCAAAAGATCATTGCCAGTATGAGAGAAAGATAGACTCCTGATTTTTTTTCTTGCATGGGCTGAAGTTTGTAGCGTATTTGGATTTTTTTAAAGAGGAGATAATGTTTTGGAAGATTTTGCTATTTCCAGGGCACTTTTACAGACGGATAGTAATCTATCTCCATGAATTTAAATCTCCCGGCTTGCTGACCCAGCCTGACTTTGTAATCTTCCCAGTTGCGGTCTGCACTATCTGTCCATCCAATTTCAGCATAACCCGGAAGTCTGGGGAAAAGCAGGTATTCTATTTCATCCATGTTGGACACCGTTTCTGACCAGAGCGGAGCTTCGATGCCCAGAATATTTTCTTTTGATATCCCCGGAACCATCCTGGCCGGATCCCATTTGTACCCGGTGTCAACTTCAATGTATCCGGCCCAACTAAGTCCCAGCTGACTTTTAGGGTCATATTTCATGTCGAGGTATGCTTTGGCAGCAGGAGACATTAATATTTTCAGTCCTTTGGAAACTCCTCGTTTCGCATTCTCAGCTTTGGCCCAATATTGGGCAATAGCACCTGGTTTCAAGGCTGCCTGGGTGGTTTCGTCCCAACCAATCATCTGTTTTCCATTGGCAGAAACAATCTCCTGTACGTGTTCGATAAAAGGAATATAATCCTCTTTTTTGGTAACATGCGACTCATCACCTCCAACATGAATGTAAGGACCTGGAGTCATCACAGCCAGTTCACGGAACACATCATTCAAAAATTCATAGGTAAAATCCTTATTCGTTTGCAGGGTACTAAATCCCACATTGGTTCCTGTATATAGTTTGACTGGATTATTATCCGGATTCAGTTTAGGAATTGAGGCCAGGGCGGCATTCGTGTGACCGGGCATATCGATTTCAGGAACGACGGTAATATATCGGTCGGCAGCGTATTGTACAATTTCATTATATGTATCCTGGGAGTAAAATCCACCTTTGCCGCCACCTACCTGGGTAGATCCCCCGATTTCAGTCAGGGCAGGCCACGATTTTATCTCAATTCTCCAGCCCTGGTCGTCGGCCAGATGCAGGTGGAGGTAGTTCATCTTATATGCAGCAATCAGGTCGATATATCGTTTGACGACGTCAGCACCAAAAAAATGACGGGCAACATCAAGCATTGCCCCACGGTAGGCGTATGCGGGATAGTCAAGGATGGCGCCATTGGCTATTACCCATGGACCTTCCTGGCGGGTGTTGCTTTCAATGGAGGCAGGAAGAAGTTGACGAAGGGTTTGAATGCCACGAAAAATGCCTTCCGCAGTATTGGCTGCCAATCGAATATTTTCGGCAGTAATTTTGAGCTCATAACCTTCTTGTCCCAACTGACTGTTTGAGATATTGGTTTCCAGAAGGATACAGTTGGAAGTTGGTATTGTTCCCGAAGTCAGTATGATAACATTAAAACCGGTGGCCGGGTTCAGCCTGTCGGTGAGATATTTAGCAACCTTCACCATCCCGGGTGTATTTTCGGAGATCCAAACGACGGCGTTGTTTTTTAATTCAAAAACACCTTCGGCATTATTTATGGAAACAGGTTTAGGAATAAGTGGGGTCATGGTCAGATCATTGGGTGCTGATGGTTGTGCTGCAGTGAGAGAGAGAGCCAGAAAGGATGTAATCAGGAATAGAATGAAACGTGCATTGATTGTTTTCATTATGAGTTTCAGTATTAATAAATATGCTGTTTGATTATCATAGTAAGTAACTACAGAAGCGCTTAAAGAGGAAAAGCCCAAATGCTGGAATCTCGCATCATGGGCTTTTCTTTTGGGTGGAAGATGGGATTCGAACCCACGACCAATGGTACCACAAACCACTACTCTAACCGACTGAGCTACATCCACCGTATTTCCGGTGTAAATATAGGGCTGTTTTTCGAAATAGGCAAGGAATGGATTAAAAAAATCAATTTCGCATATTGCGGATTACCAGAAATTGAATCTTCAGATTTTTCGTTTAGACATTTGTTCCTATCTTTACCAGGCCTATGGTTTAACCGTACGATCATTGTATTGAGATGTTTGTCATTTGCTGAATAACAGATTGATAGGAGATTCATATAGTCATCTTTAAATGTCATTGGCGATCGTGTGATGTTGTATCGTTTGCAACCAACAGAATATAACCAGGATAAATGGAATACTTACTCGATAACCCGGTTTCAGAAAAAGTATACCAGGAGTTGCTCCGAAGAGTAAAACTCCTGCAAAACGGCGAGGTGTCTGATTCTATGACGAAACGTGGAGTTATTTACAAGCTGAATCTGGGTGCTTCGGTTATTTCACTGCGGCAACTGGCTGGAAACTATTCCTCCAATCATCTGGTTGCATTGAAATTGTGGAATAAGCAGTGGCGGGAAACCATGATTCTGGCCACTTTGCTGGAAAAACCGGAAGAAGTTACAGAAAATCAAATGGATTTTTGGGTTCGGCAGATTCAACAAGTCGAAATAGCGGAGCAGGCAGCGATGAACCTTTTTTCTAAATCGCCCTTTGCATATGAGAAAGCCGTTGAATACTGCCTGGCAAGAAAGACACTCAGCAAGATTACCGGTTTGCTGATGATGGGCAGGCTTGCATTGACAGATCCCAATGCCACCAATGAAAAATTTGAGGCTTTCCTTGAATTTTTTCCTCCTCTTGCAAAAGATGCCCAACTTTCGATTGTTTTCAGAAGGGTATATTTACAAATTGCCTTGCGTAACCTGGAGTTATATGAGCTGGCTCTGCAACTGGCTAAATTGCTTTTGACACTTGATTCGGTAGTGGCACAGGAAAATGCAAAGCTGTTGATAGATCAATTGGAATGCGAAGCAGTAAAAGAGCTTGTAACTGGCAGATCCTGAGATATTCATAATATTCCAATTCCAAAAAGGCATTTATGCAGATCGTTGAAGTAAAAGACAACTCCTCTAAATCGGCTTTTCACAAATTGCCACACCTGATATACAAGGATGACCGAAATTGGATTGCCCCGCTTGAGGTTATGGCAGACAGCGCATTCGATCCAAAAAAAAATGCATTTCTAAAACATGGGGAGGGAACAAGGTGGATTTTGAAGGACGACTCAAGTCTGACAGTTGGCCGTATTGGCGCCTTTATCAATTTTAATAAATGCAGAACATTCTCACAGCCAACAGGTGGTATAGGTTACTTTGAGTGTATTGACGATCAAATTGCGGCTCATTTGCTTTTTGATACAGCCAAATCCTGGCTTGCAGAACGGGGAATGGAAGCAATGGATGGTCCTGTGAATTTTGGAGAGAACATGATTAACTGGGGATTGCTCGTCAGGGGTTTTATGCCCCAGGGATTTGGCATGCCTTATAACAAGCCCTATTATCTTCCGCTCTTCGAAAATTATGGATTCAAAATCTATTTCGAACAATATACCTATCATCTTGACCGCGGGGTTCCATTTCCTGAAAGGTTCTGGAAGATTGCAAAGTGGGTGGCCAATAAGCCGAATTTCAGGTTCGAACATGTGAAGTTCAGTCAGATGGAGCGCCATATCAATGAATTTACCCATATCTACGAGGAGGCCTGGGCCAGCCATGACAACCATCAGGAGGTTGATTTGGATGATATCCGTGGTATGATGAAAATCGCAAAGCTAATTGCTGAGGAGGAATTTATCTGGATTGCTTACCATGATGAGGAGCCTGTGCTCTTTTTTGGAATGATTCCCGACTGGAATCAGCTGCTGGCCAAAATGAAAGGGAAGCTGAATTTTTGGTCCCTGATGAAGTTTTTCTGGTATAAGAAGATGAAAACAATTACGCGAACCCGCATTCTGGTTATGGGAGTAGTACCAAAATTTCAGGGAAGTGGTCTGGAGTCGGCTGTTTTTTGGCACCTGGATAAAATAATGAAAAGGAAACCCTGGTATAAAGAGGTAGAATTGTCGTGGGTCGGGGATTTTAATCCCAAAATGGTGGCAATGTATTTGTCGGTAGGCGGAGTTCACGCTAAAACGCACTATACCATGCGCTATCTTTTTGATCGTGATGCTCCGTTTGAGCGTGCTCCGATGCTTATGAAGGAGGTCAAACTGTTACGCGAAGAACGCGAAAATTGCAGGTCTTCACTTTGAGAGAGAAAGAAATTTCGTGATAATTTAATCGATAACTTTTTAAAAATCTGTTGCAGAATCATAAATTATCCTTATCTTTGCAACCCGTAAATAGTGAAAGAAGAAAGATTAAAAGATATAAACAAGCATCATGAAAAAGGGAATTCATCCGGAAAGTTACAGGCTGGTTTGTTTTAAAGATATGTCGAATGAACATACATTTATCACCAGATCAACGGCTGCATCAAAAGAGACCATCGAAATTGAAGGTGTTCAGTATCCATTGTTGAAAGTGGAAATTTCGAATACATCACACCCTTTCTATACCGGTAAGATGAAATTAGTCGATACAGCAGGTCGCGTCGACAAATTCATGAACCGTTATCAGAAGCATATGGACAAACGCAAAGTGTAAATTTTTTGTAATTGTGAAGAGAAGCCCTGTATTTCCAAATACGGGGCTTCTTGGTTAATAGCCACGAGGAAAAAAATGGATAAAAAGGAAGGTTTGGCACGACTATTGAACACATTTCAATTCAGTCGTAGAAATAAATTTTCCGACATATTGTCATGATGCAAAAGCATCATGACAATGGATTCTAAAATAAATGAAACGAATCCACCCCAAATGGACCGAATAGAAACAAAATAGATCAACAGATGAGCAACTCAAGGAATAAGAGCAGGAACACTTTTTTATTTTCAAGCATGGATGAGGATCAGCAGGATTTTTATCCGATCATTGCAGATGGGGATGATGATGAACTTTTTTCTGCCAATGTACCAGATGTTTTGCCTATTTTGCCCCTTCGCAACGCGGTGCTTTTCCCGGGCGTAATCATGCCAATCAGTGTTGGAAGGTCCAAATCTCTGAATCTGGTTCGTGAAGCATACAGCGGATCAAAAATGGTAGGTACGGTAGCTCAGAGAAACGGTCAGATTGAAGATCCTTTGCTTTCTGACCTCTATCCGGTTGGGACGCTGGCAGAGATCCTAAAAGTTCTTGAGATGCCGGATGGTACTACCACTGTGATCCTGCAAGGTAAAAAGCGGATTCTGATTGAGAAATTGGTTGAGCATCCTTCCTATTTGAAAGCCGCAGTAATTCCTCTGACTGAGATACTATCAGATACCAAATCGCATGAATTTTCCGCTATCATTGAGTCTCTCAAGGATTTCTCACTAAAGATCGTCAAATCTTCTGTGAACATTCCGCAGGAAGCACAGTTTGCAGTTAAAAATATTGAGAACGTTACTTTTCTAGTCAATTTTATCTGTAACAATACAGAACTAAATACGGAAGAAAAGCAGGATCTTCTTGAGCGAAACGATATCAGGGATCGAAGTACCAAATTACTCTCCCTTTTGATGAGAGAGGTTCAGATGCTCGAGTTGAAAAAAGATATTCAACAGAAGGTGAAAGTTGACCTGGATCAGCAACAGCGTGAATACCTGCTTCATCAGCAGATAAAAACCATTCAGGATGAACTGGGCGGCAATCCTGTACAGCAGGAGGTTGAAGAGTTGAAAAAAAGAGCTGTTCAGAAGTTATGGAATGAATATATTCAAAAGCTATTTAAAAAGGAGCTCGGGAAACTATCGCGGATGAATCCGGCAGCCGCAGAGTATTCCGTTCAGCTGGGTTATCTTGATACCTTGCTGGATCTCCCGTGGAATGAATACACGGTGGATAATTTTGACCTGAACCACGCAGAAAAGGTGTTAAACGAAGATCATTTCGGACTCGGCAATGTTAAAGAACGAATTATTGAACATCTGGCGGTACTGAAATTGAAAGGCGACATGAAATCGCCGATTATTTGTCTCTATGGCCCTCCGGGTGTAGGAAAGACCTCCCTTGGACGATCAGTTGCCAGTGCCCTGGGGCGTAAATACATCAGGATGAGTTTGGGAGGGCTGCATGATGAATCAGAGATCAGGGGTCATCGAAAAACATATATCGGAGCTATGCCTGGCCGTATTATTCAAAATCTTATTAAGGCAGGCTCTTCGAATCCGGTTTTTATTCTGGATGAAATTGACAAGGTATCCAAAGATTTTCACGGAGATCCTGCCTCAGCACTTCTGGAAGTTCTTGATCCTGAACAAAATATTGAGTTTCATGATAACTACCTCGATATTGACTTTGATCTTTCACGTGTACTTTTTATAGCCACTGCCAATACGGTCTCAACCATTCATCCTGCCTTAAAAGACAGGATGGAGCTGATCGATGTGAGCGGTTACCTGATGGAAGAAAAGCAAGAAATAGCCAAACGCCATCTTATCAAGCGCCAACTCGAGAATCACGGGATGGAAAAGAACAGTGTTGCCTTTCCAAAAGAAATTTTGGTTCGGATCATTGAGAACTATACCCGCGAATCAGGGGTACGTGAACTGGATAAGATGCTTGCCAAGGTGGTCAGAAGAGTTGCACGAAAAATCGTCTCAGGTATAAATTACAACAAGAAAATTACTGTTGAAGATCTGCGCGGTTACCTGGGTGTTCCAAAGTACACCAGGGACAGTTACGAAGGAAATGACTATGCCGGTGTTGTTACTGGCCTGGCATGGACCTCTGTTGGAGGTGAAATCCTTTATGTTGAGACCAGCCTGAGTGCAGGGAAAGGCAAATTCAGCATTACAGGTAATCTGGGTGAGGTGATGAAAGAGTCGGCAACGATAGCACTTGAATATTTAAAATCTCACGCATCAACCATTGGATTGAAACCTGAAATATTTGAGAAATGGGATGTTCACATTCATGTTCCTGAAGGTGCAATACCAAAGGATGGTCCCTCAGCTGGTATTACCATGGCCACTGCACTGGCTTCGGCATTTACACAGCGAAAAGTAAAAAAACATCTGGCCATGACGGGTGAGATCACGTTACGCGGAAAAGTTTTGCCGGTAGGAGGAATAAAAGAGAAGATTCTGGCTGCCAAAAGAGCTGGTATAAAAGAGATTATTTTGTCCGAGCAAAACAGAAAAGACCTGGAGGAGATCAACGAGATCTATCTGAAAGGTCTGAGCTTCCATTTTGTCAGGAATGTTGGAGATGTTTTTGCATATGCATTGTTAAAAGAAAAAGTAGAAAAACCTCTGGCAATAAGCTAAAGAATTTATCATTTAAACCTGGCTTATTTGACTTCACTTGTCCTTTAATCCAGGCAGAATCCTCAGGATTTAAGGTTTTGCAGCTCCCTTGCCCTTGCCCTTTTCAGTGAATCCACGACGGGGCATCTTACCCCATGATTTCTTGTTGCGTACAAAATAATCCCAGTTTCCCCGCAGTGCCCAATATGTGACCAATGGATGGTAAAAGAAAGGTTCAATCCAGCTTGTTATCAACAATTTAAATATCATCCTCTTTTTGGTGTACCTGTGAAATATCAGGTGGTCAAACAGAATTGCATACGTAGAGAATGATATTGCAAAGAAGTAGACAAAAAAGAGTGTCATGCTAAAGAATGGCCAGTTTGGGTGACCAAAAAGGGCGATCAGGATAAAGTATAGAATTCCCAGTGCCTCAATGATTGGAGCCAGCCATTCGAAAAAGACCCAGTAAGGATGGGATACCATTCCCATGAATCCATACTTTGGATTGAAGAAGATATCTTTGTGCATAAAGATCGTATCTATTGAACCCCGTGTCCACCGGTTTCGTTGGACACCCAAAACTTTCAGGCTGGAAGGTGATTCAGTCCAGCAGAGTGGTTCAGGAACATAAACGACCCTGTATTTCTCATTTCTTTCTGCCATGTACTTACGCATACGAACGACGATTTCCATATCTTCTCCTACCGTTGTAACCAAATATCCGCCGGACGCGATGGCTATCTCTTTGTCAAAAATGCCCAGGGCTCCGGAGATGAGCAGTAATCCATCCAGGCGGCTCCATGCAAGTCTTCCGAGCAGGAATGCCCTGTTGTATTCTACTACCTGACATCTGGGTAAGAATTCATCAGGGATATTAATTTCGATCAGCTGACCATCTTTAATTTTGCACGAATTGGCTATTCTGATTACACCTCCAGCTGCAATCACCCTGGCTTTTGATGTTGTCAGGAAGGGAAGTATCATTTTTTGAAGCGCGTAAGGATCAATGATGGAATCCACATCGATGGCAATGAAGTAATCTCCTTTGGCCATGTTAATGCCGGCGTTTAAAGCATCCGCTTTACCCCCGTTAAGTTTATTGATGATGGTCAGGTTGTTGAATGCCTTCTTCCTGGATTTGTAAATATCCAGAATCTCATTGCAGTGAATCTTGTAGTCGATTACATAGGGCACTTTCTCCAGGTCATAAGCTTCGGATATTTTGACCATTGTATCATCATCACTTCCGTCATTCACAATGATGATCTCAAAATTTGGATAATAAAGTGATAGAAGTGCCCTGATATTCTCTACGATAGTTTCCGATTCATTGTACGCGGGTGCAATGATTGTAATGGTAGGTGCAAATGGGGAGGAAAGAATGGCATCGTAATTGGTTATTTTTTCAGAGAAGAAGAATTTTAGCAATTCTTTGCCTGAGAGAATAGAAAGAGCGAAGTATACTGAAAATAGCGCGATCGAATAAATCAGAATGATCGATTCAAAAATGATGGAGAAGATGTGAAATATCATAGCTTAATTTCTAGGGTCTTTGATATGGGAAATGTACGCATAGAGATTATCATTCATTGAATGATTGATTCTTGCCAATTGATCTCTTCCTGTCTCACTTAGATTATACAGTACCCTGCATGCCTCTATCTGCAGTGAGATTACTTTGCCTCTGATTATTTCTTCTAAAAATGGGATGTCTGTTTCATTACCCATATTATTTAAGGATTTGATAATTTCCACTTGATTTTTTTGCGTTTCAGTCTTGAAATTATTTTTCATCACCTCTTTACTCTCGAAAAGGTGCAAATTTCCACATGCACTGATTGCCAGATTTCGGGTAATTTCATTCGGGTAGTTCAGCTTTAAAATGAGTTGGGCAGAATTTTCCTGTTGCTGAAAGAGCTCTGTCATGAGGATGCAGAAATTCACCACGTTGACATTATCGGAAGTAAGCCACCTGTTGAATGATGGTACCGGTAGCTCATGAATTTTAATAAAGTAGTAAATGTTGAGCTGCGCCCACCTGGAAAATGGTTTTTCAAGCAAATCCAAAAAATCAAATGGTGATTCACTGTTTACATAAGGATAACAAATCTGAGCCTCCATTCGTACAATATCATTTGAATCATTAAGCCTTAAGGCAATCATCTCGATGGCATATGCAGGGTGCATATTAGCCAGTTCACGAATGCCTTTTACCTGTTTGTAGAATGAAAGGTCAAATGTTTTATTGTATGATATATGCGCCAGATCCATTTTCTGATATAAATCCATAATATAACGGTCTGAATCACCCCGGAAGCTTTTTTGGAAATCCATCATCACCTCTATCAGTAAATTATATTTCTTTTTTAATCCAGGTTTGGATAAGAGATCGATAGCTTCTTCCATATCAATTCCCTGCAACATCAAATCAGTTAATACCTGCTCAAAATGCATCCGGAGCTTATTCTCCCTCTCCTTCCGGAAGTTCATTATCCTGTTGGTCCAGAACAGAATACCGGTAACAAGCAATACATTCAAAGCCAGTGTTGCAATAATAAATAGAAACAATAGTACAGCAGGGAAACGGAACGCTTTATCGATAATATTAATATAGATTTTGTCAAGCGGTACAGGCAGATATATATTCCAGCTTAATAGAGTCGCCCTGAATTGTCTGTTTGCAAATATGGAAGAAACCTTCCTGGAAAAAAAAGTGTTTGGAACACGCTCTTCCTTGATATCTATTCTATAAAAAGCTTCATCTTTTTTAGGTGTCTGGACTGATATTACACCTGATTTTCTGGGTTGTAAGGTGTCTGATGCAGTTTTCGATACCTCAATATTTTTCTTGTTGGATATATCCTGAGCATTAGATATACTTGAAAATAGATTTAGAACAACTAAAACAATTATCAATGTCAAAAAATTAGACTTCATCTGCGCTTCAAGTTAATGGTTAGTCCAAATTATATGCAAGCAATTATTCCTTTGGAGCGATTAATTTTTTTACCCGGACGGAGAGTTCGCTTAGACTGAATGGTTTGATCATGTAATCATCGGCACCCAGTTCGAAAGCCTTTATAACGGTCTCTTCCGCACCGGCGGCAGATAACACAAGAATTGGAAGATCGCTCTTCATTTCTGATCTGACCATTGCAATAATCTCATGCCCACTGAAAAATGGCATATAAAGGTCAGTAATAAGCAGGTCAAATTTATCACTCTTCAGGTGTTCAAGACATTCCTTTCCGTCAATTGCTTTTACAACCTCATAGCCATCTTTGTGAAGCTTGAATACGAGAGTTTCCTGGATGAGTTTATTATCTTCTGCGACCAGGATTCGTTTTATAGTCATAGGTTTTTTTTGAAAGGTTTGAATCCATAAACATACTAAAACTATTGCAAATAATTGTTAATCTATTGATGTATCCAATTTTTTATTTGATTATTTAATCCGAATTTAAATAGTAGCCGCTCAAATACTGGTGTTTAGTCCTGATTTTTGCTTGTGCCTGCTAAGAGGCGATTTTTTTTATGCAATCATTTTTCCCATTATACGGGAATATTCAGACTGCAATGAAATCGGATTGCAAATCTTTTGGACAGTTAAAAGTGTTTTTTCAATTTGGGTAAATCCCTTATATTTGGAGACTGAATCAGTTTATATGCAAAATATTTTAGAAGATGTCGCTCCTATCAAGATATTATCCCGCCGGTAATCCCCAAGAGCAATATAACATTGAAAAGCGAATTGGTCTCCATTCTTTCTTTATTTCCGCTGTTCTGGTAATCGGTTTATGGCTGATTAAGTTAGTTGAATTTGAATACACCCTCGATTTTACCGGGTGGGGAATACGTCCAAGAGTTCCGGAAGGATTATTCGGAATTTTCTTTTCGCCTCTGATACATAGTAGTTTTGAACATTTGGCAGCGAATACCTTTCCCTTGTTAATACTTACTTTTTCGTTATTTTTCTTCTACAGGAAATCCTCCTACCTCATTTTTATCTTGATTTACCTCTTTTCGGGATTCTTTGTATGGCTGGGTGGACGTGACGCATGGCATATCGGAGCAAGCGGTCTTATTTATGGTCTATCCGCGTTTCTTTTTTTGGGTGGGGTTTTAAGTCATAATACCCGGCTGCTGACGATATCCCTGATTGTGGCCTTTTTTTATGGCGGATTGCTCTGGGGTATCTTTCCGGTAAAACCGGAAGTTTCGTGGGAATCACACCTTTGGGGGGCCTTATCCGGATTTGGCCTGGCATTCATATATAGAAGTCCGGCTCCGGAAGATGTTCTATTGGAAGAGGATAGCGAGGGTGATGCTGATGACAATGATTGGCAGGAGGATCAGACAGATCAAGAGGCCAAGGATACGATGGAATAAAAAATATACCTGACAGGTTTCTAAAACCTATCAGGTATAAACAGGAATCTTCTAGCTTTGCAACGATGAGAAAAGAAAAGATTCTTCAATTAATTGCCGACACTGTAGGAGTGGATAAATATCAAATAATCAGTGTCATAACTCTATTTAATGAAGGTGCTACTATCCCTTTTGTAGCCAGATACCGCAAGGAGATGACTGGTAGCCTTGATGAAGTTGTACTTGCAAGTATCAAAGAGCAGGACGATCGTCTGGGCGAGATTGAGAAACGGAAAGAGACAATACTGAAGTCTCTCTCCGAACAGAATGTGCTGACCCCTGAGCTGCAGAATATTATAGAAAATTGTTTTCAGCTTAACGAACTTGAGGATATTTACCTTCCCTTCAAACCCAAAAGAAGAACCCGTGCCATCATTGCCAGAGAAAAAGGGCTTGGGCCTCTGGCAGAAATTCTCATGACACAAATAGAAAAAGATCCGGATACCAGGGCCATCCATTTTCGAAGCGATCAGGTTCCAACTGTGGAGGAGGCTTTGGCAGGTGCCAGGGATATTATTGCAGAAATAGTGAATGAACACAATCGTGCCCGAAATATTGTCAGGAACTGCTTTGTGAGAGAGGCAGTTATATTTTCCCGGGTGGCCAAAGGGAAAGAAGAGGAGGGTGCCAAATACCGGGATTATTTCGACTCTTCTGAATCGTTGAACCGTTGTCCTTCGCACAGGCTGCTGGCCATGAGGAGGGGAGAAAAGGAGGGTTTTCTGAAACTTTCTATCTCCCCGGACGATGAGCGCACGGTTGAACGGCTGGAAAATTATTTCGTTATTTCAGGTAATAAGAGCAGTGAACAGGTAGCAATGGCCGTTCGGGATGCATACAAGCGACTGCTTGCTCCATCGATGGAGACTGAATTTTTCAACAATTCAAAGCAATTGGCAGATCAGGAGGCTATCAGGGTGTTTACTGAGAATCTCAGACAGTTGCTGCTGGCACCTCCTCTCGGACAGAAACGTGTCATGGGCATTGATCCTGGATACCGGTCCGGTTGCAAAGTGGTATGTCTGGATGCACAAGGCAACCTGTTGCATAATGAAACGATCTATCCTCATCCACCCCAGTCGGAGATCAATCAGGCCATGCGAAAAATTAGTTCACTGGTTGGTAGTTATAAAATTGAAGCAATTGCAATAGGTGATGGGACGGCCAGCAGGGAGACCGAAAGTTTCTTTAAAAGAATGCGGTTTGACCGTGATTTGCAGGTATTTGTGGTAAGTGAAGATGGAGCTTCTGTCTATTCTGCTTCGAAGATTGCCCGCGACGAATTTCCACAGTATGATGTGACTGTGAGGGGCGCCATTTCTATTGGCCGGAGGTTGATGGATCCGCTGGCGGAACTGGTGAAGATTGATCCAAAAGCTATTGGCGTAGGACAGTACCAACACGATGTTGATCAGAAATTGCTTCAGAACTCACTTGAATTATCAGTCGAATCTTGTGTAAATAAAGTAGGAGTTGACCTGAATACTGCCAGCAGTCATTTGCTGAATTATGTTTCAGGTCTCAATGCCACCCTTGCGCAGAACATTGTTGAATATCGCAGGGAGAACGGTCCTTTTAACTCACGGGAAGTCTTGCGCAAAGTCCCGCGCATGGGACCGAAAGCCTACGAGCAATGTGCCGGTTTTCTTCGGATCCCGGGGGGCCAAAATCCGCTCGACAATTCGGCGGTACATCCTGAGCGCTATAAACTGGTTGAGAAAATTGCCTCCGACCTTGGAAGCCCTCTTGCTGGATTAATCGGGACAGAGCAGTTAGCCTCAAAAATTGATTTAGCCCGGTATGTCAGTAAGGAGGTGGGAATTCCAACACTCACAGATATTCTCACTGAACTTGCCAAACCGGGACGCGATCCGCGGGCAGGAATCAAACACTTTGAGTTTGCCGATGGAGTCTTTTCCATGCAGGATCTTTTACCGGGGATGGTTCTTCCTGGCATTGTTACCAACATCACACGCTTTGGAGCTTTTGTTGATGTAGGGATCAAACAGGATGGACTGGTTCACATCAGTGAGATGGCAGACAGATTTATCAGCGATCCTTCCGAAATCGTCAAATTACAGCAGCATGTGAAGGTTCGGGTAACAGAGATTGATGTTGCAAGGAAGCGGATTGCGTTTTCGATGAAAGGGATTTAGTATTCTTATTTCAGGGAGTTGCAAATCTCCCTATTCACCTTGGCGATTCGGGTCTCATCCATCTTGATCACCTTACGGTCATAGGTCATTAGCCCATTGATTTCCATCTCCACATCGGTAGTCTGGGTATAGACTGCTGCTGAGAATCCGCGTGGGATCAGCACTTTAAGTTTTTCAGCCAATTCAACATAGGCATTGGTGGCCTCCTCTGATGTTTTGTACTGAACATAACCCCAGTTTTTTTCGTTTACCCAGAGATGATTTTCTGTTGGAAGTCCGATGCCACCATATTCTCCCAAAACACAGGCTCTTTTCCCATCGTACATGGCAAATTCCGGTGCAGGGTAGTTGTGGATATCCAACATGTCGCCCACAGGATAGAAATTTCCTCCACTGGCACTGTTCACCAAACGTGATGGATCGTATCTCTTGACCCATGCAGTGATATCCTCTGTTTTAAACTGTCCCCACGCTTCGTTGAACGGTACCCATGTTACGATGCATGGATTTGAAATATGCTGGTCGATGATTGTCTTCCATTCGGCTCCAAAGTTCTCTTCAGATTCCTGGCTCCTTTCAAGCTCTTTGCCATTGAAGTAGTTGCGTTGCTGCCACTGCGGACTCTCGCCCCCACTCGGCATATCCTGCCAAACCAGGATACCCTCTTTGTCGCAATGGTAATACCATCTGGCGGGCTCTACTTTGACATGTTTGCGAATCATATTGAATCCAAAATCCTTTGTTTTTTTGATATCATAAAGCAATGCTTCATCCGTGG
Source organism: Bacteroidia bacterium (assembly GCA_025358025.1). Lineage (GTDB taxonomy): Bacteria > Bacteroidota > Bacteroidia > Bacteroidales > Prolixibacteraceae > CAINVV01. The sequence continues at coordinate 39,525 of JANYKW010000017.1, read as the reverse complement.
GTGCAGTATAAAGGCCATCGGGCCACCATCCCTGGTCCAGGGGCCCGAACTGAAAATAATCCTTGTTGTTAAGTTGCAGCCTTACGATACCGCCTGCATCCCTTTTTGTTGATATTTTGCGCATTCCCACATAGCTCTTTACCTGGTCGAGGACCTTCCCGTTTCTTGTCAGCGATATTTCAAGATCGTAAAGAAACGGCGTTTCGGGACTCCATAATTTCATTTCGGAGAGCGAAACCAGTACCTCTTCCCCCGCAGCAGATTTTCCGGATCCAATTGTTTTCCCTTCGTCCAGAACTTTTACTTCAATGATATCACCTGCTTTTTTTTCGGAGGGAGTCGCTGATATGGTTAACGTTTTATTGTCGATATCAGGAATAGATTTAACAGAGGTAAAATAATCAACACCTACTCCTTCCATCCAGACTGTTTGCCAGATTCCGGTAACAGCCGTATACCAGATTCCACGGGGATTCTCTACCTGTTTGCCCCTGGGCTGAAACCCTTTATCTGTTGGATCCCAGACGCGTACCGTTATTTTCTGCTCACCCTTGGTGAGAAGCGGGGTAATATCAATATTGAATGCAGTGTAACCACCCTGGTGACTGCCTGCTTTGATGTCATTGATCCAAATGTCGGCTTTCCAATCAACGGCTCCAAAGTTAAGCAGGATCTTTTTGGTTTTCCAGGCTGCTGGTATGGTGAAATTGCGCTGGTACCAGAGTTCATTGAACTGACCGACGGTTTTTTGGACACCCGACAAGCTTGATTCGATGGCAAAGGGGACCAGGATTTTTCCGTCAAAGCGCGATGGAAGACCGTTCCCTTTGGCCAGGATGGCATAGTCCCAGAGTCCGTTGAGATTTGACCAATTATTTCGAACCATAACGGGTCTCGGGTAATTATCCAATGGATTTTGGGGATTTACTTGTTCCGCCCATTTGGTTAAAATATGATCGCCGGCAGGTTTCCAGGGTTGACCATAGGTTGTTACGGTCAGAAATGTAGTCATCAAAAGCAAGAATAATTTCAGATTTTTCATAAGTTGGTAAATGTTTCAGATTTCAGATTTTGGATTAGCCACGTTCCTTCTTTTCTGCAAGCCAAAAGCAGCGAGCTAACAGCTTTTAGCTTTCAATCCTAGCCACTACTCTCACCGGGGAACTATCGGCTTCCAGTCTCAGCGGGAAAGCAAATAGTTCAAATTCCTGGTAGGGGAGAAGGGCTGATAAATTGGTGAGATTTTCAATTATAAGTATATTGTTGTTTAGTAATATGTTATGAATATTGAATGGTGCGTAATCGGGAGAAGGGGAATCCATGCCAACTATTTTTGCCTGTTTTTTCACCAGAATATTGGCTGTTGATTCACTCAATTCAGGATAGGAAAGATAATATGCTTTTTGTGAAAAGTATATATCAAAGCCAGTGTAAAAAAGAACGACAGAGCCAGGTAAAAGCTTGTCGAAAGCTGATTCGGGAAGGTCGATGATTTTTTGTCCTGAAACATTGATTAGAAAGCCATTCCCGGCAAATAATTCTAAAGGGAGATCAGCGATTCTGGTAAGGTAGGAGGTCAGGTGCATAAGTCCATCGATATGGGTACCAGCATGCATTCCTGTAGAGAGTATAAAATTGTTATGCCCGTCATCCTGAAAGGACGCAATCTGTTTGAGCGAAACAGGAATGTCACCGGGATAACAAGGCATGCCGTCAGAGATTGGATGAGAGAGATCGATGTATTTAATCATGATGAAACTATTTAGATTCGCGGGAGAGACTGATGTTTTGCCGTCTCCCTTCTTTCTTATATTCTGATCAGCACACTCTCCTTCACCCAGCCCTTGTTGCCATCAGCAAGTCTGATTTCGATCCACTCGCCAAGTTTGTCGGTGATTTGAACACTGAGGCCTTCGTGCAGGATAAAAAGTTCAGTCCCTGTTTCGCTGGGTGATCCTTTCATGCGAACACTCCGTTCTGTGATCACCGCGCTGTAGTGGTTAACCAATTTGCTGCGCTGACTTGATCCGAAGGAGAAGGTTAGCAGGCTATAGGTTAGTGCGATTACTGCAAACCAAAAAGTAAGTTGTTTATTACGAATGGTCGTGGCGAAGAGAAAAAGGGCAATCAGCAGCAAAAAGACGAAAAAGCTTATCAATGAATGGCTTCCCCATGTATCAGCTGGTCGTGCGTTTATCAATTCGTGCCACCACCGTATAAAGCCAGGTTCAGGAAGAAGATCAATGTTATCAACCACCTGTTTTTTTGCCATTTCGAGATTGAAAAAGGCATCTTCGTTCTTTGGTGAGAGCTTCAGTGCCCGTTCGTAGTTGAGAATGGCAAAAGTGATATTATTGGATTTGTACAGCGCATTTCCGAGGTTGTAATAGAGCTCAAATGATTCATACCCTTTTGCAATAACACCTTCATAAGTTTTTGCTGCCTCTCCAAATTTAGCAGAAGTATAAAGCTGATTGCCTTTGGCAATCGAATCCAGTAAAGCGGAGGACTGTGCATTGGTCCCTTCCAGACTGCTAAAAAAGAGCAGAATAAATAAATATTTTTGAATGAAATTTCTCATTTTGATTACCTTGTTATTTTATCTCTTTCTCCATCACCGACATAACCTCGGTTGCTTCTTCAAATAATTCGTACATCTTGGCCGAACCACCCCCCGGAGCAAAACGTGCAAATTCGCAAGTGTCGAGGATTTCCACAAAGCGTTCGATAATTTTTGTAGATACCTGATGTCTGGTTAACTCGTCGGATGCTTTGTCTCTGGATAGTTCAGAAGCGGGTATGGTTAACTTGTCGCTTAGGTAACCCCAGAAAGCCCGCGTAACGGATTCGTAGAATTTCTCGTTGGAACCGGAACGGAGGTACCCGTTTGCCTCTTTGAGCCTTTTCAAGGCTACTTTACTGGCCTTTTTGTTTTTCAGCCGGGCAACATTGGCATTCTCCCTGATCCTTTTCTGGTTGAGCAGATAGATGGTTAACAAGGTGAGCATTCCTCCAAGGTAAAGCATGTAAAAGGCAAAAGAACCAAAGAAAGTATATCCTTTCGGTTGCAGAAGTGGTGGGTTGGTTTTGATGAAGCGTATATCGGATCCTATTTGCTTCAAATCCTCTTTGGCAACAGCATTGACTGTTTGTGCATGTGTCCCGTCTCCTTTTTCAACTTTAATATGGTACTCTTCGGTCTTTTTTGTAACATATTTTTTTGAATCGGTGTCAAAATAAACAAAACTGACCGCCGGAATGGTATAGGTTCCTGCAAAGCGGGGCAGAAAAAGATATTCGAAGGTGATTTCTCCGTTTAATCCCTGTTCGGAAGCATTGAAATTACTGTTGGTTTTGGGATCATAGACCTCGAAATCGGCAGGAAAGCTTATTTTTGGAGGATTGATCAGTTTGATGTTTCCGTTACCTGTAACGTCGAGTTTGATGGTGATTGCATCGTTCTCCCTGACATTCATTGCCGTAATGGAGGAGCTGATGTTAAATTTACCAACTGCACCTGAAAATTCTGCAGGAGGAGTTGTAAGTGGAGACACATTGACAGAGACCGGATCACTGACAATTGTTGCTTTAATATTGGCAAAGGAGTCGAAGAAATCGTCAAACATACTTTGTGATTTCTTGACCCGCTGCTGAACGATGCAATCGATCTTCACAGAGCCGATGGAGATATTGCCTGTTTGCTGAGGGAAGAGCAGGGTCTTTTTCAGGGTGCCAACGTTGTAGATCTCGCCATTGAATGTCTCCCTCTGCAGGGATATTTGTTGTGGCAACTGGATATCCTGAGACCAGAATCCTTCAAAGTTGGGAATGGAAATATCTTCAAATCCATTCAGGTTGACTTTGGAATATATTTTGATTGTTGCAGTAAGGTGTTCTCCTTTAAAAAGCGAACGTTTATCGAGGATAAGCTTTACAAAAAGGTCATTTTTAGGAATTGTTCCGGGTGTTGAAGTAGGTTCGTCCACTCCGCCGGACGATGGTTTTGCAGAGCCTTTTACAACTTCAATGGATTGAGCGTTCGATTTGAACTCGGTACCGTCAACCGTAATGGTCCCGGGGCCGACATTAAATCTACCCTCTTTTTTAGCGCGCAGCACATAAAGATAAGAGAAAGAAACAGCCTGAGAACTAACTCCGTTGATAATCTGGAAAGAGGTGCTTTGAGAGGTGGATGGCCCCATCAGTACATCAAAATCGCTCAGATCAGGAAGTTTGAGATTCTGTCCTTTTGAATTTACCGAAAAGGCAAGTCTGAATTGCTCACCCAGCTCAACTACCTGAGGTACCTCCATGGTAAAAATAACCTTTTCGGCTGCCCATCCCGGCAGTGCGATAAGGAGGCAAATGAATATGAGTTTTAATGTTCTAAAAAGCATGTCTGTAAATCTAAATTTTATCTTTCTTTCACCAATTTTTTTCAACATTTCTTTTTTCTGCCTTCAATGCCTGGGCCTTCTTTACTTTTTCCTGTGTCTGCTTTTCGTCATTTTCTAAGGCCTGAAGCATCTGTTCTGCATTTTGTTTAGAAATTTTGTTGGGTTGTTCCTTCTGTTGTTGCTGATTTTTTTGTTGATCCTTGTTTTGGTCCTGATTTTGTTTTTGTTTATCCTGATCCTTGTTCTGGTCCTTGTTCTTATCCTGATCCTTGTTCTTGTCTTTATCCTTGTCTTTATCCTTATCCTGTTTTCTCTTCTCTTCTTCCTTCTTCATCTTCATGGCATAGGCGAGGTTGTATTTGGTTTCCGGATCGTCGGGGGTAATGCGTAGAGATTTTTTATAGTTCACAATACTCTCATCCAATTTTTTCTGAACAAGGTAGGAGTTCCCCATATTGTAAAAAGCCTTGGATTTGTCGACCGGTAGTGGCACTTTTTCAGCAATATTTTCAAACTCTTTCGCTGATTCTTCTGCCTTCTTTTGCTTGTAGAGTGCGTCAGCCAGATTGAATTGCCACTGACGGTTGTCTGGTTTTAACTCAAGTGCCCTTCGGTAAGCCACTTCGGCCTTACCAAAACTGACTGTGTCGAGTTTGGCCGTATCTTTTAGTCCGGTTTCAAACCATTCATTACCCTCTCTGATGTATTTGCGTTCCTTCTGGGCATTGGCAAGCAAAGCAGGGAAGAGGAGGATTACAACGATTATTAAAATATATCTCTTCATGTCGATAGTTTTTTGGTTCCAAATAACCTGAAGTTTCTCAAAAACTTGTTTTTCCGGTCCAGGATAATGAAATCTAAAAGGATCAAAAAGAATGCCAAAGCGAGGAAGAGTGGAAACTGGTCGTTGTATTCAGAATACTCCCTGGATTCCATCTCAGTTTTTTGCATCTTTTCGATTTCATTGAAAAGATTGTTGAGGCCTACCTCCGCATTATTGGCGCGGATATAGGAACCTCCTCCGGCTTCGGCAATCCTCGAAAGCATTGACTCATCCAGTTTGGTTACAACGATACTACCGGATTTGTCTTTCAGAAAGTCGCTGCTTCCTTCCGTTATGGGAATGGGCGCACCCTGTGGCAGACCCATACCGATGGTGTGAACGATGATTCCCTTTTCCTTCGCCTTTGTTGCCATACCCACAGCATCATCTTCGTGATTTTCGCCGTCGGTGATAACAATAATTGCTTTACTTCCCTGGAAGTTTGGAGAGAATGATTTCATGCCCATCTCGATGGAAGCACCGATGGCTGTACCCTGAACTGGCACAACATCCGTGGTTATCGATTCCAGAAATAATTTTGCGGAGGTATAATCGGAGGTAATTGGAAGCTGAACGTAGGCCTGGCCGGCGAAAACCACCAATCCGATTTTATCGTTTTTAAGCCTGTCTGTCAATTTGGCAATTGCGCGTTTCGCCCTTTCCAGCCTGTTTGGCTTGATATCCTGTGCTTTCATGCTGTTTGATACGTCCAGCGCGATAATCAGCTCTACTCCTTTCCGCTTGGTGAGGGTCAGTTTTGATCCAAACTGTGGCTGCGCCAGTGCAGTGATCAGGCAGGTAATGGCAAGAAGCCAGACAATAAATTTAATTACAGGTCTGCCGGCAGATATACTCGGCATCAATTGTTCCAGTAATTCCCGTTCTCCAAAACTTTTTAATCTTTTGATACGAAGGAACCTGTTTAAGAGAAAAAGGAACACCAACACAGGGAGAACCATAAGGATAAAGAAATATTCGGGATGAGCGAATCTGAAGGAATCCATATAAATTAATTTTCAGTGCGTTATGGCAATTTTCTAAAATAGGTTAATTGAAGAAAAAGTATAAACAGCGCCAAAAGAAGAGCCGGTAAGGTATACTTCTTGTACTCTTCGGTTTTTGAACTCAACTCCTTGCTGTCTATTTTTGATTTTTCCAGCATGTCAATCTCTTTGTAGATTTCGGCAAGTTTCAAATTATTGGTAGCCCTGAAATATTTTCCGTCTGTCAGATTGGCAATTGTCTGAAGGGTTTTTTCATCAATTTTTACTTCAATATCTCTCATCTGGATTCCAAACGGGGTCTGTACAGGGAAAGGAGCCGTTCCGATGGAGCCTATTCCGATGGTATAGACCCTTATTCCAAAAGTTTTTGCTATTTCGGCAGCAGTGATCGGTGCGATCTCGCCTCGGTTGTTTTCACCGTCTGTCAGAAGAATGATCACTTTACTTTTGGCTTCACTGTCTTTTAATCTGGACACGGCATTGGCCAAACCGAGACCAATAGCTGTGCCATCCTCTATCATGCCACTTTCGATGTTTCGAAAGAGATTTAGCAAAACAGCCCGGTCGGTTGTCAAAGGGCATTGGGTAAAACTTTCGGCAGAAAAGATTACCAGGCCCATCCTGTCAAATTCTCTTCCTGCAATAAATTCGCTGGCCACATTTTTAGCTGCCTCCAGCCGGTCTGGTTGAAAATCCCGGGCAAGCATGGAACCTGAAATATCGAGAGCGATGACAATGTCGATACCTTGGATGGTCTGGTTACGCCAGCTACTCGATGACTGTGGTTTGGCCATAGCAGCAATCAGCAGGGATAAAATAACCAGTTGCATTACAAAAATGGCATGACGCAGGTAGTGTTTCCATGTTTTTGGAGCGTCTTTGAAAGGCGTTATGGATGAGATTTGCAAACTTGCGCTGGATTTATTCTGCTTCCATATGTACCAGCCAATCAAAGGTAGCAGGACAAGGAGCAGGTAAAAATATTCAGGACGTGCAAATGTAATGTTGCTCATGACTGCTTTTCAATTTCGTTTGGACCTGAAATAATTTTTTCAACAGATGTTTCTGTATTTGGAAGAGTCTGTTTTTTGACAGTTTCCAATGTTTCTGGCTTGGTCTCCTCGACCAATGAATAAGCATGTACCATCACAAAATGGTTTTCGTCCGGCAATGGAGTACTTTTCGCGAATTTGACAAGATCGGCGATATCCAGGGTTTTCTGAAGACCGGAATAGAGTTTGCCCTTTATTTGGGTGGTTTCTCCCTTAAACTGGGACAGAATTTCCTGCGTGGTCTGTTCCATGGCAGGAACTTCGTAGCGTTCTTCCAGGTATGTCCTGATGATGTCTGTGAGACGGGTATAATAATCCTTTACTTTATCTTGCTGCCAGAGCTGTTCTTCTTTGAGCTTATCCAGTTCACTCAGTGCAACAACATGTGGAGGCAATTTGGGTTTTGCAGGCATGGTGAACAGTGGGATGTTTTTCCTCCTCCGGTTGATGGCATACAAAATTAAAAAGACAATGGATGCAATTAGGATAATTCCCAGTATCCAGGGAGCAACTTCTTTGAAAGTAACAGGTGCTTTGTAAGGTTTTTTGATATCGGCAAAGCCTTTTTTAAGATCCACATCCGGAACCTTTACAAACAAGGAGAGCGCATTGCTTCGCACGGTGTCAGCCCTGTTGTTGGCCTGGCCTGCAAATAAAAATGGTTTAATAGGATGAGGACCACTGTCGAAAGCTGTAATTACATAGCTTTGACGCATCTGTATCAGTCCGCCGCCAATCCTGGAGGAGTCTCTGGCGGACCTGGACAGCACTTCAACGCCATATCCCAGACTATCCTTCGGTTCCGGGAAAGTAAGTTTTACTCCCTCAGGATATTCTGCTACAAGAATCATCCTGATCTGATCCCCCAACCAGATGGAATCCCTTTCCAGCGATGCACTCACCTTAACTTGCTGAGCAAGGACAGGATTAAGTACACACAAGGGAATCAGCATGAGAAGAAGATATTTCAGTTTTAACATAATCCAGATCAAAGTTTGTGTTCTCTTTTTTTGAAAAGTGAGACCAATGATTTTACATAATCCTCACGGGTACTGATGCTTACGTAGTCAATTCCGGTTTTCTTCAATAGGGTTTCCATTTCTTTTTTAGCGTTCAGCCAATGGTATAGATAAGTTTTCCGAACGGAACTGCTTGAGGTGTCGACCCACATATATTCACCAGTTTCGGCATCTTTAAGTTTAATCATTCCGATTGAAGGCATTTCAGCCTCGCGTTCATCGAAGATATGCAGTGCTACAAGGTCATGTTTGTTGTTTGCAATAGATATAGCCTGCTCAAGGCCGGTTTTTTGATCCATGAAGTCAGAGATAAGGAAAGCTGTTACATGTCTTTTCATGGCGTTGGTCAGGTATTGCAATGCCAGGGGAAGATTTGTTTTTTTGGATTCTCCCTTAAACTCGATCAATTCGCGTATAATCCTCAATGTATGGGTGCGTCCCTTTTTTGGAGGGATGAATTTTTCGATCCGGTCGGAGAAAAAGATCACTCCAATTTTGTCATTATTGGAAATCGCCGAAAAAGAGAGAATAGCAGCTATCTCAGTAATCAGTTCCTGCTTGAGCCTTCCAACAGTTCCAAAATCGTTTGATCCGCTTACGTCGATCAGCAACATTACAGTCAACTCCCGTTCCTCTTCAAAAATTTTGACGAATGGGTGGCTGTAACGAGCTGTAACGTTCCAATCAATATTCCGGATATCATCGCCAAACTGGTACTCCCGAACTTCACTGAAAGCCATACCTCGACCCTTGAAGGCACTGTGGTATTCACCCGCGAAGATGTTCCGGGAAAGCCCTCTGGTTTTTATCTCAATTTTTCTGACTCTTTTTAATAGTTCAGTTGCTTCCACTTGTGCTATTTTAACATATGCGATACTAATGAGAAGTACTTAGGGTACTTCAACTGTATTGAGGATTTCACTGATAATCTCTTCTGCGGTCAGGTTATTGGCTTCAGCTTCGTAACTTAAGCCGATACGGTGACGTAAAACGTCGTGGCAAACAGCCCGGATGTCTTCGGGAATAACATATCCGCGCCTTTTGATGAATGCGTATGCTTTTGAAGCCTGTGCCAAACTAATAGAGGCACGGGGAGATGCCCCATAGGTAATCATCTCTTTGAATTTTGCCAGTCCATGTTCAGCAGGTTCACGGGTAGCAAAAACAATGTCTATGATGTATTTCTGAATCTTTTCATCCATGTAAACCTCTTTAACAACCTCCCTTGCACGAACAATGTCGGCTGGAGATACAACAGCGCTGGCTCTAGGAAACTGTTTCAGAAGATTGAGCTGAATGATCAGCTTCTCCTCCTCTTTTTTTGGATAATTCAATACTACCTTCAACATAAAACGGTCGACTTGTGCTTCGGGCAAGCGGTATGTCCCCTCCTGTTCGATGGGGTTCTGCGTGGCCATAACCAGGAAAAGCCGATCCAATTTGTAGGTATGGTCGCTGATGGTGATCTGACGCTCCTGCATTGCTTCAAGAAGGGCTGACTGGACTTTTGCCGGTGCACGGTTGATCTCATCTGCCAATACAAAATTGGTGAAGATGGGACCTTTTCTAACCATGAACTCCTCTTTCTTCTGGCTATATATCATCGTGCCTAGCAAGTCTGCCGGGAGAAGGTCGGGGGTAAATTGAATTCGCGCAAATTTCGCATCAATAGTTTGTGCCAGGGTGTTGATGGCAAGTGTTTTTGCCAGTCCAGGAACCCCCTCCAGCAAGATGTGTCCATCCGACAACAACCCGATCAGTAAACTCTCAACCAAATGTTTCTGTCCTACAATGACCTTGTTCATCTCCATGGAGATGAGATCTACAAACGAACTTTCACGTTGAATTCGTTCGTTCAACTCCCGAATATCTACTTTTTGCTCCATAATCTTAAGGATGAATGTATATTTTTATTGTTAAAACGGTTACGAAAATAGTCTTTTGAACCATTAATGAATTCAAGAAATTATTAAAAAATGTTAACCAGGTTTGATTGTGCAAATTAACACAAATTTTACCCCGACCCAACTCCTGATTACATAAATTGCACGAAACCATTTGTGTCCATTTGTGCAATTTGTGGTATGAGATGCTTTATTTATGTCCATTTGTTGGATGGAGGGGTTATATTTGTATTTATTTGTGCAATTTGGGGTTATATGAGGTATTTTATTCAGCTTTCGTATGATGGAACCCGCTACCATGGCTGGCAGATACAGAAAAATGCCCGCTCTGTTCAGGCTGAGGTTGAAAAAGCGCTGGCTGTGATTGCGCATGAACCCATTGAAGTTGTGGGAGCAGGGCGAACAGATACTGGTGTACATGCAGCTTGTTATTACGCGCATTTTGACAGTAATCACCCAGGTATGACTGATGAGAATATGCTCTTCAAACTCAATTGCTTGTTGCCGTTTGATATTGCCGTTCAGAAAATATTCAGGGTCAGGGATGATGCACATGCACGGTTCCATGCTATTTACAGGGAATATAAATATTACTTGTCAAGGAACAAGGATCCTTTCACTTTTGCCTATTCCGAAAAAGAGAGCAGGAGGTTAAATGTGGCATTGATGAATGAGGCTGCACAAATACTTATTGAAACCTCCGATTTTACCAGTTTCAGCAAGCTGGGCAGTGATGTGAAAACCAACAATTGTATTGTTTCCCAAGCTATATGGGAAGAAATTGGGAATCAGCTTGTTTTTACTATTCGCGCAGATCGATTCCTGCGTAATATGGTCAGGGCTATTGTGGGAACACTATTGGAAGTTGGTTTGGAAAAAATTACCATCGCGGATTTTTACTCTGTCATCGAAAAAAGAGACAGGAACTGTGCCGGTGCCAGTGTAGCCGCAAAAGGACTTTTTTTAGTCGATATAGGTTATCCCACCCTTACCACAGATTTCACAGATTAAAACCTGTAACACCAAGGACACAAATAACACAGCTCCTTACCACAGACTACACAAATTATACAGATGAAGCACAAATAAGTATCTGCTTTCAAAATAATTGTGCCGTCTCTCCGTCCCTCCATCACTCCGTCTTCTCCATCCATCCGTCACTCCGTCCAGATTCGCCATGCCGCCAATGCCTGCAACTCCAGCATTTCGAGGCCGTTCTTGATGGTTGCTCCCTTTTCTGCACCTTTCTGCAGAAATTGTGTGACAGCCGGATTGTAAACCAGGTCAAACAGAAGATGCTTATCAGTCAGGTACGAATAGGGTATATCCGGATATCCATCAGTTTTTGGAAAAGTACCCAGCGGGGTTGTATTGACAATTACCGTATACTCTTCCAGTAAATCTCTTGTTAAATATCTGTATGAGATGGCATTAACACTCTTTTCCTCCCTGGAGACCAGCTGGGTAGAAATGGAGAGTTCCTTCAATACGGCCACAATCGCTTTTGATGCTCCGCCGGTTCCCAATACAAGTGCTTTTTTGTGGTGGGGCTTTAACAGGGGAAGCAGTGAATCACGAAATCCGGTCAGATCGGTATTGTAACCGGTCAGCTCGATTTTATCATCTTTTCTACTGATCTTCACCGTATTGACGGCCTTGATTTCAGCTGCTTTCTCATCACAATGATTGAGATATGGAATAACAGCTCCCTTGTGAGGTATCGTGACGTTGAAACCTGCCAATTCCGGAAATTCATGGATAATTGCAGGCAGCAAAGTCAGGTCGCTGATTTCGAAATTGAGATATTCTGCCTCAATGGCATTGTTTAAGAAAAGTTCAGTAAAAAATCTTTTCGAAAATGAATGAGAAAGCGGATAACCGACCAAACCGTATTTTTGCATGGTTTAAAAGCTGTTTGCTGCTGAAGGAGACGGAATTGTTTTATTTGGTACTCCGTTGTTATGTCGTCGTTGAGGAACCACCCAGGTATCTGTATTTGGCTATCATTTCGGTAACCCAGTCGATCAGCAGGAAAGTCGGGAAATTCTCGAGAAAATCGATATGAGCAGGAAAATCTTCTGTCAATGCACTTTCCAGTTTTACTTTGGCAGACTCAAAATTGTTCAGGAAAATATAAAACCCGGCCTGCCTGTATGAGATGGCAGCACAGGCAGCTTCAGAAGCTTCGGCCTCTTCCAGTATTTTCGCAGCATCCCCAAACAGGTTGTTGTTAAACATCAGGTCTGCATAAGATAGCCAGTACTCAGGTATTTCGTCATCAAGTTCAAGTGTTTTCAAATAGGCGGATTTAGCCTCTTTGAATTCATTTAGTGCAGCATGCGCCTTGCCAAGAGCATTCCAGCATTCGGCACAATCGGAATTTATTTTAAGAGATTTTGTTAGCAGCAAAACTGCCTCCTTTGGGTTGTTGTTGATCAGCATGACCAATCCCGCCCCAAACCATCCATCCGAACAATCAGGCTCCATCACAATGGTTTTGTCGTAATACAGTCCGGCATTTTCATAATCGTCGAGCTGGAAATAACAATCAGCCAAATAGAGATGAGCATCCACAGAATCCGGATCAATTCTCAGGTAATCGTGATAGGCAGAGATGGAATCCTCAAAACGTTCGATGGCCGACAAAGCATTGGCCTTGTTGAAGATAGCCGCCGAATAGTTCGTGTCAATTGCGAGTGCAAAATCGTAAGCATCTATTGCCATGGCATAATTTTCCTGACGGTTGTAGATTATCCCCAGGTTGTACCATGCTGATTCAGAATATGGATCAATATCCAGGTATTTATTGTAATATTCAATGGCGCTGTCATCATTTCCCACTTTCTCATAGCAGAATGCGATATCATAAAGCACAGGTTCATGCTCCGGATTTTCGCTGAGTGCTTTATTGAGGTAGATGAGTGCCTCCTCGTAGGCTCCGGTTTGAATAAAGGAAATACCTATATTGTAAAGTAATTCGTCACGTTCCTCAAAAGCGTTCTGCTCTGCTTTTTTGAAATATTCGGTTGCCAGATTGTGCTCGCCCTGTAGGTTGTGGCAGGTACCAAGCATCATCATCACATCCGGATTGGCAGGCTCCAGTTCTTCCAGCTGATTCAGCAAATGGACTGCCTTTTGAAGTTTGAGCTGGGAGAGAAATATCTGTGCCTTTTTTATCTTGACGATGATGGAGTTTGGGTGCTGTCTGAGTGCTATTTCGCAAGCTTGCAAAGCATTGGAAAACTGGCTTTTGTCGATGTATTGGTCTGCAATAAATTCAAAATCGGCTACATCAAAAAACTCCGTACGCTGCTCTGTCAGCATCTGTTTGTAGCGCTTCAATATACCGGCAAATTCTTTGCTTTCGAAATTATCCCTGGACTCTTCCCACATCATGGCGTTCTTCTTAAAATCGGTACAAAGGTAATCAAAAATGGATTAAAGCGGTTGATGCTCTGCTCTCAAAAGGTCGTTCACTGTCTTGACCGGATTAAAAGTGATTGGTGGAACCTCTGCAAAAACCGTATTCCAGTCAGACATGGCGCCATTCCAAAGCCCCGGCAATTCCTGAGCTTTAAGTGGTTTGCCATCTTTGGATTTGGAGGAGATAAAACCTGTTTCAGGATCACTGAATTCCGTGAGCAAAAATTTCTCTCCTTTGTAACTACGAACACCGCAAACCAGATCCACAGGGTTGAAATGGGTTGCTCGTGATGCGATTGTAGCCTGTTGCGGATCCTTCATATCAATCTGACTGCTTTCTACGACCTGAAGGGTGGTGGTGCCGTCGGACTGAATTGCCCAGAATGGCCCTCCACCAGGTTCTCCTTCATTCTTCACCATGCCGCAGACACGTATTGGACGATTGAATTTGGAAATTAAATAATCAATATGAGATTGTTTGTCATGATAAAGTGCTTTCCCTGCAATAATCGTTGATAATTCATTTTCCAGGTATCTGGTCATCTCGTTGATTAAGGCGTTATTTATTTGATCAGCAGGCTGTTCCAGTAAACGCAGATAGCTAAAGATCTGTTGCTGACGGTCCAGCAGGAGGCCAGCCAGTGCTTTTTTGTATTTAATCGTATCATCTTTCAGCCGGTCTGGAACAACATTGTCGATGTTTTTAACAAAGATAATATCTGCATGGAGATCGTTCAGGTTTTCCAGCAAAGCTCCATGGCCACCCGGACGAAAGAACAGTTTTCCGTCGGTAGCACGAAATGGATGGTTGTTTTCATCGACGGCGATGGTATCTGTAGAGGATTTCTGTTCAGAAAAGGAGATCTCGTATCTGACCTCATACCTTTTTTCGAAAATTTCTGCTGCATGTCTGCATTTCTTCTTGAATAACTGCAAGTGTTCGGGCGAAACCGTAAAATGAATCCTGACCACACCAGAGGTATCGGTTCCGTAAAGTGCTCCCTCTACCAGATGTTCTTCCGCTGGTGTGCGGCTGATTCCTGAATATTGGTGAAAATCGAGCAATCCTTTTGGAAGGAAGCCATAATTTAACCCTTCCGGGGATAATATAGCCTGCAATATCCCGAGGTAATTTTTTGTTCCGTCCGGATTGGTGAGGGATCCCAATTTCTCCAATACAGAAGGGGAAAATGCGAAATCTGCAAGTCTGTCAAAAAACTGTCTGACACTTTTGTGTTGTGATTTCTCCAGGATTATCATGGCTTCCCCATTGGTTGAGGCTTCCTCCTGAAATGAGAACAGCGATTGAAACATCCGGCTGGCTGCACCTGAGGCAGGCACGAATTTCAGGGGGATAATCCCCTTGTCGAGCTGAGACTCATAATAAGAGATGAGTTTGTTGCACTCCTGCTCCGTAAGACGGATGATGCCGTTTCCAATTCCTGCAGCCTCGACGGTTTTCAGGAAGGGGAATCCTTTTTTAAAGTGGGATATCTGATTCAGGATTTCAGGAATATTGCTTCCCCGTTCAAGGATTTGTTCCTGGTCTTTGGCTGTGAACATTGTTTGCGATTTTCAGATTATGACAGGATGAATATAATAAAATGAAGTTCAAACCAAAAATTTAGATTCTGTAATCAGAATAAATTTATTCACATTCAATTGTTCATTAAAATCAATGCTTCTGTTAATTTTGCAACCAAATAATTTCGGATGTACCAAAGAAAATTTCCATGGGGGAGCGACAAACGATACAACGATTATTCTGCCTATTTCAGAGAGCGGTTCGAGGGTCGTGTCCAGAAAATTTCACTGGATGCCGGTTTTACCTGTCCTAATCGGGATGGTTCAAAGGGTGCAGGCGGTTGTACTTACTGCAATAACAATAGTTTTAACCCGGATTATTGCCGCATCGAGCAAAATATTGCAGCCCAGGTTGTGAAAGGGATCGCTTTTTTTTCGGCGAAATATCCATCCATGCGTTATCTGGCATATTTTCAGGCATACAGCAACACCTATGCTCCTGTCGATATTTTGCGCCAGTCGTATGAAGAAGCCCTGCGTCATCCGGAGGTAATCGGGTTGGTCATTGCCACCCGACCGGATTGCCTCAGTGATGAAGTGCTTAATCTGCTGACGGAATTTTCAGAGCGGTGTTACGTCTCGATCGAGTTGGGGGTAGAGAGTTTCAGGGAGGAGACCCTCCGGCGCATTAGCCGTGGTCATACCGCACAGGAATCCATTGAAGCCATTCACAGGATCGCGGCAAGAAAATTCGACAATTGTGTTCATCTGATCCTGGGACTTCCCGGTGAAGATCATGTGGATTTTATTGCACATGCAAAAGCCATCTCAGCATTGCCGGTTCAGAGCGTCAAACTGCACCAGCTTCAGATACACAAGGGTACGCAAATGGCAAGGGAATACAGGGATAATCCATCTGCCTATAATCTTTTCGAATTGGATCAATATGCAGAATTGGTGGTTCGGTTTCTGGAAAACCTGACTCCTTCCGTCAGCATCCAGCGATTTGTTAGTTCGGCACCTGCTGGTATGGTTATTGGTCCCAACTGGGGACTGAAAAATTTTGAGTTTATCGCCAAGGTTGATAAATTGATGATTGCCAAGGATAGCTGGCAAGGGAAAGAATGTTGAAATTATTTTTTTCCGGCAGCTACCGTGTACATACTTTCAGGATCCAGATAAAGATGTGCAAGATCCCTGATCTGTTCTGGGGTAGTGGTTTTGATGGCGTGGATAATTTTGCCGAAATAGTCAACATCCAGCTCTGCCTCATACAAGGAGGAGAAACTCTGTGCCCTTGCAAAAGGACCATCAAAATCTTCCAGCATCCTTCCAAGGAGAAAGCTGCGCAGCGGTTGCAGCTCTGATTCAGGTACCAGCTCTACCCGAAGACGTTGCATTTCATAGAAAATCTCCCTGATGGCTTCCTCTGTTTTCTCGGCCGTGACTTCTGCGTGAATCATAAAGATGGCATCTTTCACAAAAGAGACGACTGAGGCATGAATTGCGTAGGTGAGTCCCTTCTCTTCACGCAGGTTGCTCATGAGCCGGGAGCCGAAATATCCACCAAAGATTGTCGTAACCAGCTTTAAACCGACAGAGTCCGGATGATGCTGGGTGGGTACCCTTTTCCCAATGGTAATTGCATTTTGGTTGGTATTCTCCCGCTCGATAAAGACTCTTTTTTCCAGGGCACTTTGAACCTGTATCTGGTCTTTTTTGAACGGGTATGGAGTACCCCAGGCAGGGCCGAAGTTTTCTTCAATCATTTTTAGAACGTCATCATCCACATCGCCGGAGGCAAACAGGGTGGCATTTCCTGAGTGATAGTGCCGGAGGTAATGGCTTTTTGCTCCTTCGAGGGTCACAAAGTCATAAGATTCGGGAGTTGCAACAGGGGCATAAGGATGTTCTCCACCCATCAGCGATCGAATGAAACCCCGCTGGGTCACCAATCCCACTTTTTCTGCATCGACAAGTGCCCGTTGTTTGCGTTTTTGCCTGATTATTTCAAACTCATTTTCCGGGAATGAGGCATCCTGAATGATCTCTGCAAGCAGGGGAATCAGATGGGGGAGATGTTTTTTCAGCGACAACAGGGAGACATAATTATTGTCGTAATAGGGCACAGAATTTAGCTGGGCTCCGTAGAAGTCAATCCTGTCGGCAATCTCACGGGCAGTTTTACCAGTAGTTCCCTCCGAGATCATAGAGGTCGCCATCAAACTTTCCAGTTTGGAATCTTCATACCAGGTCCCTGCTTTGAAGCTAAAATCCAATTTTACGACCTCTTGAGTCCCGCCATTCAAAGCAAAAAAAGAGGTGCCACCTGGTAGCAGCCGGTGTTCCGGTTCTATAAAATCTATTTTATCGACAGAATGTACTGGAGGGGCTATTTTTCGGAATGAATCCATCTGTTAATAATTTATTTTTGAATTTTGGAGGGAAAGGTAGTTCAGGGTATTACGGTTCCCTTTTCGGAATAGCTGACTTGCAGTTTGAAGCAGGTCGTGTGCGGTAATATCCAGATAATGTTTTCCTTGCTGGTTGATCTCAGCTGCATCTCCCATAATTTCAAACGAAGCTAGCTGGATTGCCTTCTCCAGGTACCCAATTTCGTTTAGCAGGAGATCCGATTCGACCCTGTTCTTCACTTTCTCCAGTTCATAGGCTGTAATGGATGTTTCGGCTGTCATCATGATCTCTTCCAACATCTTTTCCCTGGCAACGTGCATATCAATCCCGGGTGAAGCTTTGCCTGTGGCAACAAAGAGTCCGGGTTCATTTTCTCCCGACAGGTAGGCATCTGCTTCTGTGAAAAGTTTTTGTTCCTTCACAAGTTTGACTTCAAATCTTGATGAGCTGCCGTTTGAAAGGATATCCGACAGGAGGTCAAGAACATAAAAATCTTTTTCTTTTCGTCCGCACATATGCCAGGCAACGTAAAAGGTGTCGATAGGAACATCCCGGTAGACGGTAATTTCCCGGTCGGTTTCCTGAACCGGCTCTTTTTGTCCGCGATAGGGTGCGATCTCCCTGGAAGGAATGTCGCCAAACCATTTTTCTGTCAGCTTAAAAGCCTCAGCAGAAGAGATGTTGCCGCTGATCACCAATACCGCATTGTTTGGTGCATAATGGTGAAAGAAAAAATCTTTCACATCCGTGAGTGTTGCCGACTCAATGTGCTCAGTAACAAGTCCAATAGTAGGCCAGCGGTATGGATGAACTTTATAGGCAAGATCACGCAACAGGTGCCAAACATCACCGTATGGTCTGTTCAGGTTTCGTTGCCTGAACTCTTCGATCACCACTTTTTTCTGAATGTCAAGCCCTTTTTTGGAAAATTTCGGACCCAGCATCCGGTCTGACTCAAGCCACATGGCTGTCTCTATGTTGTTGGCAGGCAAGGTGATATAATAATTTGTCAGGTCGTTGGATGTGAAGGCGTTGTTGGCGCCTCCTGCACGTTGAACGGCAGTGTCGAAATCAGGAACATGGACAGACCCTGCAAAAGTAAGATGCTCAAACAGATGGGCAAAACCTGTGCGGTTCGGATCTTCATGCCTGGACCCCACATTGTAGCAAACATTCACTGCCACGAAAGGCGTACTGCGGTCTGTATGGACGATGACAGGGAGTCCATTTTTCAGAACTGTTTTATCAAATTGAATCATAGAAAGTTGCAATTGACCGGTATGCCCAATTGGCAGACGGTTTTCAGGAAAAATGTTTGCCAAAGATAACGAATTGTTCCGGATGCAGGTTTTCTGAATAAAATGAACACTTTCCAGCACCAGGATGCCAAACATGACTGCGGGTTTTATTGGACTGATTGTTTTTATACAATATAAATTACTGTTTAGCTGTTCTATAACATTTAAAATAGTTGACGGAGGATTAATTAATTTGTAAACTCGCAAAACATATAAAACTAACCGAAAGGATGATTGCTGTATTGGTTTCATTATCGGTTTTTTTGGACCTTTTTACTTATAATTAGAAATTATTAATCCAATTTAATTTACCAATGGAAAAATCAGAAAAACTAAAAACCGTGAAATTTTACAGCGGCGAAGTGACTCCATTAGAAATGCACAAAGTACGTGTAGTTCAGAAACTTAACCTGTTGCCTGTCGAAGAGCGCAAGGATGCTATCTTCGGTGCAGGATTCAATACTTTTCTGCTCATGAACAAGGACGTGTTCCTGGATATGCTTACCGATTCAGGCACCAATGCTATGAGCGATAATCAGATAGCTGCCATGAGCGTAGCGGATGATTCCTATGCAGGATCTGCAAGTTATACGAAGCTGGAAAAAGCCATTCTGGAGGTTTTCAACCAGAAATATTTTTTACCTGTTCACCAGGGTCGTGCTGCAGAGCACATTATATCCAAGACTTTTATCCAACCGGGTAAAGTTGTCCCAATGAACTACCACTTTACAACCACCAAAGCTCATATTGAAATGTGTGGTGGGGTAGTGGAGGAAATTTATACCGATGAAGCACTAAAAACCAAGAGCAGTTTCCCCTTCAAAGGGAACATGGACATTGGCAAGCTCAATAAGGTGATTGAAAAATGGGGTGCTGAAAATGTGGCCTTTATCCGTTTTGAGGCGGGAACCAATCTGATTGGGGGCCAGCCATTCTCCATGCAAAACCTTCGTGAAGTTTCGGCTATCGCGAAAAAACATGGGATCAAGGTGCTGATGGACACAAGTCTTATCAATGAGAACCTCTATTTTATCAAAATCCGGGAAGAGGGTTACCAGGATGTTTCCCTAAAGGATATCATGCACGAGATGATGAGCTACACTGATTTCTCCTATTTCTCCGGACGGAAAGTGAGCTGTACACGCGGTGGAGGTATCTGCACCAACGATCACAGCATCTATATGATGATGCGCGACTGGGTGCCGCTTTTCGAAGGATTCCTTACTTATGGAGGTATGAGTGTCCGTGAAATTGAAGCCATGGCAGTCGGATTGTATGAATCACTGGATTTCGATGTGATCAGCCATTCACCACAATTCATTAAATATTTGGTTGATTCTTTAGACAAAAGCGGTATTCCTGTGATCACCCCATCAGGAGGTTTGGGCTGCCACCTCGATGCCGGGCAGTTTATTAGCCATGTTCCACAGTCCCAGTATCCGGCAGGAGCTTTGGCAGCAGCACTTTACGTTGCCTCTGGCATCAGGGGGATGGAACGTGGAACGATCTCCAGCGTCCGTGATGCGGATGGAAACGATATTCTGGCTGATGTGGAACTGCTCCGACTTGCATTCCCCAGACGGGTTTTCACCCTGTCGCAGGTCAAATATGCCGAAGACCGGATCAAATGGCTGTATGACAACCGTCACCTGATTGGCGGACTTGAGTGGATAGAAGAACCACCTGTCCTCCGCTTCTTCGTAGGTAAACTCAAACCGATCGGTGACTGGGTAGACAAACTGGTTGCGAAATTCCGTGAGGATTTTGGCGATAGTCTCTAGTACCCTGAATTAAATCGAATAACAAAGCACCCTGCAGAATTGGTTTTGCAGGGTGCTTTTCTATATATGCCAAACAGGAATAGCCCCATCGGTATATAAGGATTACAAATCTCCCTTAGACTAAAGCTTAACCATACTATTTCTGGATCGTAGCCAAAGGATCAATGTTATGAATGCCGTGATGGATGCAACAACAACCAGCAAAATGAAAATAGGGCCTAATTCATGATTGTATTTCTCATACATCCAGCCAATAATTTCTTCCTGAAAAATAGGCCCGATGGAACCGGTTCCATTGATAATTCCAGCCGCTACCAATGCTCCTTTTTTTGTGCCTATATCAATAGCTCCAACGCCTGAAATCAACGAGTCGGGTCCATAAAGCATGAAACCTGCCATTCCCATTGATATGGTAAAATACATCAGGCTTGTAGACCCCATCGTGTTCATGAGTACGAAAGATAAGGCCATCAGAAACAACATAATAAAGGAAAGCAGCGATCTTTTCCCTTTGAACAGCCTGTCTGATACAAATCCGGCAAATACAACCCCGGCGAACCCAAAAATATCGAAAACGGTTGAAAGATATCCCGAATCATCACCTGCCAGGTTGAAGTTTTTATTTAACAGGAAGGGAACCCAGCTCCAGAGTGCATACCTTAGAAATTTAATGCCAAAGTATATCAGACCCATGATAACGACCGTGATTACCACTTCCCGGTTCCAACCCAGTCCATTTTCATCTGCTTTTTTAATCGCTTTTTCATCTGTCTTAGCAACAATTTCATCGTCTTCATCAAAGAGAGGTTTCAATCCAACATCTTCCGGGCGATTTGGATGAAGGTACAAAACAACGGTCCAGATAATCAACATCACCATGGAAGCCCCGTAAAAGGACCATCTCCATCCGTAATGGCCTAACATATAGGCTGCAAAGGATGTCGCGAGTATAGAACCGAGTTGGTAGCATGTAGACCAAATACCCAAAACTGTACCCCGTTGTTTTCTTTTAAACCAATATGCAAGACTTCCGATACAGCCTGGCCATCCGGTACCCTGAGCCAAACCATTTATGCTCAGGAAAAGCATAATTGTCCAGTAAGAGTTCGAAGCGCCAAATACAATATTGCAAACAAGAGAAATGCCCATTCCAAATATAAGCAGATATTTGGGCCCAAGCCGGCGCCCAAAATATGCGCTTGAGTATTGTCCTATCATATAAGATATTAGATAAGCCGTTCCCAAGTGCGCGAGATGAATGGCATCCAATCCCATGGTATCAGCCATATCGCTTTTAACAACAAAATATGCTTTTCTGGCAAAGTAATAACCTATATAGGCAAGCCATGTAGCTGAAAATATTCTGTATTGCCATTTCCGATATTCAGATTTTTCTAGTAATGCAGCCATTTTTACAAAGTATTTTGCAAAGAATTTAAACGGAGAAAGGAGATTTTAAAACTTTTACTGTCTCTTCAATACCTAAATTTAGGCGTCGTTTTTGTATTATATAATTCGTAATGAACTGATCATGTTAAACTTTGATTTGAAATAACCTGCTTTTTCAGCCAATTTACAAATTCCAATTCTCTGATATCGTCAGACAGAAGGTCGTCATCGATCCCCAACTTCCACCGTAAATCCTTCCTGGATGGATCTCTGTAAATTGTTTCAAGATTTTCAACATATTCTATCATATCCTCATGGTTGTTGAAATATTTTTCGCGGGTTAATCTTTCTTCTCTGGCAATGATCAATCTGGCAATTTCGTATAGATTATATTCGGGATGATACTGCGTAGACCAGAAAGTCCCATTCTCATGAACTACTTCAACAGCCTGTATTTGCGTGAAGTCATTTGAGGCAAGACAGGTTGAGCCCTTGGGTAATTTTGTAATCATGTCATCATGACTTATAAATCCATCAAATACTTCTTTTTTCCCTTCATACATGGGATGATTTTTCCCGGCTTCTGTCAGAAAGATTTTTCGGGCAACACCCATTTCCCTTCCTTTGGGATTGGGTTTAACTTCTCCGCCGGCCGCATACACAGCCAATTGTGCGGCCCAGCAACTGCCAAATTGAGGCAAGCCAACCTTAAATCCAGCCTTTGCAAGTTTCAACATTTTACTAACCCGCTCATCATCATCGTGATAAACCGTAAGATTGCACCCCGGCCAAAGGATCGCATCATACTTTTTTAAACCCTCTTCATCCGGAATCTTTGATTCAAGGTCGCTGGTATAAATAATGTCAAATTCTGCATCAGGTAAATGTCTTAAAAGCAATTGAGAATAAAGTTCTCCTGCAAGACTGACGCCACATTCTATAAACTGGTCTCTGCTTGGTTTGGAATATCCGTCAAGGATTAGAAATTTTAACTTTTTACTCATTGAAGATTATTTTGATATTGTTGTTAATAGAGAGTCAAAGGCAACCTATCTCATGCATGCAATTCGAACTTTTTTGGCATATGGTATTTTTCTTTATTTGCCTTTTTATTCTTTCAACTTAGTGATTTAATGATAGATGGCAACTCTTTGTAGTCGCTGAAAATGGCAATGGCTTGGGTGTTTTCAGTCCCCCGGTTTATTGCTGCGGTACATAATATAGCATTTGCCCCAACATATTGCGGTCCGAGGATATCGTTGTGCTCGCGATCGCCAATATGAATCAGCTCGGTGGCATGAATGTTAAATTTTTTAATAGCGGATTCAAATACAATTGGTTGAGGTTTTGAATGGCCAATTTCATCAGAAAATACAAAATGATCGAAATAGGTGAGCAAGCCTTCTCCTTTCAATAATTCTCTTAATACACGACCCGGACTAAAAATGGCGTCTGAAATTACACCTAATTTGTACGATTTATGTAATTCTTCAATAGCATCTGCCGCTCCATGAATAAAATCAGGACGAAATTCAAGCTCCATTTCTTCGTGAAGTCTCACAATTTCAGCCATTTCAACAGCAGACAGATTGATTCCTAAGGATTTAAAAATAAGTTCCAGCCTCTCCACAACTTTCCATGTAACAAACTGGCTATGCCACACTTTGCTGAAAGCCACGTCAACGCTATCGTAAACAGCATCAACAATTTCTTTGGAAATATCTTTGTGCTTTCCGGCTAGTTCCAAAACAAGAAATCTTCGCTCTTCCTTTTTTGTTAATCTGCCTGCTGCTTTACGTTTTGGTTCATCAGAATCGTCAATAAAGACTGTATCCCACAAATCAAAAGTGATGGCTTTAATCATCCAGGTATTGTTTTGTAAGTATTCAATTTGCTCATGGGTTACATTAATTTCGTTAAAATTCCCAGCACATCTCCTTTTTCAACCTTTTTCGGATTACCCGGGCAGCATGGGTCTGCCAAAGCATAATCTTCGAGGGCTTCAAGTTTATCCGGGCTAACGCCTAAAGCAGAAAGTTTGATATTTAAATGAAGCGATACCAGCCATTTATCTATCGCATCAATCACCTTTTCAGCATCATTTTCCACACCGAAGATACTTCCCAGGGCGGCATATCTGGCGCGGGTACCTTCTCTCGAAAGGTTATACCGCATCACTTCCGTCAACAAAATGGCATTGGCCAAGCCATGGTGCATATCGTATATAGCTCCCAATCCGTGAGCAATGGCGTGGTTCAGCCCCAATCCTTTCTGGAAGGCAATTGCGCCCATAGCCGAAGCCATGAGCATGTTACCGCGGGCTTCCACATCTGAACCGTTGTTCACTGCAGTTGATAGATTCTTCACACACATTGCCATGGCTTGCAACGCTATACCGTCAGCCATTGGATGGAAGGTTTCCACAATATAGGCTTCGAGATTGTGCACGAAAGCGTCAATTCCGGTTGCTGCGGTGAGTTTGGCTGGAAGTGAAATTGTTATCATTGGGTCGAGCACAGCAATATCAGGCATCATGTAGGGCGAGAAAATGATGGTTTTTTTATGGTTAATTGTAATAACGCTGCTGCGTCCAACTTCGCTACCGGTACCGGCTGTGGTCGGAATGGCAAAAAATGGGGGCATATTATTCAGGATGTATTTATCGCCACCCTTCATGTCATCGTATTTTTCGAGCGGACCATCGTGGGTCGCCATTACTTTCATGGTTTTGGCGGCATCCATCGGTGACCCTCCACCCAGTCCGACAATGAAATCGCAAGCAGACTCTTTATAAAGTTTTGTCCCTTCAAGAACATTTTCCTCTGTAGGATTTGATTTTACGTCATTGAATATTACGGATTCGATCCCTGCTTCTGAGAAATAACTTTTCAGCGTCTGAGCAATGCCCGCCTTTTCAACGCCCGGATCTGTTACTATCAGGCCTTTTTTTAAGCCGCGGTCTTTAACGATAAAGGTGAAATCTTTCAGTGCTCCCGGACCGTATTCTATCCTTGTTGGATAGGTAAATGTATGTCTTTTATTGGCCATGATTTTTTGTTCTTAAAGTAATTTTAATTTAACAATTGCTCATTTGATTATGCTTATTATTTAATTATTCCGGTTCGAAGATGGAAAGATTTTGGCCGCGTAAGTTGCTCAAAACCAACTGAAGAAAGTGTACAACCTCTGCCGGTATCTTTCACGCCTGTCCATGATAGATATGGATCGAGATAGTCGCATCGGTTCATAAACCATGTACCTGTTTCTACCCTGTTGCCTATAGATATAGCTTTTTCTTCATCGCTGGTCCAGATCGAAGCAGTTAAGCCATATTTGCTATCATTCATTAATTTCAGCGCTTCATCATCATCTTTCACTTTCATGATACCAACCACAGGACCAAAGCTCTCTTCCATCATAATATCCATGGTATGATCAACATCCACAAGGACTTGAGGAGCCAGAAAATTGTAACCCAACTCAGTTTGAGGAAACAGAGCCGGATCAATCAGCGTTTTGGCTCCGGCGTTTACAGCGGCTTTTATTTGATTTATTACGGTTTCTGCGCCACTTCTTTTTGCAACGGGACCTAAATTGGTATCCTTATCCAATGGATTCCCCAGTTTATACTTTTTTGTAAGTTCTACAAAAGATTCAACAAACCGATGGTAAATATTTTCCTTAACATAGATGCGTTCAATACCACAACATGACTGTCCGGAATTGAAAAATGCCCCATCCACAAGGTTCTCCACATAAAAATCCAGATTTGTATCATCACAAACATAAGCAGGATCTTTGCCTCCAAGTTCAAGTCCAAGCCCTACAAAACGTTCTGCAGCCACCTTTTGAATTTGATGTCCACCACTAACCGAGCCGGTAAAAGACACAAAATCAATTCGTGAATCTCTAATCACATTTGCAGTATCCTGATGACTAAGGTGAAGATATTGGAACAAACCGTCAGGTAATCCGGACTCTTTAAATGCATCTGCAAAGCGTTCTGCCACCAGGGGTGTCTGGGCTGAATGTCTTAGAATTACAGCATTGCCTGCAAGTAATGCCGGTACAATGGTATTGATTGCAATCAGGTAGGGATAATTCCATGCCGGAATAACAAAAACGGTCCCTAGAGCTTCTCTTTGAATGTATCTGTTAAAACCTGGAATTTCATCGACCAAAATATTGGTTAGTGAATGCTCCGCAAGGTTCAACATCCCTTTCGCCCTTTCAATTGTTCCGCGAACTTCAAAGGGAGAATGACTGATTGGTCTTCCCATCTGCCATGTGAGTTCTTCGCTTATTCTTACCGTTAAGCCCTGCAGTGACGTGATAAATTTTTCGATATATGGTTTCCGTTCTGAAACCTTTAGGGTTTGCCAGGCTTTCCGGGCCTGGTTAGCCGACGATAAAACCTTTTCAATTTCTGCTTCAGTATGTAACCTACATTCAGCATAAACACTGCCGTTAACCGGTGATATTATCTGAAATTTGTTCATTATTTTTTTGTTTAATTAATAGTTACTGTTCGGGCATAAATATACAAAAAGCTACCAAATGGAAACGATCGTGTTTTAAGTGTGAAGGCGGTTTTACTGATCCCATGGCATGGATGCAGGCTGGTAAGAATGCCGGCTTAAATCAGAAATTAATGGTTAAGAAGTTCGACCATCCTAAGATATCGGAGCAAAAGTACTTTTGATTGTTTATTTCACCTGACATTTCAAAGCTTTTTTTCCTGGTCAATTTCTTCTTTTATTCTCTTATTTATGTCAACCTTGGCATTCATAAAAACAAATATTGTTGTTCCGTATTCTCTTGCAAAAGAATTTGATATTGAATCTGCTACATATGCTGTTTCAAAAAAATGACTCGTTTCTTTTAATTCATTCTCTTTGTTTTTTAAAGTTTTTACACGAATCAGATTGTCATACTTATTGTCCAGTCTAAACCAATTAATATAATCTGCACTGAAGGCAACTGCTGAAATATTTTTATTTTTTGTATAGTAATTGATAGCACCTGCCTGACCGTAATTGTCACAAAGAATGATTGTTTTGCTTTGAACAGGAAAAGCTGAATAAATGGCATCAATCTTATTTGCCAATTCTTTCCAACCTAGCATATCTGCAAAATCTTGTGGCAACAGGTGGTCTTTGCCATCTTCCCAACGTAATAATCCAAATTTTTTATATAGCGCGGAATGATTAACAATGTAGTCCGGGCTTTTAATAGGAAATATAATTTTATACATCGGGATAAAAAACAATAAAGGAATTAGGATGGCAACAGGCTGCAAATATTTTTTCCAATTGGATTTTAAAATTATTTCCAGATAGACAGCACCAAAAGCAATATAGATAGGGTACAACCCCAGGGCATAATAACTTTTTGCTTTTAAAGTGGTAAATATCATCAAGGTAAAACACATTGTCCAAAAGAAAAATTTGTATTTTTTGAATGGTTCATAAAACAGTAATGCGTAAAGTGCCGCAAGAATCACAAAAAGTGAACCTAAAAAGAATAACAATTGATCTTTTAAAAAATCCCATCGGTTTACATTAACCAACTGTTCTCTTGCTAATTGCTGCATATGATGGAAAACAGGAAAGTCATTGTTGTACTGCCATATCATGTTTGGCATAATGAGAAGCGAAAACAATATAATGGAAAAGTAGAAATTTTTATCCGTAAAAACGGATCGATTGGTCAACAAAAGAGCCGGTAAAATGCCAACTAACAAAAAAACAATATTATACTTATTCAAAAAGCCAAAAGCCAAAATCACCATCCCTATATAAAACCATTTGGAATTTTGGGTATTGTAATATTTAATTAAAATAAAACAAAAGGTAGTCCAACAAAGAGCATCTAATGAGTTGGGCTGATACAAACCGTTTAATCGTAATAGAACAGAAAATAGCACACAAGTAGCTCCCAATATTAATGCAAACAAATTTCCTTTTAATTCTTCGATGGCTTTCCAAACTACAACAATTGTCAACGCACCAAATAATGCCGGGAAAAATCGAATCCAAAACAAAGAATTACCCAAAAGCAATATAATGCTGGAAATCCAGGAAGTAACAGGCGGAACCGATTCATAGCCCCAAGCTAAATGGTGTGCTTGATCAAGATGTAAAAATTCATCTCTATGTAATTCATATATAGGGCTTATTAAAACATATTGCAATACAAATTTTGCAATTATAAATCCCATTAAGAATATTGCTTTTTTATTCATTGCATGCTCAAGGTATCTGTCAAACGTAATGCTCACTATTAAAAAGTTAGTCCACATTAACCAGGTTCACGGACTGCTTACTGCCTGGTCGTAAATTGATGGAGTGAAAAAATTCAATCTTGCCATAATTTGCAATGTGCCAGAAGCAAGTTGGCAAAAATTCCTTGAAATTATCTTGTCAAGTGGATTGGTCATTTTCTACTTGAATTTTAAGCGTCAGTTTGAGAAAGCTAAAACCAAATGTACCCGCCAGAAGTGAAGCAATAAGAATTGCTATTTTTGAATTGTTTACGATGTCTGCATTGTCAAACGCAAGAAGTGTAATGAAAATTGACATTGTAAAGCCGATACCGCCCAAGAAACCTGCGCCAATGATATTTTTCCATTTCAAGTCTGACGGTAATGCACAAAGTCCCAAGCCAACGCCGATAAATGAAAAGAGCCAAATGCCTAAAGGCTTTCCGACTACAAGTCCTGTAATAATTCCTAGACTGCTAGTTTGTCCAAAACCGCTTTGCCAGCTGTCTCCAAAAGCAATGCAAGTATTGGCTAGAGCAAACACTGGCAGAATAAAAAAAGCAACTGGTTTGTGCAGGAAATGTTGAAGGATATAGGAAGGTGATTTTTCTCCTCTATGGCCAAACGGAATTGCAAATGCCAGCAAAACGCCTGTAATTGTAGCGTGTACACCCGAATGCAACATAAAATACCACATGATGAAACCGCCAATTATATACGGAATCAAGTTGTGAATTTTCAGTCGGTTTAGAACAAGAAGAAAACCGAAAACACCTAATGCAATAAATAAATTTACAAATACAATGGAGGTTGTGTAGAAAATTGCAATAACAATGATTGCTCCCAAGTCGTCCATTACTGCCAAAGCTGTCAGAAATATTTTAAGTGAGGTCGGAACACGATTACCTAAAAGAGATAAAATACCAATGGCAAAGGCAATGTCTGTAGCCATTGGAATACCTGCCCCTGCCTGAGTACCTGTCCCGAAGTTGAGCAACAAAAATAATCCTGCCGGAACCAGCATACCGCCTATTGCGCCAAAGATTGGCAATGAAGCATTTTTTATATCGGAAAGTTCTCCGCGATAAATTTCTCGTTCCAGCTCTAAACCGATAAGGAGAAAAAAGATGGTCATTAATCCGTCATTTATCCAATGTACGATACTTTGTCCACCCAGGTCAAAATGCCAAAAGCTAATATAGTCTGCCTGCCAGGCAGAATTTGCAAGAACGAGTGAAAGAGCTGTAACGAAAACTAAAATTAGTCCGCCTGCTTTTTCGCTGTCAAAAAAATCTTTGAAAAGTCTTGATAATTTCATTTTGTTGTCTACGGGAGCTGCTTTTGGGTCCACCGCTGAAATCTACCTGCGGGACAAGCTGTTGCCGACTTGCTGCACCCTTTTTCTGTATTTCGGTGTTAGTTGTACGACGTTTTTACTTGTTTTTATTGATTATATCCGTCACGATGATATTATCAGCATAAATTTGCCAACGTTTAATTTGATCACCTTTCACGATCACTCTCCAGGCAGCAGGAATCCTCCAGAAATTACTATTGTCCTTATTGATCAAGTTCTTATAAGTCCCGCTTGCGTACCCAAACATATAAATCAAGGAATCATTTTCAAGAATTTCATTTATTTCGATATTGTAATCAGGAAATAAGGCAAAGTATCCCATCCATCCTTGTCTCATATTGTCTTTCCCCATGGCTTTATTATCCTGAGAATCTATAAATTCATGATCAATTGCCATTAAATTGTAAATTTTATCAACATTGGCGCTATTGATTGCGTCTATAAAATCTAAAACAATCCTTGTTCCCATTTTATGATTTGGCTTTTAATCTAATTGCAATAATTATTGAGATAACCAAAATAACAGCATCTAAACGAGAAATCTTCACGTTTCAAAATCAGACTCCCCAGGCTCCTTTAAAATGTCGTACAACGGGTTGCTTCAAGGAGAAGGCAGCAATTTACACCACAAAAATTTCATATGAAGGACACACTTCAAATTTACGAAAAACTGTCATGCGTTGCACTAATCCAACACTTTTGCCAAACCGCTGTCAGCTTCAATTGCTACTTGCTTAATTTAAACAATCGAATTGTAAACAATATCATCCAGGTCATTAGTAAAAGTCCACCAGGCATGGCAAAAGCCGTTGCCATATTTTCCACTCCTGAACCAAAATTAACTAATATTACATAGAGTAACATGAATAGACTGCCGACAACTCCAATCCATGAATTAATTTTACTAAATATTCCTCCCTTTAACATTACAATTGCCATGATCAAATTTGCAATATTTGGGATGAAGAATCCCAAAAATATTCCTGCACTTCCATGTGCACCTTGAGCAATCATTGACTCACCGGCTGACAATATCTGGCCTGGTCATCGAAAGTTGGGGAGTAGGTCTGACTTGGGTCAGATTTGGTTTTTTAAAAGTAGTGATTTCCAATTACATTCATCGGAGGGGGATATGATCTTTTGCAGACTTCCTTCACTGCATGGCTGGGACTGGTTACCTGTCCTTCGAAAAGCCAAATTTTGGGTTGATACAGCCAGAAAATGACTTCCGGGCATGCTGCTATTTTCTTTACTTATCAACCTAAAATTTGCTTAAATTTGATGTTGATAGGAGATCAAGTCAACCAAGACCTGGTCATCCCTTTATACAATTTCTTAAAATATTACCATGAAAAATGCAGATGAATTTTTTGACAAAACCCGGGAGATGGCCGACCAGGCAGAGGATAAGCTCAAAGAATCTTTTGAGAAGGCCAAAAAGAGTGAAACCTATGAGAAGATTTCCGGCATGGTGGGACAAGTTGGCGATTTTGTAGAAAAAAAGATTGAGGAGTTGAAGGAGAGTGACCTGCCTGGTAAGGCGGAAAGATTCCGCGACCAGGCCGAAGCCCACGCCGAAAGTGCCATCGATAAGGCAAAGGCCTTTGGTGCCGGACTGGCAGAAGAGGTGGATGAGGTGATTGAGTCGCTGAAGGGGAAGAAGAAACAGACATGAGATAGCAGACATGAGACATGAGTTATGAGAAAGACTGGATTTGAGCGGAATTTTATTTTGGTTGTTGCAGTTTTGGTGATGCTGGTGGCAGGATGCAAGACAACTTCCAGGCAGGCAAAAAGTTCTGTACAGGCAGGAAATTCAGTCGCTGCAGGAGATAACAGCCAAAAGATTCCTTTGATTGGAACAAAATGGTTGCTGGTCGAACTTCAGGGTCAAGCGGTTGTGGATAGTGGCGAAAACAAGGAGCTGTTCTATATCCAGCTGTCACAAGATGGCAAGTTTTCGGCGTACGCAGGATGCAACCGGATGTTTGGCGGTTACGAAATGAAAGATGGATTAATGATCCGTTTTACAGGCATGGCATCCACCCGGATGGCCTGTCCGGATATGAAAACTGAACAGATATTGGGTGAAGTTCTAAATTCGATCGACAATTACTCGCTCAGTGGTAACAAGATGACAATTAACAAAGCAAAAATGGCTCCGTTGGCGGTGTTTGAGGCTGGGAAATAAGGATGAAGGATAAAGGATAAAGGATAAGGGAGAAAGTTAGCCTTGTTCTCCCTTCATGAAAATGTTAGGAAATGAAGATAGATGAATTATTATAAATGATAGATTGCAGCATTCTTCACATTTTCTTTTAGCCTTTTATTACTCACACGAACTCAATCATAGATTTCTGTATCAAATCAATCGCTTCGTTCATCTGGGTTTCATTGATAATCAGCGGTGGGGTAAACCGGATGGTGTGTTCGTGCGTCGGCTTGGCCAGGATGCCGTTGTCTTTCATAACCAGGCATAGATCCCAGGCCTGTTTGCCATCGACCGGACGAATCTGAATGGCATTCAGCAGTCCTTTGCCGCGTACCTGTTCGATTAGCGGAGAGTCGAATGCCTTCATCCTGTCGCGGAATATCTTTCCCAAATTGGTTGCATTCTCCGATAGCTTTTCATCCAGCAGAACGTTCATGGCAGCGAGCGATACTTTTGCGGCCAGCGGGTTTCCACCATAGGTTGAGCCGTGTTCTCCGGGACGGATTGTCAGCATAATTTCATTATCAGCCAGTACACAGGAGACAGGATACATACCCCCCGAAGCAGCTTTTCCCAGAATCAGCAGATCAGGACGAACGCCTTCGTGGTCGCAAGCCAGCATCTTACCAGTCCGGCACAGACCTGTCTGCACTTCATCGGCGGCAAGCAGCACGTTGTACTTTTTGCAAAGTTGGGCCGCCATTTTCAGATAGTTATCTTCCGGCACATATACCCCTGCTTCGGCTTGTATCGGTTCTACCAGGAATCCGGCAGTACAAGGATGACTTAACTCTTTCTCGAGTGCTGCCAGGTCGTTGTATGGGATCTTAATAAATCCAGGGGTAAACGGACCATAATCGGCATAGGAATCCGGATCGGAAGACATGGAAACGATGGTGATCGTGCGGCCGTGAAAGTTTCCGTCACATACGATAATCCGTGCTTCATTTTGTGGGATACCCTTCACTTTATACGCCCATTTGCGGATCAGTTTCAAAGCGGTCTCATCACCTTCGGCTCCTGAATTCATCGGGAGAATCTTGTCGTACCCGAACAGTTTGGTCATAAATTCTTCCCATTCGCCCAAAACATTGTTGTAAAATGCCCGTGAGGTCAGGGCCAGTTTCCCGGCTTGATCGACCATGGCTTTCACGATCTTAGGGTGACAGTGGCCCTGGTTGACAGCAGAATAGGATGCTAAAAAGTCGAAGTAACGTTTTCCTTCTACATCCCATACAAATACACCTTCACCTCTTTCAAGTACTACCGGCAGGGGGTGGTAGTTGTGGGCTCCATAAAGATCTTCCCGGTCAATATAATCCTGTGTTATCATAACTATTTTTGTTTTTCCCGTTGGTAATAAAATTGAACGAATCTAAAATATTTTTGTTGAATTATAAATGATTTATGCTCTATTGGTAAATATGTATACATTCTATGAAACTGTTTAAATTTATTTTTTTATCCCGGCAGGGATTATATGTGGGTAGAAAATTGACAAATTATGATTATTACGTCCAGTACGGGACGAATTGGGCTATCAATCAATTGTTTTCTACCCACATATCATGCCTCCGGCATATTGATCCTCCGTATCTAAACAGTTTATTCTTTATTCAAATCTGATTGCCGTAACTTTTTGATATCTGTTGAACAAGATGAACTGGTCGCAAATTGCAACCAGTTTGTAACGTTGAAGCATTCCCTGATCAACCCAATGGCATTTCAGAAGCTCACGGAAATTTTGATGTTAATCCTTCTGCCTGTCAGGTAATTGGGTACCGCATGCATCTGATCTTGAAAGTCTGAGACCCAATAGTAGGAGATGGTATTGTTCAGGTCGAAGAGGTTAAAAATTTCGAGCGTAAGCCAGGCATCTTTCAGGTTTTTTGAAAAGTTGTTTGCATGTTTTTTTGTAGGGATACCCAATAGCATTTTTGAGAAACCCAGGTCAACCCGCTTGTAGGATGGCATCCGGAATACGTCCAGATATCTTTCCCCCTGCGGTGGACCGAAGGGCAGCCCGGTGCCGTATAATAGGGTAAGGTTCATCTTCACGGAAGGATTTTTGGGCAGATAATCCTGAAAGAAAAGCGAAAAATTAAAACGTTGATCAGATGGTCTTGGCAGGTAACCCGGATAGATGACCTGGTCAGGCGCACCGGCCTGGCCTTCTTTTACATAACTATCTCCGATAATATCCTCTTCCGTTTTCATTAAAGTGACTGAAGCCCAAGAAGTTGCTCCGGGTATGGGCTCTCCGAATAGTTTAAATTCCAGACCGGTGGCATAACCTGTGGACTGTTGCTCAGGGAAATACTGAAGATCG
The DNA here is from genome assembly GCA_025358025.1 of Bacteroidia bacterium. Lineage (GTDB taxonomy): Bacteria > Bacteroidota > Bacteroidia > Bacteroidales > Prolixibacteraceae > CAINVV01. Next base: position 5,336 of record JANYKW010000017.1, on the reverse strand, counting down.
AGGTTGGTGACTTTATAGGGTATAAGATGGCGTAAAGATTTGTACCATAGTTCGCTGGAGAATTTGAAGGGACGATCTCCCCATCTAAACGGATAGTCGAGTCCCAGAAGATAGTCAGTCGATTTTTGAGCCCGGACAGTAGGAACCAGTTTTGCCTCCCGATTTTTCAGCTCCTTAAAAAAAGGCATCTGCTGATATATCCCCCAGGCTGCGTGGAGCTGTATATGTTTGGTCCTGTTTGGAATATAGCGTGCTGATATTCTTGGACTAAAAATCGTTTGGTTATTATAATCCCAGTATTGTATCCGGCCTCCAAAATTGAAAGAAAGGGTGGAATTCCTGAGCTGAGTTGAAAATTCATCCTGGATATAAGCGCTGTATCTGCTGCTGTTCATCTGATTGTTTGCATGGATACTGCGGTAGAGTTCCAGAGAATGGTTGTCGGTGTATGGCAGGGAATAACCAGCCGAATCCCGCATTTCCCATTCACTCACCCGATCGTGGATGCGTTCTGACTGGTATTTTAATCCCCATTGAATTTTGTGTTTATCGAGGTTAAACTTTCCAAGATGTTCAACTGTCCGGATAGATGCCTCCAGAAAATTGCCGGCATGCACCAGGGTTGAGCCTACTCCAAGCAGCAAGGTACTGTCGGGATTGGTGCCGGGGTCTGCTCCGGAAGAGACTTCATTGAGATAATACTGCCCCAGGATGTCGTAGCGCTCCTTTTCATCCGAGTAAAAAGTGCTGGCAGTAAGTTGAAGGAAAAGATCTTTTGTTGGCTGGTAATGAGCTGAGAGAGAAGCCATGCGATTCTGAAATTGATCTTTTTCCTTGCCATCGAAATAAATAGTAAGCAGGTAGGACTGGGTCATCGTGCCATATCTGGTCTCCCTGGTTTCCGGAGTAAACGAATAATTATTACTGGAGTAATTTGCCAGGAGATTCATTGAAAATTTGGATGAAAAATCATAACCCAACAGTGTCTGTAAATCAAAACATGCAGGGTCATAATGTCCTTTCTGGTCTAGAGTTCCCAATAGATAGCGGTTGTTTCTGTAACGAATTCCGGTAAGGTGAGAGAACTTGTTTTGGAGTGCCCTTCCTTCAAAATGTGCGGAGGCTCCCATTGCTCCAAGTTCAGCAGAACCGGCGGTTTTTTTTGGAACTTTGTAATCGATGTCGAGTACGGAAGACATTTTATCTCCATAAGCACTCTCAAAACCACCGGATGAGAAACGGATGGCCGAGACCAGATCCGGATTCAGAAAGCTGAGCCCCTCCTGCTGTCCGGTTTTTACCAAAAAGGGACGGAAGATCTCGGTGCCGTTGACATACAGGAGGTTTTCGTCGAAATTTCCACCCCTGACATTGTATTGCGAACTCAGTTCACTGTGACTGCTTACACCGGGTAACGTTTTGACCAGCTGCTCAACAGCCCCTCCACTGGCAACGGAAAGGTTTTTGGTGAGCAGCGGATTGATGCTGACAGTACCTGGATTTGTCTTTCTTTGCTCGTTTACCTCAATCTCAGCAAGTCCGATGGAAACAGGCGTCAAAATAAATGTCTGCTCCATCAGCTTGTTTGGGGAGATTGGATACTCCGCTTTCTGGTAATTGAGCATGCTGAAAATGAGTATGGAATCCTGGAGCGGGTTAATTTTTAAGGTGAATCGTCCCTTCTGATCACTGTACGTACCTTTCCGGCTGTTTTTTATCTGAATATTAACCCCGGAAAGTGCTTGCTGGTCAGGTCCCGTTATTTTACCTGTAATCACAAGATCAGGCTCTTGTCCGAAGGTTGGAAAAAGAGAAAGCAAAAGAATTGAGACAAAAAGAAGCAAGCGATTAGGTGCCATAATCTGACTGGTCAAACATCCAGATAAAAGTATTGAAATTATTGTTCTTTTGCATGGCGGTAATCACCCGATAATTGATCAGTCTGATCAATTATGATTATTTTCGCATACAGATTCTAAATTTCTTTATGGCTCAAAAACAAAGACCTCTGACTTCTGTGCTCGTTAAGCCGGCTGGGCCCGATTGCAATCTGAATTGTACTTACTGTTTTTATCTGGAGAAAGAATCGCTCTTCCCTGAGACAAAAACACACAGGATGAGTCCGGAAATTCTGGAAGAGCTTATCCGCCAGGTGATGCAGCAGTCAGGCCGGGAAGTTTCAATAGCCTGGCAAGGAGGTGAGCCTGCCCTGATGGGGCTTGAGTTTTATCAGAAAGCCATCGATCTGGAGATTAAATATGGTCATGGGAAACAGGTGGGAAACGGTTTTCAAACCAATGGTACCCTGCTCGACCGGGAATGGGCAAAATTTTTTAAGAAGTATGACTGGCTGATTGGATTGTCACTGGATGGTCCGGAACACATACACGACAGATACAGGCTGAAGAAGGGGCTGCAGAAAACATGGTCTGTCGTGCAAGAGAAGGCAAAAATGTTGCTGGAAGAGGGTGTTGCTGTCAATGCCATGTGCTGCATAACGGATTATTCGGCCGATCATGCCGAAGAGCTGTATCAATACTACAAGGATCTGGGCCTTACCTGGATGCAGTTTATTCCGGTAGTAGAGACCGATTCGGACAATCCTTCGCAGGCAGCACCTTTTTCATTGACGGCTGAGAAATATGGTAATTTTCTGGTGAAATTATTCGATTTGTGGATGGGTGATTTTGTTAATGGAGTGCCAACCACCTCTGTCAGACATTTTGAATCGGCGCTCTATTCCTATGTCGGACTCGAACCTCCTGAATGTACACTTCATAAAGAGTGCGGCCCTTATGTGGTGGTCGAGCATAATGGCAATATTTATTCCTGCGATTTTTTTGTGGAACCCCGGCATCGACTGGGGAATCTGCGAAATGATAAGATCATAAACATGTTGAACAGCAAAAAGCAAAATGATTTCGGAAAGGTAAAAGCAGTGTTGCCACGCAAATGCAGGTTCTGCCCCTGGTTGTCAAAATGTTTTGGCGGATGCACCAAGGACAGGGTCAAAGATCCTGCAGATCAGCGTTTGCCGAGGTTTTGCGAGTCGTATATCCAATTTTTTGAGCATGCCGATACTACGATGAAGCTTTTGGCCAAAAACTGGAAGCAGCAGCAATCCGATGTACGGGAGAAAGAGATGAGCAGGGGCAATTATTGGGCGTTTCAAGATAAAACAAATGAGATATGAGACATGAGATATGAGACATGAGATATGAGATATGAGAGTTAAGAGATAAGCGTTTGATATATACGAGAGCAGTTGGGAGTCGGTGAAGTTTTTGAGGGGAAGGGCGGTGGAGAGCAACGAAGAATTTGAGTGTGTTCATTGAAGGAAGAGCTTTCCCGGAGCATAAATTGAACAGATTAAAATGAGATACCATGATATTACCAGGAAGGTTTAACACCCTTAAAGTGGTGAAGTTTGTTGATTTTGGAGTCTATCTGGACGGGGAAGAGAAGGGTGAGATCTTGTTACCTGCACGTTATGTGCCGGATGCGTGTGATGTCGGTCAGGATCTGGAGGTTTTTATCTATCTGGACTCGGAAGACCGGATCATAGCAACTACTGAAAAACCCTATGCACAGGTTGGTGAGTTTGCCATGTTGCGGGTGAACGCGGTCAATAATATTGGTGCTTTTATGGACTGGGGATTGATGAAGGATCTTCTGGTACCTTTTCGTGAACAAAAGATGAATATGGTTGCTGGAAGGTCATACCTGGTTTATGTTTATGTAGATGCGGATTCCGGGAGGATTGCCGCCTCCGCCAAACTGGAGAAATTTCTCGACAATGTTATTCCGGTGTACTCAGTTGGTGAGGATGTTTCGCTGCTAGTTGAAAGTGATAGCGATCTTGGCTACAACGCCATCATCAACCATCTTCACAGGGGCATTCTGTATCACGACGAACTGCCCGGCCCCCTGCGGAAAGGGCAGCAACTGACGGCATATATTAAGAAAGTGAGGGAAGACAAGAAGATCGATCTATCGCTTTACCGGCCCGGATATGAGCAGGTAGATGGAATTTCACAAAGTATTCTGGACCGGATGAAAGATGCCGGAGGATTTCTTCCGCTTACGGACAAGAGTGATGCCGCTCAGATCTTCGAGCAATTTGCCATCAGCAAAAAAGTATTTAAAAAAGCCATTGGGGCCTTGTACCGGCAGCGGAGAATCTTGCTGGAAGAGAAAGGAATCAGGTTGGTATTTTAACTTATTGTGATATTTTGATGTGACGAGAATAATATTGTCTCTTTTAACCTATTTTTGTGCCCTTGTGCCTTGAATTAACGTATTGTAACGAGTTATTGGCGGATGGATAATAGTCATTCCGGTATTAAGAAAATCACCCTTGCGGGACTTGTTGTTACGCTTGGAATTGTATATGGCGACATTGGGACAAGTCCTTTGTATGTGATGAACGCCATTATGAAGGGAGGCGCAGAGATCAATGAACTGCTCATCTTCGGTGCGCTTTCTTGTATTTTCTGGACACTAACACTGCAGACTACCTTTAAGTATGTTATCATCACCCTTCAGGCAGATAATCATGGTGAAGGTGGAATATTTGCACTTTTTGCCCTGGTGCGGAGAAAGACGAATTTAATAGCCATTATCACCATGCTGGGAGGCAGTGCATTGCTGGCCGATGGGGTAATTACCCCTGCGATTACTGTTACTTCGGCTGTTGAGGGATTGACTATCTTGTATAATAACGTGCCTGTGGTCCCCATTGTTCTGACAATTTTTCTGCTTCTTTTCTTCTTTCAGCAGTTTGGATCCGGTTTGATAGGCAGAATTTTTGGTCCTGTCATGTTCCTGTGGTTTATTTTGCTGGCGGTATTGGGGATCAGCCAGCTTACGCATGGAATTGGGGTAATGGCTGCCATGAATCCTTATTATGCCTATAAATTTTTGACGATTTATCCCGGGGCAATCATCCTGTTGGGGGCAGTTTTTCTGGCTACCACCGGAGCAGAGGCTTTGTACTCGGATCTGGGCCACTGCGGGATCAGAAATATCCGGATAACCTGGGTTTTTGTTAAAATATCCCTGCTTCTCAATTATTTTGGTCAGGGAGCCTGGTTGCTGGATCATCTTCCTGATGCCAAGAACGTGAATATTTTTTACTCCATCATGCCGCAATGGTTCCTGATTCCAGGAGTAGTGATTGCTACTTCTGCTGCAGTTATTGCAAGTCAGGCATTGATTAGTGGGTCATATACCCTTATCAGTGAGGCTATTACATTGAATATTTGGCCCAGAATCAAGGTTCTGTATCCAACATCGATCAAGGGCCAGGTGTACATCCCATTTGTTAACTGGATGCT
>JANYKW010000023.1 GCA_025358025.1 Bacteroidia bacterium | reverse complement strand
CAATGACCGCAGGAACCAATGAGTAGGTCCGGCTCCCCTGCTGATAGACCCACCCTTTCCATGAAAGAACCGAATTTTAATGCCATGCTTTTTGCCAATTTGAATGAGTTTAGTTTGTGCTTTGTACAAATACCATTGACCGGCCAAAATACCACCATCCTTATTGCTATCACTGTAACCAATCATTATTTGTTGCACAGGAACATCGTCTTTGTTTTGCTGTTGCTGCAGCAGCAAGCTATTTTTGGTAACAGGATGGGCTAAAAATTCGTCAAGAATTTTGTCGGATTGGATTAAATCGTCGATCGTTTCGAATAGCGGAACAACAGGTAACAGTGATGCTAATCCTGAGGGATCACTTATCAGGAGTCCGGCTTCGCGTTCAAGCAAATAGACCAAAAGCAAATCAGAAACATTGCGGGTCATACTCACAATGAGTGAACCCAATGCCTCGGTTCCATATTTGCTTATGTGTTCGCTCAAAACCTTATAGGAATCAATAGTTGAGCGTGCCTCCTTCCCGATAGCTATATTTGGATGGGTAAAAGGACGTGTAGAATCCAATTCCCGATTGATAAAATCCAAACGGTCCTTAACTCCAAAACTCAAAAATTCAGCTGCATTTATTTGGGCTGCCTGCAAGAGCTGGGCAAGCGCAAGTTCGTGGAAACGGCTATTTTGGCGGATGTCGAGTTTGGCTAAATGAAAACCAAAGGTGTTCACGATACGAATGGCCTCATTCACATCAGAAAACGCTATTTCTGAAGCATTTTCAAATATTAAAGCTCTTTCGAGAATATACAAATCGGAAACCAATTCAGATGGATACTGATAACTTATCGACTTTTCATTGTATTCCAAAATGTGCCCCTCTACAATTGAAACGGGTAGTTTAATTATCAAGTATTCAATGAATTGTTTCAGTGCTTCGTTGGGATACAAGATTCTGCTTAAACCATCTGAACCACTAATTTCAATGGATAAAAACTCATAACGTGCACTGAATTCCGGACCCAATTCCTCCGACTTTGAATGAAAGCTGAGATTGTTTTGCAAACTTTGCAGAAGGGAAGTAATGACCTGGAATGATTTAAGCCTCAACTTCATCAATGTCTCCCGTGTCACTTGAGCTGTAACAAGCGGATGACCGTCACGGTCTCCTCCTACCCAGTTACCAAAGGTAATTTTAGGATATTTCGTGACATCGCGAATAAGTCCCGGATTATATCCCGCATCGGTCCAGGCTTGAATCAGTCGTCTGTCATGAAGCGTAATAACTTCAGGGAGTACTTGCGTGAAATAGTGAATAATATTATCGAGTTCAGAGCTTACATCCGGCTTTTCCATATACACATCTGAAATTCTCCAAATACGATGAATCGCAACTTTTATGTTGTGCCGAATTTCGTTTTGTTCAATTCGGGTGTACATTTTATTTTCCCGGTTCACAACGAGCAAATATAGTTTGCGCAAATGCTCTAGCATGATTGTGCGCTTGGCCTCTGTCGGATGAGCGGTTAAAACTGGTTCAACCTGTATTTTTGGCAAATAAGCAGCAATCTGTTCGGCACTGAATCCACTTTTTTGCAACAAATGAAGATTGTACGACCATAAACCATTGACATCGGCCATCGATTTATGATCCTCAATCAATCTTCTGTTTTGAACAGCCCCATTGACCTCAACAATGTTAAGTAACTGAAAACAAATCGAGTAAAGTTGAAGCTGTTTCCCGGAAAGAGAATCATTTTGAAAATCACTTATTGGATTGATCCAGGGAATTTCAGCAGCCAACCCAACTTCTCCGGACTCAATCATAACTTCCTTCAAACAGCTTAAAAGAAATTCGAGGTCTTCATACGGTTTCCCCAAATTATTCCGCACTAAATCTATTAGTTCCATACTTACTTAAACTGATAACATTGCCTTGTTATACGTTTGTAACTGAGTTTTGTTGGCATTTCTCAATAAATGACGGAAACACCGGCCATATAGTTCACAATTTACCGCTTTTAATACTTGTATCTTAACTATCTCAATATTTTATACAAAAATACGGCAATTATGATTGTGAAATTCCAGGCTGAAGGAGTTTTCAATCCGGCGTTCCGAACCTTCTCCATCTGCATTGGGCAGAGGAGGTGGTAATTTAATCCGGGCGTCAACGCTCTCCCGCGCTTTGTCCACTTTACATTAGCAAACTATTATGGTAAGAATTTTTCTAGTTTTTGTAACAGATTTAAAACCCTATTCCCAATGGTGCTATTCATGTCTGATTTTTAGCATTTCCACTGTGCTTTCCTGACTTTTTGAAACGTGTGAATCATTACAATAAAACTATCTTTCCGGCTTACTGAATCAGACAATTATGACCCTATCTGATTGCGAAATGATAGCTGAAATATTAGTCCCTTCATTGACCTCATGCCAAGTTCTACGCCTCATTCAAGTAAAATTTTCTCTTTAAGATATCCACTTAAAAGACAGAATCATTTCGCATCATTATATTAAATTTTAACATTATTTTCACACGAATATGACCAACTATTATAGGTCTGGAACATTTATATGTTACCTTTGGTGCCACAAATAATTTTCATTGAAAACCACAAAATAAAACCAACAAAGTTTTATGAAAAAGACAATTTCCAATCTAATCAACTTTACTATAATCCTGTCATTGACAATCGCTTCAATTGGCTGTAGTAATAAGGAGGCTTTACAAACCCCGGCATTAACTCTTGGGATGGAGACTCTCGCGGCCACGAAAGCCGGTGGGAACATCGCCTTTGCGGTCGTCTCAAATACAGATTGGACTGTAGAACTGCCTGCAGGTGTGACATGGATCGCAGGTGCGGTCCTGAAAGGTTCCGGAAATGGAAATGTATCCCTGACATTGCTGCCAAACGATGCTGCTCCCAGAGAAGCCACTATTAAAGTTAACTATGGCTCATCCTTTCAGAGTCTCAAAATTCAGCAAGGTGGATTCGTAAAGACTTATATCACCC
>JANYKW010000184.1 GCA_025358025.1 Bacteroidia bacterium | reverse complement strand
CAGTGAAGCTAAAGGCTAAAGGCTAAAAGCTAATGGCTTATTCTAGAATCTAATATTGTACTTTAACTTGAATCGTAAAGCGCTTTCATCCATCGTGTAACGTTCAAGTGGCTGGGAGAGTTTGGTGGTCCATGCCAGGATGATCACGTTTCCAGGCTTAACGATCCACTGAAATCGGGATTGAATGCCAATTGTATTGGAATAGTTGTCGTACTGCAAATAGTTGTACCAGGTAATATCCGGACTAAAAAGAATATTGGCATTCAACTGGTATATCCGGGCCGTAAAATTCCCCTCGGGCAAATAGACATCATTCTGCTTATATTTTGCCCCAACATACAGCGGAACTGCTACTTTATAATTGACTCCAAGGGCCAGGTCATGACGCGATCCATCGTAAAAACCACCCCACCCATATGAAATATCTCCAGCAAGTTTACGGCTGCCCGCTGTTATCAGACTTAACGTATTCCGTACAAATTGATACTGACCGGCAGGAATAACATACGTAGAATATATCTTGAAATCTTTGGCAAGATACTCGTAGTTGTCAGTGATAGAATATCCAAACTCCTCCCCCGATTTAAAGCGAATTTTCAAAGGAGAATAATTGACCTGCCGTGTTTCAAGAATACCGGAGAAATTTTCAATATGGTTGAAGCCAACGCCAGTAAAGACCTGCAAGAGTCCCCAAAATTTGGGTCTGGGTCCGATTTGAATATTTCCATACGAATCTTTTATATTGACACGGGGAACAAATCCCATCCCGGCTACAAAGTTCTGACCAATTTCGTAATGTCCCAGACTAAATGAGAGAAAATCGTTTGGATAAGAGACTGTTCCACCCCAGGAGTAATCATGATCAGACAATCCACTGGTGTTAGACTTCAATCCAAATCCTATCAGGGAGAGATTCTTATTGCCCCTGAATTTTGATGTTGCCAGTTTCATGTCAACACCCCCGACAAAATTTTCAGCAGTGGTAATGGCATTTCCGTAGGTTCCAATCACACCAACAGATGATTCATTGCCGATACTTCTGGATATGCGTGCAACCGAAAAATTAGTGTTTCCATCAAAATGATCATCATTCACCTGCATCAGGCCAAGGTTCCACTTTTTGATCATACCGGTCAGTTTGGCCGCATAATTGATCTGTATGGGCAATCCATTGCTGTCGAGTCCCATGCGGCGAGAAAAAAATGGAATGATATTTTTACCGTAAAGATTGGCGTCATCTCCCTGAATACCAAACGAGAAGAGACTGGATCCATCCAGGAAAAAATCTCGTTTTTCAGGAAAAAGAAGATCGAAGCGTGTGAGGTTAATCTGGCGATCATCGACTTCTGTCTCAGCAAAATCAGTATTAATGGACAGTGCTGACTTTAAGCCGGGAGTAATCTGGTAAAACACGTCCAGTCCGCCTTTGGCCATATATTTATTTTTGGTGTCCCTCTTTGTATTCATTCCACCAACGACATAGGGTGCGATATCAAGACCAATGCCCTGTGTTATGTTTTTCATTCCAACCAGCACTCCGGCATCAGAAACCTGAAATTTATAGCTGTTCACATTGGCAGATGGCCAATAGGAACTTTCCAGCTTCCTTTTGATATGCCGGATGAATTTAATACCCCAGTTTGGATTGTATTTATCAAATCCCATGGTTTTGAAAGGAATAGCCATTTCGGCTTCCCATCCGTCGGCCACAATCCGGGCTTTCCCTTCCCACAAACCATTCCACTCCTTGTTAAAAACCGCTCCGTTCTCGCTGATTGTTGCGTCACCAATGGAGCCCCGCGGACCTATCTGAAACCAATATCCGTTACGATGGTCGAGGTAGGTATCCAGAATGACCTGGATCCTGTCGTCATTACCCAAACTGACGTCGCGGGCTTTTTCCTTCGCAGTGATTTTCTTGGGGTCGTCGAAACATTTGACGCCAATATAGAGGAAGTTGGCATCGTAGCAGATAAAGAAATTGGTCTTCTCCGACACCGGCTGACCGGAATTGGGCTCCCTTTGCACCAGTTGATCGACTTTGGCAGCATTGATCCAGACCTCATCGGTCAGGTGACCATCAATTACCGGGGATTTAGTTACAAATACAGCATTGACAGATGGTTGTGCAAAGCCTGAAGTGGAAATCAACAATAAAAAAGAGAGCAACCGGAGGAAAACCTTCATAAAAATTCAATAATAAATGTATCTGCCGATTACCAATAAATTGTTTTTACCTATTCATGAGATAATGGATGTTTCATCCATTATCAGCTGGATATCGAATTCAGATGTTGTTTTAGAGGTTTCGAAAGTAGCAAAAAAAATTAAAGGTCCATTCTTTTCCTGTTTAGATCCTCAAGTATTCCATCTTTCATTCGATAATATTCTGTTTTTCATAATCAGTAGTCCTTTTATGTCCTTAATTTTCAACCCCAAATCCCCTGAAGGGGAGTTCCGGAAGATTACTTTCGTGTACTGAATCATTGCCTTTGCCCGCTCAAAATTGATGGCCAGGGATTTTTTATGTTTATGGTCTTATATTTTTTGTAACAATGACATATTAATTGCGTATACTATTTGAAATCAGGAAATAAGAAGTTAATATAAATACAAATTCAAACAGTAAATCATGAAAAAATCATTTGTAATCCCAGTATTGATGTTAATGGTATTAGCAGCTTGCAACAATGGCGGCAAAAAACCTGCCGCTGCGACGATTAAGGAAAATGCTAAAATAGCTGCTGTTGAAACGCCAAAGGCTCCTGAATTCATACCATTTGATGTGGTTGAAAGATCATTCACCGTAAAAGATTATGCCAATTGGAGGCCTCTTTTTAATTCTGATTCAACTGCACGAAAAGAGAGTGGGATGGAATTAATTATTGTGGGCAGGGGAATAGAACAGAACAATGATCTGGCAGCCTTTTTGCAAGTCTCGGATGTACAAAAAGCAAAAGCATATTTCGCAGATCCCAGATTAAAGCCATTGATGGAGAAGGCCGGCATACTGTCAAAACCCCATACAGAATTTTTTCATGTCATCAGGTTTAATCCCAATGCAAAAGAAAAGCAATGGGTTACGATAACACATCAAGTGAAAGACTTTGATTCGTGGGTAAAAGTTTTTGATGCTGAAGGGCCTGTAACACGTGCATCTTATGGACTTGAAGACGTAGTCCTGGCACAGGGAATTGATGATCCTAATCTGGTGTTTATTGTTTTCGACATTAAAGATCTTGTTAAAGCCAAAGCCAGAATAGGCGACCAAGCCCTCAGGAACCTGATGATGGATGCCGGCGTGGTAGGCGCACCCAAAATTGGATTCTATGCAGACGGTGAATAGATCATTTGAAAGGATAGAAAATATGACCTCGAAGAGGTCAAAGGTTTGTAGAATATTGTCATATCGGAATTCTGCGACCCCGATGGGGTCGAACTTCCATCCTCGTTTGTTTTCCTGTAAACCTTAAATCCCTTCGGGATCAGAGATTAAATCGAGTAAAGATGTTGCCATATTTGCAATTACTCGCAAATCGGGGTACGAAGTATTAGCTACGACTTAATCTGAATGTCAGATTAAGTCGTTACTATTACGTATAATACTGCAAAAACTCAGAATTATAAGTCGACCTCTCTCCTGTTGGTTTTGATTTTGGCCTGGACACGTTTTGATTCAAGACGCTGTTCAACTGATGCTTTGGTAGGATTTGTTTGGAGCCTTTTTTTCCGGGGTGTAAGTGCCTTTCCAATAAGCAGGTTAAACTTTCCGATCACTTTTTCCTTGTTCTTCAGTTGGGACCGGGAGGTCTGGGCTACGAGAACCAGTTCATCTTGTTTATTGATTTTGTTGCTAAGCTTTTCGGTAATCATTGACTTTTCATCCTCGCTTAAAAGCTGTGAATTTCTCACGTCGAACCTAAGTTCTACTTTAGAACTTATCTTGTTAACATTCTGACCACCGGGCCCACTGCTGCGGGAGGCCTGAAAAATAAATTCAGGAGAAAAGTCCCGTTCGGAAATGTTCATAGCAATTTCTTACAATGCTAATAAATTAATATAAAAAAAGGCTGCATTTTGGTGCAGCCTTTTTTTATATTAATCAAAAATTGATTATTTCAATAACCACATTTTAGTAACCTGATCATCGGCTCCCTGGCGAGCTACAGCTTCTTCGTATTTTGCTGTATTATTATCCTTTTCTACAACAGGATATCGCCATCTTAGAGGGAATGGATAACTCAATGATGATGGAAGAGCAGCATTGAGGGTTGAAGGCAATCCTGTTCTTCTGTAATCAAAATAAGCTTCAGCTGACATTGTATACAGAGCAATCCACTTTTGGGTGGCAATTTTTTCCAGGTTATTGGTACCACTAAGGATTACCAATGGATTGGAAAGGTAAGCAGTAATATCCGCTGCTTTAATTTGCCAACGTTGCAGGTTTAAGGTAACACCAAGATTATAAAATGTTTGTGCACTTCCTGAAATCCAACCCTTTTGCGCAGCTTCTGCCAGACAAAAATTTACTTCACAAGCCTGAAGTAAAGAGAGCACTAAAAGAGGTGAACTGTTAAGTCTGAATATTGCATTGAACGAAGATGTTCTGTTATTCTCATAAGGCCCTCCCGCAGGAGTGGTTGTGCCAAAACGAACATTGTCATTTTCCAGCCCAACTGGCATACCAATATAGGTTTCACCAACTGGATAATTGGTGGTATTTGGTACCCCACCGACTCCCAGTTCTGAACCATCAGGAATACCATTTTTGTTAATATCTCCTTTTACATCCTGCTGTGCTACACTATACTTTGCATTATAGTAGTCAGTAACAATTACGGTTGCAGTCGAGTTAGCCCAGGGAGCCAGAGCAGGAGCAAGCAACGCGGTGGTTCTGGGGTCATTCAGACCTTTTAAAGTATTTACAAAAGTGGTAGTTGGTTTTCTTCTCGTAAAATCAGATCCTGACTGATCCCTGAGAGCACCCTGGGGCCAGGAAGTGTTAATGGCGGAGCCTGTATATTGATAACTGGCATTGTCACTCACACTTGTGATATACTTTCCACTAGCAACGATCGCGGCAATTTTAGGTCCATTGTCAACGCCTGTTTTTTTATAGGCCTCATAAGATCTAACAAGGAGGCGAATTTTCAAGGAATTGGCAAATTTCACCCATTTAGCCTTATCACCTGCATAAATCAGATCAAATTGTGGCTCTTTTAAATTTGAACCACCTTCTAAAAGGGTAATTGCTTTATCAATGTCGGAAAGCATTCCATCATAAATCGACTTTTGACTATCATATTTCGGAAAGAATACACCATCTCGTCCTGCAAGTGCCTCTGTATAAGGAACATCACCCCATAAATCAGTTATATAATCAAACATGAAAGATTTAAGAACCAACAATGATCCCTGTACAAATGGGTCTTTTTCTTCAATGGCCAAATCAATGCCCGCTTTAACTGATTTCAATAATCCCATCTCAGCATCCCAGTTTTGGACTGCCATTGCAAATATTTCACGAGTCTGTGATTTTGTTGAAAACAGTTGTTGATAATATTGAACCTGGGTATTAAATTCATCACTTTTAACCCCCAAATCCTGGTACCATTGTGCAATTCCGTCAATCGACCCTGAAAGTAAATATTTTGAAGAAGAACCATAGGTCACATCCTCTGCCATTTGTTTTTGTTCCAGTCGTAACTGATCAGTGCACGAAACGAGGTATAAAATACCTACACATGCGATTAATAATTTTTTCATAACCTATTATCGATTTCGATTAAAAGTTCAAATTTAATTCAAATCCCCATGAACGTACCGGAGGCATTATATAGCGTGCAATACCCTGTTGTTGTAATGCGCCTGTAAAAGCACTTTCAGGATCTTCATTATAACCACTCTTAGTCCACAAGAATACGTTTCTGCCAATAACCGAGAAGGTGCCACTCACACACTTAAACTTCCTGGTAAAACTTTCAGGAATGGCATAAGTAATCGTTACTTCTTTCAGTTTAAAGTTCGTTGCATCAAACATACGTGTTTGGGGGAAATCCCAAAAATTACCATTAACGCTATATGGATCAGACAAAAGTGTAGATTTCGGATCTGAACCGTTTACGATATAGTAAGGATGGCTCACTCCGCTGGCATCAGTCCATGTTTTATTTCCTAAGGTTCGGTCATCAACTGCAGCCCCACTCCGTGGATCGACATATACCCCATGCCAGTAACTTGCATCGTTATAATCTGCGACATAGCCTTCTGCTGCTCTGGCTTGTGCTACCGAATTAGTCATCGTGTTTGGATCAGGCCATTTTAAACCACCTGCACCTACACGTCCACCTTCCCAGTAATATCCGTCTCCTGTAACGGAAGCTAAATCTTTTCCATCATCACGAAGGATTTTTTTGGTTTCAGAAATGTAAATTCCGCCTTGTCTCATACTGGCAACCATGCTTAATGTAAATCTCTTATACCTGAGATTGGTTGTCATACCCAATATATAATCCGGATTGATATTTCCCATCAGATCACGATTTGTCTGATCACTGTTTTCAATTGGTGTACCGCTTGTCCATTTCAACATGGTCATACCTTTATTCGGACCATCCTGAACTCTCCACCAACCTTCCTGTGGATAAAAATTGCCGATTTTTTCTCCAACCGCCAACCTTTGAGATACGCCAGAGTCAAGATTATACCATGCTGAACTGAATCCTGTACGCATGTAGGTGATTTCTGACTGAGCAGTTGAAATATTACCAGTTAAGCTCCAGGTCCAATCTTTGGTAGATACTGGAACACCAGTCAGAGAAGCTTCAATACCTTTAGCTTCAAC
Organism: Bacteroidia bacterium; assembly: GCA_025358025.1. GTDB lineage: Bacteria > Bacteroidota > Bacteroidia > Bacteroidales > Prolixibacteraceae > CAINVV01. Next base: position 13,333 of record JANYKW010000184.1, on the reverse strand, counting down.
AGTTCCAACATTGGTCAACATAGTTGAAAAACCAGTGGAAGAAACAACCGGAATTGTGTTGATCTGATTCTTATGCTGTGCCTTGAATGTTGTAAAATCAAACAGTATCCTATTTTTCAGGAAAGATGATTCAAAACCAAACTCAAGTGTTTCATTGATCTCAGGTTCAATATTCGGGTCAATAAGATCTCCGCCTACAGTACCAAGACTGACACCATTCCATGAATAGCCTTTAAACCCATAAGTATTCTTGTTTGGCCTTAAACCCAATCCATAACCTACCTGTGCCCAACCCCCGCGAAGTTTCAAAAGGGATACCCACTCTGGCAATTTGAAAGTTTCGGAAGCAAGCCAGCTTAAAGAAGCAGAAGGATAGAAGTGTGTTTGCATTTCTGATTCAATGATACCAGACCAGTCATTACGTCCTGTTACATCCAGATATAACATTTTATTATAACCCACTGAGGCTGTAGCATAAATACTCTGATATTTTCCAGTACCTAAGCCACCATAAGATAAACCACTAAGGGCCTGAGTATTAAGACCGGCAAGACTAAATTGGTTAGGTTTCAAAAGGTTTTGTCCGTCAAAATAAAAACTAGTTGAATTGGTAAACCGGAAATTATAACCTGCGTTGCCTCTTACATCAAACTTCCCAAAACTTTGATCATAGGATAAAATTAAATCCGTATTGATTCTTTGACTCTGGGTATTATTGACTTCAAATTCACCTTTGGCTCTGTCTTTATTGTCATAAGGTAACCTTTTTTCAAACTTAATCGAATTTATATCGCCACCTGTACGGACCAGAAAACTAAGTGGTTTGGAAATCTGCCAATTGAGTTCAAATTTCGCAAACGTCTCATCCATAATAAATTCACGGTAATTATTTGAGGTTACCCATACCGGGTTATTGTATCTTACCTGGTCTCCGTCAGTTCTTATGGCAGCAACCCCTTTCTGTCTCATATACGGGGTGTTTTGATATATTCCTTCGTAACCATTGATCCATGTATTGGAATTTTTCCATACGCTCATTGCAGGAAGGTTAGAAGACATCGCATACAATACCTCCATGAATCCGGTTGCAGCATCACGGCCGGCAACGACTGATTTGTTCGGGGTATTACTTTTTGTATAAGAAAATGATGTATTTACACTAACCTTATCAGTTATCTTATATAAACCTGAAAAATTAATCGTATTCCGTGTTGTCTTATTGTTGGGAATTACACTGTTATTTAAAAGATTTGTTAAAGAAAGCCTATAGTATCCTTTATCGTAATTTCCGGTTACATTGACATTGTTAGTCATGGTAGTACCAGTTTCCATAAATTCTTTCACCCTGTCTTCGCTAGTTTGCTGGATCAATGGTCCATCATAATATTTCTGCGTTGCGATGTCCCACTGGGTGTAAGTTGATTTGGCTGCTTCCGTACTACCTGCCAGGGTACCCCAGGCTGCAGTCGACTCCATAGAATAATAATCAGATCCATAGCGATCACCCTGGAAATAATTTTGTTGAACAGGTATTGTCTTGTAAACATTGTCCATAACGAGTGAAGAAGTAACAGAAACACCAATACCCTTTTTACTTTTGGCACCGGATTTTGTCGTAATTAAAATAACACCGTTACCTGCCTCTGAACCATAGAGCGCTCCTGCACTTGCGCCTTTTAATACAGTGATAGTCTCAATATCACTTGGATTAAGTTGGGACATTTTGTTACCTACGTCAACCCCACCCATGGTTGTTACTGTCCCGCTACCAACAGGTATGCCGTCAATAACATAAAGAGGCTGAGACCTTTGAGCCTGATCTTTGTTAGCAATTCCAGCTATTGAAGTAGCACCACGAATTGTAATTAAAGCAGAAGAGGTTGGGTCTGAACTTAAGCTGACAATGTTAACCCCGGTAACTTTTCCATCAAGTGCTTTTAGAACATTGACTGTTCCACCCTGATCAAGATTTTCACTGTTGACACTGGAAACAGAATAGCCAAGGGATTTCTTAGCCCTGGAAATACCTAAAGCAGTTACCACAACCTCTTCAACACCAATTGCAGATGGTATTAACTGGACATTGAAGGTTTTGTTTGCACCAACATTCACTTCGGAAGTGTTCATACCGACGAAGGAGATGACCAGCCTGGCGTTGGCAGGAACAGAAAGGGTGAATTTACCATTGATGTCAGTGATAACGCCCTGTGTTGTACCTTTAACTACAACACTAGCACCGGGTAGCGGACCCCCAGTTTCATCTTTTACCGTACCGGTAATAGAATTTTGTGCCATCACACTGTTAACAAACAGCACAAAAAGGCACATCAGAAAAATTCTAATGATTTTTTTAGACATGTGACGTTAAATAATTAGTTAATAGATGTTAATTACTCGACAAATTTAAAAAAATTATTTACATTTTTTATTTTAAAATGATTCCAATTTCCAATAATCCAATATTTATAAACAAATAGTTAAAATTCCATCAAATTATGTAAAGAAACATATAAAAACAGGAGCTAAAACACCCTTTTTGTCTGTTACGATCGTGGTATTTTAACAATAAAAGTGAGTTTTGGTGACTCACAATTTCAATCTTAACCGAATTTTTGATGAGGAAAGTACTTCGAGTACTTCGAGTTTGGAGTACTTCGAGTTGAGATTTTGAAGTAACTTGAAGTTTGGAGTACTTCGAGTTGAGATTTTGAAGTAACTTGAAGTTTGGAGTAACTCGAGTTGGGAGTTTGGAGTAACTCGAAGTACTTGAAGTACTCGAAGTACTTGAAGTACTTTCCTACTTCATAGAGGACTGCTCAAACGGCTTTGGCTTGAAAAAGTTGTAAAGAAAAGATCTTGAAGCCTGGGTCGGCGTCTTGCTTGTAATAATAAATTTTTCGGCAAGGCTGGATTGTTTTACCTCTTTTATCAGTTCTTCCCGCTTCTGCGAAAAAATGGAATCGGTCTTGGGCGACCAGAAATTCATGCTGACAAATTTTTCAACGACACTTTTGTGCTGAGCAAGCAACCACTCGTAGATATTTTGTTCTGCATAGACATGATGAATATCGTGCCCCTCCCCTTTCAATACAGAGAATTTTGGTCTTGATCCCTGCTCCTGCATGGCTTCAACCATCTCTTCTGACCTGTTCAATCGCACTTTTCTATCCTTCTCCCCATGAAAAACCCAGGTTGGTACATCTTTGATGGTTTCAGCCATATCTGGCCTGCCACCACCACACAGCGGCATGATTGCAGCAAAATAATCAGGATATCTTGAAGCAAGGCTCCAGGTTCCAAAGCCGCCCAGGCTCATTCCCGTCAGGTAAACCCTGGATGCATCCACGTGATATTTTGCCAGAATCTCTTTATAAAATGATTCAAACCAGTCTCCGTATACCCAATTGCGGTTCGAAGGACATTGTGGTGAGATAACGATGGCATCCACAGACATTCCGCGATCCAGATAAAACGGAGGACCGTATTTTTTCAGGCGCTCCAGATTATTTCCTTTACAAGAACTACCATGAAGGTAAATGATTAAAGGCCACTCCTTTCCAAATGACTCCTTGTACCCGTTCGGTAGATAAGCCAAATAAGGATAGGTCTTTGATTTCTCTTTATTCTGTTGTGGGTTTGTTCCAAACGCGTTCCCTTCAAGAAGAAGCAAACACCCCAGAACCAAAGTCAACAATTTACCTGCCATACCGTCTATTTAATTAGAATACCAATGCAAAAGTAATAATTCTCGCCTAAAAAACGGCCGATATACACTATTTAACATTCTGTAACGTTTTCATTTTTAACCGTCTTGAAATACTTCAATTCTCAATGAAAATTTAAAGCACTGATTAGCAAGCGCTACTTTTAATGGATTGCATTTAAATCAATCCCCTTTCACTGAGCAAATTTTTCATCTCCGATTGAACTTCCGCAGCAGCTTCTCCTGCTTTTTCGGCAAAATCCGAAGCTTTTGAAGCGTACAAAATAGCTCTTGACGAATTGACCAACAAACCACACTGGTCATTCATACCATAGCGGGCCACCTCGCTCAGACTGCCTCCCTGCGCCCCAACACCGGGAACCAGCAGAAAATGCTCCGGAACTATTTCCCGTATCCCCTTTAACTCTTCGGCTTTTGTAGCGCCAACCACATACATCATATTGTCAGAACCGGCCCAATGCTGCGAAATGCGCAAAACTTTCTGAAATAGTTTTTCGTGCTGAAGATCCTCCATGAACTGAAAGTCGTATGCTCCTTTGTTTGAGGTAAGTGCCAGAAGAATAACCCACTTATCGGGATATCCTAAAAACGGGGTCACTGAATCTTCGCCCATGTAGGGTGCAATGGTGACTGCATCAAAGTGATAGGTTTCGAAAAAAGTCCTGGCATACATGGCTGATGTATTGCCGATATCACCCCGTTTGGCATCTGCTATCAAAAAAATATCCGGGTATCTTTCGCGGATGTAATGAACTGTTTTTTCCAGGCTGTTCCATCCAGCCAGGCCATTTGATTCGTAGAATGCCAGATTGGGCTTGTAGGCAATGGTATACGCTGCAGTTGCATCAATAATTTTCTGGTTAAAATAGAAGATCGGATCAGATGTATCAAGCAGAAATTCAGGAATCTTTTGAATATCAGTATCCAAACCTACACAGAGAAACGACTCTTTTTTCTTAATCTCCTCGAATAGCAGGAACTTGTTCATAACAGTATAATTTGGAAATTGGAAAATTGGGAAATGTGAAAATATGAAAATTATAAGAACGCTGCAATCTCATTTCTCATTTCTCATTTCTCATAATTCGGTTTCTTTTAGTCGTTCTACGTTCTCTTCATAACGCAACTTCTCAATAATCTCAACAATATCACCATCCATGATGGCCGGGAGGTTGTAGAGCGTCAATCCGATCCGGTGGTCTGTTACACGTCCTTGCGGATAGTTGTATGTTCTGATCTTTGCGGAACGGTCGCCCGTTGAGACCATTGTTTTGCGTTTGGAAGCAATCTCATCCAGGTATTTCTGGTGTTCCATGTTGTAGATCCGGGTGCGCAATTCTGTCATTGCCTTGGCAAGGTTCTTAATCTGGGATTTCTCATCCTGACAGGTCACCACAATGCCGGTGGGTATATGCGTCAGTCTGATCGCAGAATAGGTCGTATTCACACTTTGTCCGCCAGGACCGGAAGAGCAATAGGTATCTTTACGGATATCACTGTCTCTTAAGTCGATATCAAACTCTTCAGCTTCAGGTAAAACGGCTACTGTGGAAGCTGAGGTATGAATTCTGCCTTGTGTTTCGGTCTGTGGAACCCTTTGAACCCTGTGAACACCGGACTCATATTTCAGTATGCCATAAACATCCTTTCCCGTTACTTTAGCAACAAGTTCCTTGTATCCTCCGGAAGTTCCTTCAGACGTGTTTGTAACTTCCAGTTTCCAACCCACCCTGTCACAAAATTTCGAGTACATTCTGAAAAGGTCACCGGCAAAAATTGCGGCTTCATCACCGCCTGTACCACCCCTGATCTCCAGGATGGCATTTTTGCTGTCTTCAGGATCGGCAGGTACAAGCAACAATTTGATCTCATCCTCAAAGGTGGTTACCTTTTGAGAACCTTCTTCAAGCTCTTCCCTGGCCATTTCACGCAAATCCTCGTCGGTTTCATTTTCGAGAATCTCTTTTGCATCCGAGATATTCTGTAAATAGTTTCTGTATCTTGTAAATGACTGAACCAGTGCATCAAGCTGTTTGTATTCCTGATTGAGCCTGACATACCTCTTCATGTCCTTAATGATGTCAGGGTCGGATATTTGCTGGCTTACCTCATCAAAACGTATCTTGATGCCTTCGTATTTGTCGAGGAGTGAATTGTCGGACATTTGTATAAATTGAAATTTGATTTTGTGGATAAAAGTGATCTGAAGTGACAAAAGACAACTAAAGTGCCTGAAGTTTGGGGGAGCTAATATTCGAAAGTGCCGAAGGGACTGCTGATGGTAACTTTACGGCCTGTGAACGGTTCAACCCGACCGACTATTTGTGCATCGACACCGAAAGAACGGGAAATTGCCATCATATCTTCTGCAACGGCAGCATCGGTATAAATTTCGAGCCTGTGTCCCATATTGAAAACTTTGTACATCTCGTGCCAGCCTGTTCCGCTTTGTTCCTGTATCAATTTAAAAAGTGCCGGAACTTCAAAAAGATGGTCTTTGATAACATGGACATCTTTCACAAAATGAAGCACTTTCGTTTGGGCACCACCTGAACAGTGCACAAGACCATCAATATTTTCCCGAAAGCTGTCCAGAATTTTTTTTATAACCGGGGCATAGGTGCGTGTCGGAGAGAGTACCAATTTGCCTGCATCCATTCCGATTGAGTCAATCCGATCGGTGAGCTTCAGGCTTCCCGAATAGACAAGGTCTTCAGGCAAAGATGCATCGTAGCTCTCAGGATATTTCTCAGCAAGGTATTTGGAAAAAACATCGTGCCTTGCCGAAGTAAGACCGTTGCTGCCCATACCACCATTGTATGATTTCTCGTAGCCGGCCTGACCCGTTGAAGCAAGACCGATGATCACGTTACCGGCTTTGATGCGATCAGCTGAGATTACATCCGATCTTTTCATCCGGCAGGTAACTGTTGAGTCAACAATGACAGTCCTGACCACATCACCAACATCAGCAGTTTCACCACCTGTAGGGAAAATGGATATTCCCAGGTCACGCATATCGCTGCAAAATTCTTCGGTACCCTGAATAATTGCAGAGATTACCTCACCGGGAATGAGATTCTTGTTTCGGCCAATGGTTGATGACAGTAAAATATTTTCGGTTGCACCAACGCAGATCAAATCGTCAAGATTCATCACTACAGCATCCTGGGCAATGCCTTTCCATACTGAAAGATCTCCGGTTTCCCTCCAGTAAAGGTATGCCAGCGAAGATTTTGTTCCGGCTCCATCAGCATGCATGACATTACACCAGAGGGGATCATTGCCCAAAATATCGGGAACAATTTTACAAAATGCTTTGGGATAAAGTCCCTTGTCAATATTCCTGATCGCCTGGTGCACATCTTCTTTGGATGCAGAAACTCCCCTTCGTATGTATCTTTGGTTGCTGTCCATATCTGCTGCAAAAGTACAATTTTTTCCCAACTGAAAGCAGCAGCAAAGGCTAAAGAATAGCTGTTAGCTATTAGCTATTAGCTCTTAGCTGTTAGTAAAAAAGCTGTAAACGTTTGAAGTTCCCAAAAGCTAATAGCTAAAGGCTAAAGGCTTACTTATTCCTTAAACTTCTCCCTGTATTCTGAGGAGGTTACCTTGAACTCGGTGCGGCGGTTTAGCTTGTGACAAATTTCCCGTTCCTCCTCTTTTTTAAGTGCCTCGATGAATTGACAGGTGAGCATCTGTCCTTTTTTGAGAAATGGATAGATTTTTACCATTCTGACGTCAACAGTTTTGGGAACCTTCTCTCCATATCCTTTGGCAGTAAGTCTTCCTTGCTGAATACCTTTGGAAATCAGAAAATTCACGACCGATTGCGCTCTTTTCTGCGATAGGATATCGTTATCTGCATCATTTCCCCTGCAATCGGTATGCGCCATCAGTTCAATGGCCACTGTTGGATTCTCTTTCAACAAACTTGCAAGGGTATCCAATGAAGCGATTGATTCAGGCAAAAGATCCCATTTCCCAAATTCGTAAAAAATATTATCAATTTTAATTGGCTGATCTACCGGTGTTAGCTCCATTCTGACTGAAAATGCCTTGCCATTTTCCAAACCTACCGTCGTCAAGGAGGCTTTGGCATTAAGAAATCCCCGTTTAAATGCTGTGATCAGGTACTCTACCCCCGGTTTCAATTGAAAACGGAACGATGCATTGTCAGATTTCAGTCTCAGCATCGTGCCATCTGTACCAATCAAACGAACCGATGCTCCTTCCACCTGTTCACCTGTTTCTTTATTGTAGAGCCTTCCTTCAACACCATAGCTTTTCGGGGGCAATAGGAAAGAATAGATATCATCTCCCCTGCTGCCTTCGCGGAAGCTGGAAAAAAGACCTTTCTCCTCACCCGGATAGAAGGATATGGCAAAATCATCGCCAGTTGAATTAATAGGGACACCCATATTTTCAATTTTCCACTGCTTATTCTCATCCGGAGTAGCTTTGAAAATATCCAGACCGCCTAATCCAACATGCGAATCGGATGAAAAATAGAGTTCCCCGTTTTCACGAATAAAAGGAAACATTTCGTTTCCGGCAGTATTAATCCGGGGACCGAGATTTCTGGGTGCACCCCAGCTGCTCTCACCTGTTTTTTCTGACACCCAGATATCGTTGCCTCCGAAACCGCCTGATCTGTTTGAAGCAAAATAAATGAAATCGCCTTCCCTGCTCACTGATGGTTGGGCCGCCAGCAAACTATCGCGGCCAATCGCCATTTTTACAGGTCTGCCCCATGTTCCACTGATCAGGGTTGATTCGAAAATTCCCACTTTGGCATCTTCTCCCTTTTCTGAGGATGAACGGGTAAAATAGATGTTATTGCCACTTTTATCAAAACAGGGGGCACCCTCTTCTTCCACCGTATTGATCATCAGGGACTCATCGATACGTTTTGGCAGGTCCCACTTTTTCTTTTCTGTGTTGAAAACGGATCTGTAAATATCAGCAGTATACTCTCCGGATACTGAACTTTTCTTTTTACCGGTTGCATCCTCCCTGGATGAGGTAAATACAAGTTCAGTCTCTATCAAACCAGGGTATACACCTGCATAATCAGACCATCTGGAATTGATTTCCTTCAAGTTTTCAATTTTATACAGCGTCGGATTTTTCATCATTGCCTGACAAGTTTTACAGGAGCTTATGCCATTGATGGCACGTTCATCCTGAGGCATATAGGTAAGGAATCTCTCGTATGTTTTTATGGACTCCTCATACTTGCCATTGGAGCGAAGAACTTCGGCATACCTGAGCAAGATGGTTTTATCTGTTGGTTCCTTATTAACAGCACTCTTAAAGTAACTTTCGGCTTGTCTGTACTGTCCGATTTTGTAATATGATTCTGCTATTCTCAGCTGAATTTCTGCTTTTTTATCCCGGTCCTTCGTTTTTGTGTATATTTTCCGGTATTCTGCAATACTTTTGAAATATTCGCCATTGTCGAAAGAGGTTGCAGCCATCCTGGAATGGCGTGAAACAGAACATCCGTTGCCCAGAATAAGCAAGAATAAAACGGTAAAAATGGATCCAAACCTGCGGATCATCTTATCAGTTTTAGATAGGTTAAATCTGATGAAATCGACATGAGTATATCTTCAGCCCAACCGGATCCGCCAGCTGGCGGATGGGTATTCCATGTGACACTTAAAAAAACAAATTATAAACACATGAATCGTTCAATTTCTGAATATTTTCGATTTCAGCAAGAATATCCCACAAATATAGGCAATTGGAAGAAATTTCTTTCGGAAAGAGATATCTTTGCAAAAACAAAAAAACAAATTATGTTGCAAGCAGAGATTCATACAGCCAAAGGAGTGATGAAAGTTAACTTCTTTGAAGAAGATGCTCCCGGAACGGTGGCTAATTTCGTTAAACTATCCAAAGAGGGATTTTATGATGGCCTTACCTTTCACAGGGTCATTCCGGATTTTGTAATCCAGGGCGGCTGTCCCAAAGGCACTGGAGCAGGCGGACCGGGTTATACCATCAAGTGTGAACTGGATGGAGAAAATCAATACCACGACCGGGGTGTTTTATCCATGGCACACGCAGGAAGAAACACAGGTGGTTCCCAATTTTTCATTTGTCACAGCAGAAACAATACCAAACACCTCGACCGCAACCATACCTGTTTTGGGAAGGTCTATGAGGGCGTTGATGTGATTGATGCCATCCGTCAGGGGGATAAAATTGAGAAGATCGTCATTTTAGAATCATAGTTCAAATTTTCGATTTTGGAATACACACCCTCATCTTTTGCGCCCTGAGCACTCCAGTGGGTTAGTTCCTGACGAAACTAAATGAAACGAAGATGTTGTGAGTATTGAACTCATTTCAACCTCTTCGTTTTTCTTTTGATATTCGTGATTTTCTAATCTCAATGCAAGAAATTTTGCTTGCTGTGATAATCCAAAATCGAAAATCCAAAATCGAAAATTCTTCAGATATTTGGCTATATTAAACTAAATTTGCACCCTAATTTGAGACAATGGTTTTAAAAGAAGAAATTCTGCGCCGCAGAACGTTTGGCATTGTGAGTCACCCGGATGCAGGTAAAACAACACTTACAGAAAAACTGCTGCTATTTGGCGGTGCCATCCACGTTGCGGGAGCTGTAAAAAGCAACAAAATAAAAAAAGGGGCAACCTCCGATTTTATGGAGATTGAACGCCAGCGGGGCATATCGGTTGCAACCTCTGTTATGGGGTTCGAGTACAACGGTTATAAAATTAATATACTGGATACTCCGGGTCACCAGGATTTCCAGGAAGATACTTTTCGTACCCTGACAGCTGTTGACAGTGTGATCATTGTGATTGATGCAGCCAAAGGCGTTGAGCCCCAGACCGAGAAGCTTATGGGTGTTTGCAGAATGCGCAAAACTCCTGTGATCGTCTTTATCAACAAAATGGACCGTCCGACAGGTGATACCTTCGACCTTTTGGATGATATTGAAAAACAGCTGATGATCAAGGTTGTACCTCTTAGCTGGCCAATCAATAATGGTCCGGAATTCAAAGGGGTTTACAATATTTATGAAAGCAGTCTCAGCCTTTTTAATCCAAGTATTACAGATATTGAAAAAGGGATCAAATTCGATACCCTAAATGAACCTGCACTGGATCAACTCATTGGGAATGATGCAGTCGTTTTGCGTGAGGATCTGGAGATGGTGGAAGGAATCTATCCCGACTTCGACCATGCTGCATACCTTGCAGGTGAACTGGCTCCGGTATTCTTTGGAAGCGCATTATACAATTTTGGCGTCAGGGAATTGCTGGATACCTTTGTCAAACTGGCTCCCTCTCCCCGTCCCAAGAAATCTGAAGAAAGACTGGTGCATCCGGAGGAGGAGACCTTTACCGGTTTTGTCTTCAAAATTCACGCCAATATCGACCCCAATCACCGAAGCAGAATTGCTTTTGTCAAAATTTGTTCGGGAATGTTTGAGCGAAATAAAAATTACCGGCACATCCGTCTGGCAAAAACTTTTAAATATTCCAGCCCGACTGCTTTCATGGCTGATAAAAAAGAGGTGATTGAAAATGCTTTTCCGGGTGACATTATCGGATTGCCGGATACCGGTAATTTTGTTATCGGCGACACAGTAACAGAAGGAGAAATTCTGCATTACAAAGGAATCCCTTCATTCTCACCCGAGATATTCCGGTACATTGAGAATGCTGATCCTATGCGTTCCAAGCAACTTGCCAAAGGAGTGGATCAATTGATGGATGAAGGTGTAGCACAACTATTTACCAGTCAGCTAAATGGCCGGAAAATCATCGGAACTGTCGGAGCCCTTCAATTTGAGGTGATTGAATATCGTTTGGAACATGAATACAACGCCAAATGCCGATGGGAATCTATCTCATTGTACAAAGCCTGCTGGATTGAAAGTGAGGACAAAGTCGTGCTGGATGATTTTAAAAAGCGGAAATACAACAAAATGGCAACGGACAAGCAGGGACGCGATGTTTTTCTGGCAGACTCAGCCTTCATACTGGACATGGCGCAGCGTGATTTTCCAAAAATTAAATTTCACTTTACTTCAGAGTTCTGACGAAAAAAGCGATTAGCGGTTAGCTGTTAGCTGTTAGTTATTGGCTGTTGGCTCAAAAACCTGAATTCAGATCTGTTAGCAGATTTGAAAATATGATTAATTTAGTGCCAATTAAATATAAAGAACCAATAAGCTAAAGGCTAAAAGCTAATAGCTAAAAGCTTTACAGGCTCATGAAAAATAAAAGACTTCTAATTTTTATCCTCCTGATTCTCGCCCTGACAAGTTTCACGCCGGCGAAAAAGAAAATTACCATTTTCTCCGTTGGCGATTCAACCATGGCTGATAAAGATACATCCGGGAATAATCCAGAACGCGGCTGGTGTCAGGTTCTTCCGGCATTTTTCGATGAAAGTCAATTGATAGTGGACAACCGGGCAAAAAATGGCAGAAGTTCCAAAAGCTTTCTCGATGAGGGATTGTGGAAAAATGTTTTGGATGTGCTCGAAAAAGGGGATTATGTTTTCATTCAATTTGGTCACAACGATTCGAAGCCCGATGCAGCTCGCCATACTGATCCACATACCACCTATCGTGAAAATCTGATCAGATATGTGAAGGAAACGAGAGAAAAGGGTGCCAATCCAATCCTCTTTACCTCAATAGTCAGGAGGTCATTCAACGGTGAGGCAAAAGCAATCAATACCCTTGGTGATTATCCTGCTGTGACACGTGAGATTGGAAAAGAATTCATGGTTCCTGTTATTGACCTCAATGCTTCTTCCGAAAAATTAATTAACGAACTTGGTCCGGAAGGTTCAAAAGCATTGTTCATGCATCTTGAACCTGGCGTGAGTAAACTCGAGCCCTACGGACGAACCGATAACACACATCTCAATCCATTGGGCGCGTTCAAAGTTGCAGAACTGGCAGCTCAGGAGATCAAATTAAAAAAACTCCCGTTCGCAAAATATATAAAGAAAACAGTCAGCTTTCAAACCAATTTTCGGGGATCAATTGACAAGGAAGCCTTGGTAAACAGGCACAATGTAAAAATTAACAAGGCAGATACGCTTGCTTCGTTGACAGTTGGGAACGGTAATTTTGCTTTTACTGCTGATGCCACCGGTTTACAAACATTTCCGGAATATTATGAGGGAGGTATTCCTTTGGGAACTCAATCCCAGTGGGGCTGGCATGATTTCCCAAACAACAACGGCTACAAGCCAGAGGAGAGCCTGAAAGATTTCAATTTTCATGGTCGGCCTGAATCCTATGCAGTCCAGCTGAGAACTCCGCAGCGTGCAGCAGCAGCCGGTGACTATTTTCGCGCAAATGCGCACAGATTGCATCTGGGTATCATTGGTCTTGACATAAAGAAAAGGGATGGCACTGACCTGACTGTAGCTGATATTACCGATCTCAATGAGGAACTAAACCTCTGGAAAGGAGAGATTCACAGTTTCTTTAAGGTAGAGGGTATTCCTGTGGAAGTAACAACGATTTGCCATCCGGATATGGATATGATCTCATCCAAAATCAACTCACCGCTGATTGATGCCGGAAGGCTTAAGGTGAAGTTC
>JANYKW010000144.1 GCA_025358025.1 Bacteroidia bacterium | reverse complement strand
GTAGGCCACCATGAACCCATCAACTCCGCATAACCATTGAGCCCGACCATTTCATTGAGGGTAGTGGCAATACCGGCGATTCGGAGTCCTTCGACAATTCCCTCCATTTCTGCCAAATTCTCAGCATCTACTTTGGAAACGAGTACTTCCTCGGCTTTTTTTACATACCACGACCATTCCAGCGCTGTTTCGTGTTCCCATCTTGCACGCAAAAGGCGAAGATTTTCCTTGATTTCTGCTGCCATCAGGTAACCATGCTGAAATCCACGCTCCTTGGGATTTCCTTCGATATGAAGATAGATCCAGCCATTTTTTTCATGTCTGCCGGCTTTGGCCAATATTCCATTTTGCTCATTGGTAAGCTGATCGGCTGTCTGGCAATACCCCAATGTGTTCAAAAACAGCACTGAAAGTATTAGTAAGATTGATTTTTTCATTACAGGATATTAATTTCAGGATTATTCTTCGATTGAAAATTTCAATTCAAAATTTGGTCTGCTGCCCACATTTTCCGGAACCTCCCTGTTGGGAATGACAACCTTGATTCGGGAAGAATCATCAAAACTCCTCAAAGCAGCTTCAACCTTTAGGATTCGCATCCGGCTAATGCTTTGCTGGATAGAATCAAGATTGTGCTCACCTATCAAAAGAAAACTTCCTTTTGTGTCGCTCACTGTATCCAAATTTAGTTTTGTCCTGAGGAAAGCTGAAAATTTTTCCTGCTCCTTCCGGTAGTCGCCTCCTGTGGCCGAAAAAAATAGTTTTCCTGCCTCATCAACTGCGATATCGTTCTTTTCAAGGCTCACATCGTTGTAATAATTCAACTCCACCTTCATATCCGGCTTTTTCTTTTCGAGCTCAGTATAGAGTTTAATCCTTCTTAAATGAGTGGGGGTAAGGGTTGTGTCACGATAGTTGAACTCAATTCCCTTTACCTCTGCGGGCTCTACGCCAAGCAATCCGGACAAGGCAATAAAAGGAGAGGCAACTACCTTGACCACCACATTTTTCAGGGTTGTCCAGACAAGTTTCCTGATATTCGTTTTGGGATCGTTCATATCGCCGGTAAGAGGTAGATCCAGGATGATATCACCATGAATATCTTTCAGGAGATAAAGAGCCAGTTTTAAAGGAATATTCAAATCACTCAGCTGAAAGTTGGTGATCACATAATTAACTTTCAATTCATAAGGATCAGAAGGATTGATGCCAAGTTCTGCCTGAAGTTTCCCCCTCTGGTTGAGTTTCATCGTTGAATAGGCGTTTAACCATTTTGCTGCAGAAGAAATAGAATCGACCTTCATGGCAATCTCACTCAAATGGTAGTCAAACGGGGCTTCAAATGAATTGTCACGAAGATCAAGCATTCCATTCTCAATCCGAAATTTATTGATTTGATAAGAGTAGGTAAAAGGAACGGTATCTGTGGGAGTTTCAACCATTAAATTGAGCAAATTGATGGTTGAGTCTTTCATCTCGACGTACAGATAAGGTTCATTTAGCAGGATATTACCAAACTTGAAATTGAATCTCATGGGGTAGGTATCGGCAATAGTCACATCCGCACCTTTGGCTCCCAAAACTTTGTGACCATTCAGGTCGCTGGCTGAAAATTCGTCTACATGACTCTTGCCACTTAACAGAATTGAATCCAGTTTGTTGATGTTTCCCGACAATTGAAAATTCCCCGCTACCAAACCGCCTATTCCGCCAATATGGAAATAGCCTTTCGCATAGGGCAGGAATGGTGAGATATCAAGTTTTTCAACGGTAAAGTCCAACTTATAACTTCCGCTTTTCTGGTTAAAATCCGTTTTTGCCTTGAAAGAACCACCATTCTTAAAATGAAAATTGATGCCTGCATCTTTTATCTCATCCTGGTTAAATATGAGTGATGGGATGAAAAAATCTAAATTATTCAGGTCGGTAATGTGGTTTACAATCTTATCTTCAAAAACCAGCACTCCCCGCTCTACGGAGATATTGTTAAAATAGTACTCGAAGGGCTTGGCAGGTTCGCCGGTGTTTTCCGGCTTAGGTTTAGCGTTGTAAAATGCCGGGATGTCATCAAAATTATAGATTGAATCTTTGCGGATGACGCTAATGGCAGGATTCACCAAACGAAATTTCTCGACAACCAATTTTGAGGTCAGAAGCGGCAAATAGAAAATTTTGACCATCATCGTGTCGAATGAGACAAAATTCGTCTGACCATCAGCCTCATACATTTTAAAATCCAGAATATTGAAGGATGATTTCAGATAGTTGATCTTAATATCCCTAACCGACATTTTCCTTCCGGTATATTCAATGCCATGTTCATTGATGTATTTTTTCAACCCGTATGGCAAAGCCAATGCCACTACTATGATCAATGCCAGAATTACTGGCAGTACTATGAAAAATATTATTTTAACCGATCTTTTCATGGTATGCTAAACTTAATTTCGGTCTTCCACTTTGAAAGTTTTTCTACGTGCACGATTTATAACACGAAGGTGCTAAAGTAACCAAACTACACTATTTTCTTTACCCCTTTGAAATATTTGAACGACGCATATTTGAAAGGTATGTCAAATAAGACAGGCGAGTATAATGCAACAAATTCAAATCAAGGTATGCTAATCCTGATATTGTAATTAACTAATTTTGATGGTATAAAAAAAATCCGCTAATTGCGGCTTAAAGATTCTGGAGCTTATGGAATACCTTCCTCTTATTGGAACAGTTACCTTGCTAAACCTGCTGGCAGCGATGAGTCCCGGACCGGATTTTGTGATGACCGTCCGAAATGCGCTTTGCTATTCAAGGCGTTCCGGCATTTTTACAAGCCTTGGAATCAGTCTCGCACTTGGCATCCACTTGTTTTACTGTGCCGCTGGTATCGGATTACTTATTTCAAAATCAGTTGTACTTTTTTCTTTGATCAAGTTTCTTGGCGTAGGATATCTCATTTACATAGGCGTCGTCTCAATCCTGTCCAAAAAATCCAAATTGGATGTTTCTACCGAGAAATCCCTTT
>JANYKW010000141.1 GCA_025358025.1 Bacteroidia bacterium | reverse complement strand
TACCCTGTGGACAAATCATTACTCGGTTCCAGATTACCTGGTTGGAGAGAAGGTTGATATTAAAATTTATGCAAATCAGTTAAAGGTTTACTACCGGGAGAAAGCTCTTTTCACGCACGAGCGTGATTACGGAACAGCGCGATGGATCATAAAGTTAGACCATTACCTGCGCACCCTGGAGAGAAAACCTGGTGCCCTTCATGGTTCTACAGCCCTCAAACAAGCTCCCTGGCAAGTTAGGCTGATCTACGAGTCGGTTTTCAGAGAGAATGCAAAGGATCTGGTCGAGATCCTCCAGTGGTGTAAAATACACGACATCTCTTATGAACGCTTGTGGAGAGTCTACGAGCAATTACTGGTTAAATGTCCATCTGATATTAGCGTAGACAAGTTCAAAGCATTATTGGGTAATAATCCTGATGAGTCGGTCGTCACTTACCCCGATACCGATATCTCCCGACATGCCATGGAACTGCTCACCGAGATCAACGAGATACTTCATACCAATTAGCCATGGAAAAGAATCTCGAACAGGACATACTTGTCTATACCAAAGAACTCCGACTTCCCACCTTCCGCAGTAACTACCAGAGCGCTGCCATCGAGGCTGCCCAGCTGAGACTTTCTTTCGAAAAATACCTGCATGGGTTATTGTTGGTCGAGTGCGAAGCTCGGTCGGAGAACCGCAAAAAAGCCCAGATCCGGCAGGCAGGCTTTCCTCAGATGAAGTACCTTCATGATCTGTCTCGTGAGGATCTCCCCAAAGAGGCCCATGAACGCTTGCCTGTACTTGAACGACTTGAATTTATCGGCTCCGGACGTAACCTGATATTGGCTGGAAACCCGGGAACTGGCAAAACCCATTTAGCCATCGGACTGGGGATCAAAGCCTGCTCGGAAGGCTACCGCGTTCTGTTCACCACCGTCCCACGGATGCTGACCCAAATCCGGGAAAGCCGCTCAAAAAAAGCGTTGACCCTGCTCGAGAATCGTTTTGAAAAATATGACCTGGTCATCTGCGATGAGTTCGGATATATCTCCTACGACAAGGAAGGGGCAGAACTGTTGTTTAACCACCTTTCTTTAAGAGCTGGCAACAAATCGACAATTATTACAACCAATCTCTCTTTTGACCGCTGGCCTGAGATTTTTGGAGACCCGACCCTCACTGCTGCCATGGTAGACAGGCTAACCCATCGGGCATACCTGATCAACATGAATGGTAAATCATATCGGGCAAAGGAGACCAGGAAATGGAACGAACAATGACATACAATAGATGCAGGATTGGTTGGCTTTTTTGCCGGGGAAGAGCTGCTTCGGCCTCCGGCCTCAGCTTCTCTTCCCCGGCAAAAGTTAACTTGCACAGATCAAAGGAAAAGGTATTTTTACATCTCTCAGCTGTTCACTTTTCAACCGGTGAACCTGTGCAATTTTCACCCGGTATTTACATTTGACCTTGCTTATGAAGAAAACTGGCAAGCAATGACTCTTCAATACTGCAATTATTTTCTCTGTCTTCAAAGTTGCCAAGATATTTATAACCCAGTTCATCCTGAAACATCTTGATGATTCGGTTTTGGGTATGTCGTTCTGGTTTTCCAAATTCACTCATGGTAATTATTGGTAAAGTTTGAAACTAACCTGATATTTATAGAAATCAATATTGGTTGTAACTGATAATGCTCGCTTAATCCTGATGTCATCTTCCAAAGCAATGATGACACCTCGTACTGTTTGATAAGATTCAGCCAGTTCTTCTTTAACATAACCCATATAGCGCTGTATTTGACCAACGACATTATCGCTTGCCCTGCCTTTCTTCAACTCAACAACAAGTAATGTTTTCTTGTCTTTGCTTATGGCTAATATATCAATTGCACCTGTATCAGTTTGGTATTGCTGTCCAAAGAACTCACCTTCTTCATAGATATTGTAGTCTTTGCCTAGCACCGTTTGCTTCCAGTTTTTAACCAGAAAATCTTCCAAGTGTTTTTCCAATGCAAAAACTGAAGGGTCTTCCACAGTTTCGTCAGTTGAGATAATGGTTGGAATAGGCTTCCCTCCGATGAGCCTTTCAATTTCTTCAGCATATTTGGTTACTTCACTGGTTGTTCCGATTGAACCCATTGAACGTTGCAATTCTGGACTTACATCGGACTTCAGGATGATATTCTTTGCCCAAGTGATGCCTCTACGATGCGGCAATATTCCAACTGAATTATAATAGTAGTTGCCACTTATTTCACCAATATAATAGTTGCCATTACCATCTGGGGATATAATCACATCACCAATATTTATGCCTTTACAAATAGTCCATAACATACCACAAGCAAGACCAGCCGCCACTTTCTTTTTGTCAGGATGGGAATCTTGCCAAACAGGAATGAATTTTTTGTTAAAATCACGCCAGTTATCTGGAAGTTCATTGGTTAAATCCTGTTTGATGTCGAAATCTGCACCAATGAAACCTTCTTTATAACACTGCTCTGCGTAAACGCTTTTTGCGCCAAGCATGATTCGGATATACTTTTTCATAGATTTTATTTAAACATTAGTGCTTTTACAAATTACCATGAAGCTTTCAGAGCCACAATCTACCCAATTATTAAGAATTGTATCTACACCAACTTTTTGGATGTGTTCAGTAAAACAAGTTTGCCAGTCTGTATCCGTTATAAACATTGGGTCTTTTGGCGGTGAGTCCATTTCAGTTACATTAAGAAAACCTAAGTAAATCAATACAACGGGAATACCATTATTAGCTAACCACCAAGAATGAGCAATTCGATTTGAAAGCTGATAACATACATCCCTAGAGATTCTCACTTTTTTGAATGACTTCTGAATATTAAGATTTGCCGTTGAAATTGCTTCAAAAATATGATTGTGATTTTCAATTGAATCGATTGATGCATCTATCTTAAGCTTTTTACCTATTCTTTCATTATCTAACTCTTTATAATGTGCTTTTGCTTCAATAAGTAATATACCTTTTTTATTATTTATGTTGCATGTTGATAGTAAATCCCAATTAGGTGTTCTGGTAGAGCCGTTGCGATATTTTTTAATCCACCATGAAAATATTTTATCACCTAAATCAACTGAAAAATATGACTTCAAAAAATCCTTTAATTCAGCCTCTTGATAATTATTAAAACCAATAGGCATAAACTTGTCGGCTTGATCGACTTTTGCATTTGTTTCCTTTATCAAATAGTTCAAATTATCAATAAACTTAGCTGAGGAAATAAATTCTAAAACGCATCTTTGACTGCCTTTAAAAGAAGTATTCATACCAACCTGATTTTGCCTGTTAGTAGATTTTGCATAATGCCCAATTTGAGCATTTTGTATTTTTTAAGTTTGGTCTCCAAAGCAAATATCTCGTCATCCATATCGGAAAGGATGGTAGCAATTCTTGTTTGTTCTTCTTTGAATTTTGGGTATGATATTACAAAATTTGTCAGTGCTGCTTTGGTAATAGTCTTAATAATACCACCCGGGGCAGTTTCCTTTTCCTTCTCAAACAAAATGTGAATCAACAGCATAAAGAAATAATGGTCGAAATCAACTTTAAATTCTTCAAAAAGTAGTAGCGTTCTGTCTACATATGCATCATACTGAGTAATTGCAATCCTTCCAATTGAACCTTGAATTGTCAAGACAATTGAACCTTTTTTTACAAAAACACTATATGGTTGAGCCTCCCTACTTATGTGCCTTTTGGTGACAGACTTTAATTTCTTGTTATCATCCACATCGAAAACTTGTATAAATGGATAACCAGAATTATCATCGTACCATTTATCTAATCCATAAGGTTGCGGGAAACTTCCTCTTCTGAAAATCGCAATCTCCCCCAACTTCTTCACTTCCCAATCCTCTTTTGGTTGCAGTAGTTTTTGCATTGCCCCCTGCTTGATGTTGCGTTTTTTGGCAATTTGTTTTTCTAGTACTTGTATCAGGTTATCGGTATCTTTTAAAACTTCAGCAATGGCTTGTTGTTCGGGAAGGGGGGGGAGTGGGATTTTTATCTTTTTTAAATCAGGCAAAGAGAGTCCCATAACTGTACTTCCACTTCCTAAATCTTCGATGTGCTTAGAATTAAATTGAAACCAGAAATAGAAGAACTTTGTGAAAATATCTTTTGATGGAAATACTGCTTTTAAATCTTGATTGATACTAACATCCACATTATAAATAACTGCTTTACCGAGTGCCATCCTTGTGGAAGTAATTATTACACCTTTTGGAATTAGATGAGATGCACTTTTTCTAAGTCCTTCTTTTGTAATATACTCTTGTGTTTGTAAGGGATTAAAGGTTGCAAAATCTTTAACTGTGACCCAAGGTATTTCATTTCCCCAGAAGAGTGGATTTGTCCGACTTGGTGTACCCCCGCCAACAATTTTGTCAGTTAATTTGCCAAATTCTTTAACTTTCCAGTCACATGGAATAATCCCCAATTCTGTCAGTTGATACCCTTCTAATACTTCCATACAAATCCCATTTTTTCAAGATGACTATTTACTTTGCTTTCCAGTTCAGCAACTTCCCTGTCCATCAATGGAAGTGATGTTTCGTATCGTTGAGCCAACTCTTTAATTCGGTTGGTTAAATGCTGGCTTATCTGGTCTACTTCACCTTTTATGGCTGTTTGGATGCTCTGTATCCATTTATCATCCACTACCAGTGCTTTAATCTCCTCAACACTGAGTTTGGGATACTTGGCATACAATTTATCATCTAGTTCAACTTGGCTGGTTTTTATCAGTTTATTCAAATCGGTAAGCCTGTCTGAAAGACTGATGTATTTGTTCAGCACATCCAATTCAAACATATTTTCAATTGAACCATCTGTAGGGTTCTTTACCACTGGCAAAATTTTCTTCTCTGACTTGAGTTCTTTGATTCTTGCAGCTACAGATGCTTTGTTTATTTTGTCGAATTCAGCAAAATATCCATCTTCTCCACCATGCTCTTCTTCCATTTCGGTTAATTCTGCAACGATGCTTTCTTTTTCTGATTCAAGATTTTCAATATGTTCTTTTTCGCTTTTAAAGAAGCGGTTCAGGACAAGTTCTTTAGGAATCAAGTCACATGTCCAACCTTTATCCACCATCTTCTTCTGCTTGTTCTCTACCTGAATGCGGTAGGTCTCAGCTTTCCAACCATCCGATGAAATGATATAAATATCGTCCTGCATGGTCTCATTCCAGTAGTTCATCAGTTTTTGGTAGATGTCGTAATTCTCTACCAGAATCTCATCATTAAAAAGGGATAGTAACCCTTCAGAGATTTTCAAAATGATTTCCTTGGGCAAGCAATCAATCGACAAGTTCTTTAGATTTTCAGTGCTTTTTGTTTTCCATGTATTAAACAATGCGTCTGTTTTCTTGGTAAAGGCGACAAACTCTGGGTGACCAAAAATGCATTGTTTAATTTGGTCTTTCTCAATCTTCAGGTTAGAGTAATTCGGTCGTAAATTTGGCTCAAACACAGCAGACTTTAAACTTGGGAACTCCTGCCAATAGTTGTGAAGTGCATCAATGTCATAATTCGGAATACCTCCCATTAAATGTGCTTCTATATCCTGTATATCTTCAGTTTCGAGGCTTTCAATATATCGTGGGATGTTTAAATTAAATTCGTTCTTCTCGATCTCTTCGAATGAAACCATTCTGCTGAATCCCTCAACTTGCCGTTGGTTATTAAAGACGTCCGCAATTTTGTGGACATCCTGCTCTCTGAGACGGTTTTTGTTACCATCTTTAATATAACCCTTCCCAGCATCAATAATGAAGATTCCCTTTCGATTAACGGCATTTTCTTTATCAATTAATATAATTGATGCAGGTATACCTGTACCATAAAACAAGTTCGCTGGTAAGCCTATAATGCCCTTTATGTAGCCTTTCTTAATCAGGTTCTTTCTGATCTCTGCTTCGGCATTGCCACGGAACAAAACTCCGTGTGGAAGAATGCAAGCACCTTTGCCATTTCTTTTTAGCGAACGGACGATATGTAGTAAAAAGGCAAAATCACCATTCTTTTCTGGAGGAACACCGTAATCAGAGAAACGGTTGTAAGGTCTGTCTTCTGGTAGGTTTAAACCGTTGCTCCAACGCTTATCGCTGAATGGGGGATTTGCAACCACAAAATCAAAAGTTTTTAAATTACCATTTTCTTCAAAGAGGGGATTAGCTAAAGTGTTGCCCTGCATAATTTCTGCAGTTGGATTGTCATGCAAGATCATATTCATCCTTGCCAATCCAGCATTAGTTACTTCTTTTTCTTGCCCATACAATGCTACTTTACCTTTGCATTCTCCTCCTACTCGAAGTAAAAGAGAACCTGAACCACATGTGGGGTCATAAACGGTAACTTCAGTATCTGAGTCGATATTATTAATTCCAATAATCTTTGCCATGGTACGGCTAACCTCAGCAGGTGTATAGAACTGTCCTTTGCTTTTACCGCTTTCTGTTGCAAAATGTCGCATCAGGAATTCATATGCATCACCAAGTATATCATCACCTTCAGCACGATTCTTGCTGAAATCCAATACGGGATTTTCAAAAATGGCAATAAGATTGGTAAGCCTGTCAATCATTTCTTTACCACTACCCAACTTACTCACATCGTTGAAGTCAGGCATATCAGACAATTTGTTTGCCTCCTTAATTGGCGCAAGAATTTTCTTGTTAATCTGGTCACCGATGTCAGTTGTGCCCTTCAATGCAACCATGTCTTTGAAACTCGCACCTTCAGGAATTGTAATAGGGGAATAAGGTTGACCTGCCCATTTATCGCTGATGTATTTGATGAACAGCATTACCAACACATAATCTTTATATTGGCTGGCATCCATACCACCCCTTAATTCGTCACAACTTGCCCATAGTGAACTGTATAACTCTGATTTTTTGATTGCCATAAATGGTATTAGGTATTTTGAAAATTAAAGTATTGTTTATATTATAATTCTGTAATATAGATATTTAGGTATAAATCTTGCAAGTTTCTCATTTCACTTGTTGAAAATGAAATGAACTCTTGACTTGCATTAGGTTAAGGTATGCGTTTGGTTTCGATTTTCAAGAAACCAAATATAAGAAGAATGCGGAATTATTTGGATCGGTAAATTGACCCAAATAATTAAATAATTCCTTGACTCATCTTGGATTTAAAGTTTATCACTAATGGTTGTAACATTTGCATGTATTTAGACGTATAAGCTTTGTGTTTAAGTTATTAGTGTTTGGATTTATAATGTCTTGCAACATTAAATCTTTTAGTAACTATTGAGGTTTGTGGTTACTTTTTAAAGGCTGGTAGTAATATCAGCCTTTAACTATTTTATATAATTGATAATCAGATATTTGATTGTAACATTTGCCATTTGAGCAGCGTATAAGTCTCACAAAAAAATCACAAACAATTTAAATCTTATTATTATGAAAACGCAAAATGGTACAGCACAAAAATTCGAAGCAAATTATCCAAGTTTTTTTTTAGGAAGTTCAGTACATGATTTGATGGTCAAAACAACCCACATTTTAATGACCGATCCACATTTTGGTGAACCCAATAAAGTAAAACTCAAAATTATTCCAGTTCACCATCCTGATAAGTACTCAATGGGATGGGTATTTAAAATTGGTAAGGTAAAAGTATGTACAATTAATTTTTTGGAAGCGGAGAACATCGATTGTAAGTTTCATTGTTGTTATCTTGTTTGGCATATTCATTCCGAAGTTCACCTTGTTGATCTTTACAAACGAGTCTATGGGTTGCCTGAATGGGTTAAAACCAAACAAGATAAAGACAGGTTTTTCAGAATAGCATCATGATTTTAAAGAAATTTAAAAAAAGGGTGGAGGTGTAAAATCTTCACCCTTTTTTAATTTGGGGTGCTTGGGACAGTGATTTACCTCTCTGGTTTAACAATCGCCCACCTCAACCATTGCTGAAGATTATGGGGGATATGACTACTGCAATTTGTGTAAATCTCGATTACAACAATTAATTCAGGGATTATTTGTGGTTGCACGATAATTTTAGATTGTACCAGTAGTTTTGAAAAATTGCCCCAGATTTTACTGGATTAATGTATTCATAATAACATGTAACCATTTACTCCTTTTATTTTAAAATCTATATCTTTGAAGTAAACTCTTACTTGTATGGCAACAACAAATCTTCAACAGAATTTTTCACTTATCGTTGGAAATCTAAGAAGCAAAGACCATAAATTGACCAATATTGCAAAATCAATGGGTTATACTACTACAACCCAGTTGCATAGTGCTCTTGAAGGTGAAAGTACACTTTCAACAAAGGCAATTGTGGCACTCATAGAACAATTCAACGTCAATCCATTATTCTTATTTTTGGGAAAGGGTGATATGTTTCAAACTGAAGAGACAGAAGTTGAAGCGTTGAAAGCTGAACTTCGTGAAACAGTTCAACGGCATAATGAAGCATTAATAACGATACTTGAACTGAATGAAATGATTAAAAAACTTGAAAAAAGGAACGAAGACCTAATCGAAATTTCAAGTGCTGCACTAAAATACCATCAAGGAGATAAGCCCCGTGAACAAAAAATGGAATGAGAAAGCAGTTCCAAGACCACTCATGATAAGTAACGAGTTACTTAAAATTAGTCTGGTATTTTAATTTAAGTAACTTGTTACTTTTCCTTACTTGCCCCAAATGCCCCACTACTTGCCCCAGAACAAAAAAGACCCCTTGATAATCAAGGAGTCTCTCGCAGGTTGAGGTCGATGGCGGATTCGAACCGCCGTACACGGTTTTGCAGACCGCTGCCTAGCCACTCGGCCAACCGACCGTTTTCAGGATGCAAATATAGGGAATTTTATTGGGCGGGAAAATCCGGGCAGTATAAAATAGATTTTATCGCGTCAAGGTAACGCTAACTGCTTTAATATGACCTCCCATAGAAGGCCTTACCTTTGAGATTTTTACAGTTACCTTGCCAACTTCCTTGTATTCCTCATGTATCCTGGTAAGAATACGTCCGGCTACATGTTCCAGCAAGTGAGATCGTTCGTGCATCTCCTCTTTCACCGTACTGTAAATACCTTCATAATTCAGGGCATCAGAAAGATGATCACTCTGTGCTGCGGTTTCGCAGTCAGTTTCAATGGAAATATTTACTTCAAAACGGTTTCCAACGATTCTTTCACTTTTGAAGTAACCGTGGTATGCATAAAACTCCATTCCCTCCAGTTCAATGATCCCCATCTTTGTGTCTTTTTAGAAATGGCAAATTTAGCTCATTTTTTATCCAAAAAATTTTCTTCCTCTTATAAACAACTCTTGTTACCTTTGCAGAGAGTGATTAAAGAGAGAAAGAGAACATTAATATAGCATTTATGGATCCAATCGTTCCAAAAAATTTCATCCAGCAACAAATCGTTGAGGACCTGGCAGCAGGTAAAAACGGGAGCAGAGTTCATACGCGCTTCCCTCCTGAGCCGAACGGTTATCTGCATATCGGCCATGCCAAATCCATCTGTTTGAATTTTGGTACAGCCAAACTTTTCGGAGGAATAACCAATCTTCGTTTTGACGATACCAACCCTGCCAAAGAGGAGACGGAATATGTCGATTCAATCATGGAGGATGTAAAATGGTTGGGCTTCGATTGGGAAGACCGCTTATTTTATGCCTCCGATTATTTTGATAAGCTCTATGATTTTGCCGTCGACCTGATCAAAAGAGGGAAAGCATATATCGATTTTCAAAGTCAGGAGATAATCAGCGAACAGCGGGGAACTCCAACCAGACCAGGGATAGAAAGCCCAACCAGAAACAGTCCTCCGGAAATTAATCTTCAGATCTTTGAAGATATGAAGGATGGAAAATACAACGAAGGAGCGTGTATACTCAGAGCCAAAATTGATATGTCATCCCCCAACATGCACATGCGGGATCCTTTGTTGTACCGTATATTGAAACAGCATCATCACCGCACCGGAGACAAATGGTGCATCTATCCGATGTACGATTATGCCCACGGACAATCAGATTACTGGGAAGGAATAACGCATTCGATCTGTACGCTTGAATTTGAAGTACACCGTCCACTCTACGACTGGTTTATTGAAGAGTTAAAGGATTCCGACTACCGTCCGAGGCAAATAGAATTTTCACGTTTGAATATCACCTCGACCGTGATGAGCAAGCGAAAATTGCTTCAATTAGTCAAGGAAGGATATGTTAAAGACTGGGATGATCCGAGAATGCCCACTATCTGTGGCCTGCGCCGCAGAGGATATACACCCGAATCTATACGCAATTTTGCCGATATGGTTGGCATCACAAAAGTTGACGGCGTAACGGATGTTGCACTTTTGGAGTATTGTATCCGCGAAGATCTGAACAAAAGGGCGCAGCGTGTGATGTGTGTTACCGACCCGTTGAAAATTGTCATAACCAACTATCCAGATGAGACTGTTGAAGAGGTGGATGCCGTCAACAATCCTGAAGACGAGACCATGGGCAAAAGGAAAGTGCCCTTCTCCAAAGTAATCTACATCGAACGTGAAGATTTTATGGAGGAACCCTCCTCCAAATTTTACCGGTTGGCTCCTGGCAAAGAGGTTCGTCTTCGATATGCGTATTTCATCCGGTGCAACGAGGTGATCAAAGACCCTGCCGGGAATGTTACCGAGCTGCATTGTACGTATGATCCTGAGACCAGAGGTGGTAATGCACCGGATGGCCGAAAGGTAAAGGCTACACTTCACTGGGTTGCTTCTTCCCATGCACGCTTGTGCGAGGTAAGGCTCTACGACCGGTTGTTTACAGATCCTGATCCGGATGGACACAAGGATATTGAGTTTCTGGAATTTTTAAATCCGGATTCCTTAAAAATACTAAGCAACTGTTACATTGAGCCTTTTGTTAAGGATGCAACTCCATTAACCAACTTCCAATTTGAGAGATTGGGGTATTTCAATGTCGACACTGATTCAACAGTGGAGAAACCGGTGTTCAACAGGACGGTATCGCTGAAAGACAACTCTAAGAAGTGACTAAAGTGCCTAAAGTGAACTAAAGTACCTGGCTTCCCCTATATTGGATCAAATATCAGGAGTCCACAACTTTAGCCACTCTAGTTCAGTTTAGGTACTTGCATCTTTTGTAATTTGCGCCTGGTATAGAAAAAAGTAAAAATCGCGGCACTCCAGTTGGCAAAAAAGATTCCCCACCAAATACCTTTGGTACCCCAGTCAAGATAAACCGAAAGAAGCAAAAAGAGGGGCAGTGGCAGTAAAAATTGCCGGTAGGTTCCAACAAAGATAGCATACATGGGCTTTTTGATCCCCTGAAGAGTTGATACTGAGATGTTCAGAAAGATATATGCGAAAAAGAAGAGCGTTGCAACCTTCAGATATTCTTTCCCGATGAGAATCACATTCGGGTCGGTCGTAAAAATTTTCATCAGCGATTCTGAAAATATTGTAACACCAATAACCCCTAATAATATGATAATCAATCCGTAGGTGATATTCAGTTTCCACGAATCAAACACTCTCTCTGGCAATCCGGCACCCAAATTCTGTGCGGCAATAGTAAGTGCGGCAATATTTAATCCGATGGTAGGGAGCAATGCCAGCTGTTCTATTCTTGTCGCAATTCCGTATGCTGCTACAGCTTCCTTTCCGAATTTGCTGGCGAAGTAGGTTATTACAAAAATTCCGATGGCTACGGTAAGCATATTCAAACTCGCAGGAAAACCTTGTTTAAAAAGATCGAGCATAGGTTTTTTTTGCGGAAAATAATCCTGCCATTTGGTGCCCTCCATTATTTTTCGCTTTCTGATCCGGAAGATCAGGTACCCT
Source organism: Bacteroidia bacterium (assembly GCA_025358025.1). Lineage (GTDB taxonomy): Bacteria > Bacteroidota > Bacteroidia > Bacteroidales > Prolixibacteraceae > CAINVV01. The sequence goes on along the minus strand of JANYKW010000141.1, from coordinate 3,795 downwards.
GACCCCAGGATCTGAATGATAACCGTCGAGAAGCCAATGCCACCAACGCCCATCGCAGGTACTCCAAATCCACCGTACATAAACCAGGGATCCATCAACACATTCAGGAAAAAACCTGCAACCAGGAAATTTCGGTATGTTTTGGTATCTCCCCTTGATGTAAGTGAGGCATTCAGGGTACTATTGAGTAAGAAGAAGAAGGTTCCTGACAGGATGATATTCATGTAGGCAACTGCAATTCCAAGATATTCATCTTTTGCACCCAGTAACTTTAAAAGATGTGGAGCCATTATCATGCCAAGAACTGTTAACAGCAAAGCATTAAAAAAAGATAATGTGATGGCTTGTGAGGCAAAAATACCAGCTTTCTTTTTATCCCCGGCTCCCAAGGAGGTAGATATCAGCGCTGTCGTACCGGTACCCATTCCGACTCCAATGGAAAGAATAATGAAGAAGACGGGAAAGGAGAGGGACAAGGCGGCCAGCGCGGTAGTTGAGACCAAACCCCCGTAATAAGTATCCACCACATTAAATAACGTATTGAAAATAAACCCAATACTGGAAGGAAGTGCAATGGTTCGTATTAATTTCGGTAAAGGTGTTGTTGTGAAATCTGTATTCATTTTACGACTTATTCAATTGTATTATTTCTTTTTACAATTGAATCATACGCAAAAATCAGCTAAAGGGTTCTTAAGAAGAATAATTACGAAAGAAATCATCAGAATTTACCGGCAGATTTGTAATTTTGAGGAAACTAAACACATATCAACTTAGAAGAAGGAAAGAGCATCGCGAAACTTCGGGGACATTCCAGATAATAATCCACACGCAAATCAATCCCTTACTTGCAGGATTAACAGACAAATTATTATCAAATGAAGGGAGGAAAAATGAACCTATCTTTTAAAATCGATTATCAAACGACCTGGGGAGAGACCCTGTTTATTTCCGGATCTACCCCTGAATTTGGTCAGTGGAACCCTCTCCGCGCCATGCCGATGAAAAATCAGTATCCCGGAGAATGGCAGTGTGAAATTGAAACGGATATAGAAACATTTGAATACAAGTATCTGCTTAGAAATAATTTGGGAGACTTTATCCCTGAATGGGGCAAAAACAGAAAGATCTCACTGGACAAAAAAGAGGTTGAAGAGATTCGCCTCCGTGATTTCTGGCGCAGCGGATCAGATCCGGAGAATGCCCTGTATTCATCAGCATTTCAAAATGTTTTGCTGAAAAGACCACCTTCTCAGGTAAATTCCAGGAAAAAACAGACGCCCAGGACGCTCAGGCTTCAACTTCATACACCATTTATTTCTCCGGGCTACAAGTTTGCCGTCTTAGGTGCAGAACCCTGCATGGGTTCATGGAAAGAACAGGAAGCTATTGTGATGGATGACAGTGAAGCACCATTGTGGAAGGTTGAACTGGATGCTTCAAAGGTAACTTTCCCGTTGCAATACAAATATGTGATCTATGACTGCAAAAACAAAAGGGTGATAGAATGGGAAGCAGGCGGCAATAGAATGATCAGGGATTTCGTTTGCAAATCCGACCGTTCTCTGAAAATTCATACCGATGAAAAGTTTCGTCAAAGCAGTGGCCAGTGGAAAGGCGCAGGTGTTGCGGTACCCCTGTTTTCTCTCCGCTCGGAACACAGTGGAGGGATTGGCGAATTTACTGATCTGAACTTGCTGGTTGACTGGTCTCTGAAATGCGGACTGAAACTTATCCAGCTTCTTCCCCTGAACGAAACTGTATCCACTCATAGCTGGGTTGACTTCTATCCCTACAAATCTATCTCCGTGATGGCACTGCATCCTGTGTTCATCAACATCAACAAAATTGGGGTACTGGATGAAGAGACGCTTATGGTTGGCTATTTACAGACACTTACCGGATTTAATTCGCAGGAATTAGTTCATTATGAAGAAGTTCATAAAGTCAAGTCGAAGTTTTTTAAAATGATCTTTGACCAGCAGATGGGTTCTTTTCTAAAAAATCCCGCCTTTCTTGAATTTTTTGAACAAAACAAAGAATGGCTGATTTCTTACGCAGCCTTCTGTTACCTGAGAGACAAGTACAAAACAGCCAATTTCAGACTTTGGAATAGTCATAGCCTTTTCAAGAAAGAGGAGATACAAGATCTTACATCTCCTGATAATGCAGTCTTTCCCGACATAGCGGTTCATTATTTCATTCAGTACCATGCCCATAAGCAACTTAGCGAAGCTGTAGCTTATGCACGTGGAAAAGGAATTGTACTGAAAGGAGATATCCCGATAGGAATCAGTCCCAATAGTGTTGAGGCATGGACCCACCCTTCCCTGTTTAACCTTTCCCAGCAAGCCGGAGCACCGCCTGATGAGTTTGCAGACCTTGGTCAGAACTGGGGTTTTCCTACCTACAACTGGGATGTTATGGAAAAGGATGAATACAAGTGGTGGAAAAGCAGACTTGAGCATATGTCGCATTATTTTGATGCCATCAGGATTGACCACATCGTTGGTTTATTTCGTATCTGGGAAATCCCTGTTTCACAGATATTCGGTACCATGGGTCATTTCAATCCCGCTCTGCCTTATTCGAGAGACGAGATCATCGACCGGGGAATAAATTTCAATGAAGAACGTTTTACCAAACCTTACATCCGCGACTATTTCCTTTGGGGACTTTTTGGAGAATTTACAGAAGAGGTTAAAAATTGCTATCTATCAGAATATGAGCCGGGTAAATTCGATCTTAAACCAAACTTCTCAACTCAAAAACAAGTTTGGGACCATTTTGAATCCTCCCGGAAGGAAAGAGAGCTGAGCGGAAATGACAGCAGGATCTTAGATGGCTTATGTGTGCTGATCAGTGAAGTACTTTTTGTACGTGACACGATTCACCCATCTTATTTCCATCCGAGGGTTGCATTTCATGACACCAATTCTTACATGAATTTGAGTGATCAGCAACGGTATCTTCTGGATGAACTTTACATAGAGTTTTTCTACCAAAGGCATGAAGAGTTCTGGAAGGCTCAAGCCATGAAAATACTGCCTTCTATCCTGAAAGCCTCCGACATGCTGGTATGCGGAGAAGATCTGGGTATGGTACCGGGATGTGTTCCGGGAGTCATGAAGGAACTGGGGATTCTTAGCCTGGAGGTACAGCGGATGCCTAAAGATCCTGAAATCGAGTTTCTGCGCCCTTCCGACGCTCCATATCTTTCGGTCACAACAACCTCTACCCACGACACTTCTACTTTACGTGGCTGGTGGGAAGAAGATGCCGCCCGAAGCGAGCGTTTCTTCCGAACCATCATGGGCAATCAATCTACTTTCGAAAAGGTGATGGAACCATGGTTGGCCAAGGAAATTTTACAGCAACATTTTTGGTCTCCGGCCATGTGGACAATCTTCCCTATTCAGGATTTGCTGGCCATGGACGAAGAACTCAGGAGGCAGGACTTTGAAGCTGAGAGAATAAATTTGCCTGCTGTAGCGCAGCATTACTGGAGATACCGTATTCATTTAACACTCGAAAAACTTTTAAAAGCAAGCAAATTTAATGCAGGGTTGCTAAGAATGATCACCCATTCCGGACGATTATAACCGATACATTTCTCCATTCGCCGATTATTAGCCGATACTGGCCGATTTACACTTCCGAATTTTTGACAGTGAGACTACATTTGAGTCATAATTAATATTTGTCTCACCTAATACTTAAAATTATGAATATCATCCATGATCCAAATGAACCGGTCTTCGAAGGAAGAGTGAAAAGACACCATGGTTCTGACTC
>JANYKW010000131.1 GCA_025358025.1 Bacteroidia bacterium | reverse complement strand
TACTACACCATCAGCCCCGGCCTTGTCAGCCTGTGTAATAAAATGAAGCGGATTGGCATAAAACGGAGATAGTTTGACACTGATAGGGATTTTAACCAGTTTTTTCAATTTCTTCAGAATGGCAATCTGATGAGCTTCGATCTTTGAGCCGTCATTTTCTGCATTCGTAGGAACATCGTAGAAATTAAGCTCCAGTCCGGCGATACCCGTTTTTTCGAGTTGTAACGCGTAATCTTCCCACGACTGGTCGTAGATGGCATTGAGACTGGCAAAAACCGGGATATTTATGTTTTTGATCAGCTTTGACAGATTGTAAATATGTTCTCCTGCGCCGCTGTGTTTAATTTCCGGGAAGATATTTCCCATTTCTGCGTTACGGTAACTGTATTCGCCGACCTGCTCGTCTAACTGAATTTGTTCCAGATTGATCTGCTCCTCGAAAAGTGAGCGGTAGACTATTGCCGCAACTCCTGCCCGTTCGATTTTTTTAATTGCGTTGAGATCTTCTACGAGACTCGATGCCCCAAGAATTATAGGATTTTTTAACTCAACACCCATGAATGTTGTTCTAAGATCTGCCATAATTTTTTTATGTATATAATTTGTTTCTTAATGCCGTAAAAAATCAGAGTACAGGAAAGCTATTTTCATTGATCCGATCTCTTCAGTATCCTGAATTTTCATCACTTCTGGTCAGTATGTCAATATTAGCAATTTTTCCCTGGATACCTGCTTAAAAATAAAAAAATACCGCTGACGGGCGGTATTTTTTTATACGGAGGCATTTTTATTTTGTTCACAAAATAAATATCAAATTTTGAGGCTTAATCAAAAATAGATTAGCAGGTTCATAGACAGCGTAACTCCAACCATGACAATGGATACCATGGTCATGAGTTTGATCAGAATGTTCAGACTTGGTCCTGAGGTGTCCTTGAAAGGATCGCCAACGGTATCACCAGTAACGGCAGCACTGTGGCAGGCACTTCCTTTCCCTCCATGGTGTCCTTCTTCAATATATTTCTTGGCATTGTCCCAGGCTCCTCCGGCATTGGCCATGAAGACAGCAAGAATAAAGCCAGTAACTGTACTGCCAAGCAATAAGCCCATCACCCCGGGAATACCAAATAATATTCCCACTGCAATTGGAATAAAAATGGCGAGAAGGGACGGAACCAGCATTTCTCTTTGAGCAGCTTTGGTAGAAATTTCAACACATTTTGCATAATCAGGTTCTCCTGTTCCTTCCATGATACCTACTATCTCGCGGAATTGCCTGCGAACTTCATCTACCATCATTTGCGCTGCCCGACCTACCGCATTCATTGTCATTCCACAGAAAAGAAATGCAGCCATGCCGCCGATGAAGGCTCCGACCAATACCAGCGGATTCATAAAGGTAACATCAAAAGCAGCCAAAACATCAATGAGTGTTCCTTCTTTGAGTTTCGCAGTCAGGGGATGGTCCGGATGGAAATTAATCATTCCGACACGGGCTTCTTCCAGAAAAGAAGCAAGCAGGGCAAGGGCTGTAAGGGCTGCAGAACCAATTGCAAAACCTTTTCCGGTTGCGGCAGTTGTGTTGCCTAATGTATCCAGGGCATCGGTGCGTTTACGAACCTCATCACCCAGTTTACTCATTTCAGCATTACCACCGGCATTGTCGGCGATTGGTCCGTAAGCGTCTGTAGCCAGAGTGATTCCAAGGGTTGACAACATACCTACCGCTGAAATAGCGATTCCATAAAGTCCCATACTGAAATCTTTCATGTGCCAGCCAGCCGCAAAACCGAAGGAGAGAATAATTGCCGCACCGACAATCAAAACAGGAAATGCAGTTGACATCATTCCGGTACCGATACCGGAAATAATAACTGTAGCTGCTCCGGTTTTGGAGGAGTCAGCAATTTTTCTGGTCGGACCGTAAGAAGAAGAGGTATAATATTCCGTGACCTGACCAATGCCAATACCAGCAAGCAACCCGGATATCATGGCCATCCAGATTCCGGTATAATTAGGCAGTTTCAGCCAGTATAAAATCACCCAGGATAGAATGGCAATACCTACAGCTGCACTGTTAACTCCGATACCCAATGCTCTGAGCAGTTGTTTTTGAGATGCCCCTTCCTTGGTTCTTACAAGAAAAATACCCATGATTGAAAGCAATGTACCAACAGCAGCAATAAGCATGGGTGCAATAACAGCTTTAAACTGCATGGCTGTGCCCAATGCAGCAAAACCTGCTGCCCCCAAAGCGGCTGTAGAAAGTATTGCACCGCAATAGGATTCGTATAAGTCAGCACCCATTCCTGCTACGTCACCGACATTGTCGCCAACATTGTCTGCAATCGTTGCAGGATTACGCGGATCATCTTCAGGGATACCTTCTTCAATTTTACCTACCAGGTCAGCACCAACATCGGCTGCTTTGGTAAAAATACCACCCCCAACGCGGGCAAAAAGTGCCTGTGTGGAGGCTCCCATCCCGAAGGTCAAAGTTGTTGTGGTGATGATATTCAGATTCGTTCCATCCAGGGTTGCACCTGCAGGATATATTTTATTCAGGATCAGAAACCATACAGAGATATCGAGCAATGCCAGACCAACAACAACCAAACCCATAACAGCTCCACTTCTGAATGCAACTACCAGTCCTCTGTTCAGCGACTGGTTGGCGGCATGGGCGGCACGTGCTGAAGCATAGGTTGCAGTCTTCATTCCAAAAAATCCAGCCAGTCCGGAGAAAAATCCACCCGTGATAAAGGCGAAAGGGACGAAAGGATTTTGGATTTTTAATCCATAGGCAAGAAATGCAAAGAAGAGCGCCAAAAGAATAAAGACCAAAGTTACTACCTTGTATTGCTGACGAAGATATGCCATGGCACCTACCCGCACATGTTTGGCAATTTTTTTCATCAGATCTGTGCCTTCGCTGTAGCTCATCATGTCTCTGTAAAAATAATAAGCAAAACACAAAGCGATAATTGAGGAAATTGGGATAACCCAAAAAATTGGATCAATCATGTCAATTAAAATTTGTTAGTTTAGAATAATTAATTTTTAAATAACCCTGACTTGAATCGCAAATCAGATGAAAGTTGTCAAAAAAAATGAAAAATAATTTTTTAACAAAAAGACAGTTCATTTTTTTTCCGGTTTTGTAAGTTTCGGAGCTGGTCCGGAAACAATTTACAGATCGGATTTTTCATAAATTTGAGTCGCGAATCAAACATAGAATCGTTCAAAGCTACTAATTTCGACAATTAACTAATTTCCCCATGAAGTTATTGAAACTATTATTTAACAAAACGATAATACTGGTCGTTGTCAGTTTGAATCTTTATGCCCAAAACGAAAACAGGGCACCTCTTACCCCAATAAACCTGAAGTGCGAGAATCTCCTGAATCCCTTGGGCATAGAACTGAAGGTCCCAAACCTGGGCTGGCAATTAGCGGCAGCGTCCAGAAACCAAAAACAAACTGCCTGTCAAATACTTGTAGCAGACAATGAAGCGGATTTAAAGAATGACAAAGGCAATTTTTGGGATTCCGGGAAAGTTCTTACCAGCGAAACTGTCAACATACCTTATCAGGGAATGCCACTTGCATCGCGTTCAATTCTTTACTGGAAAGTGAGGGTTTGGGATGCATCAGGTGCTCCCTCCGCCTGGAGTCGGACGGCCTTTTGGGAAATGGGCTGCATGCAAAGTACCGATTGGCTGGCCAGGTGGATCGGAATGGGGGAGGATCTTTATCCTGATTCATCAGGTACCGGGCCCGCACCCTATTTCAGAAAGGAGTTTCAAATATCTTCCCGGATCGCGGCAGCCAGAATCAGGGTATGCGGATTGGGATTTTACGAACTTTCGCTGAATGGCGGGAAAGTGGGAGATCAGGTACTGGCACCGGCACAAACCAATTATGATCAGCGAAGGCTGCAAAAATTAATCTATTACCATGATGATCAGTCCCGCCAACGGGTGTTTTACAACACTTTTGATGTTACCAGGCAGTTAAAGGCAGGTAACAATGTGATTGGAATAATATTGGGCAATGGATGGTACAACCAGCGCGACCGAAGCGTGGAAGGCTGTATGTGGTACAACACGCCACGCTTAATTTTGCAACTGGAGATAACCAATTATGATGGTAGCCGGCAAATTATATGCAGTGATAAGACCTGGAGGATGACAACCGGTCCGATCCTGCACGATGGGATTTTCTCCGGAGAGTTATACGATGCCAGGTTGGAACTTGGAAATTGGGACAAGACGGGATACAACGATCAGAACTGGAATATCGCCAATGAAGTTCGTGCCCCAACAGGGAAACTCCAGGCACAGCTGGCACCCCCGGACCGGATTATCCGGACCATCCGGCCTGAATTCGTGAGTAAAAGCGCATCCGGCTCCTTATTGTTTGATGCCAAAGAGATGATTTCGGGCTGGGTACAGCTAAAATTGCACGGACAACGCGGCGATACCGTCAGGATCAGGCACATTGAAGAACTTGGACGGGATTATCAACAAAAGGATACCTATATTATGAAGGGTACCGGAGACGAGATTTACGAACCGCGGTTTACCTGGCACGCTTTCAGACAGATAGAAATCAGCGGATTGAAATATCTGCCCGGGGCGGGTGACATTTTGGTAAAAGTGGTCCATACGGATGTAGCTCCTGCCGGTAACTTTGAGTGCTCCAATCCACTTTTCAATCAGATTTATACCAATTACCTGAGAACCCAGCTCGGTAATCTGCATGGAAGTATTAGCAGCGATTGTCCGCACAGGGAGAGGCTGGGATATACCGGAGACGGACAGGTGGCCGTCGAATCGGCCATCCTGAATTTTGATATGACGGGTTTTTATCGGAAATGGTTTCAGGATATGGAGGATGCACGCAACCACAAGACCGGATATGTACCTCATACAGTGCCATTTGGTGGTGGAGGAGGCGGGCCGGCCTGGGGATCGGCATACGTGATCATGCCATGGGTGTATTACCAGTTTTATGGGGATAAGAATGTTCTGGAAATACATTACAACGGAATGAAACAATGGGTTGATTACCTTGGTACCCGTTGCGATACAGCAGGGATCGTTGTGAAAGAAGAACCAAAAGGCTGGTGTTTGGGTGATTGGGCCACTCCTGAAAAAATAAAGCTATCGCCGGAATTTGTCAACACCTGCTACTATTTTTATGTAACAGATCTGATGGCCAGGGTCTCCGCGGTTTTGGGCAGATCCATTGATCAGCAACAGTTTGAGACATTGGCAAAAACTATCAGATATAACATCAACAAAAAATTCTACAACGAATCGACCGGGTGTTACCTCGATGGGAAACAGGGAGCCAATCTGTTTCCAATGGCTTTTGGAATAACTGAAAAAAAGAATCAGCAGCTGGTATTTGAAACTATTTTAAAGCTTCTTGAAAAGCAAAAATATCATTTTGATACCGGTATCCTGGCTACTCCATTGTTATTGAAGGTTTTGACAGATAATAGGAGGGCGGATCTGGCATATACTGTGATGAATCAGAGGGATTTTCCAGGTTATGGTGATTACATTATTGGAAAAAAGGCAACTACACTATGGGAAAACTGGGATGGTGGCAGTTCACATTCACATCCGATGTATGGCAGTGTTATTGCCTGGTTTTTCAATACCCTGGCCGGGATCTCACCCGATCCGGAACATCCCGGCAAGGCAAATTTCGTGATCAGTCCGTTCATTGGCAATGAACTTACCTATGCAAAAGCCTCTTACCATTCGGTTTATGGATTGCTGTCATCATCCTGGAAAAAGGAGAAGGATGCCTTGCTACTTGATGTGGAAATACCTGTCAATACCACTGCCACGATCAGTTTTCCTTGCGTGAAACCTGAACAGGTAGAAGAAAATGGTGTGTCAGTGTTGAAATCCGGGGAATTAAAGTTTTTAAGTACAGAAAAAGACCGCGTCCTTTTCAGGGCAGGCTCCGGTAAATATCATTTTAGGGTGGTCAAATAATGTAAACGGCAAACAGATGTTTAAAAAAATAGTGAAGGGCATAATACTTGCAACAGGAGTAATTCTATTGTTCGGAGTGATTGGTTTTACCTCTCTGTATACATATTTTAAATACCGGAATCAGCAACCTTTTGGAGAGCTGAAAACAGCTTTTGAACCGGGTAAGCTGGGAAAAAGCGTAATCCCTTTTATTGGAACCGGAGGATATTTCTGGGTTTGCGGCAACAATTTTCCGGGTTCATCCCTGCCTTTTAGTGTCGTTCGGCTAAGTCCGGATACTGAATCTTCCATTTTTCGCAAAAAGGCCATGAATACATCGGGATATTATTACCCGGATAATCGCATCATTGGTTTTAGTCATACCCGCTTGAGTGGTACAGGAGCTACCGATGGAGGTCATTTCAGGATTATTCCGGCAACCGGAGAAAACGGATGGAAAGATTATATGAACGGAAAATTTGCCTCATTCAGCCATGCTGATGAAAGGGCCTTTCCAGGATATTATGCTGTCAGATTGCAAAATCCTTCGGTTTTTGTAGAATTGACATCCACCATGCGGACCGGCCTTCACAGATATACTTTTTCAGGCGAAAAGCAACCGCATTTGCTGATCGATATCTGTAGCATACTGGGTGATAAGAAGGTTGAGGGGGGAAGTGTATCATTAAATCCGAAAAATGGGGAACTGGAGGGCGAGGTCAAAACTTTCGGCACCTTTGCGGGCCGGTATGGGGGCATCAAAGTCTATTTCTTTGCCCGGTTTGATAAGGCATATTCAAAATCTGTGATCAGAGACGGACTTGCCTCTTTGCCTGATCCACTGAAAGGAACAGGTAAAAATCTGGGCGTTGATTTTACTTTTGAAAATACGGAACGGGTTATCGGATTGAGATTGGGAATTTCGCATGTGAGTATAGAAAATGCACGGTTAAATCTTGATACAGAGACAGGCGGACTTACTTTTGAATCTATCGTTGAAGCAGCAAAAAACAGATGGGAAGAGAAATTTGCCTTGCTTGAGCCTGAATTTGATAACGAAAAAGTTAAAACGATCTTTTATACAGCACTTTACAGATCTTTTCAGATGCCCACACTTTTTCAGGATGTAAATGGCGACTATTTCGGGTTCGACAAAAAAGTGCATAAGGCCGAAGGGTATGACTACTACACGGATCTCTCCCTGTGGGATACTTTCAGAACCCTCCATTCGCTGTATATGCTGATAGCTCCTAAAGAACAGCGGGATATGCTGGTATCACTGGTTAAGATGAAAGAACAGGGAGGTTTTTTACCCAGATGGCCTTCGGGCAACGGATACACCGGATCCATGCTGGGTTCTCCTGCAGACATGGTGATTTCTGAATCCTGGCAGAAGGGAATTCGTGATTTCGATGTAAAAAGTGCTTATGAAGGGATGAAGTTTCTTGCCTTGAATCCAACCCCGAAAGGATCAAGGTTTGGCGGGAGGAGCGGAATCAGCGAATACAACAAATATGGATATTGTCCGACCGATTTGATGGACAAGGCAGTCTCCCGCACACTGGAATATGCCTGGGCCGACCATGCCATTGCCATTCTTGCAGATTCATTGGGTTACAAGGAGGATGCGAAGCTCTTTTACGAACATGCTGCTTTCTACAGGAATTTGTGGAATCCTGCCACTAAATATTTTCAGTCGCGCGATTCAAAGGGACAATTTTCCACCATATTTGATCCGCTTAAATTGTCCTATTTTGATACGGCGGGTGAATATACAAAGGACTATGTAGAGGGAAGCGCCCTGCAGTGGAGATTTGCCGTACCTTACGATCCACAGGGCCTCATTGAACTCTTTGGAGGGAATGAACCATTTGTGGCAGCGCTCAGCGATTTCTTTGAGAAATCAGATCCAACCATGAGCCGCTGGAATCCGGGGTGCTATTACTGGCACGGGAATGAGCCGGATATTCATTCAGCCTATCTTTTTAACGAAGCCCGACGCCCGGATTTGACCCAAAAGTGGTCGGGGTGGATTCTTGACAACAAATACGACGTCAATTCGGAGGGAGTTGATGGAAATGATGATGGAGCTACGCTTTCCTCATGGTATCTCTTCGCCTCTCTGGGATTGTATCCGATTGCAGGGTCTGATTATTATGAACTGGGTGCTCCATTGTTTAAAAAAGCCACTATTCATCTCGGGGACAAGTCGTTGCAAGTAATAGCAGATAACTATTCGCCTGGCAACCGGTATGTTTCCAAAATCTGGTTCAACGGAAAGCTACTGAATGACTTTAAAATCAAACACATCCAGATCTCAGCGGGAGGAGTTTTAAAATTTGAGATGAGCCTCCTGCCAGTAAGAATGAACTATTGAGAGCTTAATTATCACAATTGAAAATATACAGATCCATCGAACATTTAGGAGAGACTCCAGATGAAGCTTCATGGGCAAAAATAGGACTTTCAGATCCAATTATGATGAAATATTAACCTCTTCTCATGATATTTTAAATAAATTGCAAATAATTCAAAATATTTCTGCAAAATATCATCTGTTAATGATTTTTAAATATTATTGTATGTTTTAAGTCTAAATTATTAACTTTAGTTCCCTGATAGGGCTTTTCCATTTGGCAAATGAAAATCAAATTATTAACGAATGAATTTGTGCGATTAACAATAAAACTATTTTAACTATGAAACGAAAATTTAATCTACCAGTATTAATCTTGATGGTGATGACGACTTATATCTGGTCATCATGTACCAAGGAGGAAACCAGAGCCACATTTCCGCTTTCGGCTACTATTTTTCACAGTGTAAATGACAAACAGGTTGCATTTACTGCATTGACCCACAGTGCTGTAAGCTGGAAGTGGGATTTTGGTGATGGTAAAAACAGTGCCGTGCAAAATCCGGTTCACGTTTATGAAAAGGGCGGGTATTTCAAGGCGACTTTGGTGGCCACTGATGCAAATGGCACTACAGCAACTTCAGTAGTCAACTTAGCCCTTAGCCTTTCATCCATCAATTACCTGACCGGGAATCCAAATGAACCCGGATATAAAGGGAAGACATGGAAACTTGCAACAAACCATACCTCAAACACAGACTATTTAGGCAATTGTGATGCGGCGTTAACAACGGCTGCAGGTACTCCAAAACCACTGCCAAACGGGGTATTTGGTCAGCTTGGATTCCCCGATTGTTACAAAGATGAGTTTACATTTTATTATGACGGAACGTACGTCCATAATAATGCAAAAAGCAGTGGTTCGTCATTCTCTGCGCTCCTAAACCAGATGGTTTTAAACGGAGGCAAAAACATCACCAATATAGCTGGAAAGGATTATGGCATGTGTTTGGCAAAATACACACCCGAGACAGGCGCAAAATTCACTTTGGTTGATAAGGAAGATTTAACTGTTGCTTCGGTATATGGCGCTGGTGGAAAATTAACTTTTAAGGATGTAAGCACACTGAATTTTACAGGTACCGAATTTGTTGGATTTCGCGATGTTCAGAGGAAAATCATTGTAAACAAAATCAATGACGTTTCAATGCAGCTCATTATGTTTATGGCAGCCGGACAAAGTTATTTTCCGGCGAATACCCATGTGCTTGTGCTCAGTTTTGAAGTAGTAAAATAGCAAAAGGTATCAAATCGGGAATAATGATTATTATTTAAAAACTAGTATAATCCATAATTATGAAATATATAAGCATAAATAGAAAATTAGTCAGGCAATTTGTACATGTACTTTTAGCCGTAGCTTTACTTATCGGAACAGCATGGACTGGTTTCGGAACGCCGGGACAGAAAGAGTCACCAACTAATTCAGAAGCACAACAGGGTATTGCTATTACCGGAAAAGTAACTTCCAGCCCTGATAACGGCAGCTTGCCAGGTGCAACTGTCATTGTAAAAGGTACGACTACGGGTGTTGTAACCGATATCAACGGGAAATTCAGTATTACGGTTCCCAATGCCAAATCTGTCCTGTTGATTACATTTGTTGGCATGGAACCCCAGGAAATTGCAGTGAGTGGTAAATCTGTAATCAATGTTTCACTGGCTCCATCCACCATCGGAGTCGAAGAAGTTGTGGTAACCGCTTTGGGGATCAAACGTACGGAAAAATCCCTGGGATATTCGGTTGGAACTGTTGGAGGTGAAGAGCTTACCAGGGTTGTGCAGGAAAACGTGCTGAATTCGATGGCAGGTAAAGTAACAGGTGTACAGATCAATTCAACCGGGGGCGCAGGTTCAACAGTCAGTATGATCATTCGCGGTGCAACCTCAATGAGTACCGACAATCAGCCACTTTTTGTAGTCGATGGTGTTCCGATGTCAAGCTCGGTAAACAACGTTGGCGGTTTTGGAAGTGACAACCGTGTGGACTATGGCAATGCCATTTCGGACCTCGACCCTGAAAGCATTGAAAGTGTTTCGATTCTGAAAGGTCCGAGTGCTGCCGCTTTGTATGGAACACGCGCCGGGAATGGCGTTGTGCTTATTACTACCAAAAAAGCAAATAAGAAACAGGGAATGAAAGTGGAAGTTACTTCGAATACCGTTTTTGATATGCCGAGTCGCTACCTCGATATTCAGAGCCGTTTGGCCTTTGGTGCCAGAAGTTATACACCCGATACTTTCGAAGATGGAATTCTTCCGCCTTTTAGTCCGGCAGAAGCTGGCGGGGCAGGTCCTGAATTGAACAAAGGTTACTGGCAGGTGCAACCGTTTGCCCCACTCGATGCCAACGGAGCTCCAATACCTACCGAATTGGTTTCGTACCCCAATAACTACAAAAATTTTATAAATAAAAGCGCATTTACGACAACAAATGGTGTATCAGTTTCGAGCACAAGTGAAAAAGTAAATTACAGGCTCGGGATCTCAAATATGATCAACCAGGGATTGGTTCCCAATTCAGACCTGAACAGGAACAACCTGAACCTTTCGGTTTTCTCAAAAGTCAGGGAAAATCTTACCGTTACAAGCGATATTAGTTATACACACAACTGGGCAGGTAACCGTCCGGCTACACAGGAACGTGGTACAAATCCATTGCAGTATGCAGCATGGACACCGCCAAACGTGGACATCCGTCAGTTAAGAGACTACGACCTTGGTGGCGGACGAGTAAAAAATATAGGCGAAGGATATGATAACCCTTATTATCTCGCTTATGGAATCAACAACAGCTTCAGTCGTAACCGCTTTATGGGTAATTTGCAGGGAACCCTGGAGATTAATCCTAAACTGAGTATTATGGGACGATATTCAATAAATAAATCTGATGAAGTACGTGAAACTAAAATGGATCCGGGGTACACGAATGAGCCCAATAATGGATCTTATGGTATCGTTTCCAGTGAAGGTTTGGAACAGAACCTGGATGCTTTGGCAACCTACAAAGACAAATGGGATGATTTCAGTTTGTCTGCATCAATAGGCGGAAACCTCCTTTACTCAAGAGGTTCGAGCATCAGCAACTCTTCGAAACCGGGTTCTGGTCTCATCGTTCCATATGTTTATACGGTGCAAAATATTAATAATACAGCACTTGCATATTCGAATTACAGAAGCGAAAAAGCCATAAACAGTATTTATGCCATGGCTAACATGGGATGGAAAGATAAAATTTATCTTGATTTGACTGCCCGCAACGACTGGTCGAGTACGCTTCCAGCCGAAAACCGTTCCTATTTCTATCCGTCAGCATCACTCAGTTTAATGCTCAGCAACATGTTGGATATGGGTAGTAAAGTAAATTTGTTAAAAGTTAGAGGAGGAATAGCCCAGGTTGGTAACGACACTTCTCCATACAGCTTGTATCCTACCTATTATAATGCAGGCCAATGGGGCGATGCCATCAGTCTTGGGAAACCGGGTAATTTATTAAACCCTACCTTACTACCAGAAAAAGCATCCTCTTACGAAATCGGTCTCGACTTTAAAGGATTTGCCAACCGTTTACGTTTCGAAGGAACTTATTATAAAGAAGACAACCGCAACCAGATTCTCGGAGTTCCGCTGGCAGGTTCAACAGGTTTTGGAAGCATTCAGGTCAACGCCGGTTTGCTGCAAAGTAAAGGCTGGGAATTTGCATTGGGCTACACTGCTCTTAAAACCAACGACTGGACATTGGATCTTGACCTGAACTTTACCACAAACGACACCTATTTGCTCGAACTTACCGATGGAGTTTCTTTTGTTGATTTCTGGGATGAGGCAAGGGTTAAAAATACTGCTCATGTGAAGGATAAAGCGGCCGGACACGATGGATTAATAGGGAACCTTTACACCAGGAAAATCATGCGTGTAACTGACGAATCTTCGCCATATTACAATTATCCACTGCTTCCTGAAGGAGAAGATGCCGAATGGCAAAGAGGTGATACATATTCAAAAGTCGGTAATTACAACCCCGATTTTATCATGGGTCTGCAATCTGCACTCTCGTATAAAAACTTTAAACTCAGCATGACATTCGACTGGCGTTCTGGCGGACAGTATGTTTCTCAAACCTGGCGCTATATGACCGAAAGCGTGATTTCGAACACCTGGCTGAAACAGTTGGTGGCGCCACCAGAGGGTTTAGGCGGACAACCAAACAAGGAAATGCGTGACTGGGTAGTTGCAAATGCAGATCAGCTAATTTATACAAACAATCCGCGTCCGGTTGGTGGAGTAACAAAAGGGGATGGTGGATATTACACCGATTATTACACCGGTATTGGTGCCTATGACGGGACTTTTGCACCGGGAGTTTATGGACATTACGATGCGAATAATAAATTCATTCTCGAAAAGGAAAACCTTGGAAACCCGGGAACCGAAATCAGGCCGTATGCTGCCAGCTATCCCTGGGATATTGGCGAATCCAACATTTTCGATGCCGACTATATTAAACTGAGGGAGATCTCGCTGAACTACCATCTGTCTAATAGTTTTACCAAAAAAATTGGATTGCAGGATGTGAACTTCTCGGTGTATAGCCGAAATATAATGATCTGGACCAAAAATGCCGGTATGGGTATTGATCCTGAGAGGGCTTACCAATCTGAAAGCAGTGGCAAATTTAAACAGGGTGTTGAACGCTTCAATGCCGAACCCTGGGTTATTCCGGTCGGATTCAAAATCGGTTTTTCTTTCTAATCTTTAAAATCTGAAGATCATGTATAAATTAAAAAATAGCTTAATAGTAGTTTTAACCTTGGTTTTTACTATCCTTATTTCGTGCAAGAACCTTGATGAACTAAATGTCAATCCGAATGGAGTTGACCCGGCCAATGCCGATCTTAATTTCCTGTTGCCAACCATCGAAACCAGCCTGGGGCAAACTGTTTACGGTTTAGGTTTCGGAACTTTCTCCGGGGTAATGCAGCATACTCAACAAACCGGATGGCAAGGTGGTTACAACAACTACGAATGGGATGACTTGTCACAAAGTTGGAGTGGATACTACACCATGTTGATGAACAACGATGAATATTTAAAAAAAGCTGTGAGCGGAAAGCTTGAGTTTCACCAGGGAGTAGCCCGCATTCTCAGAGCATATATTTATGGTACGATTACCGACCTGTGGGGTGATGCACCATATAGTCAGGCGCTGAAAGCCGAAATGGGTTCGGCTTATTTCAAACCAAAATTTGATGATCAGAAGGCCATCTACCTTGGTATTCTTGCCGATCTGGACACCGCTAACGTTTTGCTTTCGAAAAGTGCTGCATCATACACCAACGTTTCACCAAAACAGGATGTGCTATACAATGGTAATCCCGAAAATTGGCGGAGATTTGCAAACTCGCTGGCCCTCAGGTATTACATGAGGTTGCAGGCGAAGGAGCCCGCCATTGCTGAGCAGGGAATCAAAAAAATAACTGGGGATCAGTCAAAATATCCGCTGATTTTAACAGTTGCTAATGATGCCAATATCAGTTTCATCGGAAGTGCCAAAGAAAACTCAAATCCATTGAACACCGTTTACGATACCGATCCTTCAGGTTCTTACATGCGTGTTAAAATGGCTGTTACCTTCGTTGACTCGCTGCAGAAATACAATGACCCAAGGCTGGCAGTTTGGGCAAACAAAATCCAAACTCCGCTGGTATTGGTCCCTGGAATCGGCATCGACAGGACTGTTAACGGCAAACGGGAAGTTTCTCAAGACATTGTGACCAAGTTTGAAACCGATAACACGATGAAGGTGGATTTTGACCCTGAATTTGCAGGTGTTACCATCTCGCATCCCAAGGTGCAGATTTTCAACCTGAACACAGCCAATCCGGCGCAGGGAACCGTAAATCCATATGCATCCCATCTTAACGACAGGTATAAGAAAACCTCTGATCCATTGGTATTAATGCGATTGATTACTGCTGCAGAAGTAAATTTCATACTTGCTGAAGCTGCTATGCGTGGCTGGGCTGCAGGTAGCGCTGAAAACTATTATTCACAGGGAATTCAGCAGTCGTTTAATGCCTGGGGTGTTGGCAGCCAGTTTAGTGGTTATCTTACACGCGCTCCGTATAAAGGGCTTGGAAGCATTATGGAACAAAAATGGCTGGCAAGCTGGACAACCGCACAGGAATCATGGTTCGACTGGAGAAGAACCGGACTTCCGGTGCTTAAAACCGGTCCATCAGCTGCCCGGGCTGCACTTCCTTTAAGATGGTATTATCATTATACCAACGAAATCTCAAAGAATCCGGATAATGCCGCAATTGCAATCGGCAAGCTTCAACCCACACAATACAAGGGAACCGACCAAAGTAACAACAGTGCCTGGTCGAAAATGTGGTTGTTGCAGGGAACCGGTAAACCCTATTAAAAATGCAATTCATATTAGAAGCTGTTTGAATTGAAACAGCCGATCCAAATAAGCAGGTGATATTTTCATGATATCCCTGTTTATTTGTTTTATAGCATTATTCAATAATAATTATGATCGTTAATTCTTAACAAAAATTAACTCATAATACTTTGTGAATGCTCCGGTTTATTCGGATATTTGCACCCTGATTACTTGAAAATATTTGATTTCAAGTAATAGATTAATAACTATTTACTTTTATTATTAAAATCAATTAAATTTGAAATTCCAGCAGTTAATTACTGATTAGTCAGGGTTAATATTTATGAGAATTTCATTCCGCATTCGCGGAAATTAAAAAACAGTTACAAATGAAAATGTTCCTATTATCGATTTTATTCACATTCGTTTTGTTCCAGCCTGGATTTTCGGCTGATAAGAAACAAGTTACACCCGAAACAGCCTTGCAGGCTTATCTGCACAATGGCGATGCCTCCTTTAAATGGGAATTGAAAGAAACACAGAAAGGAGAAGGATTAACCTACTACCGGATTGAGTTTACTTCACAAACCTGGCAAAAAATTCACTGGACCCACGACTTGATGCTGATGGTTCCGGATGATCTGAGATTCAGTGAGTCCCTGCTTTTTATTACAGGAGGCAGTAACAAGGATGAAAAACCCAATGCACATAAATTCGACGATGAATTGCCCCTTGAGTTCGGTCGGATTTGTAAGGTAAACAAATCAATCATTGCTGTGATCTGGCAGGTACCAAATCAGCCATTATACGATGACCTGACTGAGGATGCCCTGATATCCAAAACATTGCATAATTATCAGGCGGATCATGACTTTAACTGGCCCTTGCTATTCCCGATGACCAAAAGCGCTGTTCGTGCCATGGATATTATCCAGGAGTTTTCGAAAAAGGAGCTGCACACAAAGATCAAAGGCTTTGTCGTTTCCGGCGCCTCCAAACGCGGCTGGACAACCTGGCTGACCGGAGCTAATGACCCGCGGGTAGTTGCCATCGGGCCAATGGTGATCGATATGCTGAATATGCCGGTAAACATACCATACCACAAAGTAGTGTGGGGAGATTACAGCATCGAAATTGAGGATTATGTAAAACTAGGCCTTGCACAGCAATTTGGCTCCACGAAGGAAAACGACCTAGTAAAGATGATCGACCCCTATTCCTACCGCAAAACCCTGACTATGCCTAAAATGCTTTTCATGGGAACCAACGACCCTTATTGGCCTGTTGATGCCGTGAAGAACTACATTGATGATATCCCGGGAGACAATCATATTTGTTACACCGCCAATGCCGGACATGATCAGGGTGATAAGAAAAGGGCATTCGCTACCCTGAGCGCTTTCTTAGGGACCACTGTAACAAATGGAAAATTGCCAATCTGTGATTATTCCGTTTCAGAATTGAACGGTAAAATCACTGTTACTGTGAAGACTACAGCTGATAAACTGGTGGATGCATCGATTTTCTCAACAACCTCGCCCAATCAGGAATTCCGTGATAAAAAATGGGATTTTGTTGGTTTGAATGCTGATAAAAAACCTGTAGTTACTGTAGAGGTGGAATATCCCAAAAGCGGATACAAGGCATTCTATGTGGAGCTGAAGTACAAATCACCCTTTGGTGAAGATTTTACGCAATGTACCAGAATGTTTGTAACTTCCGACAAACAGGTTATGCTCAGGCAGAAATGATTAACTGATTAGCTCATGTGCTGATTGGATGCCTGGGCATTCTGAAATGCGAAATCAAATTTTTCAATAATTGAAAAATATGCGATATTTGCTTATAATTAACTCATCAACTAATCAGCACATCAACGAATCAAAACTATCCAACGTGAAAAAAATATTATTTGTTATTCTGATTTTTGTGGGGTTGCTGGGGATCCTTTTTATGGTTTCAACGGGATCGGTAAATGTGGAACCCTTCATGACATCTGCTTACTTCAAGCAAACGATGCTTCGTGCAGACAGTCTCAGGAAAACTGAAACAGCTGTTACTGACTCACTCTATGCCGGATTCTCCAGGGTAAGTATTACACCCACTATCAACAATCCATCCGATGATGCAGTAAATGGTAAATTTGTAAGTGTTCCATTGGCAGGTTTTGGAGCACGCAAGGGAAAATCAGCTACAGGTGTGCATGACAGTATTTTTGTCAGATCCGTTGCATTGAAAACAGGATCAAAATTGATGGTATTTGTAGGTGCTGATCTGTTGATCATGCCACCAAATATCATTGATGTGGTTGTTGAACAACTTGCGGCCCGCGGTATTACCAGGGAGCAGCTGCTTTTCTCCGCGACACACAGCCATTCCAGTGTTGGTGCCTGGGGACCGGGGTTTGTCGGTGAGCAATTTGCAGGAAAAGAAAATCCTGCGATTCAGCAATGGCTGGGAAACTGCATCGTTAAATCAGTCGAAATGGCTGTTGCGGATCTTTCAAAATCACAGTGGACTACCGGGAACTTCGATGCCGGCATTTATACCAGAAATCGTTTTATTGGTGATCTTGGAACCAAAAACAGTGATTTTTCCTACCTGATTTTGGATCAAAAGGGGAAAAGAAAGGCTGTAATTGGAACTTTCTCCGCTCATTCAACTACGCTGGGGGATAAAAACATGGAATTCAGCGGTGATTATCCGGGATATTGGTCACGGAAAATGGAGGCCAACTCCTTCGATGTGGCCCTCTTTTGTGCCGGATCGATTGGAAGCCAAAGTCCTGCAGGCAAAGGAAAAGCATTTGAAAGTTCGAGATATATCGGCGAATCTTTGGCTGATAGCCTGATAAATAAATTGCCTGGCTTAACTTATCAGGAAACTTCTTTGCTTTCCACTGCCAGCCTGCGGGTTTCTTTACCGGAATACCACGTGCGTCTGACGACAAAAATCAACCTGGCTACCTGGCTGAGCAACAAATTGATGCCCGAACCTCAGCATGTCTTTTTTCAGGCAGTTCGGATTGGGAAATTAATCTGGATTTCTGCTCCTTGCGATTTTAGCGGAGAGTATGCCCTGCAAATAAAGAATGCCCTGGCAGCAAAAGGCTTCGATGCGGTAGTCTCAAGCTTCAACGGCAGTTATGTCGGGTACATCGTTCCCGGAAGGTATTTCTACATGGATGAATACGAGCCAAAGATGATGGGATGGTTCGGGCCTACCATGGGCGATTACTCCATGGATCTGATCAGGCACCTGACCGATATTGTTGGGAAATGATGTGCTGATTTGTTGAATTGGTGATATGCTGATGGAAGAAAAATCTTGAGGAGGCATATTCCAAAATCCAAAAATTCAGGCATCTGGCTAATATATAATTGAATGAAGAATCTGAAGCGACTGCTAAAAATTATCAAATATACCCTGGGCATTTTGTTGGGTGTGATTTTGATCGTCTTGCTGGTAGTTTTTGCCAAACCTTTGTGGCGGCATTGGGTCACTTATCCCAGCTATCAAAAACAGGTGGAGGCCTTTTCTTTAAGGAAAAAAGAGTGTCCGGATGTGACCGGAATGAAAGTTTACAGGGGAGTCCTGCACTTGCATAGCTACTGGTCGCACGACAGCAAGGGAACCATCTATGATCTGGTATCCACTGCCAAATTGCGCAACATCAATTTCATCTTCCTGACCGACCATCCGCATGGTAACCAGGATACTTTTCCAAGAGGTTACAAAGGCATGTACGATGGTGTGCTGGTAGAACCGGGCAGTGAAAAACAGGGATTTGATGCCTGGCCTCTTGATTCTGCAACGATTATTGACTGGAAAATAAACAAAGATACGGTTGCCAAAAATTTGGTTACAAAAGGCGGAATCGTATTTTATGCCCATACAGAAGAACCTCATAACTGGTCTAATCCCTGGTACCAGGGTATGGAGATATACAATTTCCATACGGTTGTAAAAGGGAAAAAATCTACATTGCCTATTCTTACCGACTTTCTTGTAAATGGACCTAAATTCCGGGCATGGGCATACAATGGCATTTTTGAGCGTCAGACTTCCATCCTGGCTCGTTGGGATTCACTGAATACCCAGCGGAAGATGGTCGGTTTTTCAGCCGTGGATGAGCATGAAAATGTGAATTTCAGGGCTCGCTACCTGAAGGATGGCAGGGTTCAGTGGATGGGTATCGATACCAAACCCATTGATACGGTGAAAGTAACTTTCTGGAACCGATGGATGTTCCATGAACCCGACCAGAGTGGATGGATATTCAGATGGATGTTGGTCAATACCTATGAAACCTCCTTCAATAATTCAGTTAATTACCTTTTTGCAGACACCCTCACTGTACCGAATATTTCTCATCATATCATTCTGGGACATCATTTTACGGCATTTAAATTTTTGGCTGATGCGACAGGATTTTGCTTTTACGGGCAAAGTTCTGATGGTAAAATGCTGGGAATGATGGGCGACTCCATCAAACTGGCAGACCTGCGGAATTTGACAGCGGTTTCACCGTATCCGGCCCGGTTTTCCTTGGTCAAAGATGGAAAAACTGTCGATCTTACTGAAGGTGAGCAATATTTGTACAGTTTTGACAAAAGCTTGCAGAAAGGGGCTTATCGCATCGAAGCCGAGGTAAAACCCGGTGACGAGTGGCTACCCTGGATCTACACGAATCCGATTTA
>JANYKW010000130.1 GCA_025358025.1 Bacteroidia bacterium | reverse complement strand
CAGAAAATTGGCATCATCCTTTCCGGAGGAAATGTAGAATTGACGAAGCTTCCGTTTTAAGTTAAATATTTTTATGAAATGCAACTAATTTTTGAGACATCTCACAGACAATCCACTTTTCTGGCTAATAAAACTTTTGGTCATAGCAGCATTCCCATAATAGAGGTAACGATAGTTAGCCACGTTGGCCAGAGAAGAGGTACTACTCCACCAGTTGCCATACATTCCGATACTATTATAAATTCCGGCATTAGTCCTATAACCGCCAGGTTGGGCAGAAAAACCAGTTTCATTTGTCGCTGCAGCGTTTGGCGTATTCCAGTTTAAAACGCCCTTTTCTTTCAGTTTTCCACCGGCTAAGGCTTCACCGCCCAGAAAAGTGGTCAAAGTCGTCCATTCAGTATCGGAAGGTACATGCCAGCCCGTTGGGCATAGTTTTCCGGTGTTCACTGCATACCAGTTGTACAATGCACCAAATCGGCTTTTGTTGGCTGATTCATCATCATTGTACCAGCAATAACCAAAACTCATCTGACTGCTCCAGGTGGTACCACTTTCGACCAAAAGGATGGCTGTACTGTCGCGGAATCTGGTCGTCTTCAGGTTTTCTGTCATCCAGACCCGGGTGCCTATTTTTACAAAATGGTAAAAATTCCCGTCCATATCCTTTACCAGCAATTTACCTGTCGAAAACGAAAATTCGGCACCATAACCCGTTCCAACAGAATTGGTCGCATAAGCTCTCAGGTAATACATGATATCAGGAACAATTCCGGTAACAGAACTAATAAAAGATCCTGATCCTGAACCATCTAAGGAAACAAAATCGGCAACTGTTGGATTTTTCGCGGTACTCCAGCACACCCCTCTCACTGAAATCCGGGCGCCTCCATCGCTGGAAATTGTTCCTCCGCTATTCACTGTGCTATCGCTGATAGCTGAAATGGATAGAGTTGTCAAGACAGGAATCGTTGCAGCCATGACAAAAGAGATCTGATTCCCATAACCTGTACCAATACTATTTGTAGCGAAGGCCCTGATGAAATAAGTCATTCCAGGTTTTAATCCTAAAATTGTACTCGTAAAAATCCCAATACCTGTTCCGTCTGAAGTGATACTGTCCTTGTATTTATTAGTTGGATTGGCTTTTAAACTCCAGCAAACACCACGCGAAAGAACAGGTGCACTCCCTTCTGAGGTAATATTTCCTCCGGATGTTACTGTTGTGACAACATTGTTGGCCGGTGCTGTCGCAAGTATTGGCACATCTCCTGCAGGACCCTTCTTACAGCTCCAGGAGAGAACCGGCAGCAAAAATATTGCAGCGCGGAAAAGTCCTATCAGTAAAGGCTTTCTCATTAAAAATATCTCGGAGTGAATCTGCAAAACCTTTTCCGCTTAACCGGAAAATCGTAGCTCAGCATAAACTCATGGGTACCAGCATTGTATTGGGAGGGACGGAAAGTGGTGAGGTCATAAGCATAACCCAGCTTTACACTACTGCTGACAAAAATCTGGAAAAGGAGCCCATATGAATTCTGGAACCTGTAAGTCGCTCCGATCCAAACCCGATCTGAAATAAGCGCGTTGGCAGAAAAATCGACTACTGTTGGTGTGTTCTGGCTCCAACGTGCCAATACGGTAGGTTTAAATTTAACATTTTCTGTCACATCGAAGACATATCCACCCATGGCGTAGAAATTCATCTCTTCCTGGTAAATTGAAGCCCCACTGTTTGAAGTAATTTTATTCCTGAAAATTTTTGGGACCGATACGCCAAGAAAGAAATTGTCGGCATGCCACAAAAACCCTACACCGAAATTGGGAAGGTATTTTTTATTGATATCAAAAGCACCCACCGGATCATTTGGATCGTGCACAGCCAAATCTGTTAACAACGCCTCGTATCGGTTGAAACCACCTTTGATCCCAAAAGATACATATTGATCGTTATCGATTAAAACGCGAAATGAATAATCAGCGTAGACACCTGTTTGTCGCACAGGGCCAAATCTATCGGTAATAATGGAAAGGCCCAATCCTACATTGTATTTTTTAAAAGGACCCTGCATTGTAATTGTATTCGTTTGTGGGGCACCATCGAACCCTACCCATTGAATTCTGGACATAGCGGTAATGTTCAAATAACCGGACATACCGGCATAGGCTGGTTGAACGGTCAGGAGGTTGTTCATGTACTGGTTAAATACAGGATCTTGCTGGGCATGCAGTTTAAAACTGAATACCAGAAGTAGGATCACGAGAATTCCCTGTGACAAACCACTTCTTATGTTGTTCTCCCTTTTCAAAACTCGACCGGTATTTTCTGAATTAATAATAGACATATACGTACCCTTTCAAGGTTTGACCGCCATTCCCTCCCAATTTGAGGATGTAATAATAGACTCCCGGTGCAA
>JANYKW010000129.1 GCA_025358025.1 Bacteroidia bacterium | reverse complement strand
ATATTCAGTACGAACAAAAAAGGGGCGAAAGCCCCTTATAATTTCCATAGATCCCATAGGTCCGTTTGCGTTGATTCATCTTTTACAGGAATCAATTCAGGCAGTTCCAATGGTTTGCTCTCCGGAATCCTGAGAACTATCAAGCTTTCTTCCTTCTGAATCTCTCTTACACAGGGAACCGGAAGCTCCGGATGGCATTCAATCCTCCATCTACCGTAAAAGTGATTGCTTAGCGAATCCATCCAGGCAACTTCACCGATCATTCCGTTCAGGCAAAGATTGATCACTGCCATCATGCAGCATGTCCGGTCGATGTCAGCGCCATAGAACTGATTGAACCGGCTTACCTTGGCTGCCGCCATCAGTGTTCGTCCTGATCCGCAGGCACAATCAGCAATGTTCTGCCCAACGCCTGGAGTAATTGTGATCATCGCCATCATGTCACAGATTGGCTGAGGAGTAAAGAACTGACCATTATTCCCATGGGAAACCTGATCCATGAAGAAGTCTCCAAGGCAATCTTTCATCCCGGAACCGTGATCATCCATTTCCATCACCAGGGATGCAAATGCTTCAGAAAGTTGAGTTACCTCAGATGGTTGATAATTTTTAACTATCTCAAGGTAGCGATCTTCCTTTCTTCCGGCAGATAGTGCGCAAATGATCATCTCAAGGAAGTCAGGAAATACATGATGCACACCATGGCGATCTGATACGCTAAGTAGAATTTGTGTAAATGTTTTCATCTTGTTTGATTTAAAGGTTAGGGATTAAAAAGGGAAGAGACTCCATTGGAGCCCCTTCAGTTATAAAATCTTCCTGGACGTCTGCCGGAACTGACTGATGATCCAGTATGTAATCGACAGCCTTTTGCGCCTGAGCTGCTGCCAGAACCAGTACCTTTGGATCATCTTTGAAAGTCCGGATCCAGCTTTTGATGTAGGCGATATTGTTTTCGATAGTCATCTGATCGATGTCAGTCAATCCGCACAGGTAGGCGGCCCCCATCTCGGCGACAAGTTCCTCCTGGGAGTAATCCTGTGATCCAAATTTGTGATCCTTGATTTTCTCATGCCTGCCGGTCCTACTGCTGTGTCCGGTGCTGTGAACCAGTTCATGAAATAGCGTGGAGTAGCATTGTTCATCATGAAAGAATGTCCGCTGATCAGGCATACACACTGTATCAAGATATGGCGTATAATAGGCAGCATCTTCGCCCCATTCGATCTTTGGGCAGTCGCTCCAGTTGCTTACAATGGCTTCAGCTGCCCGAATGGGATTGAAATCGTGGTCATGTGACTCTGAAGGTGGAATCTTTGACTCATCAATTCCTTCGGTTTGGGTCAGATTGAAAACATTGTAGTACCTCAGGAAGGGCGTCTTCTTGATCTCACCTGGCTTCTCTTCAGATTCGAGGATCTTCCAGAAAACTACCATGGTGGACTTCTCACCTTTTTTCACATTACCATTCAGGCTTCTTACCTGGTCAAAAGTCATGTAAAAGGGAGAAGTGTACTTCAGGGAGATCAGCAACCAGAAGTTTATTCCGTTGTAGGGCCGGTTAGTGATCAGGTTTCTGGGCATTCCACCAGAGTTTCTCCAGGGTTTCTGCCAGGGGATCACACCTGACTCAAGGCGTTCAATGATTCGCTGAGTGATAACCTCATAAAGATCAAATTTATTCATCTGTAACGCCGCTGCCTTGCGGACTTATGTTGGCTTCTGGCACGCCGGTTAATGATTTTTGGGCATACCACATTGAGCCGGATGGATTCTGTCAAGGGTGAATGTCAGTTTCGGAATCAAGGGAGAAAGTGACCGAACACGAAGTGCCGGAGGATGCTGCACTATCAATATCAACCCGCAGCAGCCGGACGGCCCTTTATTTTTCCATCCCGGCGATCAATAACTTTGACCAACAAATGAGTAACCAACGACCAATCCGCTAATATTTTGTAGTTCTTTTTTGGTTCTTTTTGTCTTTCAAGAAAAAAGAACTGCCAGATTTTTTAGGCTGTAAGGGTCCCTGAAAAATCGGAGCGAAGCGTAGGCATACATCTTTTTGCACGCTTTTTCTTTGGAAGAAAAAGCGCACGGGAACAAACTACTGTCTATCCAGTTTATTTTTCTGTATTTCATTAAAAAACAGGCTGTAGACTATCAAAATTCTAAGAATTTTGATAGTCTCAGGCTACAAAACCGAACTCGCCCTATCCAGACGCAGGGAAAATCTGTGGATTTTGGCGGATATATGATAAAGGAGGGATGCAAAAATTTAATTAAAGAGGGCAAAGGCAGTCCTACTATCATCACTTAACACAGTACGAGACAACAGGAGGACGGAACGATAGATGGCAATGAGGGAAGTGATTCCGCTTTGAAGTTACAAGGACTGATCTGGTTTAGTCAGTCCTATATGCGGGGAGGAACAAACGTCTGGTCATTGTTGCTCAGGATGTATCCATACTTCGTCCAGACACGTTTGTCGACAGCATCGCCAAAGTGCGTGGCTTCTTCTGGCAGGATGCTTTGCTTGCGCTCTGATGTCTTATCCTTCTCAAAGCGGCCATTTTTATCGATGACCTTGGTATTATTCATGGATATGATCGTGTACTTACACTTGCGTCCATTTATAATAATCTTAGGATAACGTGGATCTTTCCCTTTAAGCAAGTTCATCCATAGTAGATACTTGTCATGTTGTGGCGGCTCCATGCCTTTATGCACTCTTGGATCTACTGTCCATCCGTTCTTAGTGAACCGCTCGATGGCCTGCTCATTGTAAGTTCTTGAGTTCTTTGCATTGGGTTGGCGTGAGTCTCCGTAACGATCCCGGAAGTAGGTGATCTTGCGGGTAGGATGTGAACTGTAGTAATTACAGACCTTATCAACAAGATCATCAATCATCACACCTGGTCCGTCTGACTTAACAAAGAACTCATTGATAGTGCAGTCAACGGGTTCGACAATCTTAGTAACAAAGTTATAGTTACGTTCCTGGGCAATGGAAAACAACGCGATCTTGGATCCCCAGTCGGGAACTATCTCCAGTGGACGATTGGGATCACAATCCAAATCATTCTTACAGGTTTCCTTTTCGAGCTGATCTACGTCCCAATTGCTGTCATCAGCAATAGAACGGATGTAATCATCATTATAGGCATCATAATAGATATGGAGAGCGCTGTCCAGTTTATAATAACAGTCTTCAATCTGGTCAATTACCCAGTTAAGAATTTCAACCATGAAAGTGAGTAGGCTTTGCTTGTCATACTCACGAACAATGTATGACATTCCCAGGTTCTGGATATTGTCGAATGCGTTGGCCAACGTGAACAGAATGCCTTCCTTCGAGACAAAAGGAGTGATTTGCTTCTTTAACCTTACTGTTTCATTCCATATATCTTTGAATAGCCTGGTGTCATTTTCTTTATAGGCAGCAATGATCTGCAGCTGTAGTTTCACAATTCTGTTCCAGATGTCGAATAAGGGTATGCCTGCCTGATCCATATAGTAATTGCCATAATTCAAAAGCCATCTCTGTTCTGCACTGTAAGGCATCGAGGATACATATCTGAATCCGTGGTGCTGCGCAATAGGTTTGGGAGATCTGAATCCAAAATGGTCTTCATTGCCTCTATTGGCTGGGGATACCTCTTCGTCATATCGTGGTTTGTTCAGCGTTAAGGCTTCGTCGACGATCTCGCGATCAAGATTTGGACCGCGAGCCGATCCGGAGCGCTCCTGGGAAAGCATCAGGAAGCCGGTGCCATTGGAGAATGAAATGAAGTTATCAAACTTTGCAATCTTCTCGTATGGATCTTCGAATGTCTTGGGAGGTTTGCGCCCTATTACATAGTCCTTATCCTTGGTGAAGCCGAGTTGCTCAAGAAACTTCATGGTAGATGGCAGTGTCCGGGTATATACCTGGCCAAAGGTTCTACCGGTAACAGATGTCACTGAGCGTGGCATATCCCTGACAATTCGGTTCATCTCCCAGCCAATACTATATGATTTGCCGACTCCACGACCCTGAATATCAACTTCATTCTTTGCATTGTTGAGAACAGTGATCAGCTGCGGGGCATTAAGGTTTATCAGTTCGGTTATCATGATTTCATGATTTCTTCAGCGGTTGATTCGGTGATTTCCTCTCCTCCCCAGATTGCTTTGTTCAGCTGCTCGAGGACCGCAGTTGGTATATCCTTTAACTTGTTGATATCTATCTTAATCTGTTGATTATTGTTTTGCACCAGGATGTAAAACTGATGTTTTTCATTGCGAGCAGGATCCGGGAGTTCTTCCGGTCTCTCACCTACAGCCTTGAGCAGGTTGGAATGTTCCATCGCAATGATCTTGCGGTGTTGGTGATCATTCTTCTTTTCACATGCCTGGATATTGCGCACAATGTCATTGATCATCCATGTATGCCAGAAGTCATAGTTAAAGGTCTGCAGGGAATTGAACAGTCTTACAGCCAGACGCAGATCCTCATAGGCTTGCGAACGGCTAACATCAGGATATTTCTGCTGATGCAGGGACACTGCATTCTTCTGGATCGGGTTTTTATCCAGAATCTTCGATGCAGAGATGATCCGATCCAGCAGCTCTCTTTTTTCAAGTGGGAGTGGCGACTCATCCGGATAAAGGATATGTGCCTTGATCATCTCATAATTGGTATCCTCAAGTGCTTTACGGCTCATTTTATAGCTGATTTTTGAAAATTTAGCATCATTTGTTGTGCGGGATTACTTCCATTCTCTGCCGCCTTCTCGATCGATCTTCTGAGTTTAACTTCACTCCTGAGCCAACCGCTCCGATAAGCCAGGTAAAATGTGCCCTGTTTTAATTCAACTTCATTTTGAATTTCTTGCAAGGCTTCATCATCCAGCTGCAGGTTATCAGTAATATCTTCGATACTGAAGAATAATCCTGCCATCTCTTCTATTTCTTTAAGTTGATCCTCGCTCAAATTCATTGTTCAGTATTTTATGATCGAAATCAAATATGTCAGGATCCGTAAATATTATGCCTCGCTCCAACTTTGGATTATCAGTAGCATTTTGACTTGTTACAATGGTTATTCTCCAATGATCATTCCACAATAGCGCTATTTTAGCATGAACGGATATACATCGGTAATTGAAGCTGGTAACGATCATCTGAAAGGGTAGGGGACTCATCACCCGGACCCTGTTATCCAATAATAGTTTTAATGAAAGAATCTCATTTTGAGCAATCCGGTGCTGAATTTGTTCTATGCTTTTACTGCTAAAGGAATAAGATGACATCATCAAATGAACGGGTCCTGTTTGCTTAATCAGGTAGCAGATCAACCTTACCAGGTTAAAGTTTCCCCAGCTGTAGAAATGGTGTTCTGTTCCGTTTGTCAACTGACCAATTGACTGTGTCAGGGACTTTTCTACATCACCAATGAAGTGAGTAGCCCTTTGGCCTGTCCGAAAGTTTTTAGACCCGAATTCATCTGATTTCTGGACAGTAGGAACAATCTCTTTACACCTTACTAACATACTTCAAAAGGGCCATATCGACCGCTTCAATTTTTTTAGTTCGCACTTCCATCCGAGATTCAAGTTTTATCCTTTTGGGACCGGCTGGCATTGGCTTCTTTTCTTTTCCATGCGATACTGACTGATAGTCGAGCATCGACTGATCTCTCGAATTGCTATTCTGGAGATTTTTTTTGCGCGCCTTCAGGGCCTTCTCATCCAGAATCGTTAGTTCTTCTTCTGTCTCTTCTATTTCTTCCGGGAAAATGTCTGTCTCAACAGGAATAATTTTCTTTTCATCAAAGGATTTTTTCGCTTCATAAAGTACCGTTATCCTATCGGATAGTGATTTAATCATATCAAACAGCTCCGCCCTTTTGGACACAACCGTTTCAGCATTTGATTCGGGCATTTCAACCATAACGGTGTGCAACTTGCTGCGCTCCTGGAAGAGCGAAGCATATTCATGGACTATTCGTCGGATGACGGGGGGATAGGAATGTAATGGCATAGTGCCAATGATCTCTTCTTCTTCTGATATTGTAGTTTTTGGAACTTGGATCACCTTTTGAGGAGGCTGAACGTTTTCCTGGCGCCGGGAAGGTGATGCTATAACTGTTAATGGGGCATTGCCTTGACGCGTATTCAGAATAAAGTCTTCCCACTTGCCTAATCCTGCCACACCGGAAGCCTTACAGATCTCATAAGAGAGTTTTCGTGGCAATGTTTTCTCTTTGCCTGTAAAGAAGCTTCGGAAGAATGATTTTCCTGAGAATTCGACCAGTAAATTGATTCCAGAATTGTAATCCATTCCGGATTGAATCCATGCTATTAACTTGCTTCGATTGTCGCTCATGATATAGTGATTGCGTTTCTCAATTTAAACTCGAGTTTTTTTCTGACAGATGGGGTTTCTCCCAATTCAAAGATCTTTAACAGATTAACTCCATGAATGTATTTTTTGAAGATCTGGACTCCAGCACTGAAATCCTGTGGGCCTTCCAACCATTCGAGGATCTCAATTACCTTATCTTCAACCTCTGTAGTCTCCCACTTTGATCGAATTGGGAACTGCCTGTACAGCCATATCTTCAGGCTATTGTTAAGTCCATCGTCATTGAAAGACATATACCCACAATCGGATAACCTTTCATCGAGTTGCTGCAATGTGAAATTTTTGAATACCGTCTTTTTCTCATGTCCCAGGAGTTTACCTGATTTAGAATAAATACTATTTCCATACAGGCTTTTCATGGTCAAGCCAATATCATGAGTATAATCAAATCCTGACATAACCTCCGGGAATGATATTTTATTTAAAACAATAGGGGTGTGGCAATCAAAATGATATGCCGACAATCCTTTAAGTATTAAAGTCTCCATTGTTCGATGGAGTCTTTTACGCCAATAATTAAGTTGCCAATAAATTGGGAGATAAGTGGTCATATCTCCTTTATGAAATGTGGGAATTTCATCCAATAGGACAGGTTTCAGCAAAATATGATCATCGTTGATGAACAGGAAGTTCTCGGACAGGCGCTGATCAGCGCAAGCGGTCAATACTTTGATGGCTATATTGCCATCGGCATTGACATTCGGATTAAAAATGTCTTCTGCCGGAATATGTACCACGTCAGACAAAAAATCAGGACATTCACCTACCACGAAGATCTGCCCCACATTAAGTCCGTTCTTCTCGATGCTGCGAAGACTGAAACGGATCTCATTGTTATTCCACCTGGATCCATTACCCAAAACATAAACTACATCAATTGGATTTTCCATGACTTATCGTTTAATACCTGCAAAGCGTATATCTGTACCTAGATACGACAATTCGAACCAGCTGAACAGATCAAGATCCAGCACCGCTACTATCATTCGGGTAGTGATATTTTGGTAATAGTCGTGGGTGAGTGGACTATCCTTAGGATGATTGTCTGTAGTACCATGCTCCGGACGTCCGGTACCGGCCGCAGTGAAAAGCAAAAGACCTCCGGACCTGGTTAAATTAAACATTGACTGGAGGCTTAATTCAAAGCTGCTGTCGTGCTCAAGCATCTCTGTGCTAACAACCACATCAAATATTGCTTTGGGATCAAACTGATGAACTTTTGTTACAAAATCAACATTAGGACCATCCACAATATCAATTCCAATGTAGTTGGAAGATTCAAAGAGATAGCGGTTGTTGCCGTTAATGTCCAGACTACCGCAATCCAGTACATTTACCCCAACGTAGTATTGAGGGAAATACTTCTTGATCAATTCGCAGAATAATCTTACATTTTTGTGCATGAGTTTATGGTTTTAAATGGTGATCAGAATCAAATCCTTCCTTAAATCTCAAATAGTGCAGTATGTATAATTCTTGCATCAACCGAATTTTAAGTCCTCTTTCAAGGATGGCATTGCTGATTTTGGTATCGACACCCAGGATAAATTTGGAAGATGCTTTTTCGATTACCTGACTACGGATCCGCAACCAGGTGCTTTTGCGTATGACCATCAAATGACCTGCAATTTTCCTGTTGATCTCGGTAACCATTCCATGGCAAAGGGATGATTGATTGTCGGCCATGGTCTTATGATAAATGATTGAATCATTTTCCATGTCAACACCTCTTGGTACCTGACATGAATAGTGACAACGGCTTGCATAACAAGTGAACATGCCTGTATCGGGAAAATTATCCGTATATCGCTGAATGACGTCCCCAAAATCTGAACGGAGAAAAAGGGTATCTCCATCCATTATGACAGCCCAATCGTTGGAATTACTAATCAGGCTGAAGCACCTGTCTATTGCATAGACAAACTTCTTATCATGTCCGTATGGGGTAAAAAACCAAAGCATCTTAGAATTTTTCTCCAAGATATTGGGCGGAAAAATAGGAGGAAAGGACAAAAAAGCCCCGAGTTACCGGGGCCTTCAGAGGATCAAAATTATGAGAAAAATTAAGGAGTAGATCTGCGGTTCTTTACCTTAACTGGTTTAACGGCCTGCCGGGGTTCCGCTATTTTAGCGGATGTACCATACAATTCCGCTTTCCCTTCCTTGGTAAGTTGAAGGTATGGAAAGTCATTTTCATAAAGTGATTTGATGGTTTCGAGTGGGATGTTATCCTCTCTGAAATCAATTGTACCAAATTGATGGGTAACTACTCTCCCTGGTACTAACTTGATGAATTTAAAATACTTTTTCCACATGGCCTTTAGGATGAAGCGGATTCAGTCAGCGGAACGCTGCCGGTATAAACATGCACGTTCGATGTTTTGTAAGTGAACTCCATGGATACACCTTTGCGAGCTGCAGCATCTTTGCCGGTTCCGGCACCGTCTGGTGCTCCTGCGAATACGGCTGAACGAAGCTCATCTCCCATCAGGTACTTCTGACCGTCATTGTCAACAACGATGAACACAAGATTTTCATTTTTGGCCGCATTGATGAATCCGAGGATTTTCTTCTGCAATCCCGGGTGGAACAGCGTAAGGTGCTCAACGAAAGATTTTCCGTCAACCTCACCAACAGAATCAATCTTGAATTCACCGGTGTCATCGGTCATATACATTTCAAACAGGCGCTTACCCGCTTTCATGACAAGATCACCCGTAAGGGCAGCATTCGCCTCCAGTGTGAGTGGAGTTGCAGGTTTTGTCGGGAAGGTTGCCACATCGGCATGATAACCAAAATAAACCTTCTGAACCAGCCCGCCCATATTCTCCCCGTTCGGGAGATTCTTGTTGATATCAGTAAAATCAATCATATCAAAATTGTATTAACTGGGTTAAAGTAGGTTGTCCGGAGTACTCACGTAAACCGGACAACCGGTTATTTTAGATCGATCCTGATCCCGAAGGAAGGAGGTTAGTCCAAACTGCCTGGTTGATACCAAAGCCAACGCCTTCCCACCAGTCAGCCAACACAGCTACACTGCGTTTGGATTCTTCCAATTTGTAGTTTTTCTTATCGGCAGAATACAGCCAAAGCAGGTTGGGTTTTGGAGTGCAAAAAATATCACTGGTCCCAGTCATTGAAACCAATGGTTTCACATTCAGCGGAGTGAAATCAATGCTTCCATCAATTTCATTGGCATTGTATTTGGTAAAGAAACCCTGAGCACGCTTGTCCTGCATGTATTTCTTGTACCAGTAAGGAGACATGAACACATTCATGTCTTCGCCCTGATATTCTTCAGAAATGCCGTCTGTAAAGAGCTCAACCTGGTCGAAGATGGTGTCTTTATCCAAAGGTTCAATATCGACCGAATTGATAGTTCCTGCGTCAACACCGTCCTGGATTTGTTTTTTCAATCCCGTCATAGAGTTAATGGCACTTCCTGCTACCCCGGCAGAAGGGACTTCATAAACACCTTTGTAGTACCCTTGCTTTTCGACGTCGGAGTCAGAGCGGGTTTTATAGTGTTTCTCAATAGCCCATTTTACAAACGGCCAGTTCTTCCGTTCAACATCGCTAAGGCTGGCAAAAAAGCCAAGCCATGTAGCTTGAAGGTCGTCAGGAGTAAACTCATCATCAATTTTCAGTTTATACAACCGAATTTCGTTTGGTTTGATTTCGATCCCACCCTTGGGTGTAAATGCTTTTTGAAAGCCTTGGACGACTTCTCCAATGGAACTATTGCCAAGACGAAAGATTGTTTCTTCAGTTGGCATTGGAGTGCAATAATTGGGTAATTGACGTCCCTGGGTTAAGAGTTGCAAAATGCGTTTTTCATTTTGCGAACCCTTTTCGTAATAACTTCCAAACGCGGAAATTATTGATGCTACGGTTAGTGCCATAATTGTGTGTATTAGAGGTTTTTAGTAACTTCTAGTTCTTCGGCCGTAAATCCGTCAAATTTTTCAACTTTCGGATCGGCGCTTAATGCCTGTGCAGGGACAACACCTGGTTTTGCAGCAAGCAAAGTGCGTATTGCAGCGACTTTGGCTTCGGGGGTTTCTGCCGACGCAATGGTGGGATCGATTGCATTGAAAGGATCAATTACT
The DNA here is from genome assembly GCA_025358025.1 of Bacteroidia bacterium. Taxonomy (GTDB): domain Bacteria; phylum Bacteroidota; class Bacteroidia; order Bacteroidales; family Prolixibacteraceae; genus CAINVV01. The sequence goes on along the minus strand of JANYKW010000129.1, from coordinate 29,959 downwards.
GCTGCAGCAGCTGCCTGCGCATCAGTAACCTCTTGTCGCAACGTTCCTATCGTTGTATTGGCAGTTTCTGTCAACTGGACCGCTGTATCGCGTTCCGTGACAAGCTGCTGATTTGCTTCAAGTCTCTCTTCGATCGACTGCAGCTGCTCTTCGTTCAGAAAAACACCATCTTCAGATCCTTCGAGGGCTTCAACATTCAGCGTTTGGTTTACAAGCGAAAATTGTTTTGCCATGGGTTTGTTATTAATTATGAATTGTTCACTCCCGGTGGAGATGTCATTGTTGAAATGAGCCAGTTCAAGCACCGCATCAACGGCGGTATCGAAACTTCCAATAGAATCGATCAGGGTGCCAATTACTTCTACAGCTGAATAAGTTTTGCCTTTTAGGAGGTCAGCGGTAACAGATGGGCGATTGGCTGCTACATCCGATTTGAACTTGACGTTGATTGGATTAAGAATCCTGTCCTTGGCCGGCTGAAAATTGAATTCATTGATGGCCATTTCGTATTCTGCATTCTTCTCTTCGGAGCCATCGGCATAGATGGTGACAGAGATTTCACCATCTTCGTTCTCAAGGGATTTTGCCTTACGCCCTTCCCAGGTAAGCATGGTTCCTATACAACCGACATAATCAGTCTCACGGCTGGCAATGATTTTCCCGGAATAGCTGATGATATAATAAGCTGCCGATGCTGCCATGCCATCAATCCAGGCAACAATCGGTTTGGTACATTTTTGCATCGCATCGGTCAGCTCCGGAACCGCTATAACCTGACCTCCTCCGGATTCAACAATGAGAATATGTCCGATTACGCTGTCTTCGGCATCGGCTTCCAGCAGTCTGGCGGCAAGGGTGCGTGTACCTACAGGACCGCACATCTGATCGTGTTTAGTAAGCACCGACCGGACAGGCAATATGTTGATGACTTTTGCTTTTGATTTCTGTGGTTCAGGGATATCTTCATCTTCGAGTGGTGGTTCAGGGGTCGACCAGGACTTTACATCTATATCCCGTGTTGTGGCATTAATCCTGTACGAACGATGGTTCCGGGGCTCTTCTCCCTTGTCGATCTGGAGTCCTTTGAGCATCCCTCGGAAAACCGGATAAAGGCCATTGAGCGTCTGCGGCTCAATTTGCCAGGGTGATCCTATTACATCTTTGATGAATTCGTAATTCATAGCTTGCCCATTTTCGGCAAGTTTAGAGCACAAAAAAGGCGGCACAAAGGACATGCACCGCCTCAAAAGGGGTTAAACAAAGCTGTTTAGAAGGTTAATCGAATGGATTTTGAATAATTACTGCCCGACTCAACTGAATTCCGGAAAAAGTAAGGTCATACCTGTTCAGGGTAGAAGGGGTGTTACCGGTTGTCGCTTTAGCTAAAAACCGCAGTGGTACATCTTTGGTCCCGGCCAATTTGTAGTTACCGTTTCCGTCCAGGTAAATAACCAAATATTTGTTTTTCCTCTCCAGTTCAGAAATTAGCGCAAGGGTTTCTTTCGTATCACAAGGGACTGTGGCTTTTAACTCAACCTTGTAGGAGGATCCGGTGAATGACCTGGATAAATCTTCATCGAAACTACCAGAGTCCTCTTTGACATGAATACTGATCATGTTGGCATCTGTATTGATCGTTACCTGATCTCCGGATACTGAAACATCTGCCGGAGGGATGGCCCATAGTTTAAGAAGCCCACCCATGTTTTCATACTGTTTGTTAATTGTTTTCATTGCTTTTTGGAGTTTAGGCAAGTTGTCCATTTTCGTGGACAACTTGCGCACATTTTTATTGAAAATTATTGTGTTTCAGCCATATTTTTTTCAATTTCATTGATCAAGGTTTTACTCAGTAATCCGGCGTTCGACATGTTGAGCAAAATCAATTCTTCGATATGCTGGTAGGCATTGTGATTGAAATCTATTTTATTAAAAGTCTTGTAACGGAAAAAGTCTTTTAGAATTGAATCAAAAGCCCAGTACTCCTCCTCCATTTTAAATGTAGATTGAAATTTAGCTATGGCCACATTTGTAGGCATGCCAAATGAAATATAGATACCAACTATTGACCGCATCATCATTTTGGCAATTCTTTCAAAATGTTTTCCGAATGCGATGATGTCTGTTTTGGAAAGCTCCCAGCCGTTCCGGTAGAAGCAGCGTTCAGAAATCTGTATCACAACGCAGCAGGAGAATTTACTCATGTCTGGTTGGTACATATGGTCCTTTATGTAAGAAGGTTTTTTGAGCATTCGCATAAATAGATCGTTCTCATGGGGATGATTGTGGAAATCGACAGGAGAACCATAGTTGTTCTCTAAAAACCTTTTTACATACGGCTTTACAGGAACAGTAATGTTAAATTTCATAGGAATAGGGGTTTTATTGAACAATAAAACCCTTGTGGTGGGTAGATCAAAGATAGAAAATTTCTGGATAATTCATCTTTTTTGGGATCACCATTTTTTTGGTAAAAAAACCATACCCCTTATTTTAGTATCAAAAATTGATAAAAATTTGTAACCGTCATTTTTCAGCCTTCTTAACTTATTGTATTTTAATTGGTTACACGGTTACAAATTATTATTTATAATATTGTAACTTATTGATTTACAACGGTTACAAATTTGCTGTTTTCTTAAAAAAGTTGTAACCGGACCTGTCTCTGCATTATATCAATTTTTAATATTCAAAAAGTTACAAACTTTTTTAAAAGTTGTAACCTATTTGTAACCCTGTATCTTATTGATCCTTCGGAATTTATTTTTTAAGTTACAGGTTACAACTTAAAAACATAAATTTGGGGTAAAGGGGGAAGGGATGACAAGCCGGGAGGCTAACTATTTTTTTAGTCAAGTGCTTTTGGGTTGTCCCGGAAGAGTCCTGCCTGTAAAACAAATGACCTCCGACATAAGGTATGCCGGAGGTCATTATCCACTGCTTTGACAAACAAAAAATTGGCCTGAAGGAGTTGTTTTAGATCTACTTCGTCGATCGACCTTCGGGATTTCACTAAAACGGTAAAGTGTCTATATCCTGTTTGGTTGGTATGCTTTCATCATCCGAAGTCTGATCTGTCGGAATTGTTGAGATAAACAGGCATTCCGTGGTTTTCTCATCAATCTTCTTGATGATTCGGCGATCCTCTTCCGCATTGGTTCCGGTACAAAGATGCACCGGGTTCAAAACATACCCATAGTATTCGCACCAGGCGTTTAAACTAGCCTTGAATTGGTTGCTCTTATATTTGCTCGATTGTGACGGACTTAACGTCGCTTTGAAATTTTCGAAAGCAGCTTCTCTTTTGAAATATACATTGAAATAGGCCTGGTGATCAGGGGCGATTGCCGGCCGTGGATCCGGTGGAATGATAAAGTAATGGTTGGCCCAGGTAAAGAACTCTTCGTCCTTAGACACTCCTCTGGTCATCAGTCTGCGCAGCTGACGTTTCATTAGATTGTCCATCGGCGGTTGAATCTTGGAAAATCGCATCTGCAACTGTATACAATAGGCCATGAAATTGTAAAACTTATTCCATTCCTCTTCGGTGAAGTCGTCAAAGAGCAGCCTGTTGAACTTACTCAGCGGGGATCTGGATTCTTTGTAATCGTTAAACTTCGTGCGTTCGTGGTAGTAGTCCGATGCAGCTCCGTTCAGGATCCTGGCGATGGTTGAACTATCAACATTCTGAAGCTCGAAATTTGAGCTGACAATCATCTTCCCGGAACAATCATATGGAAGTATCTGTTTTGAAATGTGTTTGCTGTTCACTTCGCGATTGCCGGTGACCTGAGTGTAAAAGAAATTGAAATCAGCGAATTCAAAGAGGTCATCCACCTCGATGATGTTATGGAACCGGGTGAACCCATCGTAAATAAATTCAGTTTTGTCGGTGATATCCTTCCTGCGTCCACCAATATAGAAGCGTGGCCGGGTATAGCTGAGTGCGGTGCAGAGAACCGATTTCCCTGATCTTCCTGCTGATTGGCCAATCTGAGAGATTTTAAGGTCCTGCAGGAATACCAGCCATGGTTTGCCGGGATCCTTGTACTGCGAAGACATGTAGCCTAATACAAACATCAGGTTGGTAAGCAGTAAATTCTGCTCTTTTACCTCGTCCTCAGTGAGCTTTTCTTTACCCTCAAGCTCCTTGCGCCAATGTATGTAAGCCAGATCGCGTAAAAATCGTGTAAAATAAAAACTGTCATCATTGATTGTTACATCATAGCGGTCTATGTCCGGAAAATTTGCCATCTCAACATGAATGTTTTCCCGCTCCTCGTCAGTCTTGGATGATCGAAGTTTATCCAGGAGAATGCCATATTCCGTCGTGGGGTTGATTTCAATGGCTGGCTGGTTGATCAGCGTGACGTTCTTATCAATAACGTGGCTGATCACATCAGTCCCCATCTCCAGTTTGCCAAGAATGTGATTGGGTACCTCCTGATGTTTGATTTTTTCGATTACATCTCTTTTGATCCGGAGACTTCCATTTCTAAAGTGAATGTACTCAGTGCTCTTGTTGTGATTATCGAAATTGAATTTTATTTCCTGCAGCTCCTGCAGGTTATTTTCTGAGATTTGATTGCTCGAGTTGATCTTATTCAGTATGGCCACTTCATCAATCAGATTTTTGCTCCGGATCCACTCCTTCGTAAACCGTTTGATGATCTTCTTGATATGCTCCGGATTGATCAGATCCACCACCTTACCGGTTATGTGTGCGTAACAGTATCCTGCTTTCCGGTGATATGGGCTATCAGTCACATAGAACCCGTTGGCCTGAAGAAAATAATAATAGTTCTCCAGGTTAATGTTGTAGTTCACGACTTTTTTCCCTTTTGTCTCCTCGATACATTTGGACCAAAAACGGATTGGGAAAGCCTTAGTTTTTAATACCAGGAAGTTTCCGGTAGTTTCGTCCTGGGTGTTGCCCGAAATGTTGATAAAGTCCTTGATGTCCTTACAGGGATTGCCTCTCCAGTCTTTTTTTAGCGTCAACCATTCCGGAAGCTGGATCGTTACCAGGTCGATGTGCCGGTGCGCAAACTTCATGGCCATGTCCTTGCCGGTCGCATCAAGATCCATCAGCTGGTAATGCTTCTCACAAAGGCCGTCAAGCTCCTCCCATTGCTCACGCTTCATCTCTGCAGACTCACTATTGAGCCAATAAACGTGAAATCCGAGGGAAGCTACATTCAGGGCATCGCTTTCGCCACTGCAGCGGATCAGATCCCTGACCCGTGGTTTTTTCCAGTCCGGACCGTCATACTTCACATCGCCGGTTTCCGGATCCACAAACTCATTGTCTGCGCGCATCAATTGTTTAAGGCCAAAAACATAATCAGTAGGTTTATTCCCCACATAAAGGAAACGATACCTTTTTTCAAACTCATGGGGTTTATAAATCTTCTTGAAAGAGCCTTCGTCGAGGAGAAAAATTGGATAGTCGTCAGTAGATCCAAAAATGTGAACAATATCCTTGCGGTATTTGTCACTGTAGCTGACCATTTCATATTTTTCGACCGCTTTTAAATTGAATTTATCAAGAAGTTCGCAAGTAATGTAGCGACCGATACTTCTTAAATCGTTTTCTGTAGGCTTGGGTTTGAAGGTGAATTTGTAATCCCCTTTCTTATCCTCCGGACCAACATCCCTCCAGCTGTAGTCGGCCTTGTATTCCGGTCGTCTGAAATCACTTCCGCCAACCTCATGCCTGACAATTACATCCTGGATGAAGCGTAGCGCATCGATGTAAATCAGGTTCTCAGCCCACATCACATAGGCGATGGCGCTCATTCCCTTAACTTCTGCCTGGTTTCCAAAGTCTGTTATACGCCACTTACCTTTAAATATGGAGATCTTTGCAGACGCTGTTTTTTCCTCTTTCCGGCACTTTACAAAATGCTTTGGATTGGAAAAGTCTTCTCCCGGAAAATAGTGTTGAAAGATGGTTAGTCCTTGGTTTGTGGCCTCGTTGATCTTCTCTGCATCGATGTAAATCATAGCTTTTTCAATAATATGAAGCGTACCATATTTGATTCGTTGATTTCTGGGTATTTCGTCCGGAGGATATTGACCATTTTGGGAGCCGGTATGCCATAGGTCAGTAATGAAAACGCGTTCATCATCGAAAATTCATCCAGCGTGAACGTCCACATTTCCATGATTTCACAACGTTTTTCAACTGCTGACTTTGGATCTTTAAGAATGACAGTATCACCGCTGCAGTCAATAGATTTTTTTAACCAGGGTTTCGGGACGGCAATAGCAAAGTAATCGTGCTGTGGGATTGCGTGGAAGATAAGGTCTTTCATTGATACAACGGATTAAGAATTTGTACTCCGTAGTTATGTTTTGTGGCCAGTTCATTTATGTATCGGTCGCTCTTTGCCGCTTCCACCTGTTCGGTAGTTACCAGGATTGTTTTTTGCGTGGTCTCCAGCTTTAGTTTGTAACCACGGTCCTTTACCGACTTATTGCAGAAGTACTTCCGGTCATAGGTTGTGGTGAAATGAATTCTGTCTCCAACAAATGGCAAGCCGTGCGTCATCTTAAACCACTTCACAAATTCTGTCAGCGATTCGAAACCATCAGTTTCGGCAACCGTCTGTGCCTCTTCCAGGGATAAACGATAGTTATCAATTTTAACGGTTATCCCTTCGCGGTTTTCATCGATGAAGATCCCTTCCAGCTTGCGGCACTGGGCAGTTCCAAGTCTCTCACATTGCTTTGTCCGTTGTGCTTTAAACAAGAACAAGATGTCTCCTCTTTTGATGGCCTGTTTGCGTCTGGCGCGGATGGTTGTAGTTTTCGGCTTGATGCCGGTTCGCTTGGCATAGTTTTTATCGAGCATGGCCAGGATCCCCGGAGCGAATTGAGATTGAAAGTTTAGTGATGGCATGTTATTTATTTTATTGATTAGTAATCACATGCTTCTACAACCTGGTATTCAAAATAGGTTCCATCTCCGATGGCATCTTCTCCTGAGAGAATGGCCATTTTCTTCTGTCTGAATTTTGCAGGGACGCCATTGACATGTTTTAGTAACTCGGCGTTTGCATTGTTGGGATTAAGGATGACGTAGTAAATCATGGCATAATAGATTTTAGTTTTGCGGTGGCAACTTCCTGCGTACTCCACTCTGTTGCGCATAGTTGGGTGTTATGGGCAAGCGTAAGAAAGTCCTACGCTCACCCGAAACTTTTACAACCGTTCGATTCGTGCTTTTAAACACTGTAAATAAGTGTTCATTGCGGTTGCTTGTACTTGTAAAAGAGCTTTTTGAACATCGTCAATTTCTTTTACTTTTTCTGAAACAAGAAAAGCATCTAATTTGTCCAGCTTTTCTTCCAATTGTGCCTTTTCTTCAATTAGGCGGGTTTTAAAATCACTCATGTTTGTAAAGTATAAACGCCAGCCCATAACAAGCGGTCATAAAACAGCGGGGTGGCAGTGCTGTTTGTAACCGTGTGCCTCTTTTCATCATTTGTGTCGGTTGATAGGGTTCAGCATCTTACTCCCCGCCGATTTTATACCGCCATCCGATCTCTTTTTCTTCCAGGTTATAATCTGCGACCAGCTGATTTAATTCCTTTTCTTTGAGGTTGATCTGGGCCAACCTATCAATCTGCCGGTATCCTTGTTGGAGGAGTGGCTTTCCGACTTTAGAAAGAAATTCTGTCCAGTGTTTTGTGGGGATTTTAGTCATTTATTTGATAAGCGTTGTATCTGTCAATTTCAGCTGCTATCAATGCACCGGCAATTATTAGCCTTTCCTTGTACGATTTATTGAACATTTTAAACCACAAATCAGGATCCCAACCATCAGGCATTGCATCAGCCACATCCTGCTCTTCGGCCCTCATAAAGTCCTTTTCAAGCAATCCAATGGCACCATCAATTAATTGATTTTCAAAATTTGTATCCTTATCATGCTGAATACTTTTACCATGCTTTTCGATCTGTTCAGAACGCTCTTGAGCGATCAATTCAATTCCTGATTTTTTCATTTTAAACCTCCTTTAGTTTTGTTTGATTTTCTTACTGTCCTAATTTTCTGATACTTCTCCTTTGCCTCGTAATGCCGGATCGTTCCGACAATTGCCTGTGATACTATCAGCGTGATTAATTCGCGTTCCCGTGCTGCTAAGCCGGATGCTTTGGCTTTAATCAAATTGAATTCTGCGATTATATCCTCTATCGATAGCAGGCCTTTGTTTTTGAAAGGTCGTTTTTGCTCTCGCTACCAACGCCCGTTTACTTGTGTTCGTAATTTTTTGCCATGGTGGCAGGGTCTACGCTGTGGTGATTAACTTAGGTGGGAACTGACGTTCGTATTCTCGTAGTTGTTATTCGTGTTCGAGTTCGAAAAACCGGAACTGGAGGGAAGAACTTCAGCTGTGCAGCATACAACCTTTTTGTTTTTAGCTGATCAAAAAAAACTCTTTGTACTCTGCTTCAAATTGTTCGGCTATGTACCGGCATTTATCTAAAGTGTCAGTACAAAGGCGGGAACCGACGTCCGTATCCTCGCAGAAGTTAACCGCGTACGAGCCCGAAAAACCGGATCCGGAGGGAAGAACCTGGAACCAGGGGAAACATTTAGCCTGATTAGTGTTTTTCCAGTCAGGCATCCAGCCATCGTTAATAGCCTGAAAAATGACCATTAGCTTATAAGCTGCGACGGTAGCCTTTATCAGCTCCTGGCATCCGTTTAATAGACTTGGAATAGCAGGAGTAACGCGGATCTTGTGACAAGCATCCTCAAAAGTTTTAATCGAACGAAAATCAAATTTTGGTTCAGTCGGAACCGGTGCTTTCTCTTTTTTCATGGTTCTACTTTGTTATTAATAAAAATTGGGTGTATAGATCTTCGAAATGTTTGATTGCATGGTTAACCTTGGCTTGATTCTCAAAACAAAGGCGGGAACCGACGAGCGTATCCTCGTAGAAGTCATCCGTGACCGAGCCCGAAAAACCGGAACCGGAGGGAAGAACCGCAAAATAAGGGTAGTACTTTGGCTGATCAGTGTTGCTCCAATCCGGAGTCCAATCCCCATTGATGGCCTTTACAACCATTTTTAGCATCCTGTAGGCCCATTCATCCTGGGATTCGGGATCGAGCATTTTAACGTAAGCTGCTGAATGACCAGTAGCTATTCTCGCATCTTCAAGTGTTTTGATGTCGGTAAAATCTCTTTTCACCAACTTCTCTTTGCCAAATTCGTCTTCCAGAACTTCCTGGTACCAGGATGGCGCCTGACTGTAAACTCTCTTTGCTGTTTCGATTTTCATGTTGTTTTGATTTTAACTGTTTTATTTAGTCTTCAATGAAGGTTGATTCTTTTAGTAGTTCGCGAAACCTTTTATCTCTCAATTCCTGCGATGGGAAGTTCTGCCATGTCTCCCAGTTATGTGATCCTGGCCGCTGACATTTTATCCGGAAGGTTGGAAGATCATCCTTTCGAAGAATGATAAAACCAGCTGCTATCACTTTTAATCGGGAGGATCTGTCCATGATTACCTATTCTCTGTCGATCATTTGAATTTGAAGCTTTGTAATGTTGACTATGGCATTTACGGAGTTGCAGACTTGCTTTGCCTGGGCAACATAGCCCGGATCTGCACGAACCTTATTAATGTCCTCAAGAAGCATCTGAGACAATGTCTGCATCTGAGTTCTGTTTTCCGTATAAATATTGGGCAATGAGTTTACCCGCTTTGCCGGTGAAGAAACAATTACTGTCTCATCGGGTTCCTGAATGGCTTCAGGCGTGGTGAAATTTGCAAGCCAAAGGCCGATATTCTCCTCTGTCTGTTTTGTGAAAATAGTAGGCTTTTTGTCTATATCGACAAGTATTTCAAAGCTACCATGTTTGTTTTCAAACGATTTCATTACCGCTACTTTACCCCGGTAAATCAGCGTTTCTCCACTCTCAATTAGTTTTTGAAGTTTCAGCAAGCTCATTGATGGTCCTCCTTAATTTTAACTCGTTTCTTTTTAAATCAAGCAATTCTGGCATTTGCAAATAGACTGGTTTCATTTCCTTACTTCTTATTGTCAGGATATTAGCGATATATTTGTCCTCCAGCGTAGATCTTCCACTGTTCAGGGTTAAATGTTCAGCCCGGTCAACCAGCTTCCAATTTTCAGGAGAGCAGTCCAGGGTATCTCCGGATATACTGCGGAGTATTTTCCCTTCAGGTACCGGACCATTGGCATTTTCCCAATTATAAACGTGTAGCATGGTCCAATTGGCAACAGATAGCCGGATCCATTTGTAGAAGGATCCACAATGGGATGTCCTGATGGTTATTTCAAAATCTGATTTTGTATTTTTGGGCAGGTGCCCTTTCACAAAGTTTGTTTTGCACCGGCATCTCTCCTGGATATTCAAAGATTCTTCCGGGGTCCGTTTTAAACCGCAACTATTGGCATATGCTTTTACCGACCATTTCGAGCGGCCGATAATGGCGCCAATTTCAGTATGGGACATTGTACTATAGTTCTCTTTGATATACTTAATTTGCTCATCTGTATATTTTTCGAATTTTACTCCGGATATTTGGAGTTTATGAGCCCTTGCATAAACGGTATAAATTGGTATGTTCAGGATACAAGCACATAATTTAGCCCCATAGTGATAATGTTTCTTAAGAAAACGGTCATCCGATTTTGACCAAATCTTTTTTTCTCTCTGGATGTTCCTTGATTTTGTCATTTTTCTTTCTCTTTATGTCTGGCTTCCTGAAATATTACCGGATATAACCGGTTGATACAAGTCCCTCTCAAATTCTGAATTTCGTCGCATGTTTCGGGATCAAATATGCAGTTGCAACACCGGTTGAATTCATCATAAACGACCTCTATTATCTTGCCTTCTATGGGGAAAAAGCTCCCAATTTGGCGCTCCATTCAGATTTCATATTTCGCGGGCATATTCTGGGAACGGTCTGTAAACGCCTTCAATTTCAATAAGACATTCCTTCTTGAGACTCTGGGCATATGTAATGTCTCTACGGGCATCAATATTGGTACGCCATCCATTGCCTATGATGACCTTATGAGAGCGAAATATATCCTCAAAACGGGCATCGCACATCTTTTTCCAGGATCCTGTCCGGTGAGAAGAAAGATCAAGGATATGTTCCTCCGGAAGGGCCATCTCCAGTCTTTGGAGCTGGTTCTTGTACTGCGGGGATTGATAATCTCCGATTACTGCGATGTTCATAAGTAGGATTTAATTGAAGAGTATGATAAAAACCAGGGAAAGGAGAAGGAATAGAAAGGCGAAGCCAACCAGCATGTTTGAGTCACGTTCCTTTTGGTCCTGACGGATCAGATCATAGCAATGCACGTCTTTGATGTTTTTACTATAACAGCGTCCACGATCGTTCCAGGTTACCTGAACCTCTCCGTCTTCGGTCTCAACCGTTCCATAGACCTCTGAAGGGTACAACTCCTTGGAGAAAATCATGCCATCGATGGTAAACTTTGCACCTGACCTGGTATGTGCCCATTCATATTCGTGCGTGTTAAATGGGTTATCAAAGAAATTGATCATACGATGCAAGAATCCGGCCTTTTTTACTTGAGTTATACCATTTACCCTGGCTTCAACACTCTTCTTCAGATTCTCCCTAGTATGCTTCATTTTGGCACGGTTGCTATCAACAATTGCATCCTTGAGCATAACCGAGATGCCGAGCAGCTGATCACAAGTATCTTTTGAAGCAGGATCCTTACGAAGTTGTAAGGTCTTGGATTGAACGGCCCGGTAAAGAAGCTCGGCTTCACGGGGGTTTTTCTTCAGAATAATGGTTCCGTCTGGTTCGATAGTGTAGTTCATAGTTTTTTTTGTTTTAGCATGGAAGCTTGTTAAATTGGCGGCCAGCAGGGGATCGAACCCAACTGCAACCTGAACTTATGCCCGTTACTGCGGAAGTTCCTTGCTCCGGCCGTTTGCCCCACCACAGGGGCTATTATGGAAAGAACGTGATGATTTTGATTTTGCATTGGTATCGCCTTGAAAACGGTCTTTCCAGGCTTCAAACTCTCTGCGCAGAATACCAGGACGGCCTTCTTTGACCCGGACTCTCAATGTTCCGTTCTTGATGGCCTTATCCACCAAGTCCCGGCTACCTACTTCCCGGTAGGCATCTTGTTTTGTCATGAATGGTTTTTGTTTTTCAGAGGGAAGTTCTTTGGTAACTTCCTGAGCTACCTCACGGGCGATTGAGCGGATCATGCGCTTCATCTCCGGAAGGTCCTGTATCACGACTGGAAAGATTAAATTTGACATGGTAATTGTGGCATTGATTTTAAACTATTCCCAGGTTTTGCGCCCAAAGAGCAATCTCAACTCTGTTGTTCAGGTGTAGTTTTTCGTGGATCCTGCCAAAGTAGGTCCGGCAGGTTGGAAGCGAGATCCCCATGATGTCACAAATCTCTTTGTCGAGTTTCCCCTTGCCAATGAAAACTGCTATCTGATACTCCTGCCTTGTCAGGCGGTCTGGGATCCTGCATACATAACCAAATCCCGGACAGCTTTTAAGAACATCACAGCTCGGAGCATCCGGAGAGGTTATAGATCCGCTGAGATCAGGCGTACTATTAAGGGCGCCGTACCGGCAACCCACGAAAATAATCTCCATTTCTTCAACGTCTGTATATCCCATATTGCGCAGGGATTCAAGTACCCTGACACCCTCCTTCATCTCGGCCCGGAAAATCGCACGCTTCTCTTCCGGAAGATCCTTGTAATCAGATCGCTTACCGTTATCCAGAACCCTTAGATGTCCTTTGTGACGGTAAATTTCAAAACCTTCTTCGATTCCAGCAGGGAAGTTCATAGTGATTTGATTTTATTGGTTAATGCCTCCATTTCGGTCTTATGTGACTGAGCCAGACTGACAGCAGCCGTCAATACTTCAATATTTTTGCGAGTACCAGCTAAAACCATATCTACGTAGCCGGTAGAACAGTCGAATTTTTCAGCGATTAAATCTCTATATCCTTTGGGAAGACTCTTTTTTAACTTGTTAAGATCTTTTTTTGTCATTATTTCAGTGTATGGAATTATTTTATTAAATGTTGTGTATCTGTTGTATATTTGTTTTATTTCTGTTGTGTTAAAAGTATATATTTTATATATATGTATATGATTTATATACATTTTTATTTCATGTTATATAACATGTTTAATAAATGACTGATAACAAAAGACTTGGCGAGCTTATTGCCATTTTAAAATCTAAAAAGAGAATTCGTAATCAGAAAGAATTCTCTGAATTACTTGATGCTAACCCTAATGTTGTTTCAAGATATGCGACAGGGATAGAAACATTAACTGAACGTTTCGCTGACATAGTGTGTCAAGTATTCACCGAAGTAAATAAGGATTGGTTATTATTTGGAACGGAGCCCATTCTTAAGTATGCCATTCAAGGAAAAGTCCTGATAACCGAAGACAGAAATTATTTAGAATGCAAAAAATGTCTTGAGTTGGCTGAAAAACTTCAAGGGAAAAGCGATGAACTTTTGGAATTACATAAAAAGAATGAAAAAATTTATGAAGAAAAAGAGGAACTGAGAAGAACAATAGATCGTATATACGCTGAAAATCCTCAGATACCCCGTCCCCACCTAAATGGCAAATCCAAAGCAGGTTAGTAATTGTTTACCGAAATGTTGCAACCATTATGATATCCTTAACCGAGATAATAATTTTTATAGATTGACCTAATGAAGTGTGAGAAAAAGAAATTAGGACCTAAAAACTAAACCAGATGGACAGAAGCAGTATTGAAAGTTACAAGAAAGGATCAAATTATGAAATTTTCATGCACAGGGCCTTCAGAACGAGCGATAATTCTAAGCCAGGAATGCATGGATCGATGATTCAGAATCTAATTCTAGTTGAGAATGGTGATACTTCCTTTGTAAAGTGGCATGGTACATTTGAGAAGCAGCTTGAGAATATCAAATATTATATGCACAAGGCAATGGATAAATATTTGGCAATGAAAAAGATTCCGCCAAATAATTTGGAAGCGCTGAAAATATTAAAGCAAGGAATTGATAAGGCTTACTCTTCGGATCAGTTAATGGAAATAATTAACCAGTCCATCGAATTGACCCAAATGGTGATTTAGGCCTCTTCTATTAAACTAATTGCCACACCTCTGAGCATTTCTGTGGGATGGTATTTTTCGCTCTTCCAAAAATCTCTTTCCTTTCCTGGCTTTAGATTTTTTACAAAGTCGGTCCAGTTTTCAATAAGAAAGTCAATTAATTGATCTCGGGACATTTTTAAAATTTCATCTTTCATGGCGTTCATTTTTTTCAAACTTACGAGGTTGTCTAAAAAGACAAAAGGACAATTATTTGCACCTCAGAAAATGTGTAAATTCTGTGCAAAAGTAAATCATTAAATTGTATATGTTTGAATATAAACGCAATACAAGGTTAGACCTTTAGCCTCATAATCAGGGGGTCGTAGGATCATGCCCTACTGGGCCCACCAAACAAAAACGCTGGATTTAAGCAGGTTACAGGGGATTGCACAAAATGCGATCCCCTTTTTTTTGCTTTTTTGTTGCTAAATATTGACGGAAATTGCATAATATTGTTGTGTATTCTGTGTAAATTCTGTGCATAAAAATGGCTAAGATTACCCTCACAATAATTGCAAATAGACCTAACCGGCATGGAGAATATGTAGTCCACCTTCAGATTTCATCGAATTTAAAAACCTTGCGTGTCCCAACTGATGTGACAGTAACCAAGGATAACTGGTTGAAAAAAGATGGGCAGGTTAAATCTGGACGAGATGGAGATCCTCTGGCTGCAAATAAAAATGTTCGCCTTACTCAAATTAAAAACGGTTGTGAGGTAAAGATCATGAACAACCAGGAACGGGTAAATAAAATGGATGTTTATGCATTGAGAAAATTTCTTCTATCAGAGAAAGAAGTGGTTGATACTAATTTCTTTAGCTACAGTAAACTAAAAGAGGAGCATTGCTTCTCGATGGGGCGTAAAAAAACCGCGGAACTGTTAAGGTGTGCCACGGAAAAGGTCAGGGATTTTTGGGGTGATAAAAATCTTGATTTCACCGAAATTACTGTAAGTTTTCTGGAGAAATTCGAAGCTTATTGTCTCCGGACTCCAATAAAGGTTTACGGGAAAAAATCTGACACAGAAATTACACATAAAATGTCACTTAATGGGGTGGCTGTTTATATGCGGTATATAAGATCAATCATCAACGGTGCAATCGATGATGAGCTGACTGATAAATATCCATTCAAGAAGTATAAAATTAAAACCGAACCAACAAAGAATCGGAACCTGTCATTGGAAGCTATTCGAGCCATAAGGGATTATCAACATAAAAGTGTACTGGAGGAGATTACTCGGGATGTTTTCATTTTACAATTCTGTCTTCAGGGAATTAACCTTATAGATTTATTCTGGATGACTCCGCAAAATTTAATAGAAGGCAGATTGCAATACTACAGAAGGAAAAGCAGAGGCAGAAAACCCAGATTCTGTAATGCAAAGGTGGAGCCGGAAGCTCAATGCATTATAGACAAATACAAAGGAGAAAAATACTTGTTATGGTTTGCCGATTATAACGGAGAAGAACGGAAAGAGACTAGGACCAAGCATGCACGTAAAAGCAAACTTCAATACAAAGATGAATCAGCCTTTACTAAGATGATCAATGGCCAGCTTGAAATAATTCAAAAAGAACTAAATATAAATCCGGCATCAAAGATCACAGACTATTTCGTTCGCCACTCATTTGCGAGTATTTTAAGGGAAATTGGTGTATCCATTGACGATATTAGTCTTTCAATGGCACATAGGCCTCCGGCACAGAAGGTAACAGGAATATACATCAATGAGGATTTTATTAAAGCGGATATTGCAAATCGGAAGCTGATCGATCATCTGAACAGCGATATTGTGCCGGTTAATAATGTTAAGAATGGGAAAAAACAACCCCCGGCAACACGTACCAGGGGTTCAAAACTAACTGTCTAATCAAAAAAGAGGGCTTGCTTACGTAAGTTTTCCGCCACCGGCTTTAAAGTTAGGCACTATCCAGTTGATAAAACTATCAAGCAGGCCAAAAATCTTGTTATCCGTTTCTGTTGGCGTTAGGTTGACTATGATTTTAAGAAAAGCCAATAGCCCAAGGGCTAATTCAGCCACGTTGTTTTTCAAAAAATCCATGACCCCAGGTGTGGGAGCAGGCGCTACAGGTACTGTAGTTTCATCGACTGCACGAATAATGGGGACATTCGTTCCCACATCAACAGCCTGTGAAAAAGTAGTCTGCGCTTTTTGGGGCGAATCGGTCGCTGGGGGTGAACATGCGAAGGCAAATAACCCTACCAGAAAAATCGTCAACATTAAAAAGTTTTTCATTGTGTAAGTTTTTTGTTGTTAATAAAAGAAGCTGATCAAATTTTAAAAAACTACCTATTTCCCAAAAGGACAAATTATGGAGGTTCCACCGGATTGAGTTTTGCCTCTCTCCTTGCTTGTCTTCTTTCTAATCTGGCCGCTTTGCGAAGTTGCCTACCTGGGAAAATCCGGTCGAGCAATGGCTTCTTATTTTCAGCGCTTTCTGCCAGTTTATCCAGCATATCGAGCGTGGTATTTTGCGAGGATCCATCTCCCCGGCTTTTGATTTTGCCAACAGTCAGGCTTTCGTTATTTACCGTATCCGGACGTTTAATTTTAATGTACAAAATCAATCCGGCAATGATTCCTGTCAGAAATATGGCGAAATAACTCCAGAAGTTTGTCATGTTGTAAAGAGTGTATAAGGTTGATTATTTCCGCTATCATAAACATCCAGGTGTAGCCAGGTAACTCCTTCTTCCAGGCGGATAGGATAAGGCAACATGGCGATGTTATCGATGATCTTATGGCGTGCCTGCACCGCTGTCATTCCGGCTACATCAAAATCACCAGCCTCGCCGGTGGTGTGAGCCGAAAGATAGACTTTACCTGCCTCGGTCTTTTCTTTGACCAACTGGCATAGGTTGCAGCGAAGACCGCGCTGTTTTAAACTGCCTCCTGCCTTGGTGTAGTTGTTGCAGATCATAGCGGACTGCAGTACATCACGGCGAACGATGAGTAGTGTATGCAGGTAGATGGTGCTGAAAAACTGCCAGGCAGATTCGCCAAAGCGCTGCATCACATCAGGGCAAACCAGATCCCGGATTGCGAAGTACTTTTTGAGTTCGATAATGATTTCATTTCTTTTCATGGTCGGGCAAATATTCGTTAAACTCATCTTCCATGTGCAGTTCCATACCGGATGCTTCCTCTATCTTGGTTTCGATTATGTGCCCCATCATTGGAAAAACCTTCCACTTGGTGATCTTGTACCCATTTTTGAAAATTGAGTAAAGCAAGAGACCGCTTATAAACCAACCTATCCATTTATAGGTTGGAATAATCTCCTGGTGAAATGTTGTATCCCACATATAACTGGTAAGAATTGCAACAATTGAAATTACTGCCCTTGGCACAGTCTTTTCCCAGATTATTTTTGGAGAAAATTGCTCTTTCCGAAGCTTTTTGGCAGCGCAGTAGCCGAAAATAATGTCCAGGAGGAAAAAGAAAAGTACCAGGTGCACAAAATCTTTTACAGGAATGAAATAACCAACGGCCATTGTAAGTAATCCCGAGAAAACGTGCCATGCGTTTGAAAATGCGTTTTTAAACCAGTCGATTGAGATCTGTATCATGTTCAGCGGTTTTTATTCGAAACTACTTTGCTGAAGGCAGGGTAGAAAGGACAAAAAAAAGCCCGACTCTCAGGCCGGGCTTGCGCTTATCTTTACTCGGGAATGGGCGGGGCACCTTCTATTTTAATTGTCGGATCAACTTTAAGTAGACTAACCTTGTCAATGGAATCCTTTTCTGCCTTTCGTTTCAGGAGTATTTGTGCCTTCCTTGCTGCGACTCTTGACGAATCGATTTTATTCTCAAACCGCCTGGCCTTATCGGGTTTGGCTACAAACTTCTCCGGCTCCTGGTATTGATCGGCCTTGATGTATAGTTCTGCCACGAGACCTTCAATGGCAGCGGTTATCGCGGCAGTATCCTTGCGCTCGGCGTCTGTAAAGAAATGCTCAATATAAACCGGCTTTTTCGTGTGGTTTACACATACAAACAGCTGGGTGCTGGTCTGCTCATACCGGGTGATCTGATATTTCTGTTTCTGAGCAAAAAGAGTAAAGCAAAAGATCAACAAAACTGAAACTAAGATTGACTTTTTCATGACTATAAATTTAATGGTGAATATTAACTCGGACCTTGCCACATGGATTCGATAACTCCTGATTCAATATGAATGTACCATGTATCATTGGCATCAACGCTGCATCCTTCGTAGAAATACCAACCATCGGCAAGAGAGGTGCAATCAGTTCCCGTGCCATCGTAAACAGGTTGTCCAACCGATAAAGAGGCGAACTGAACTGATTTGGTTGACATATAACCGTATGAATTTGGACAAAATTGGTATTTCGCCCCATACGCTTCCCAAATTGTTGAGAAAGGATCGGAATAATCAGGTGCCGTGTACCAAACTGTCAATGTACTTAATCCGGATGGCCTCGTACAGCCTCCTTCAGTATCAAAATAACCGGTACCATCATAACCTGTTCCATAGGCATTCTGTGCAAACGCTCTGTAATAATATCTTGTACCTGGAGATAAATCAGTGAGGTATGCTGTGAAGGATCCTAACCCTGCTCCACCTGAAACATAACTATCGGCCAGCGTTGGATTGCTATGTGTCGCCCAACAAACACCTCTTGATAGGACGGTCGAACCTCCGTCTGAAGAAACGTAACCCCCGCCTGTTGCGGTTGTACCTGTGATTGCGGATACGGTCGTTGCATAAACAGTTGGAGCAACAATAGACGGCGGACCATAGTTTCTCCAATCGTCCAGACAATTGCCGGATACTGCGTAAGCAGGATCAAAATAGCTTGAGTTTGCGGCGGCCCAGGCATCTTGTGAACATGTAGTTCCGGTTGCAGTAAATACATCACCCCAACAAAGGCCGTTGATAGGTAGTTTTTGCCCAAATCCATTGATCCAAATAAGGATTAACACTATTGAAAGTTTTGTTTTCATGGTGTAACTATATTATTAAGTAGTACCGGATTAAAATCTGTCAGGATACCTCTTCTTATTACTGCATGACCACATGAATCACATACATAAGGATATTGAGGCGGATTGCTCAGAAGAACCTCTCCGGTTGGTTTTAAGTGCCCCTTATAACATTTTGGGCAGATATCAGGATCAGCAATGATTGCAGGCGTTAAGTGTCCGCCCGGACGAGTTTTTTCTTCAAGTTCTTCGACTCTCTTTGTAAGCTTTTCGATAGCTTCCTTCTGTTGGGCAATCAAAATGTAAAGCAGATCAATGTGATTAACTACCAGTTTACCGGATTCCTTATTGGTTGAAACAACTTCGGGTACCAATTTTTCAACTTCCTGGGCAATCGGTCCAAATCTCGTGGAGCTATCCGGATCAGCACGATAATTGAATTTTCTGAACTCTATTTTCGATGCACGCAAGTAATCTTTTGAGACCAAGGGCCTAATATTTTTCTTGAGTGTGCTGTCGGAAGGTCCACAATAGGAATAAGCATAAACCGAAGAGGAAAAACTTGCCGATGTTCCATTCAAGGGACCGGTTAAAGTTCCTCCAGCCAATGGCAAGTAATAGGTTCCCACCCATGAAGTTGTAGCATACCCACTCAATGCTCCACTTGTGATATATCCTGAACCATTGGTCAGCTGATTGGTATTGGTTACGTTGGTTGCTCCACTTGCAATACCTGCTAATTTTGTATAATCCGCTGAAGACATAAATCCAGCAACTGATCCGGTAGCATTTCCATGGGCTAATCCGGTAGCACCTACGTGAGCAGATGGAGCAAAATCTCCTGTATTATTGTTTGCCGCAGTCCCGAATGTTCTATATGCTAAAATATTGGTGCCTATAACCAACCCAAGGGAGGTTTTTGCCACTGCCGCATCTAACCCACTTGATCCTCCATCCCACTTCATTCTGTCTGCGTAAGCAGTATTGTAGTTGGCATGGTTATATGTTAATTCGTGAGTGGTCACGGAAGAACTTACGGCACCAATGGCATCATATATTGCGGAATAATCATGTGAGTGATTTCCTGTGGCAAAAGTCCCTGCCGTAGTTCCAAACGAACCAACAGTCAGAACCCCACTTGTAGTTGTAATTACAGGCAAACCACTTGTTGTTCCAATTGCGCCCACATTCGATATATTTCCATGTGTGTGGCTTGTAGGAGTCCTTGCATCACTTAATCTACTATCATTTCCTTGCGTAATTTTACCTGCTGTTGTTCCAAAATTAGATGCCCAATTGCCCCATCCATAAGCGGTGTTCCAATTGGCAGCACTTGCTATCCTACTATCTGCTAAAGTTCCGGTCCATCCTAAAGTCAATGAAGCTGCATTTACCAAAGCTGTAGAAGCGGATCCTCCCAAAGTCAATGTGACGTTAGTATCGTCTGTTTTTGTTAGGGCTACACCCGAAATATTTGGTGCCGGTAACATTTGCCATACAGAACCATTATATTGAGCAGTACCATTTGTTGGCCATGCAATTGTTCCACTTCCCAAATTTCTACTAGCTCCTGCAGAGACAGTAAACATATCGCCGATAGTACCAGTACCATCAGCAAGCGACGGCAAATTGTTAACAGCATCCCATGTACCTTTCCAAGTTTGGCCAGACGACATTGTTGCCCAATGACCGGCGCCTGTTGAAGCATCCGTACATTGCCAATACTTGTTAACTCCAGCCCCATTGATTAAATTAATAGATGGGGCAGAAATAGTATTATAAGTGGCAAGCAGACCTGATGAAGAGTATAATCGAGCAGTGAAATCAACACCATCATTTCCACTGTCGTGGAAATCCAAATATTTGCCCACTTCCATTACTCCGTCTGAATGTATTACCGGAATACGGGCAAAAGACGGCCCACTGTTTTGATATTCCTGAACGTGAAAATCATCAAGCAAATCAGCATTCAAATTGGTGTTTTTTGTTGTAGATGTAACATTTATAGGAATAGTTCCTGTTGATGCTGTCAATGTGATTGATGGAGTCGTCATATCGGTTATACCCCAAATATGCCCTGTTTGAAATGTTTCTGCCGACCAGTTTGGGTCAGAGAAATTTCCATTACTCCATGCTAGAGTTCTTGTTCCTGGTAAGACTCTTAAAAAGGCATCCCCACTTGCTGCAGACGTCCAATTAATAAAAGAATTTTCCCCTTCAATATAGTGACTTCCTGTATTTATGTAGCTGTTGAATTTTGCTATTCCATTCAAATAGAAAGTATATCCCGCAGCGTTTGTCGTATTGATAGCAACAGAGCTTCCATTGTCGTAAATCAAACTATTACCAATTCCACCCCATGTATTAGTGTATTTGGTCACGTAATTAGTATTACCCCAACCCGAGTTGGGATGAGGAAGATTCCTGCCCGTCCATAAGGGATACCAACCATACCAACTGTAATTCCCAGATCCTGACCAAAAAAGATCTCCATCACAGGACGCTAGAACTTGCCTATATCCATCATTGTTTGCCAAAGGAAATTGAATGCCTTGTACCCAGGGACTACCTGGATTAGGTGCATTGGCCGGATATACTGATGATGAAAATAAAGTATAAAGATTCTGACCTCCGATTGCAAAAATGTCGGATACTCCAGCTGTATAACCTGCAAATTTTGTGTAGTCATACCCGCCTAAGTAATTTGAGTTCAGGTTAGAAACTTGTGTTGTACTTGCAACCGTAAATGGAGCGGTCCCAGTACCAACTGTTGAAACTATTTTACCATCAGTGAAGGAAATAGGGTAACCCGTATTGCCAAACATTCTGACTCCATTACCACTCGATCCATTGAATTGCATCTCAACATAACCGCCAGTCCGATTAATCTGTGCTGTACTATAATTTATGAATCCATCCGTAAATGCTGATGCAGTCGCCGTTCCTCCTATCTTAAAATCCGCAGTTTGAGTTGCGCTATTTTGATTCCATATATAACTACTAGAACCACTGGACAAAGCAAATGTCGATGTGGGAAAAACCTTAGCAACTGTCCCGTCTGCGTTCGGAGCCCAAAAATAATAGGGCATAGTGGAAAGTTCTGTATAATTAAAGTGCCTGCCGTCTACCATATCAGCGTTTAGATTAGAATTTACCGTTGTGGATGTAATATGAAACGGAGCTGTCCCAGTGGCAATTGTAGAAGTAAATTCGGGAGATGTGATTTCTGTTACTCCTAAAATATGGCCTGTTTTAAATGTTTCTGCAGAATAATTTGGATCAGCATAATTGCCATTACGCCAAATGAGCGTCCTAGTTCCAGGTTCTACACTTAAAAAAGCATCCTGACTTGCTGCAGATGTAAATAGTAAGGAAGAGTTATCTCCATCAATTATAACTTGAGAAGATTTTGAAGCGCCTGTTATCCATGAATTTGCACTTTGAGCGGAATTATACTGGTTATTAATGTAATAACCATTCCCAAATAAGGGTGAAAATGCTGATGCGTGATTACCATCCAATAAATCAGCATTTAGATTTGTTACGACATCTGTACTTGTAACTGTAAATGGTGGGGTGCCGGATGGGACCGTAGATTTAAATATCCTGGCATTTAATATTCCACTTTGTGGCTGCCATGTTAATGTAGAGGTACTGAATAATGCCTTATATCCCGCATCGTCAGAGGCGTCACCAAACCATGCAAGTCTAAAATATCTATTATCTCCTGCATAATCAGGATATTTGTAAGGATTAAGGGCATACTGAGCATTAAGATTATTGACTTGAGTAGACGATGAAACTGTCAATGGAGCCGTTCCATTTGCAACAGTTGATATAAATTTATCCGCAGAGAATGTATTGGCAGTCGTTAATACCTTTGAAATTGATGAAATTCTAGATGAATAATCTAATGAATCGTTAGAGCTTTCGTGAAAATCAATATGATTTCCCACTTCTGCAACTCCATCCGTTTTCACCCCAACTAAGTGAGCCCAACTTCCTCCCGGATTACCTGTTGGAGGTATTCCAAATGTAGTAAACCTGTGTAGCACTCCATTTAAATCATTATATGCTAAAGTAGGTCCACTACCGGCAAGATGTGCTATTCCGAACTCTCCGCCCGGAGTTATATATAAGTCATTATCTCTAATACCATTTCTGCCGATAAGAAAGTATCCATCACTCCTGCCTGTAACAAACCAAGGAGGAAGATTTTCGTATGTGAATTTTACGTTATTCGTTTTATTGGTACCATTTCCTAATAATAAATCAGCCGCAATAACACCTGTTCCGCTGATTGCAAAATTGGCAGATTGATATGTGTTAATTTGATTATGAATATAATTTCCACTCCCACTTGCCGGAGCATAACTCCCCTTCGGCTGGTACATCGCCGCCATGGTACTCTTCTTTGCAATCACGGTGGTATCGATCGAAAAGGCACCACTCCCGGAATCATACAAAATGCCTGATCCGCCTGAAACAGATGCGCGGGCCCGGAGGGCGGTGAAATAAAGGTTTGTGTTCTCGGTTACCTGGGAGGTATTATAATCTCCTGAGTTGGCAATCACATTACCTACCCGGCCAAATACCGAGGCAATCAGGTTGTTGTTGTCTACCTTCTGCCAGATTGATCCGTTTGAGATAATCCAATCCTTGTTTCTGAACATGGTGCCATTGTAATAGGCAGAGTCGGAGGCTACGTAATAATATCCCTTGTTATCCGATGTCGCTGCTGGTATGGTTGGCGTATTGGTAGTTGGTGACCATACACTCTGGTATCTTACAGATCCGAGAAGTGCATCGTTCATTTGAACCAATGGTATCTTTCCGTTCCGATCCAGCGACGCCACTCCGTTTGCATGGCCTCGGGTGGAGGTGTCGATCTTCGTGGCCAGTGCATCGAAAACGGCATTCTCGGACGGGGCAACTGTTGTAATTCCATCTGTGATGGCATCTGCAACCTTGCCGTCAGCATATGTTTTAACGGCTTTAGCCGAAGGATATTTTATGTCGGAAGTTCCGTCTGTGGTTACTGATGTGGTTTTATTTGCAATATGTTCATGCAGATTTAAGGTGTCTTGAATGTTTGTTAAAACGGTCGCTTTCGGTTGGTACATACTCGCTGCCGTAGTCTTCTTTAGATTAAATGTTGTATCAGATGACGCAATGGGAACTGTCGTTGTACCGGTAATTAATACTCCATTCCCTGCAGTAATGCTTGTAACTTTATTGGTCCATGCAGCCCGCATTGCGACAGTAGCTTTCGTGGTGTCCAGTTTCAAGGCCAGGTTTCCCGGAAGATTCAGAAGGGCAAGACTATCGGCATCGGTGAGGTTATTATCGGATAGAGCTTTCCCTGGTACTTTGTCAACCTTCAGCGAGAGCAGACTATCCGTCACATGTTTCGTGTATGCCAGGTTACGGATCGAGTCAAGCTTGTGTTCAAGGTGAAAACCAGATACCCAACCTTTCATCCCGATGCTATCTGTGCGCAACAGGAAGCCGGTCAGCTTCAGCGTGTCGGTTTTGAAGATGGCCTTCACCACGGTATCATTGCCTTGCTTCATCCGGGCATAGATCGGATCATGGCGCATGTCGAGCCGCGCCCATCCGAGTACAGCCCCCATGTTCACATAAAGAGAACTGTCGGCCAGGTTATAAAAGAAGGTGGCGTTCTGTACCCATTTAACCCCGCTGCCGGTGGGTTTCTGGTCGGGCAGGAAGCTGCAGAGTGCGATGGAGAGGAGCAGAAATGTGAGTAGCTTTTTCATAATCGAGATATTAATATTTTCCCATTGAATGGCATTTCACCCAGATACCATGCTATTCGGGTGATCGTGCCATTAGTTTTGTAAATAATTGGGGCCTGGTACCAAGGCTTATCGTTGCCGTCTTCAGCTATGACAAGCCTCAAATTCGGATCGGATCCAAATTGGCGTTGGTAATTGATGATTTTGGTTTCATCTTCAGGATCCACCTGGTCGTCCTGATAGTTTTCAATAGCCGGTTCGGCAGTATCTGCAAAAGTGATTTTTCCAATCCGGAGATAATAATCGAGTTTGTCCAGGGCTTTTTGATTGGTAGTTTCCTCTTCCGACAGTAGGTTATGAAAGTTATCAGTATTGAGATATATGTCCTCTGCAGGGTGGGGTTTATCTTCGAAGCGAACCAACGGCGAATGATTGACTTCAGTATAGACATACCGGTAATCTTTCCAAATTCCGGAACCATTTTTCCAGGTTACTGTCGCAATAGGAATATCTTTATTCCTGTCCCAACTCTCAATTGTTGCCATCAGGGTATTGACAACTGAATTATCCTCCTGTTTTACATCTTTGTAATAGAGGTACCAGGTGCCTTCGACATTGTCAATAGCTATGGCTTCGGTGAGTTTACTAATCAGTTCCCCCATATTCCAGACAGGGAAAGTTATTTCGCCTTCCTTCGCTGTGATCGAAAAGGATCTCGTTCCGTTATCAAATGCCAGGATAGCATCTGAAGCTGCTTCAAATCCGTGTTTGGGCTTTAATCCCATGATCACGGCGCCTACGTCAGTGCGAAGTTTTCCGTCTATAAAACGGATGGTAGAATTATCAATGAACTCCGGTAGTGCCTGGTTAAAAAGTTGATCAATCGATAACTTCATCCA
This sequence comes from Bacteroidia bacterium, assembly GCA_025358025.1. Lineage (GTDB taxonomy): Bacteria > Bacteroidota > Bacteroidia > Bacteroidales > Prolixibacteraceae > CAINVV01. Next base: position 4,151 of record JANYKW010000129.1, on the reverse strand, counting down.
GCCGGCAGCAAAAGGGCTTTGGACAGCGAATATAAGATTGCCGTCGTAGTCAGCTGTTGGCAGCCCGCTCAACAGCTCAGTCAAAAAAAAATCAGTCAGCCCCTCCGGTGCAGGGAGATCGTCAATAACACGATCAAGGTTTAGAAGGCTATTGTCGGAGGCATATCGAAAGGTGAATTCATATTCTTTAAGATCGTCAGCAGTGGAGTTTACTACTTTGGAGTCAACCAGGACTATTGACCGCACCGATCCATCCAGTTCGATCTTGTACCTTTTCTTTGAGTAGAAGAAATCCCGGAGCCAGATGCTATCACGCGCATTGAGAAAGCCGGTAGATTGCTTAATCTCCGTTTTTTTATCAATCTTGTACTCATCAAGGTCTTCATTGTACAATTCGGCAAGCTGATGCTCGAGTTTCTGATCATCTTCAGCATAGCCGGTAAATGAGGCAGAATCCACTCCTCCCAGGGTATTGGCCCAGACAAACATATTCTCCTCGTCCAATGCATTACGCAGCTGCAGGCGCTGGATGTAACTCAGCCGGTTGCCGGATCCGTCTTCAAACCAAACATCCCAGGCAATAGGTTCGGTTGCAGTGACTGCATCACAGATCGCTCCCCAGCTGACATCCAATGTCTGAAGATGATCTGCCGGGATAGTAGCCAGCGCAACTGTTTCACTGGCCACGGATCCATTGTCCAGATAGTATGCTTTACATTTTACCACTCTTTCGGCGGTAGCATAAACTGTCAGCCATTCCGGTTGAACCTGAAGGATTTTCTTCTCCTGAGATTGCCAGGTCAAAAAATGAGCATCGGCAAATTGGCCAGCGAGAAGATCAAGATCGTAAACACCTCCTTTGATTACCCGAAATTCGAACGGTTCAATCCCGATGTGGGCAGTAAAATCTGCCACACCGGTAATTTGATCCGTGATGGCATCCCCGTCAGTTGGTAAAATGACAGAGAGTTGCTTCTCAATGATCTCACGGAGATCGATCTCAATTTGTCCGTCAACTCCGGGATTGTAGAAATTGTTCAGGATAACCGTTTCTCCCATCATCAACGAAAACGGGGTGGTGACATCCGTCGAGAAGATGAATTTCTTGAGGTTTCCACTGAAGGAAAGTGAATCGGGTTGTTGAATTATAGTCATTCCATTTCGTTTTATGTGAAATTAACCTGACGCTATCGGCCGGGAAAGGACAATTTTAAGCCGTGTATCCATCAACTTTGACTAACCCGGTAAAGGGCACATCGTAATTGATCTTCTCCAGAACTACCCGCACCCCACTAATAAAATAGCGCTTCCCCCACTGCAGCGCCATGAGCTGTGGGAGTGTGAGCTGAATGTATTTTGTAAAACTTCTTGCTGTTGTAGATTTCCATGTCAGGTAATCTGCGAATGAAGACGCATAGAGATCTTCCGGAACCAGACTGGGAATAGCATCCGGACGATATTTTTCTGCACAGATTAATGGATGTGTTCCACCTTCCATTCCCCGGTAAAGCGAAACATAAAGCTCAGTCATATCAAGGCAGATCAGACCGGCTCCCATGTTCCTGGTAAGATTCAGCGGTAAGTAAGGGTATAGATTATAATCGAGTTGGTGCGATTGGGGAACCTTAACAGGAAATTCAATCTTTAGCCCTCCATTCCCATTGATATAAGGCTGCAACCGGCCAATGATGGACCAATAAAGGGATGAATCAGAGGCCTTTTTCTTCGTGATGTAATCTATGTTTACACGGTTGACATGGACAATTGTACCTTCTATCGTGGGTGTAGGAAGCGTATCTTCTACCGTCTGGTTGATGATATAATCGATTTTTGTGTCATTTTCATCATCCTGGCTCTGATAGGTGAGTTGAAACCCATCGGTGGATTCATGTTCCCGATGTGCCCATCCCTTCAACTCAATAATGGGCATCAGGTCAATGTTCTCCGGGAGGAACAGGTCGCGCTGGAAGGTGATACTCACTTCCTTTTTCTGATCATCAATTGTGAAGATCAGGCCGGGTACCGATTTAATGCCATCAAAAAAGTCCTGAACCGTGATTGCCGGCATCAGATCGGCATAAATTAAATTATCAGCAGCCGGAAAGACCCAGAGTACAGCTGGATCATCTTCAGATTGGGATACCTGAAAATAGAATGGTTTTGAGAAAACGATCAACTGGGCAAATTCGCTTGTCTTCAATGCATCAACGGCCACGGTATAATCAAAATGCCCGAAGATCTTCTCGATGAGATACCAGGCACGGAACTGAAGCATATAAGCGAGAAATTCAGGAGCTGACGGAATAATGTTCCAGGTATTTCCCAAAACTTCTTCGGTTTGATCTGCATTGTCAAGTAAAAACGGCACTCCAATGACCGGCGCATTTTCGGCGGCATTGGCTACATCCCACTCCGTGTACTTGGCTGTTATCAATTCAGAAGACGTGACATCTGTCAGCCAGGCTTCAGATCCGAAATCAATATCGGACATCATCAGATTCTTGATTTTAGACCAGAATTCGGTAGTTCCGGACTTTAGAATTACACCAATTTCCTTATCATCGATATCATCGAACTCGATCTCACCGGAGAGAACCTGAATGCCCTGATCTTCGAGAATAAACCTGGTTGGAGGTATGCCCCAGAAAGGATCAACTCCCGGAAGTTCCCAAATACGTTCAAGTATCCCGGGACCACCAAGCGCCTGTTGATTTGGCAACCGAGGGATGGGAAATGGATAAGAAAACGATGTCGCATCTGATCCCAGGACTGGAGATGATTTTTCTATGCTGATATTTGCGTCCTGTGGAATTGCAATGGGTTTATTGCCTATCGATAGTTTCATTTTTTATCTGGCTTAACTTTTGGGAAAGTTACCAGTGAGAACTATGTAATGAAAGGACATAAAAAAAGCCGATCATATCGGCTCTACAGTTTAATGCGGAAATTCTAAATCAGACTGAATCTTTTCTTATCTGCTTCAGAGATTATTCGAGAGACTGCCATCAGGGATCTTATATAATCGAATTCTTTCTCTAAAATATATCCTTTGCATTCACAAGAATTATCAATCAAAATTTGCAAGAGATCACCTTGTCTCCTTTTCGTGATTAATGACGCATTAACATATGAGTCATAATCCAAAAAGGGATGATCCGATGCTTTGATTTTATGTTGAAGCTTTTTTTCTTCAAAGGATCGAATACAATGCTCATTAATTTCGGTGTTGATGTATAAAGTACCTACGATTACCTTTTCGGAATCAACACCCAAGACAATAATAAATTTGGATTTTTCAGCTCTGGGATCCGGTACAAAAAAAACAGCACCAGGCTCGATTTGGCTTGCAACTAATTCCCTTTGTGAATCATCTGGAATCAGATCGCGTAAGCTACTCATACCCGAAGCAAATGTTCTGCCTCGAGATTCATATTTAAAAGCTCTAAAATGTAATCAGGAGCCTTTCCTTCCTTAGCAATTTCGTTGAAATGTATTGGACCACACTCTGATGCACTGCTCCATGCGGAGCCATGAGATTTTCTGGTCAATTGATCAAAAGTCAAACCCTTATTCTCAGTAATTGACTCCAGAAGACACTCAACATCAGTTTCGGACAGTTCGTCCATATCCGGCTCAATCAAAGCGGTAATATTATTTCCGCTAACTGATATCTTGTCATGAAAACCGTTAATAACTGGTGCTGACTTTTTTTTCTCTACAGCCTTAATTTCATCATAAATGATTGTAGGAACTGGTCCCTTTGGTAGCTTATAATATGTATCCAAAGTTATCGGGCGACCATATCTGGCCAGATGCTTTTGATCTGCAAAGAATAAGATCTTGGCGAGCATGTGCTTTCCAACAGTTTCCAATGTATTTATTACGAATAATGCTGCAGCAACAGCTTTGGGCTCTTCGTATGTAAATTTTTTCATGATAACAGGTTGGATCTATCTTTGTTTAGAGCTGACAGTAAGTACACTAATAGCGTCGTACATTTACCACACAATTACAACACAAATGTAATACAAACATTATCAAAGTTATAAAGCAATATTATCAAAATGGCTACAAAGCATTAATATAAACCGTTTCTAAATATATATTACAGTATATCAGAATTATAGCTACCTAATTTAGATTTTTCACTA
>JANYKW010000128.1 GCA_025358025.1 Bacteroidia bacterium | reverse complement strand
TTGATAAACGATACTAGGGACAATCCCACTAAAGAAATCCCCAATATCAGCAGGGTAGTTTTGCTGGATTCCGATTTGTTGGATGGTCGCTTGGTCTTGGGCTTCGACGCTGGAAGCCATTTGAGACAAAGAGTAGGAGGTTGTTTTGTGCTCGAACGCATAGACAAGATTGGTCTCCTTTCGGCGAATGACAATGTCCGGTCGGACAGTCATGGACATACCGTTTGGCAAGTTCACAGGAAGTTCTTTTTCAATGTCTATGATGTCATAGAGTTCAAAATCAGTTGACCCATACTTGCCATACCAAGCACCCAACATCATCGGAAGCCTGGCAAGGTCATTTGCAAAGTCACTCGATGTTTCATAGTTGATTTCTTGTTCGCGAAGTCGCGTTGTTCCGAGACTTATTATGTCGTCAAGGTTTAGGGCATTTGGTCCTCCTTTGTAAAAGGCTTCCATGATTTCGTGGAATACCTTGCCAAAAATCAATGCTTTAGCAGTTTTGGTTGGATCAAAACCTAAGTAGTATTTGATGTACCATTTTCTAGGACAACACTGATAGGTGTTGATGAAATGGTACCCACGTGAGGATTCTCGTTGATTTTCAGGCATCAAGATTATCCTTGGGATGAAACTTTTTACCCTGATTGACGTGCATGTTGAACTGGTTGAGGGCAGTACGATAGGCTTCATGTTTTGTTGCCCATCGAAGATGACTCAAGGTGTTAGGTTCACATGAGTCACGCTTTTTCAGGGCAAAGAACATCTTATATCTCAGATACGAGGCATAGGCATTTACTCGGCGAACAAGTTCAGGATAATCTACCATGATGTCAATCTCCAAGGTTTGTGTTAAGCCACAATTGTAGTTGTTTTGCAACATCGATTGAAATTAGAATTTCTTCTTCATCAAGAAACAAATGAATGCCGTCGAATTTTTCTATACATCGAACTAGAATGTATCTTTTCATTGATAAATGTTTGCCCTCCCTTGAATGGCATCGTACATTCGGAGAATTTGAATAATCTTTGTAACCGAATAGCCGTTACGTTCGGATATGAGTTTGATGCTGAGACCTTTTTTGTAGTCTTTGACTATGGTCCAATTCTTAACCAATCGATCAATCGGGATCACTTGATTATCCTGGACTTCCAAGACCAACGAAGGCCAATGGATTTTGGGATATACCGCTGACGAATATAAAACAATCGGCTCATAGGGATGTTCAGTTTGTTTGCAACTTGCTGCCAAGACAAACCTTTGTCACGAAACTTGATGATTTTCTTGCACACCTTGTCAATAGATTTGACTTTTTGAGTTCTGGCAAGTTCTTTTGCCCGAGCTTTTGCACGGCCAATCGAACCATCCCGAAGCGGAGGCCGATGAACCTGAGCGTCGCATAGAATCTGAAAAATTCGCTGGCGGCTCACGCCAAAGCGAGTACCAATGGCATCGAGACTTTTCTTGCCAAGATAATCCTGAACTATAAGAGTCTTGTTGTTCTCGGAAAGCATACTGCTAACTCCTTTTGAGAATACGATTTACGTAAAGTCTTGAAATTGGATCAATTCCATGGTCCTTAACTCCTTGGACTCCTTGACGGTAGGCTGCGAGCATTAACTTGTATGACTTGAAGGTTTTGAAATTGGCAAGCAAAATCTTTGTAGCATGCTGATAGGATTCAACCGGGTCGAATGGGTTTTGAATGCCGCGAATCTTGTTGTATGTGTCACGGAGTTGAAACATTCCACGATCATGTCCGTCAGGTGATAGGGCATTTGGATTGAAGTTGGATTCATTTTTGGCCAAGTTCCACAAGACATTGGGCGAAAGAGCATACGATTGCCGAGCGATAGATTTGGGATGACTTGGGATGTAGATTTTTGCGCTAGAACATAGAATCCCAAAAGCAAGAATCAGATAAATAACATACCGCATAGCACTCCTTTAATCAAAAGGCTTCGATGTTAGGCGAGGATTAAAACCAAAACCTACCGGTTCAAGTTT
>JANYKW010000016.1 GCA_025358025.1 Bacteroidia bacterium | reverse complement strand
GCAAACAAATTACTATGTTTATGTCCACTAAAAATAGTAATAACAGCCGGGTTACCCTTCGCCGGGGAAGCCTTAAAAGTGCCTGAGCCGTATGCGGTGAAAGTCGCACGTACGGTTCTTAGGGGGCGTAAGCTACCCGGTATTCTCATTAAATCAAAGACCATTCAATTTCGATGATGATCTCCACTGGTTTTAACCAACCTCCTGACAATCCCCGGACAAAACGAGCAACCATTCCGTGTTTTGTACCCGTTTTGGTTCAATTGCCGTGAAATCTCAGAGTAGATGACCTGTCCGTACTTCATTTGGTAGTGTTCGATGTAGATAGCTGCCCGTCGCCAGTTCGCTTTATCCTGCCGATTCTGTTTGATGGTATCTGTTTGATGGTATCTGTTCCAATTTCTCTGGCAGTCTGGGTATAGGTCTCCCACGCGGTTGTAGTGAGTCTTGAGATAAAAAGTGTGGGTGTGAGAGTGAGTTTTGAGGAAAAAAAGTGAGAGTGACAGCATTTGCAGTTTGTATCCACACTCGCTCTCACTCTCACTCTTTTTCTGTACCCGGGGCGGGACTTGATTTATTATATTTGGGTTTTCTTCGATTTCTGAATGTATTGAAAAATAAGGATTCTGATGTCTATTATTTTTCTCCTTTTTGTCTTGTTTATACAAAATTCTGCCCCCCGCACTGCCCCCTTAATATTTTCTATTTTGTATCTTTGGAAACAAAACCGAAAGGTATGCCAAATATAAAATTTAGTGTCAACACTAACAAAACAAATAAAATTACCGGACTTGCCCCGATCCGGGCAACAATCACCTTTCAGGGGAACAATCACAGAAAAAACATTGAAAAAGTTAAGCCCTCTTTTTGGAACAAGAAAAAACAGCGGGTAACCCCTAACAGAGAAGGAACACCAGACAACCGACACAAATCAATTAATAAACTCTTGGATGATTACCAGGCTAAAACAAACGCTTTTTTCAATGATTGCGCCTTTCAAAATGTGCAGCTCACAGAAAAGATAATTGTTGACTTCTTAGATGGAAAGGAATTTTCAAAAAGCAAAATCCACGACTTTAACACCATTTTTTTAGAGTTCCTCACATCTACGAAAGTGACAAAAGCTCCAAGAACCTATACTAATCATGTGACTGTTTATAATTATCTGACACAATACCAAGAACATAAAAACACCAGGTTAACCCTTAATGACATTGATCTATCCTTTTTTGATGGGTTACAAGATTACTCCTTTAATGTTCGGAAAACCCAAACAAACTACTTCGCTAAAATTACTGCGGTCCTAAAAACATTCCTGAACTGGTCAGCAGAAAGAGAGTACTACACCGGGACAAAACACCTGAAATTTAAGGCCCCTGAAAAGAATATTGATACTATCGCCCTGACTATCGAAGAATTTCAGTTGCTCTATTCTTTCAGCTTCGAAAATCCAAGACTTGAAAGGGTTAGAGATGTTTTTTGCTTTGGTTGTCTCACCGGGTTAAGGTTCTCTGACCTCAAAGAACTGAAAAGCGAAAACATTAAAAACGGCTACATTGAAATGGTCATTCAAAAGACGAAGAACCCGGCCAAAATTCCACTACTTCCCTGGGCTGAAAGTATCATTGAAAAATATTACCAGGAACAAACGCTACTCCCGGTTATCTCTCCACAAAAATTTAATGTTTACCTGAAAGAATGCTGTGCACTTGCAGGGATTGACCAGCCCACACAAAAAACTGCATACATTGGAAATAGGACCATTAAAACGACAAAACCAAAGCACGAACTAATATCCGCCCACGCATCCCGTAAAACATTTGTAACCGGCTCCTATTCGTTGGGAATGGATGTTAAAATAATCAAGGCAATAACCGGGCACACACAGGACAGAACATTTGATAAATATCTCAAAATTGAGGATGAAAAGAAAAAGACCGAGATTAACAAAGCATGGGAGAAAGTGCAAGAACCGGGTGATCCATCGGAGGAATTAATTAACCAGGTCAAAGAGGCTCTAAAGAACGGGAAAGGAGATAAACAAAAATTGATTGATTTTTTGAATAGTCTGGAGGATACAGAACCGGAAACACATACTGTTTGAATTGGTTTTTATCCTTAAAATGATTAAATTTACTCGATGGGAAAGCACTTAAAATTTATTTTATCCGATCATCTTGAAGATTATGTTTCTCAATGTAAAATTGACTGGCTGGCCGTATTCCATAAATTGAAGGCGAAAGCACAATTTTCAGCAGAAGATTTTGAATATTACCTTATTGCCTCTTCACTCTATTCATCAAAAATTGAAGGCAACACCCTAGATGTAAATAGTTTTTTTCGGAACCGTGAAAATAAAAGCTCGCCAAAGAAAAAGGAGGTACAGGAAATTGAAGAGCTTGTTACAGCTTACAAATTTGCATCTGAAAATAAATTGAATCGGACAAATTTTTTAAAAGCTCATGGAATACTTTCAAAAACCATGCTCCCGGCAAAAGCCCGGGGAAAAGCCCGAAAAGTGCAAATTGGGGTAAGGGATGCAAAAACTCTTCGCCCTATCTATCTGGCCGTTGAACCGGAATACGTCACTAGGGAATTAAACAATCTGTTTGATGATATCTCAGAGCTGTTGAAAAGAAACATGAGTTATAAGGAGGTTTTTTATTATGCCTCAATGATCCATCTTTGGATTGCCTTAATTCATCCATTTGAAGACGGCAATGGAAGGACTGCCCGCCTGGTTGAAAAATGGTTTTTAGTTTCTAAGCTGGGATTGTCTGCCTGGTCCATCCAAGCCGAAAAATACTATTGGGATCACCGCCCGGCTTATTACGAAAACATTGCCCTGGGATTCAATTATTATGCTTTACATTGGGAACGGTGCCTACCGTTTTTGCTGATGTTGCCGGAAGCCTTGAAAGAGTCAATTTAATGAGATTCAGGAATGTTTAAGCTTTTCAAAGTGATCAATAATATACTGTTTAGCATTTTCATCCAGTTTTTCGCTCTCTCCTATTTCCCTTAACAGTGCATCCAAATCGTTAAAATCCCTTTTCTTTGGATCATAATCAGTTTTCGTATTTCTAAGGTATAGGGCAAAACCCGGGGCAATATCATCATTTGTTAAGTACTCAATTATTCGCCTCTTGTCACCAACCAGCTCTTCCAGCTCTGCTATTCTCTTTTTCAGGGCTTCAATCTCTTTATTTAGACCGTCAATTTTTTGGCTGTCCCCATCAATATCGTAAAGTTCATTAAAGCCAACCTCTAAAGCCTTTGCAATTCCAACCGCAAAGACTAATGATAATTTACCCTTACTATTACTTTCAATATTTGCATATCCGGCCTGAGTTATTCCCAACAACTCTGCCATTTGCGTTTGGCTTTTACCTTTCTGAATCCTAAGACCTTTAATCTTTTCTAAAACCTGACTCAAATTCTCCATATCCTTAATTTTCAATACACAAAGTAAGTAATAAAAATTAAATTGTAAAAAACAATTTTTTTATTACAAGTTTTTTTGTTTTATATTATTTTTCTTGTATTTTTGCATAATTATTTACTAATAAATGCAAAAATGGAAAACACAAGAGTATTAATCGCAACAGACGAAAAGACGCTTAGAGACGTTTTAAATGAGATGTTTGAAAATAAAACAGGTTCAGGAAATCGATTTTCAATGGAGGAGGACAAAATTTCAAAGACTCAAGCCTGTAAGTTAATCGGATGTACACCCCCGACCCTAGATAAATTAATTAAACAAGGGAAATTTAAGCAATACAGCCTTGCAAGTAGAAGGTATTTTTTGAGGAGCGAAATAATTGAAGCACTCAGAAAATAATATCCATTATGGAAGAAAACAAAATAAAAATTCCGGATAGCGAAAACCCGGAGAAGGATGTTTCTGATTATGGATTCTTTGTCCAGAACGGGAAATATTTCGCCAGGACATTTACCAGGGATAACAAGCCAATCGACACAGAAATTTCAAATTTCGTAATGAAAAGCCTATTCCATTTAGACAATGGCACCAACGACAGCCAAAGGATAATTTTCATACAACACAAATCCGGAGAAGGGTATTCAATAGAAGTCCATTCGTCAGGGATGAAGCCGGATAGCTTTGAAACAATCCTAAAATCAAAGAGTTGCACATTTTATGGTACTCCTCAGCATTTAAAAAAGGTATTTAGCAAGATGATGGACGAAGAGGAAAAGGCTTTTATCATTTCTGAATTAGGTTGGATTCCTGTACACCAAATATTTGCTTTTGCGGATGCAGTTTTAAACCGTGAAAATAAAATACTTCCAATTGATAAAGCTGGAATAATAAAAGACCAGGATAAAGGTTACTATCTACCCGCTTTTGCAACTTCAAACCTAAACAACGATGATTTTAAAACTGAGAGGCTATATAAATTTTCGCAAGGATCAATCAATTTTAAAGACTGGTCAAAACTCTATTATGATGCTTTCAGCGAAAACGGGTTAATAGGAATACTGTTTTTAATCCTTGCTTTATTTCGGGATATTGTTTTTGATCAGGTTGGGTTCTTTCCGTTCCTGTTTCTATTTGGAGACTTTGGTACAGGAAAAACATCATTTACCGAGAGATTACTGTCAGTTTTCGGTCGCGATACCATCGGAACACCGCTAAACAACGCAACAACAATTGCGCTCAACCGACTTGTATCTTCCAGGACCAACGAAATATTTTATTTCAAGGAATACACCAACGAGACAGACGAAACCGCAGAAGATTTCATTTTGACCGCCTACGATGGAGCAGGACGCACAACGGGAATAAAATCAAACGACAACAAAACAAAAAGCTATCCCATTAAGTCGGCCATGATTTTTGACGGAAACCACCTTCCGACCTCAAAATCTGCCATTCTTTCTCGGATGATCCTGCTGAATTTTGAAAACCAAACCTTTACCCAGGACGAAAAAACAGCATTTAGCGAACTGAAAAAACAAAGCGAATTAGGGCTCAGTAGCGTTCTGGTAGAGATTTTAAGCAGAAGGAGCGAGGTTTTAAAGGATTTCAAAACTGTGTTCAGTGATAATGCCGTGAAAATAAAAAATGATTATTCAAATCTCCCAGAAAGGTCAGTTAATCACATTTCTTTGATTTATACGGCTTTTAAATGCCTGAACAATCATCTTAGATTCCCCTTTAAAGATGAGGATGTATTAAACACCTTGCGAAAAATAACCGATCAGCAAAGCGAAATTTTATTAGAAAGCAGTCCGGTGAACATATTTTGGACGGCAATCAATTTTCAAATAAAAAAAGGTCTATTAGTCGAATTTAACACTGATAACCAAAAGACAGCACATTACAGAATTAAAACCGACCAGGGGGGAGAAACAATTTTACAAATAAAATATTCTACTATTTATCCTTTCTATTCAAAATACTGTAGGGAGAACACTATTAACCAAATCGGATTCTCTTCAATGAGGATGCTTTTAACCAGCCCATCAAATAAAACTTTTATACCCTCTCCCCAGGCTGGAGGGAAGCAGTACTACGCTGATAAATATTTTGGATCATGTTATCAATTTATGTTAAATAAGAAAGATGATTTTTTTAAAATTGGAGATACTGATTTTTTAAACTAAACCAACTAAACCAACTAAACCAAAATAAAAGTAAACTAAACCTGTATATACTTAATATTCATCTTATTAAAATTATTGTTGCGCTGGTTTAGCATGTTTAGCAAAAATTTACCATACACCCACACGCAAAACATTTTAAGGTAAAAATCAATGCAATATGTTAAATAGAAAGTCACTTAAGGCAGAAAAAACAGAATATTTTTCTTTTCAAAAGCAAAATTCAATATCTAAAATACAATCAAAATGAACTGTAAAGAAGCTAATCAAAAGAGCATTGTTGGATTTCTGGAATCACAAGGGATCAGCCCAGCAATAACCACTGTTTCTGGAAAATATTGGTACTGTTCCCCATTTAGGGCAGAAAAAACACCAAGTTTTTCTGTGTTGTTACTTAAAAATATATGGTATGATCATGGCGCCGGCATTGGTGGCAGTTTGATTGATTTGGTTTGTTAAATGTTCAGTGTAGAAATATCCGAAGCTTTGTTAATTATTTCCGGAGCAACACCAAAGATAAAACCTCTTACTTTTGACCAGCCAATAACAGAACCTACAATCTTGAATATTGATGGAGTCTTTAAACTCGAAAACCAATATTTATTGTCATATCTAAGAACGAGGATGATAGATATTACAGTTGCAAAGCAATACACCAGGGAAATACATTATACGGTTAAGGAAAAGAAATTTTTTGCCGTTGGTTTTCAAAACGATTTGGGTGGTTTTGAAATTAGGAGTAAATATTTTAAAGGATCATCAAGCCCAAAGGGAATAACAACCATAAAGCGGGATTATCACACCCTAAACATATTTGAGGGTTTTTTTGATTTCCTTTCATTTCTGACATGGTTAAACGCAGCTGAAACCCACGGTACCAGCATAATTCTGAACAGTGTTGCTAATATTCAGAAGATTTACCGGATTTTGCCGAATTACATAAATATAAATTTATACCTGGACAATGACCCCGCAGGACTGGAGGCAGTTAAAAAAATTCAGAACGTACAGCCTGACGCAATCAACCAGTCGAAAATTATTTATCCAGGACATAAGGATTTCAATGAATTTTTAACACATCAATAACCAAAACCCCCTAAAAAGAAGTTAAAGCTTCCAGGGATTTTTACAAACAATCTAAAAAATAAAACATGAATTGCATTGAAGAAAACAAAACCGCTGATTACATGAAAACAGTGAAATTAGATGAAATTGTGCTGAGACAATTAAATTTTATCCAGACCGGAGGAATTACGTCATTTGATAAAAGTGAAATGTCTTTTAATAATAGCGGTGCCAGGTATTTAAATGAGAAGTTGAGCGAGGTGAATGATTTTATACTCTCATTACACCAGGATTCAGAGGTGATTAAAATTAAAAAAAGCGATATTCTCAAGCATTTACAAATAGTCAGAGAATTAAAGTCTCATATTTCTCTTTTGAAAGCCCCCAGGTAATAATAAAACAATCCACTCATGAAGAACCTTATTTATAAAGAAGCATATTCAAAAGCGCTTTTACGTGGTCTTTTTAAGATGAAGGAAACAACATTTAAAACGTGGCTGGCAGCCATTGAACCAGAATTGCGTAAAGTTGATTTATCTTACAGTAAATATAGTTCTATCTTAACTGTAAGGGCTTTTAAGTTTCTTTTATCTGAGTATGGTTTTGAGGATGAAAACGAAATAAACAAAATGATCCGGGAATATTACGACAGTAAAGGAATTAAGGATAATTAAACTTAATGATCGGACGCAATTAGACGGAATCGGACGCAATTAGTCGATTCCGTTTTTTTTTGTGCTCTATATTTCGGAGTCAATCGTTCATTTCTTTTTTCAGAAGCATATTATAAATATTCTGAATCGTGGCGGTAATCTTGGCGGATTCAAGATGTAATCAAGGTGCAAACATGGTGCAACAAAGGTGCAAACATGGTGCAATCATGGTGCAATCATGGTGCAAACATGGTGCAAACATGGCTGAAACATTGAAAATTCAATTTAAATAAATGATAAGCATATTGAGGATTTTAAAAAACACTGTTCTAGCAATCATGATTATTGCCGCAGTTTGGATCATTCTTAAAAAAACTGATTCAAAAAATACATTAAGCTCGGGGAGTGGTAAGCCTGGTGAAATTTCTGGCTTTGACAATGTAATGATTGGATTAACGGAATTGATGGAGACATTTTATCCTTCCTCTCCTGTTTCTAATCAAATGAGGAAACAGAAAGAAAAGATTTTAAATCAATTATAAATTAATTAGTTATGGCAAATTTAGTGCAAGCAAACATCAACATCAGGATGTCACCTGAAACAAAAGAGTATTTTGATGCATCTTTTGAAGCATCTGGAGCAAATTCAAAAGGTGAATTTATTTTTAACCTTTTAGAGCATTACAATAATCCCCAGAAGTCGCCGGCTATCGAGAAGATTGTAGAAGTTGAAAAGCCCGTTAACGTAGAAAAGATTGTAGAAGTTGAGCGGGTTGTAGAGGTTGAGAAAGGGCTAGAATCAAATCAGGTTCTTTTAACCTTGACTGACTCTCAACTTTTCGCCCTTCGTGAAACAATTTTAAGCTTTACCGACTTCGCAGAAAGGCAGAATAAAATCATCGATTCGTTTTCTCCGGAAAATAAAACATGGATGGATGACAGGGATAAATTTAGTCCTGAATTCTTTCAAATGTGGGGACGGTTTGAGCCTATCATTGAGGATATGACTGAAGAAGAAAGGGAGAGGATTATAAAATTAAATATCCCATCCTGTCTGCTTAACTCTTTCTTATTCCTCATGTTTATTCCTGAACGGAGCGAGCATATTAATGAGTCTCTGGTTACTCCTCGGATAATAAGAGAGTTTATTATTGCAAACCAGGAAAAAAATAACCTGGAGAGCACTGATGAATTTGATTAAGTATAATTGTTTTTTCTTTTGGTTAGCTACTAAAAACCCTGGCTTCGGTTGGGGTTTTTTCTTGCCTAATAACTTCAGGCAATCAATCATCCGTTTCCTCTGGATCCATCTATCCTCCATCGTGATGGTCACGTGATCCGGAACAGTTACCAGGCATCGTCTGAAATGGCAACTATTTGTCCAGGATAATTGACCTGGTATATTCAGGTACCATCCCGATGGACCGCTCACCTGGTGACCAGGCAATCAATCGTCCGGTTCCTCTGGTTCCATCTATTCTCCATCGTGATGATCAGATAAATCGTCTCATATCTGGCAATTTTTGCAATACTGCCCCTATACTGCCCCTATAAAAACAAAACCCCTTAACAATCAGATCGTTAAGGAGTTTTCTGTACCCGGGGCGGGACTTGAACCCGCACGGCCATAATGGCCATTGGATTTTAAGTCCAACGTGTCTACCATTCCACCACCTGGGCATCCTTATGGAGCGGGAAACGAGACTCGAACTCGCGACCCCGACCTTGGCAAGGTCGTGCTCTACCAACTGAGCTATTCCCGCAGGAAGGATGTCCTATAAATATGAACGTTTTATTGAGCGGGAAACGAGACTCGAACTCGCGACCCCGACCTTGGCAAGGTCGTGCTCTACCAACTGAGCTATTCCCGCGGGGCCGCAATCCCATCCAAACTCATCCGGCTGTGATTGCGGGTGCAAATATAAAAACTTTTTAACAAAGAGAAAACAGGAAAACAAAAAAGAGATAGGAGATATGAGTTGGACACCTCTTATATAACATCTTTTTCCATTGTTATTTTAGATGGGGCTATATGTCACATACTGAGGGACTTTATCCTTTATCCTCATTTTCCTCCCTTTATCCTTTGTATCCCGTTCGTGCAAATTCGTTTTAAATCCGTGAAATTAGATTTTCTCCTTCAGCGGAATGATGCCCCCCATCTCCCCCATCACATTCACAAGGTCAGATCCCATGGGAACAACAATCTTGGAATTGTCTTTCAGAGAGGTCTCCATGGCCTGGATCCTTCTGAGCAACTGAGCGTTTCCAACAAAAAACTCTTCAGCAGCTTCATTGACCAGCTGAATTGCCTGTGCCTCTCCTTCGGCACGCAGAATGGCAGCCTGTTTAATCCCTTCGGCCTTCCGGATCTCGGCCCTCTTTTCTCCGTCAGCTTTGGTTTCAGTAGCCGTTGCATAGTCGATGGCTGCAATCTTCTCATTTTCGGCCTTCACAATTTTGTTCATCGTCTCCTGAACGTCCTTCGGCGGATCAATCTCCTTCAACTCGGTACGCACAATTTCAATCCCCCAGTTATGGGTTTCATCCAGAAGTGTAGAATGCAACTCCTTATTGATTTTACCCCTTTCACTGTTGGCCGACTTAAGTGTCATGGTACCAATGATGTTACGCAATGTGGTTCTGGCAAGGTTAACGATCTGATATTCAATACTATTCACATTGTACTGTGAGTTTTTCACACTCTCTTCATCCGATTTGATCTTGAAATAAACCTGGGCATCCACCCTGGCATTCAGGTTGTCGTTGGTAATGATCTCCTGCGGTTCGGCATTAATCATCTTCTCTGTGATATTGATAATGAACATCCTGTCTATACCCGGGATAATCCAGTTGAAACCGAAAGAGGCAAAATGGTGGTACTTTCCAAGCCGCTCAACCAAAGCGCGGTGCGTTGGTCGGACGATACGAACTCCTGCAAATAGAAACAAAACAACCGCGGCAATTACTCCTACAACAATTGGATTCATGTTTTTTGGTATTAAAGGTTGATAATTAAGCTGTTAACTCAACAGTTTACTAACAAATGTAATGATTTTATTTAGAATTAGAAAGAGTATTCGTCATCTAATATTAAGTAATTGATAATTATAGCGTGTTTCTACCGTGCCGGATAAAATTACCGCTTGTCTCTATTCAGAAAAATTGGTAAGTTTACTATACAGAAGCATCGAATATTAGCTGATCAATCAATTGGGAAATTACAGATGAAATCGCCATCCGCCAGCTGGAAATCAAATTATATGCACATGAAATCTTGTTGAAATAGCATACATTTTTTCACCCCAAACCCCTGAAGGGGCTTTTACATTCGTGCAATTATGAGCATAGGTGATAAAGTTTCGATGTTTTACTACGCAAAACCCATCATTTTTGAGCGGGCTAAGGCAATGCGTATTGAAATGACCCATGCTGAGAAGGCAGTATGGGAATTATTAAGATCAAAAAAAATGTTAGGATATCGATTTAAAGCGCAACATCCGATAGATATTTTTATTGCTGATTTCTATTGTCATGAGCTTAAACTAGTGATAGAAATTGATGGTGGAATACATCGATCCAAAGAACAGAAAGAGTACGATATGGGTCGGGAAGCAGTATTAGAATGCTTTGATATCAGCGTAATACGTTTTACAAATGACGAAGTCGATAATGACATTGAGCAAGTAAGAAAAGAGATTGAATCAGCCTGTCAGAGCCTTTACTCAGCTCACAAAAGTAGCCTTCCGGAAGTCCCCTTCAGGGGATTTAGGGGTGAAAATCAAATTATTATCAAATGAAATTTGTAAAGGAAATATATTACAAAGCAAAGATCTTCCGGTTCTCGCGCCTCACGGAGCGGGATAAACTGATCGTTTTGAGCTTTGTCGTCGGACTATTCAGCGGATTCGCTGCTATTCTGCTCAAAAACATCATCCACATCTCCAGCAGATTTCTCACAGCAGACTTTGACACACTGCAAGAAAATTATCACTATTTCCTTTATCCCGGTGCAGGTATTTTGCTGACCTATATCTTTGTAAAATACGTGGTGAAGGATGATATCAGTCATGGCGTCACCAAAGTACTGGAATCCATCGCGAGGAAGAAAGGCTATCTCCGGGCGCACAACATGTTTACCTCCATCATTGCCAGTACCATCACCATCGGTTTTGGTGGCTCAGTCGGAGCAGAGGCCCCGGTAGTGCTCACCGGCTCATCCATCGGATCTACCATCGCCAGAACCTTCAACCTGAACTACAGAACCATGACGGTACTGATCGGCTGCGGTGCGGCAGGTGCCATCTCAGGCATCTTCAAAGCCCCCCTGGCCGGTATGCTATTTGCCATTGAGGTGCTAATGCTCGACCTGACCATGGCATCGCTCCTGCCATTGATGATATCCGCCGCTACAGCGGCCTCCCTGACCTATTTTTTGATGGGATCCGCGTATGCGCTGAACTTTCAGATCGACCAGGCCTTCAGAGTTACAAACATCCACTGGTATATCCTGCTTGGTATTTTCTGCGGACTCTTCTCCATCCTTTTCACCAGGGGAAACATTCTGATAGAGAGTAGTTTAAAGAAGATAAAAAGTCCGTTGTTGCGCATTACCACCGGCGGTCTTGCCCTGGGAACCATGATCTTTCTTTTCCCATCCCTCTGGGGTGAAGGCTATTTTACCATCAACCAGATCGTCAATGATCTGGGGCACCACATCGTCAACAACTCATTTTTCGTCGAATTCAGGGATGACAAACTGATGCTGATGGTGTTGGTCGTGATCATCATGCTGGTCAAGATTGCCGCTACTGCCACCACAAACGGTGCAGGGGGTAGCGGAGGTATCTTTGCCCCGACACTTTTCCTGGGCAGCCTGGCCGGATTTCTAATCTCCCTGATCCTGACTTATAACGGGGTGATGGTGCCCGCCCGGAACCTGGCACTGGCCGGAATGGCCGGAATGATGGCCGCGGTGATGCATGCCCCCATGACCGCAATCTTCCTGATTGCAGAAATAACAGGCGGATTTGGATTGCTGGTCCCACTGATGATCACCGCTGCAACAGCCTATCTGACAGTCATACCAATCGAACCGCACTCTTTGTACCACATACGACTGGCAAAAACAGGCAACCTGATAACCCACAACAAGGACAAGGCCGTACTGACTCTCCTGAAACTGCACAACGTCATCGAAAAAGATCTTTTGACGGTCAAGCCGGAAACCACCCTGGGCGAATTGGTCACGATCATCGCCAAATCCAGGCGAAACATCTTCCCCGTAGTGGATGAGTTCAATAATTTTAAAGGAATTGTGCTGCTGGACGATGTCAGGGAAATCATGTTTGAAAAAAAGCTTTACAACTCCAAAAAAGTGGCAGAGCTGATGGTCTTATCGCCTGAAATTATATCCCATGACGAAAAGATGGAAATCGTGATGCAAAAATTCACCGACAGCGGTGCCTGGAACCTGCCCGTAATCCATAACGGCAAATATGTCGGGTTCATCTCCAAATCCAGAATATTCAATGCCTACAGGGATATGCTGGTCAACTTCTCGGAAGAGTGAAGGAAGGACGGAGAGACGGAAAAGACGGAGGGACGGCCCGGAAAACCGTTTATAAGCCACATCACCTGAACCCCATCAACGAATCATCATTTTTTGCATTTCTGTACATCCATACTTTTTTCTTCTTTTCGAAAATTGTACTTTTGTGCCTTAAATCATAAACACTTACCTCCATGAGAAAAGATACCCAAATTTTTGATATCATAGCCAGAGAACAGGCCCGCCAACTTCACGGAATAGAATTGATTGCCTCCGAAAATTTCGTTTCCCAACAGGTTATGGATGCCATGGGTTCCTGCCTCACCAACAAATATGCCGAAGGATATCCGGGACACCGCTATTATGGCGGATGTCAGTTTATTGACGAAGCTGAACAACTGGCTATTGACCGGCTGAAAGAGCTTTTTCAGGCAGAATATGCCAACGTGCAGCCCCATTCAGGCGCGCAGGCCAATATGGCCGTCCTGATGACCGTTCTCAAACCCGGTGATACTTTCCTGGGATTGGATCTGTCGCACGGAGGACATCTTTCCCATGGTTCGCCTGTCAACTCCTCAGGTCTTTTGTACCGCCCTGTTGCTTATGGTGTGAAAGAGGATACCGGCCTGGTCGATTACGACCAGATGGAGCAGGTGGCACATGTGGAAAACCCCAAACTGATCATCGCAGGAGCTTCGGCATACTCACGGGAGTGGGATTATGCCCGTATCCGGAAACTTGCCGACAAGATAGGCGCCATCTTCATGGTCGACATGGCACATCCTGCCGGACTGATTGCAGCTGGTTTGCTGGATAATCCGCTGAAACACGCCCACATCGTTACCTCAACAACACATAAGACTTTGCGCGGTCCACGTGGCGGAATCATCCTGCTGGGCAAGGATTTTGAGAACCCATGGGGGCTTACCACCAAAAAAGGAGAGCTCAAAATGATGAGCAGCCTGCTCGACTCCGCGATCTTCCCCGGTATCCAGGGTGGACCGCTCGAACATGTCATCGCAGCCAAAGCCGTTTCATTCGGTGAAGCACTGCTGCCTGAATATAAAATCTACCAGCAGCAAGTGCAGAAAAATGCCGGCGTGATGGCGCAGGCATTCATGGATAAAGGGTACAAGGTTATTTCAGGTGGAACAGACAACCACTCCATGCTGATCGACCTGCGCACCAAATTCCCTGATCTCACAGGCAAAAAAGCTGAAAATGCGCTGGTTCAGGCGGATATCACCATCAACAAAAACATGGTCCCTTTCGATAGCCGCTCTCCTTTCCTGACCTCCGGATTAAGGGTCGGCACTCCGGCAATCTCTACCCGCGGACTAAAAGAGGATCAAATGGGGTGGATCGTCGAAATGATTGACAGGGTTCTGCTTGATGCTGACAACGAGCAGAACATGCTGACTGTTCGAGCGGAGGTCAATAAAATAATGGAAAACTATCCGATTTTTGCCTGGTAGGAGGAGAGTCAGAGGGACGGAGAGACGTCCCTCCGTCTTTCCGTCTTTCCGTCTTTCCGTCCTCTACGTCACATCATTAGCTTATAAAACAAAACAACCTTAGGCAAAAGCACCAAACATCCTATGACAAAAGAGGTGAATGCACTCACCAAAACAGCTGCAGCGGAGAGATCTTTCACTTTTTTGATTTTTGAATTTTGCTCAGGCGTGAGATGATCGCACAAATTCTCAATGGCTGAATTGAAGAGTTCTGCCATAAAAACCAATCCTATGGCCAGGGCCAGCATTCCATATTCGATCAGGGTAAACCTGAAAATGAGGATAAAAATCAATACGATACTAGTAAAAACCAGGTGAATCCGGGCATTATGCTCCTCCTGATACATCACTTTTAACCCATTGAAAGCATAGCCAAAGCTCTTCAACCGTTTTCTGACAGAAAATTTTTCTTTGTTCATTTTTACCCTATGGTTACCCTCGAAAAAGGAACGGCATCCAGCGAAGCGAAATCACCCTTCAGATACTTGTAATACCCGGTAATGGCAATCATGGCTGCATTGTCTGTCGTAAATTTAAACGGCGGGATATACATCCTCCAGCTAAGCTGAGCCGCAGTACTGAGCAGTGCCGCCCTTAATCCGGAATTGGCAGAAACGCCACCGGCCACCGCAATCTCTTTGATACCGGTCTGCTCAGCGGCCAGTTTCAGCTTGGACAGTAATATCTCAATGATGGTATGTTGGAGCGAAGCGCAAAGATCAGCCTGGTTGCGATCAATAAACAGGGGGTCTTTGGCAATCTCATCGCGCAACAGATACAGAAAAGAGGTCTTCAGACCACTAAAACTATAGTCGAGGCCATGGATCCGGGGTTTGGAAAATGCAAATGCCCTGGGATTCCCCTCCCTGGCCAGTTTATCTACCAGCGGCCCACCGGGATATGGTAAGCCCATTACTTTGGCGCATTTGTCAAATGCCTCGCCGGCAGCATCATCAATGGTCTGGCCTATCACCTCCATATCCAGATGATCCCGGACCGTGATGATCTGGGAATTTCCACCGGATACCAGCAGACACAAGAATGGAAATTCCGGAACCTTTTGATCCTCATTGTTTTCTGAAATAAAATGTGCCAGCACATGCCCCTGCAGATGGTTGACCTCAATCAGCGGAATGTTCCTCGCCAGGGCGAAGGCCTTGGCAAATGAGGTTCCGACCAGCAGGGATCCCAGGAGTCCCGGACCCCGTGTAAAAGCAATGGCGGTGATTTCATTCAGGGCAATTCCGGCCTTTCTTATAGCCTGATCCACAACCGGAATGATATTCTGCTGGTGAGCCCTGGAAGCCAGTTCCGGCACCACTCCGCCATAGGCTTTATGAACAGACTGTCCGGCGACTTCATTGCTTAACATAACCCGGTTTCGGATCACAGCCGCTGAAGTGTCATCACAGGAGGATTCAATACCCAGTATTACAATATTTTTTTTGCGTTTCATCCTATTTTGATCTGTATCATTGCCCTCTCTTCTCCGTAAAAAATAGTAATTTCAACCGCTGAAATATAGACTTAATCATTCCTTTACAGAGTTTTCCGGAATAAATCCATTCCGGAATGTGATGGGACAAAAAATATAATTTTCACCTTGTGACAGAAGAGAAAACACCTGCTCCATCTGCGTTCAAAGTTATCAAAAAAAAGGTTATGGTATTTGTAATCATAGCCATTTTACTGATAGCCCTGCCAGAACTATTGTATGTCACTTTTCGCAGTAATACCTTTCAGACTCTGGCTGTCAGGTGGTTGATGGATCAGGTCGGACAAACATTCAACACAAAAATAAATATCGGTGGAATAGACATCTCCTTCCTGGACCAGATCGCCCTCGAAAAAATATTGATCGAGGATCAGTCCGGGGATACCCTGGTATATATTGATGAATTAAAACTGCAGATCGACAGCGTCCGTCTGTTCAGCCACCATATTCACCTGAATAACATCATCGTGCAGCAACCAAGGATCAATATGTTTCAGGATAAGGCAGGCACCAACTTTCAGTTTATACTCGATTCTCTCAAAGCAGCTCCCCCTTCACAAAACAGTTCGAAATGGAATCTCTCTTTTAACAACCTGTTCGTGAGAGATGCTGCCATACGTTTTAAAAAGCCTTTTGCAGATACGCTTTATCAAGAGGGGATTAATCTTAACGATTTATATATCAATAAATTAAATTTCGCATTGGTGCATGTCAAAAAAGAGAAATCTGCCATAGACATGCTTCTGGACAATGCCTCTTTTACAGAAAAATCAGGTTTTTCAATCAAAAACCTGACCTTTCAGGCACAAGCAGACTCATCAGGCTTGCATCTGAATAAGTTTGCACTGATTACAGCCAAATCCAATATCTTCTCGGACTCGATGACTGTCTCCCCACGCAAAAATATCTTGCCGGATCAGACTGCCACTGTAAAAAAAATGGAGGATTTACCCCTGGCCTATCAATTTGAATATGAAGGCAATCTGTCCGGATCGATCCTGTCGGTTGCTGATCTTGCCTATTTTTTGCCCGGTATCTGGGGCATGGACGAGTCTGTCATCGTCTCGGGCGGCGTGAAAGGAACCATCGACAACCTGAAATTTAAAAAACTGAACTTCAGGGTAGGCCAGAAGACCTCCTTCAACGCCGACCTGGAATTCAAGGGATTACCTGACTGGCAAAACACCTTCATTTTTCTCAAATTTTACAACAATACTTTCAATTTCAACGATTTCGCCCGGATCCGGTTACCCGATGCAGCGACAACCCGTTATCCCAGAATTCCTGCTTCCATGCTGGATGATGTGGATCTCACCTACCAGGGTACTTTCAGTGGTTTTCCATCTGATTTCGTCGCTTACGGCAATTTAAACGGGGAGCTGGGATCCCTGTCGACCGATATTGCTATCTCCCCAACACTTTCAGGCTCCCTGGCTTTCAAAGGAATGCTCGATGCCAGATCTTTTAAAGTGGGGAAAATTCTCGGATTCGATCCACTGGGAGAGGTCACGCTTCATTCTGAAGTGATGGTAAACAAAAAGGGACCGCGTTTTAATGCGACCATCAAAGGAAACATCGACAGCATCTATTACAACAACATCCGCATCGATTCGATCTATGTGAACGGAACCGCCAGCAACAAGAGCTGGGATGGTCAGCTGACTGTCAACGACAACAATTTAAAATTGAAATTCTCAGGGAAAGCAGACGTTGGCAGTAAGATTCCGGCATTCAACTTCTCCTCCTCCGTAAAAAATGCCAACTTGTATATTCTTGGCCTCGACAAGTTTCACAAGGATGCGATCTGCTCTTTCGATATGGAGGCCAATTTCACCGGTAAAAATATCGATGAATTAAACGGTTCCATTGATATTCAGAAAATGAGATTATCCCGGGAGGGTAAGATATTTGATATCAAAACGCTCAATCTGGGTACCACAAATTCAGCAGACCGGAATACCCTTACCCTGAGATCTGATATCGCGGATTTTGACATCGTGGGAAATTACCGTTTTATGGAGTTTGGGCTCACGCTGCGCGACTACCTCCTGTTCTACCTTCCATCTGCCAATCTGCCTTTCAGCAAGCAGGGAATAGCAGGAAACAATGTCTTTAGTTTTGACGTGAATATCAAAAAGCCTGAACTGATCACCTACTTTTTCATGCCTGATCTGGTTCCCAATTCTCCGGTCACCCTTAAAGGCGAGATCAATTCACTCAAAAAGAGTCTGAATTTTGAATGCAGTACAAAGGAACTCTCTTACCTTTCCTATCACACCAGGGGACTTACCTTTTCATCCAGGAAAGATGGAAACCGCTGGATGCTTTTGCTGGGTGCAGACGAGGCATCCATGGGCAAAAATTACCAAATAGAAAATGTCTCGTTGAATAACACGCTGTACAGCGACACTTTGCTTACCTCCTTAGCCTGGGGAAAGGAAAAAGAGCGGAATTACAGCGGGAAAATTGATATGAAGGGTCTCTTTTCCAAAAATGAAAATGGCATGAGAATCGCAGATTTTACCATTAAACCATCCAATTTTTTCGTTGCTGATACTTTGTGGCAATTTGAAGAGAGTGAGTTGCATTTTGATACGACAAGGATTGAAATCAATAACTTTAATCTGCATCATTCGGATGGGTTTTTCAGGATAAATGGACAGCTCTCAGACAATCAGGAAGATAAGCTAAAGATAGAGGTTGGGAAAATCAATCTGGGATTTTTTGATCTAATCTCCAAACAGAAGATCGGAATCGAAGGATTGCTCAGCGGCGAGACGGAGATTTCCGATATCAACCACTCCTTGTTTCTGAACAGCAGTCTGGGTATCAAGAATTTCCGCTTCAACAAAAATAATTTTGGAGATCTGGTAATCGACAATATCTGGAACAAGGATGAAAAACGACTCTATACAGCCATCCGTTTGAATAAACAGGATACTACCTCCCTGCAGATCAAGGGATATTACTCACCGGAATCTGATTCCTTGAATTACAAAGCGCAAATGACTGACTTTTCGGTTGCTACGATCTACCCTTTTCTGACCAGTTTTTCGAACGGGGTAAGCGGAAAAGGCAACGGAAAGATCGATATCACCGGAACTTTCAAAGATCCCTGTTTCATTGGAAAAGTTGATGTGAAGGATGCCAAAATTGGAATCGATTATACAAAGGTTGCCTATACCTTCAACCACGCGATCGAATTTGCCGATGATTCCATTGTTTTCAGGAGAATCACCCTGAAAGACAGCAAGAACAATACAGCACTCTTAAATGGTTACCTCACCCATAAAATGTTTAACGACTTTAAATATCACCTGGGTGTGCAAACGAAAAAACTGGAAGCCTTAAGAACAACCATGGCGGATAACTCCCTGTTTTACGGGGAGGCCTGGTGTAGCGGAGATATTCTCATAACCGGAGCCGGAGATCAGATAAAACTCGATTTGAATGTAAAAACTGAAGATGGCACCCAAATTATTATTCCGATGGAGACTCCCTCCTCTGTTTCCGAGCATGATTTCATACGTTTTGTTGGCCAGGAAACGGCTGCAAACACTGTTGCAGTCAAACCGGTTACGCCCGATAACAGCTCCTTCGAGATGAACCTCAACCTGGAAGCAACTCCCACGGCAAAGATCCAGTTACATTTCAACTCAACGCTCGGGGATGTCATCTCGGGTCAGGGTTCCGGAAATCTACGGATGGTATATGACAGGCTGGGCGTTTTTTCGATATTTGGTAATTATACCATCGAGAAGGGCGACTATCTCTTCACCCTTCAGAATGTTATCGGAAAGAGTTTCAAGCTGGACGAGGGTGGTACAATTACCTGGAATGGAGATCCTTATGAGGCGATCGTTGATATAAATGCGATCTACCGGCTGAAAGCATCCGTAAAGGAGTTGTTGGTTGATTCCTATAAAAATGAGAGTACAGGCAGGATTCCTGTGGAGTGCAGGATCAATTTATCCCACAAACTACTGAATCCAAATCTCAAATTTGATATCTCCTTCCCGTCTGCCGACGAACGGACAAAAGATGAATTACAGCAATTTATCAGTACCCAGGATGATATTAACAGGCAAATGCTGGCACTTATGCTGATTGGTCAGTTTTACACCCCTGAATACATACGCGGAAGGTCTGATATACAATCCAGCACAGGAAACCTGGTAGGAGCCACTACTTCAGAAATGCTCTCGAATCAACTTTCGAACTGGCTCTCACAAATCAGTAAAAATTTCGATGTCGGATTCAACTACAAGCCTGGCGACCAGGTGAATACCAATCAGATGGAGCTGGCCCTCAGCACGCAAATCTTCAACGACCGGGTAACAATCAACGGAAATGTCGGCAACAACAGCAGTCTCCAAACTACCAATAACAGTGCCGTCCTGGGTGAAATTGAAGTATTCGTGAAGCTGATAAAATCCGGAAGGCTCCAGTTGAAAGCATACAACAGGGCAAACACGGATATGACCTATGATACAGCGCCTTACAAGCAGGGAATAGGTTTTTCCTACCGACAAAGTTTCAATTCGCTGCGTGAACTCTTTCAACCAAAAAAGTATATAAATCAGCAGAGATTTAGTACATCACCGATTGTTCCTGTCGACTGATGTTGTTTTTTTTCTAAATTTGCGGTTAGCCCCCCCCCGGTCGTGAACCGTCAAATTGATTGAGTGGTTCAGCTTCCGCTATCATCAGGCGAATCTATAGTATGACATTAACTGAAAGTCAACGAACAGGCATTATTTATACCATTCTGATTCATGCGGGCATCTTCGTTCTCTTGCTGATGCTCACTTTATCGGCCGAGGTATTATTCCAGGCGGACGAAGGTCTTTTGGTTGATTTTGGATATTCAGAAACCGGGATCGGCCAGGAAGAACCCTCTGCTGTCTATTCAAAAAACGACAATCGCTACAAGCCACCGGTGGAGGCAGTAAAAAAAACTACAACCATTTCTTCACCGGCATCCAGGGAAATTAAGGAGGAAGATTTGCTTACCCAGGATCATGAACCCGCTGCTGCCCTGCATACTACAAAAAAAACACCCAAAATAACAGAGAAAAAGAAACCGGATCCCGCTGTTGAGCTCGCTAAGAAGATGAAAAAGGAACAACTTGCAGAACAACAACTTGAGGCACAGGCCATTCAGAAAAAGAAGCAGGAAGAGCAGATGATCGGCAACATCAATTCCAGAGCCAAAAATGCTTTTGGAGGTGGCCTTACCGACAATGGTTCCACTTCAAAGGGTGAAGGTATTACCTACGGCCCCGGCAACCAGGGCGATCCGAATGGTCAGCCGGGTGTTAAACGCTACGGTCCGGGTGGAGGCACAGGCAATGGCGTATCTTACAACCTCTCCGGCCGCCAGGCACGCTCCCTGCCAAAACCGGCCTATCCCGGCAACGAAGGGGGTATTGTGGTGGTGGAAGTAACGGTCGACAAAATAGGCAAAGTTTCGGCAGTTCGTGGCGGCATCTTCGGCTCTACTTCAAGCGACCCCGATCTTCTGGAGGCTGCAACCAAAGCAGCGAAAGCCGCCAAATTCAATGTTGACGACAACGCCCCGGCGTTCCAGAAAGGTACTATTACGTATCATTTTGTGCTGCAGTAGGAAAGCTGTTAGCTTTTAGCTATTAGCGATTAGCTGTTAGGTAAAAGTATGCTATTAATGTGCATTCAATTTAGAATAAAAAGAATTCAGCATTTTCTGCAGGTCGGTAAGATTTTCAAGTATTTTATTCTCATTCGATGTAGTGCCAAGTTTAAGTGATTGACATAGTAGTATTTGAGTTTCAAGTTCGAATGATGATCCAAGGGAAATTTCAAGATAATGACAAAATTCTTTCTCACTTTTTCTGCTGCAACCTTCGGCAATATTTGAAGGAATGGATACTGCAGCCCTGGTTATTTAAGAGCGTAAACCAAATTTCTCTTCTAAGGGTAAACTAGCAGCAAAGATGTAAACATCACTACAAATTCTCATAGCATTTTGCCAAACTAATAACTTTCTGAAATTTCGCATTTTTTAAATAATAAAACTTGTTAGGAATTATCTGTTTTACTTTAAGTTACTTTAAAAAAAAACAAATTCCAATAGCTAACGGCTAAAAGCTAACAGCTAATAGCTAAAAGCTTGCCCAAAAATTTAACAGAATGATTTTATCCCTCTGAATCATCGCCCTGAATTAATAACTATCTTTGCACCCAAATTAGTAAAATGCGTAAAATAAGAAATATAGCCATCATTGCCCACGTCGATCATGGTAAAACTACACTGGTAGACAAGATGATCATGCATTCGAACATCTTTCGTTCCAATCAGCATCCGGGAGAATTAATCCTCGACAGCAACGACCTGGAACGCGAAAGAGGGATTACGATTCTTGCAAAGAACGTTTCGGTGGTCTACAAAGGAGTTAAGATTAACATCATCGATACCCCGGGTCACTCCGACTTTGGCGGAGAGGTCGAAAGAGTATTGAACATGGCCGACGGTGTCTTGCTGTTGGTGGATGCTTTTGAAGGTACGATGCCCCAAACCAGGTTTGTACTTCAGAAAGCCATCGAACTCGGGCTTAAACCAATCGTGGTAGTCAACAAAGTGGACAAACCCAACTGTCGTCCGGATGTCGTTCACGAACAGGTATTTGAGCTGATGTACAGCCTGGATGCAACCGAAGAACAACTTGATTTCCCGACCATTTACGGCTCAGCCAAACAAAACTGGATGAGCGAAGACTGGAAAAATCCTACCGATAATATTGAACCGCTTTTCGACGCCATCCTGGAGCATATACCCGCACCCCCCGAAAATGAAGGAACTCCCCAGATGCTGATCACCTCGCTCGATTATTCCAAATACATCGGACGTATTGCCATCGGACGTATCCATCGCGGTGAAGTGAAGGAAGGCATGAATGTGTCGCTGGTCAAACGCGACGGAACCATCACCCGTTCCAAAATTAAAGAGCTGCATGTATTCACCGGTCTGGGCCGTGAAAAAGTTGCCACTGCCCTCAACGGGGATATTTGCGCACTGGTCGGAATCGATGATTTCGAAATTGGAGATACCATCTGCGACTACGAAAATCCTGAGGCCCTGGATCCCATCGATGTAGATGAGCCAACCATGAGTATGCTGTTTACCATCAACAACTCCCCATTTTACGGCAAAGAAGGCAAATTCGTAACCAGCCGGCACATCCATGAACGCCTCGAGCGCGAACTGGAAAAAAATCTTGCCTTGCGTGTTGAGCCAACCGATTCGGCAGATTCATGGAATGTCAACGGGCGCGGAGTCCTGCATCTTTCTGTGCTGATCGAGACCATGCGCCGCGAAGGATATGAATTGCAGGTAGGTCAGCCACAGGTTTTGTACAAAGAGATCCACGGCGAACGCCATGAACCAATAGAACTACTTGATATTGACCTTCCTGCAGAAATGGCCGGTACTGCGATCGACTTCGTCACCCGCCGCAAGGGAGAGATGATTAACATGGAACACAAAGGCGACCGCACGCACCTCGAATTCCATGTTCCATCCAGAGGAATCATCGGTTTGCGTACCAACCTGCTTACCGCTACCCAGGGTG
The DNA here is from genome assembly GCA_025358025.1 of Bacteroidia bacterium. GTDB lineage: Bacteria > Bacteroidota > Bacteroidia > Bacteroidales > Prolixibacteraceae > CAINVV01. Next base: position 4,068 of record JANYKW010000016.1, on the reverse strand, counting down.
AGGCGGTCATGTCGCACCGGTTTCTTCACTACGACAAGTTCAAAGGCCCCATTGAAACAAGGCTCAATGGCTCACTTATTGCCATGGAGACCGGTACCGCGTTTGCCTATTCATTGGGAAAACTGCAAGACCGGGGCCGCTATTTTATCGAACCCATGGAAGAAATCTACGAAGGACAGGTTTGCGGCGAAAATAACCGGGAAGGCGATATGGTGCTCAATCTGACGAAACCGAAAAAACTGACCAACATGCGGGCATCCGGTTCTGACGATAAAATCAGGTTAACACCCGCTACCAAATTCAGTCTGGAAGAAGCACTCGAGTATATCCAGAAAGATGAATATGTCGAAGTTACCCCCAAATCTTTCAGACTGAGAAAAATCAAGTTAAGCGAAATTGACCGCAAAAGGTCTTCAAAGAGCACTTAATCCCCTTCCGGAAATCTTATATTTCGACAGGCCCGACTCCTTAAAAGGAGTCGGGCCTCTCTTTTATCACTGATTTATGATCGATAATTCAAAATAATATACTATTATATATTTGATTATCATTATATTAAAAATATTTTAATATATAATCAAATAAATTTAGTACTATGTCTTGCATGGTACCATATTTAATATATATATTTGTATCGCATACTTCAGTGTAATGAATGGTACCATATGCATACCTATTACCAAAAGTAGCCCGTTCTTCATGTAGAAACAAATTAATTGAAGCAAGAAATGAACATAGACAATTCAAAAGCGCAGATGAGGAAAGGAATCCTGGAGTACTGCATACTCCTGATCCTCTCCAAAAAACCTTTGTATGCTTCAGACATCATCAATGAGCTGAAAGCAGCACAAATGATCGTGGTAGAAGGCACGCTCTATCCATTGCTCACCCGTCTGAAAAATGACGAATACCTCTCCTACAAATGGGAGGAATCACTGCAGGGACCACCGCGTAAATATTACGAACTGACTCCTTCAGGGGAAAAATTCCTGGCAGAGCTGGAAATCTCCTGGGCCGAACTCGTGGATGCAATCAATCAGCTGAAGACAAAAGAAAGCTGTTAGCTATTAGCTGTTAGCTGTTAGAAAAAAAAAGCTAAAAGCTAAAAGCTAAAAGCCAATAGCTAAATCATAAACAAATAGATCAAAACAACCCAAAATAAAACAACAAAAAAATGAAAAAGACATTGACCATTAACTTAAGCGGATCAGTTTTCCATATCGATGATGATGCATATGAAAAACTTCACACCTATCTCGGCAAAATCACCCGACATTTTGGAAACGATGATGATGCCAAGGAGATTGTAGCTGACATCGAAGCCAGAATAGCGGAGATCTTCAACGAAAAAATCAAAAATGGCGGAGAAGTAATTAACATCGCCCATGTTGAAGAGATTATCGTAATCATGGGTACACCCGAAGCCATCTCAAACGAAGAGGAGGAAAAAGAGCGGACGGCGGAGAAAAAAACTTACCGGGTCAAGGGAAGAAGACTTTACCGCGATCCGGAATCCCGTGTATTGGGTGGTGTCTGCAGCGGTTTAGGCGCCTACTTCTCCATGGACCCGGTTATCATCAGGATCATATTTGTATTGATCTTTTTCTTTCCGATCGGAAGTAGTGTGCTGATATACCTGATCTTATGGATCGTTGTCCCAAAAGCATCCAGCACAGCACAACGGCTGGAGATGAAAGGGGAAGAGGTGAACATCGACAACATCTCCAAATCCATCAAAGAGGAGATGCAGGATGTGAAAGAAAATTTTCGCAATTACCGATCCAATTCTGCCTATACGCAAAGCAGAAGTGGCGTCAGTGAAGTTGGCAGGGTTTTCTTGTCAGTTTTAAAAATCCTAGGTACAATATTGCTCATCATTATTGGAATTCCCATTCTGTTTGTCGGGGTGATTCTGCTTATCGTACTCTTTTCCCTTCTGTTTGCATCACATCAGGTACTGGGCGCGTTGCCCTTCAGCCATGGTTTCAATTTTATGGATTTTCTTTATACTCCCGGTGCAACAACAACCTGGTTTGCAATCGGGATAGCCTTGGTAATCGGAATTCCGTTGGTCATGCTAATTTATGCAGGACTAAAAATGATTTTCAGGATCAAATCCCGTAATCATATCTTTGGATCAGTATTTGCCGGATTGTTTGTGGTAGGTTTACTTATTCTCATTATCAGCGGAAGCAGAACAGTGGGTGAATTCAGTAAACAGACCACCGTGAACATTCACGAAAAATTGGTATCTTCTTCTGATACAATTTATCTGTCGGCCAAAAATGGACCAGGCGATATTGATCTCGAGTCAATTACAGATCCTGATCTGAATTTTAAACGATTCAGCGTTGGGGAACTTAATGGCAAGAACGTTCTGATCGGGAAAACTGAACTCAAAATCGAAAGAAGCGATAACAAGGATGTTGAATTGCTGATTAATAAAAACGCAAGAGGCATGAACATGAACGGTGCAAGGCAAAATGCTGAAGAAGTACAGTATATATACCAGATTAAGGATTCACTTATCAACCTTCAAACCAACTATTTACTTCCAAAAATATGGAGGAATCAACGGGTAAATCTTAAAATGAAAGTCCCGGTAGGAAAAACCATCTTTCTGGATGAATCTTTAAAATCAATACTTAGCGATGTGAAAAATACATCCGACACCTGGGACGAAGACATGGTCAATAAATATTGGACCATGCAACCCGATGGACTGACCTTGGTTAACAGAGCAATTCCAAAAGATTAACCTGTAAAAAAATAAAAACTATGAGCTTCTTCTATCGAATTGGCATCCTGGTTGCCATGCTTCTATCCTTTTTGTCCGGATTCGGATGAACTTAAAAAAAAATCCCGTGCTGCGGGATTTTTTTTTAAGTCACCTGATACTCTTTGGAAACATCGGTAAGTACCTCGCAGCCGGTCTCAGTCACAAGCAGTGTATGTTCAAATTGTGCTGAAAGCTTGTCGTCCACCGTGCGGGCCGTCCACCCATCCTGCTGATCCACTTTTACGCGTGGTTTCCCCTCGTTAATCATTGGTTCAATGGTAAAGATCATACCCGGTTTCATCTTCTGGCCGCTGTTTTTCCGTGCTATATGATCAACTTGCGGATCTTCGTGGAATTCTACACCTACGCCATGACCACAAAATTCATAGACAACACTAAATCCCTGTGAGGTGGCATACCTGTTGATAAAATATCCTATGTTTCCAAAATAGTTATCTGGAAAAACCTGTTGAATGCCCAGATTCAGGCACTGTTTGGTAACTCGTATCAATTTTTCGGCCTCTTGGGAAACCTCCCCGACAGTAAACATCCGGCTGGTATCACCAAAAAAACCATCCAGGATCGTAGTCACATCCACATTCAGGATATCTCCCTTTTTGAGAATCGTCTTCACGGATGGGATACCATGACAAACCACCTCATTCAGGGAGATGCAACAGGATTTTGGAAAACCGTTGTAATCAAGTGTTGCAGGCACAGCACCTCTTTCTACCATATACTGATGAATCATACCATCCAGATATTCTGTAGAAACACCCTCTTTGATGAATGGTTCGATATATAATAAAGTCTCTCCCGCAAGCTGAGAACTTTTCCTTATTCCTTCAATCTGTTCGGCGGTTTTGATTAATATGTTCATGAGCCATTTTTTTGTAAAGTTAGAGCTATAATTTATTTGTACAAGCAATAAATAAAAGTACTTTGAGTACTTAGAGTACTTCGAGTGCCTGAAAGGCCCGTATTACTAAAATTTATTACAGTACCTGCTTTCAATAATTCTTCTATAATTAAGTTTCCAAAACTCATTTTCGAAATTCATTTAACTTGAAGTACTCCTTACTTGAAGTACTTCAAGATGAACTCCACCTTCTCTTCCAAAGGTAAAAACCCATCAAGCCAATGTATTTCGAATCCATCTCTTTCCATCTTCCGGAACCAGGTCATCTGACGCTTGGCAAATTGGTGGATGGCAATATTAAGTCGTTCAAACATATCATCTTCAGAAAGTTTTCCTGTCAAATACAGGGTAAGGTATTTGTATTCCAATC
>JANYKW010000117.1 GCA_025358025.1 Bacteroidia bacterium | reverse complement strand
CAGCTTCAAAACCGAATGGAGAAAAAGGAGATCCTCTCTTTTAAAATTATACTTGACAATCGCGTCCGGGTGATGAGTCCACTACCCTTCCAGATGATCGCCGCAAGCTTCGATTACAAGTGCATTTCTGTTCATGCAAAGATTGCACTTATATGGAACGACCAGTGGAGAATCACCATCATCACCAGTCAGAACGCGACCGATAATCCCAAGCTAGAAAGAGGGATCATATTCACAGATCCAGAAATATTTGATTTTGACTTTAAAAACCTGAACGATGAATTTGACCGGGGAACAACTTAGTGAAGTGGAGGAAATGGCAGGACTGTTCTTCAGCGTTGAAGACATTGCCGACAACCTGGAGCTGGACGAATTCTCCCTGGAGGAGATTCAATCCGACATGCAACTCAAACGTGGTGACTTCTACAAAGCCTACCGCAGAGGCTGGCTTTGCTCGCAGGTCAAGCTTCGCAAACAAATAGAAAAGGCTGCCGAGAATGGTAGCAATCCGGCCCAACAAATGATGTTAAACTTTCAAAAATCAACACAATGAGTATTAAAGCATTAGAAGACGAAGACTATGAATTGATCAAGGCACACATGGTGGATCCCGAAAATTCCCCATTGTCCCCACAGAAGCAAGAGATGATGGATCGTTGGGTCTCAGCTTCCAAGGTACTGGACAAAAACCCGTTACAGAAAAATGCAATTGCAATCCATCACGCCAAATATCCACATATCAGCCGTAACCAGGCATATCAGGATGTTCGAATGGGTGAGAAATTGTACAACTCCTGTCAGGCGTTCAATTATGAATTCTGGCATAAGTGGTTACTCCAGAGCATCATCAAAAACATTGCGCGAAATGAGGCGGCCAACGACCGCCAAGCCAGTAAAATCATTGCCATGGAACATGCCAATCTTTTAAAGGCCATCGGACCCAAACCCCTTGAAGAAACAGATCCGCTTCGTAACGAGAAGCATGAGTTCTACATTCTCTTTCCTCAGGATAACCAGCCGCTTAAATACGATATCAACTTCCTGAAGGACCTGCCAACAGCGACTGTTGCTCAAATGAACAAGGCTTTTTGGGGAGGGCATGAAATATCCGAAACAACAGCTGAGGAAATTATGAAAACATGATCTCTCCTCTTATTTCTCTGAACCCGCCTCAGCGGATCACCGTTCTGAATAACGCGAAAAACCAGGTTGATATCCAGGGCCGTGGTGTAGGGAAGTCCTACTCCATTGGCTGGGAGATCAACCGGATTGTCAGAACTATGCCCCGCTCGGTGACTTCTATCACCGGCCGTACCTTTGGGCAGATTTACACCCGTACACTTCCATCCACCATGAAGTTCCTGGAAGAGCTGGGATTCACCAAAGACAAGGACTTTGTTATCGGCCGCAAGCCACCCAAAGCTTTCAAAGAACCGTTTGAGAAGATTTCGCGCTTTGAGAATTTTATCAGCTTTGCCAATGGTACCGGCTTTTTGATGCTTTCCCAGGAACGTGCCGGTTCAGCCCGTGGTCCGAACCTTGACAGGGAGATTGTGGATGAAGCCCTGACGCTGAACAAACCTCGGTACGATCAGGAGGTTTCCCCGGCTAACCGTGGAAATGAAGATCACTTCGGGTTCAAATCTCTTCATCCCGTTGCGCAGCACCATGGATTCCGCTATGTATCCTCCATGCCATACAGCATCGAGCAGCGCTGGTTGCTTGATTTCGGCGCCTACTACATGGAGGAGGCTGGAATACCCCTGTTTGACAATTGGAACCGCATCGTAAAACTGCAGCTCCAGCTCATCACTGCATACAAGGAAAATAACACACGGTTATTTAAAGATATCTGGAATGAAGCTCTCAGATTAAAAAAGCAGATCACCCCCTTCACCTCCAGGGATGGAACACTGTTTACCCTGGCCAATGCGTTCGATAATATTGAGAACCTGGGAATGTCATACATCGTCCGGGAATTTGACAAGCAAAGCCAGTTGACCTTCATGGTTGAGATCCTTAACTGGGTGATCGATCAAATTGAGGACTGCTACTACCATCTGGATAGTTCCCGTCATATCTATTACGATGCCTACAACGACGATTACATCCGTTCCATGGCGGAGAACAGTGATTGGGACACCTCTTCCCTGGAGAAGGAAACCTGTCAGTATGATCTTGACTGTGATCCAAACAGGCCTCTTGAGGTAGTTCCCGATTGGGGATCCAAAATTGCCCTGTTCTCCATTGCACAGGAGCGCAACTACAACTTCGTAACAAAGATGGCCGAACCGGTTGATTGCACCATCAATGAATTCTTTGTCAAATCCGATGGCCCGGGAGTGATGATCGACAACCTGGTCGATAAAACCTGTGCCTATTATAACGCTCATCCTACCCGCAGAATCATTTACTTCCGTGATCGTTATGGAGATTCGCGCCAGCCCAATGCAAAGAACTCAAGGACTTACAATGAGCAGGCCATCGAACGGTTTGCCCGTAATGGTTGGACTGTTGAATCGAAAGTACACAAGGGAATGGAACCACCACAGCATGATAAGTACCTGCTATGGATGAACATGCTCAAAGGCAATGATCCGCGCTATCCCAAGATGATCATCAACGGCCGCAAATGTAAATACACCCTTATATCAATGAACAATACCAAGGTCATCGATAAGGAAGGTAAGTTTGAGAAGGATAAATCCTCAGAAAGAAAGAACAGTATCCTGCCCGAAGAAGCCACACACTTCGGGGATGCGGTAGATAAACGCATATGGACCAAGTATGGCCACATACTGACCATGAATCAAAGCACCTTCGTTTCTCCACGCTTGTAACTGGTTGCTTTGAACTAAAATCCAAGGTTAGTCGTAAGTCCCCTGACTACCATCTCTAGAAACAAACTAAAAATTGTATTTTTACGCTGTGAAAAAACAATTTAAAATAATTGTACTTCTTAGTCTGACGCTACTGTATTGCTTAACCTTAAGCTTGTACAGCGGGAATGTCACGACTAACCAGGTTGATTACAAAACCCAATCAAAATCTGAATTCAAGGCTCAAAATAGTCTTACTGATTTTTTTATTCGAACAGAACGTTCAGAGAGTTTTATAGGACTTAATCGTACAATTCCCCATACCACATTTAAAAACCAGGTAAATCATTATTGGTCCAACACGATAACTTCAGAACTGCTACTGTTCATTTTCTCATCACGATACAGTTTTTTTTCTCAGCCTCCACTCATACATTTGAGAAAGAGTGATCTGATTTTCCCCTTCCATTATCATTGGTAGTCCATTTACATTCCTTTTTCAATACTCAATTAATTTTTTTGCAGGTACATCAGTATTGGTTGCGCTTGCTTCGTCGTATTCAAAAAAAACTCAACAGATATGGACTTAAATACAATTATCATTCTCTTATCAATTATCATTTTCTTTTTCATTCTATACGTAATAAACAGTGGCAGTAAAAAGAAGAAAGAAGCTCAATTTAAAAAAATGCTCGACGCATTAGCCGAGCAAAATAATTGCCATATCTCTGATCATGTGAGATGGAACAAATCAATCCTTGGAATTGACAGGGTTAGGAATTTTGTCTTTTTCATAAGAAAGGCTGCAGATCATGAGATTTCCCAACAAATAAATCTCTCTGATTTTCGTTTATGTCGTGTAAATGAATCCAGTAGACTCGTTAACATGAAAGAAAGCAGTAATAAGGTAGTTGACCGGATTGAACTGGTATTTAGCCACATTGATAAAAACAAGCCTGATGCGATCATCGAATTCTATAACACGGCTTATGACAATTTGTTCCTTGCCGGAGAATTACAGATCGCGGATCATTGGAGCAAAATTATCAATGTAAAAATTGCAGAATTACCTAAGGCGAAATAATTCATTAATAAGTTGCCCTTAACATGGTAATTAAGAAGGCTGAAATTGCAAGATTTCAGCCTTCGTTGCTTTTGTTGCATGACTTCAAATAGGTATCGTTGTTAGGACTGCCTTGCTTTGGAATATCAAGTCAATGTCCTATCAACGCTGTTTGTTAGGACTGCCCTCAATTCCACACAGTTTTAACATATGAAAGAAATTTCATATTTCCGCAGTTTTCCGCTCTTTTTTCCTCCGATTCGATAGGGCGAGTTCGGGTTATCTAACACAGAAACAAACAAATTGAAAGAATTTGTTTGTTATCTGGTTGTCATTTAATTGGTTGCGGAAAAATAAACTAAACTGGCATTTTGGCCCCGGACCACTTTTTCTCCCAGGGAAAAAGTGTGCAAAAAGATGTGTGCCTTTACCTTCGCTGCAAATTTTCAGGTACCCCCTGCGGGCCTCAAAATTCCCGGCAGTTCTTTTTTCTTACAAGATAAAAAGAACCAAAAAAGAAGTCTCAGTGGTTTATCCGGATGGTTGACCCCCTTAGGTTCTGTACTAACAGCTAAGTGTGGTGTGGTTGGTTTCTCATCTTATGGCCCAATAGTGATTCGTAAAAAATAGTATCTTTAACTAACCTATTAGAATCCTTTTACTTATATTACCTAAATGAAATAAATTAACCTTTAAATTGCTTCCAATGAAAAAAGAACAATCATTTCTATCACTTTTAACGGATTTAATTCTACTACTGGTCATTTTATTTTTTCTACTCTATATTTTTTTGTGACAAAAAACTGCTAGATGCATTTGATCTAATCAGTTTTAAGAGCCGCATCCCTTTCATAATTTTTTTGAATAGATACATTATTTATTCAGGAGGATTGTAATATTTTCTCCACAATCCATTCGACTCAATACAGCGTCAATAAGTCCAATAGCTTTGACCTTTGCTCTATTTGATACTAATCGATTCCGAGCTGGCATCTTTATGGAGCTTAAATTATATGCGTAAAAATTCATAAGCAAAATATTGTACACACAGAGGTATACTATTTAAAATCTTTTGAGTTGTGGTTGGTTACTCATTTTCTGTGCAAATTTATTGATCGCCGTGGGTGGAATAGTCAAGGGCCGTGCGGCTCCTGCTTGTCTCTTCCTATTGTACACAGGCCTGCCGGCACTTCGCGCTTGGTCACTTTGATCGCTCACTCACAAACTGACATTCACCCTTGACAGAATCCACACGGCTCAATGTGGCCCGCCCAAAAATCACTAACCGGCGAGCCAGATGCCGAGATAAGTCCGCAAGGCAGCGGCAAAACAACATGAACAAATTCGATCTTTATGAAGTCATCACCCAAAAAATCATCGATCGCCTGGAATCCGGTATAGTTCCCTGGCAGAAACCATGGCAGAATGCCGGAGGCATGCCCCGAAATCTGGTTTCAGGCCGGCCCTACAACGGGATCAATTTCTGGCTGCTTCTTGCTTCGGAATTCAAGTCCCCGTTCTACATGACATTCGAGCAGTCTCTTTCCTTGGGAGGAAACATTATTAAAGGGCAAAAATCCACCATGGTGGTATTCTGGAAGATCCTGGAGAAGGAGACATCTCCCGGAACGATTGAAAAGACGCCTTTCCTGAGATATTACAACGTTTTCAATCTCGAGCAGACCGAAGGGATTGATATCTCAAAGATTCCTGCAGCAACAGTTCATGATCATGATTTTGTCCCGATCCAGGAGGCAGAAAGCTTGATATCTCAATGGCTCGACAAGCCCAAGATTCTCTGGGGAGAGGATCATGCCTGCTATATTCCACAACGCGATACGGTCTGTATGCCAGATCCTAGAACATTTTTTCATGATGAGCAGTGCTTTTCAGTTCTGTTCCATGAGCTCACGCATTCAACTGGACACAGCAGCCGCACCGGCCGGCACGAGAAGATCAAGGACCATGCTTTCGGATCACAGGATTACTCCCAGGAAGAGCTGGTAGCCGAGATGGGAGCAGCCTACCTCTGCGGATTGTCGGGAATAGAGCTTAAAACCATCGACAACAATGTGGCCTACATCAAAAGCTGGATCCGCGCTTTTAAGGATGATCCGAAAGTATTGGTGCTTGCAGCTGCCCAGGCGCAGAAAGCCGTGGATTACATCCTGGAGCATCAGCTGTCTCCTTTGGGAGATTCACTGCAAAACCAAATTGAAAAAGAAAATGAAGAGTCTCCGGTAGAGGCTCTTTCTTGTTAGATCGAAGGGGGCGGCTTTGCCCCTTTTTTTGTTCGCTCTTCTATCTCTGCCTGGCAAACTCTCTGTGTAACTTGTTTGGGAATCATTCTTTTCCCATCACAACCGGTTAGTTTACCACGCTTAGTGTTTGCAGATCTTTGATCCACGTTAACTCACTTTGATGTATGCAGATCTTCGATCCGCTTTGGAAAAAGCTTCAAGGTTGTAACACTAACTTATCTCCCCCTAAAAGCCCCGTCTTAGTTTTACTCTCCTGATGGAATCTTGTTTCCTCCCTGGCAGTTTCAGGGTCATATTGTTAAGCGGATTTTAGCCAAACCTGATGGCAAAACTCATCGAGCAGCGGTATTGATGTTGATGGCCGTTTTGAGACATCTCTGCAGCTGCCATGGATTTTCAAGACCAGTATCAGGTAAAATTCTACGCTAAGAAAGTGTATCTCTTCAGGTATCTGTCCCCTCATTCAAGGATTTTCCCGGCATATACTCGCTGTGTTGCGTTATTCCAGTTCCTCTTTGACTGCCCCTCCCTAGCTCCACTGGTTTCTTGCATATAATTTTTAACCTTTAAATTACTTGTCATGAAAATTTTAACCACAGCAGCCGCAACAAGAAATGAACAAAACTTCCGTTTCAACTTCAAACCCGATACAACTACCGATTCCAAAAGCCTTCAGGTTTGGGAAGAAGAAAACCCGGAATATGCCTCCTGGAAACTCACTGAAGACAGGGAAGAATCAGCTTCCAATTAACCTCAGAAAAGCTCCTTACGGGGCTTTTTTTTGGTCGATGTTACGCATTACTGAGTTTTAGAAGGTAGCAGTTACACTCAAATTACCCCGCAAATATATTGATCGCCGGATCGGAACAGTAAAGGGTCTTTCGTATCCTGCAAATGATTTTTGTAGGTGCAGGATCCTTCAGATACTTCGTACTCGGTCAGTTTCTTCAATCCTTCACAAACAGACATTCGCCCGTTGACCTAATCCGACCGGCTCAAGGCGCTCTGCTTTTAATTTAACTGTAACGGCGTGCCAGAAGCCAAGATAAATCCGCAGGGCAGCGGTGAAACTGAATGGTTCCAGAAATTATTGCAGAGGTACAAATCACCTATTCATCAAAAGTTAAAGCATGTGACCGGTTTAGGGTTACCGGATCAAAAGATGCAGACAAAGCCCTTCGATCAATATGGCCATCCTACGAGCACATTGAGTTTATCTACATGCTGATGCTCAATCGTCAGAACCAGGTCCTGGGATGCCATCAGATCTCAAAAGGCGGAATGACCGGAACGGTTGTGGATGTCAGGGTGGTGTTTCAGGTAGCATTAAAATCCTGTGCTACCTCCATCATTCTTGGACACAACCACCCGTCGGGCAATCTGGACCCAAGTGATGCTGATAAGAAAATTACCAGGCAACTGATGGACGCCGGAAAATTCTTGGAGATTCCAATCATCGATCACATCATCCTGACTGAAGGTGGATATTTATCTATGGCGGATGAAGGTTTTTTATAAATCATTAACCGGCGTGCCAGATGCCATCATAAGTCCCCAGATGCCATCATAAGTCCCAGGGCAGGGGAGAAACAATATGAGTCGTTATTCAAAAGATCCCCGGCAGATCAGTGCCAAATTCTCATCAAATTGTTCCAAGTGTAAAACCAGAATCCTCAAGGGGGATTCAATTTATTATTGGCCATCCTCTGGAGAAGTGTTTTGTTCAAGTTGTGGTGAGAAACCATTTCGGCAGTTTCTCTCTTCAGCAGCTGATGAAGAGGTCAATTCTGGTAGCGGAAATCCGTATGCTTGGTAAAATGAAAGAAAGGGGGAGGCCCCTTTTTTGGTCGTTGATGTCTTACGATTTAATCTCTGAAATGGGCTCTATTTGTAGTATTTTTCTGCTTGATAATTTGGATGCACTGGCAATTCACTCAAAAGACTATTGAAAACTATATTTGAAGAAATGAGAAGTTTGCAAATAATTTATTTCTATATGGTATCTTAATAAAGGAAACAGTATTATTTTTAGAATACTAAACCTGGCCTCTGTCAGATATATTTACTTAATTTTCGTTGAATACGTCTGGTTTTGAAAGTACTATAATGATGTTATCTGATACCTATTGGTGGTAGACAGGACATTTACAAGACAGAAATATAATTTTGCAAAATGAAAAGTCTATTAATATTGCCCTTTCTATTTTACTCTATCTTGCTTTATCCTCAATCGACTCAAGATACGACATGGAAAGCTCGTATCGATAAAATCGAAGACAAGCTTTCGAATATTGACAAACTAAATACAGCAGCAGAAATTGACTACCTAAAAGACAAACTTGACTTTCAGCAAAAGATGAGTGAACAGACAATTAATAGCATTTCTGTCCAGCTTAGTGCAGCATCTAATAATTTAACATTATTTGGAATTTTATTTGCGATTGCAGCAATAGGTTTAGGATTTTATGTGACACACATTGAAAGGAAGATTGTTAAGATTGGTGAAGAAAATAAAGAATTGCTTGCTAAAAGCCAAAAAATAAAAGAAGATGTTGATGCAGTTAATAAGCTAATACAAAGTGATATTCATAAATTATTCACGCAAATAAAGAGAGAAGAAACTGATTATATTCTGGATCGCTTAGTAAAAGCGCCTAAAGAAATTTTGGAAGTCTGGTACACTCTCCTGTCTAGAGAACTCCAACCAGAAGATTTTATAAAACTTAAGAATGCATATGAGAATTGGGATAAAAAGGACAGTAATTACGGGCATAAATTTGTAAAGATTTTTATACGTCATTTTCTCACACAAACACTTAAAGATGGACAGTTAAGAGAAGCTTTCTCATATTATATTGGCCATAATGTTTTTGAGGGATTAGAAAATGAAGTTGTTAAATGTACTTCCGATCTTGCAGCAGTTTTAGTTGATGAAGGAATTCAAGAATTTACAAAAGAAATAAATTACTTTTTTTGGGGAATGACTGTTTCAAAACACCAAGGATCCCACGATATTTATCAGTTGCTATTCAATAATTTAAGATATCGTAAAAACAGATTTGACATATTTAATGTGGTTGAGTCAACAAAGGATAAACGACTTGCGAAAATTGCATTTGGAAAACTTTTGTTCCAGCAATATTCTAATGACAATCCATCAAGCTCCGAATGTTCTGTTTTTAGTGAATTAAGTGAATTAATGGCTGCTCAGCAGTTGGATGATGAAGAAGCGAAACAAACTGAAGAAACCAAAATGAAACAACAGGAGGACAAAAGCTAACATAAGCTACCCGGTAAATGCGGTAGCAGTGGTTTTGGTGTGTATCTTTCCGCTCAGGCTGCTTTTCGGCTTGACAGGAAATCGCCCGCAGTGCGCCCCTGCGTGTAGCTTCCTCCGTTATGGGTTATTAAAAATTGAGATATGCATAGTTTTAGTGAATTAGTATTCAGAAGTACTTCTTTTACGTTAAACGTATTGGAAGAAGTAGAATCTAAAGTAATTGAACAACTCCAAACAAGTGGTTCGACCGTTCTTGTTAAGACTCTTCAAATGATTCAATTGCAAAAGGCAATCACGGCTATTGGAATGTTCTCTCTATTTGAATCTATTTTACAGGACGGTTTAGCTTGTAGAAATGGCTTTGACGAAGCGAAAATTATTCTAAATCAATCGGGTAATAATGACCTCAACATTCGTTTTGAGGATTTTATCTGCGCTATTAACGTTCTTAAACATGGAAAGGGGAGAAGTTATGATACGTTGGTTGCTAAATCAAGTATGTTGTCTTTTAAAATGAAAATGCCTGGAGAAGATTATTTTGATGAAGGTGATGTTTCTGAAATTTCAACATTAATCGAAGTGAACGATGAATTCGTGTTAGCTTGTGCAAGGCTAATTGAAGAAGTTTCAGAAGAAATTAGAACAGCACGTCCTGACTTTTTCTTTTAAACCATTTTAATGAGGATATTAAAAAATAATGCGAATTGAATAACAACCCATGACAAAAACAATTAGTCAATTGGTTTTTTTGTGCCGACACCAATGCAAGTAGCTCGCTGCATAGACGCCGGAATTGACAGGAAAGCAATCCGCTATTCTAAACGGCATGTAGTTCTGACCGTTTTGGGCAAGGTAAAGAGTGCTTCGAACGATTGTATGCAGTTTGATTGAAAAACTAAGGTAGAGTATCTTAATTAATCCTACCTCACATTACAGTACGACATGCAAGCCCAAACAAGCCAACTCTCAGACCAAAAACTTGCACAAGAGCTGGAATCTTGCTAGCACACTCTCCGCTGACAATTAGATTGTTAATAATTATTGATAAATTGTTAACAAATATTTATGACAATTATATTAACTGTCAGTTAATATTTATTATTTTTGTGTCATAGTTCTTTGATATAGTTGTTTTGATTTACAGCAGACAATTGATTGGTTAAAAATTGAAGTGTATTTAGTTACACAACCGTATAACGGGATTTTTTGGACGACTGATGAAATGACCTGATGATAGAACGATACGATGCTTGATGACAGACAGATTCGAGCAAGATTGATTCGGTTCATGATTATTCATTTTTCACCTAATAAGATTAAATAGATTAAACTATTTATTAATGCAGAAAATTTAAGGAGTGCGCAGCGACCACGGATAAGCTAATAATTGTCAATTACTGTGTAATGCAGGCAGTAATTCAGCTGTTATAAATTCCGCAAAAAATGGAAAAACAAAATTTCAAAGCAATTGATGATTTGGTTCTAGGAATCGAATTAATCGTATTAAAGAATCGTGGTTCGCTCTCGAATGATGATGTAGTTCTTTTACAAAGTTGTAATGTTAAACTCAAAGAGTTTAAGAAATTAAAAAAGCGAGAATCGGGTATTCCGAAAGAATTAATTGCTGATATAATTTCAATTATGCTCAGAGTATTTGCAAGCATCAACTTTGACACTATTTTGTAATTCGACACTCTTTAATTTTTTTTTAACAGAGTAAATATGAATCTGGGAAATACAATAAAAATTATTCGGTCTAAGCGTGGTATTCGTCAAAATGAGCTTGCCGAATCGACTAACCTATCACAAACTTATCTTTCTCAAATTGAGAATAATCAAAAGGAACCCAATCTTTCAACTCTTAAGCAAATTTGTGCATGTTTAGATGTTCCTTTGCCAGTAGTATTTTTTTTGTCACTTGACGAAGATGATGTGCCGGGTAATAAGAAAGAAGCCTTTAAATTAGTTGCTCCCGCTATAAATAATTTCATTTCCGAGTTTTTCATTGGCACTAAAGTTTCATGATAAGTACAAAAAAACACCTTGAATATGTTTTAAATTGCGAATTTTCGGAATTAGAAAATATATGCTTGGAAATTGATAAGTATTATTACGAAAGCAAGCGTTTAAAGGGTTACAAAAACGGTAACCCTCAATATCGAATTTTATATCCGAGCAAAGGCAGATTAAAGGAGATCCAAAGCTTGATCAAAGACAACATTCTCACCAAGATTGATTTTCCTTGGTATGTACAGGGTGGAATAAAAAAAAGAGACAATGTTACTAATGCAAGCTTGCATTTAGGGAAAAAATATAAATTCATGACTGATGTCAAAAAATTTTTCCCTTCGGTGACGCATAGAATGGTATATAATTGCTTTATTCAAAATGGATTCTCATATGATATTGCTCATATACTAACAAAACTTACAACTTATAAATACGCATTGCCGCAAGGTACACCGACAAGTTCACATTTAGCCAATCTCGTTTTTATCCCAATTGACATAAAAATAATAGAATTATGCTGCCAGCTAAATATAACCTATTCTCGATTTGTGGACGATTTAAGTTTTTCCTCGCCGACAGATTTTAAACCTGAAACCTTACAAATTTTAGATATTATTAAAAGCGAAGGGTTTCAGATTAGCCATAAAAAAACTCATTATAAAACTAAAAATGCTGTGATTACTGGAGTTCAAGTTGGCCAAAATCGTTTAGATGCAACATCAGAATTTAAAACCAAAATGAATAGCATTCCAGATATGCAAAGCAAGTCCAAGGTCGGACATGTAAATTACTATGAACGGATTCGACGAGTCCAAAAATCGGCTAAAAAGGCCTACGCAAAAGGCTATTCACATTTGCAAACTCCACTTACCAACGATTAAATCTAAGTTTGCAAAAGAGCTTATCCTTCTCCAACTGCACTTGACAAAGTTGGAGCATTTTGAAAGGATAAAAGGAGATATTAAAGCCCAGCATACAATTCATTGTATTGTTCATGCGGGTTTCAGAGGTTTTCGAAGGTTCATGGCTTAAGGATTGTTGGCGGTGTATAAACTATTACACCCAAATTTCCCCGCAAATTTATTGATCGCCAGGCCGGAATAGTAAAGGGCCGTCTGGCTGCTGCAGATTAATATTAAAAGTACTGGAACTTTCGGCACTTCGTGTTCGGTCACTTTCTCATTTCTGCCCATTCCCCTCTGGCTGAAACTGACATTCACCCTTGACTGAATCCGTCTGGCTCAATATGGCTTGCTCGCAATTTAACTGTAATGGCGGGCTGCATATTCCGGAGCATACCCACCCACTTTAGGATAGAAAATTTTCAGTTTCAATCTGAAAGTTGACCATTCAAAACCACGTTTTTCATGTCCGTTTGCCCTAAAAACAGGCTTCAGACAGGATGGAAAGACAAAAAACTATTACAAAACAATCCAAATTCCGGAGCATACCCGGTCAATGGCACCTTTTTCCGGAGCATGCCCGTTCACCCTATTTTCGGAGGTCGGAAAATACCACTTTTCCGGAGCATGTCCGTTCACTTTCGGATATTAGTAGTTTTGTTATCAGTACATTCCGGAGCATATCCGTTCACCCGAACGTTCACTCGTACCTTTGCAGCTTAAAATCGCGCAACAAAGCAAAGGTAATATGGCAGGAAAATCAACAAGTATGAGTAAAATAAAACAAGTTCTCCAATTAAGCGAGAACGGCGTATCGAACCGTCAAATCTCCAGGGATCTGGACATAAACAAAGAGACGGTAAATAATTATGTTCGGTTCTTTGGAAGTGATCCATTGTCACTCAAAGAGCTGTTAAAAATGGAAGACCCAGAACTTGAAGCACGCTTCAGAGCTGGAAATCCGGCATATACGGATTACCGGCATCTTACGTTTTTGGATGAGTTGCCGGAGTTTAAGACCTCGTTAGGGCATAAGCATGTGACACGTTTTCTGGTCTGGCAGGATTACATAGCCAAGCATCCTGATGGTTATCGTAAGTCTCAGTTTTTCCATCACTTAAAGCAGCAATTAGCTGCCTCTGCGCCTACTACTGTGTTGAGTGACACGTATGTTCCAGGTGAAAAATTATTTGTCGATTTTGCGGGCGATACATTGCAATACGTAAATGTAGAAACAGGTGAAATTATTAAGGTGCAGGTATTTGTAGCGTGTTTACCTTACACGGATTATGCCTTTGCCTTGTGTATTCCCTCACAAAGAGTGGAGGATTTTCTTTATGCCATTTCCAAGTGTATGGAAACCATAGGAGGCGTACCAAAGATTTTGGTAACAGACAACCTTAAATCAGCTGTAATAAAGGCGGATAAGTATGAGCCAACGCTGAACAAAGCGTTGGAAGATATGGGCAATCATTATCGTTTTGTAACCATCCCTTGTCGCCCTTATTCTCCTACACACAAGGCATTGGTAGAGAACCAGGTGAAGATTATTTACAGGCGTGTATATGCCAGACTTCGCAACACGACCTTTTATTCATTGGAGGATTTAAATGAGGCGGTATCCCAGAAAATGCTTGAACACAATCAGACACGGATGCAACAACGGCCATATAGTCGTGAAGAACAATTCTTTGCCGTTGAAAAGGATACGCTCTCCCCTTTGCCCGAGGGATCTTATGAGATGAAACTTACGTGTGATTTACAGGTTCGCAACGATGGCTTCATTTATTTGGCACGAGACAAACATTACTACTCGGTTCCTTTTGTCCACATTGGAAAGCGTAGCCATGTTATTTACACCCGCACATTGGTCAAAATCTTTGTAAATAATGAATTAGTGTCTACACATGAGCGCCGCTTAGGCTTTGGGCATACGCACAAAAGCGAACATCTGGCATCCAATTCCAACGCCTTTTTGAGCCGTTCGCCTGAGTATTATCAGGAAAAAGCGGATAAGCATAGTGCTGTATTCAAGCAGCTTGTATCAGACATGTTTCTGGACCTGGAACAACGTCAGATCCCCCCGGAGTTCAAATACAAAACCTGTGATTATATGCTTTCGATTGGCAGGAAAACACCAATAGCCGATTTTGAACAAGCCTGCCAGATAGCTATCCAAAATAGGTCATACTCGGGCAAGTTTCTACAAAATGTGATCAGCAATCTCAATGTGGCCAAATCACAAAGCGAAAGCAAGGAACGCATTAATCCACAGCCAACTAATCATGAAAATATGCGAGGAAACTCTTATTATAAATAACCATTTAAAAAAAATGTATGCAAGAAATTGAAAAAACGCTTCACAAGCTGAAGCTTCCCGGGATGGCAGATTGCTGGACATCCCTTTGTGAGACACGCAGAGCCGACAAGCTCTCACTCATGGATGGGCTGCAACTTATGTTGCAAACCGAACAAGACACCCGAAAAACAAACCGTATTGCCCGATTGCTCAAAGAAGCGGCGTTCCCATATCCGGCTTCGCTTGAGGAGCTTGATTATAATACCGCCAGAGGTGTTGACGCAACTACAGTGGCACAATTGGGTACGTGTGACTTTGTTCGTAATGGACAAACAATAGTGATTAACGGTCCTACAGGAACAGGAAAAACATATTTGGCTGTAGCACTAGGCGATAGGGCCTGCAGGCTGGGGTTTAATATCTTATTCTTCAACATGCAAAAATTATTGAATCAAATCAAACTAGAACGATTGCAGGGACAGGAAATACGATTCATGCAAAAACTCTCACGTGTGGATATGTTAATCATAGATGACTTTGGCATGAAAGCATTAGAAGGGCAACAACAAAACGACTTTGAGCAAATTATTGACGACAGATATCGGAAAAAAGCATTGATAATATCCAGTCAGCTACCAGTCAATGATTGGTATGCTGTCATTGGTAATGAGCTGATTGCTGAAGCCATCCTGGACAGAATCGTTCATAAATCAATACGATTTCAATTAAAAGGAGAAAGTCTAAGGAAAAAGTATTAATTTTAAATCTGCATAATCGCTTTTTAACAAACAGTGAACGGGTATCACCGGAAAACGTGAACGGGTATCACTGGAATATGTA
>JANYKW010000108.1 GCA_025358025.1 Bacteroidia bacterium | reverse complement strand
ATGAAATACACCCATCTATTCTTCGACCTTGACAACACCCTCTGGGATTTCAATGCAAATTCCTATGATGCCTTGTATCTGGCATTGAAGAAAATGGATATTCTGGACAGAGTTGGAGCTTACGACAGCTATTTCTCCATTTATCAAAAGGTAAATGAAAGACTTTGGGATCTTTACAAGGATAATAAGATCACCAAAAATGTACTGCGCGGACTCCGGTTTGAGGAATCGCTTGAATTAAATAATACTCCAATGCCAGGCATGGGTGATTCAATGAATGAGGCTTATCTGGAAGAGATGCCAAAACAATTGAAACTTGTGCCGGGAGCTATCACCGTTCTGGATTTTCTGCATCATAAATACAAAATGTCCATTATCACCAATGGATTTCGGGAGGTTCAGGTGGATAAGCTCATTCAGTCCGGATTGAAGAAGTATTTTGATAAAGTATTCATCTCAGAAGAGGTGGGAGCCCAAAAGCCACATCGAAAGATATTTGAACATGCCGTAAAATCCATGAACGCACCGAAAAAGAGGAGCCTGATGATCGGTGATTCATGGGATGCGGATATCATTGGAGCCAAACTTTTTGGGATGGATCAGGTATATTATTGTCCGATGACTGAAAAATTGCCCCCTCCGCAAGACGAAAACCATAACGCTTCCAGAACAAGCACAACGATCATCACACACCTGGAACAATTGCTGGAAATGCTTTGATGTGCAGATTGGCTGACTGGCTGATGCGATGATTAGAGCATGTGTTGATTAGAAGATGAGTTGATGGGCTGATTAGCTGATTTGAAGATGAGACGAAAATGCAGATAGGGTATTATTGAAGTTCCATGACCATGTCCTTTTGCTTAACTGAAAAATAACCTGAAGCCATTGATTCTTTATTTGCAGGATGCTGGATTTATTCCGATCCATAATAAAGAATCATTCTTAATAATAATTTACTTGTCAAAAACAATCATATAAAATAAGGTATATATTTTCATGGTGTTATTCCGGATGATATTTGCCAATATATTAATATGGGTAGCTGGCCGTACAAAGTAGTTTCCAGGAAATCACAATTTCAGATGCACCCCCCTATGAAATGCAAGCACAAATCATAAAAACAATAAATATTTTTGTAATACCCCCCATGGTTGAAGTATGGTCGGATTAGTATTAATTTGGGTGTTAATTTGAAATGATTCCGGACAACATCATTTTGTCTGAAGATCCAAAAATTAATTTGCACATTTACAATATTATAGATTGGACTAAAAATTTCAAGTGTTCCAATTTTATGATTTTTGTCATATTAGTGGGCTGGAAGTCAGGAAAAAGAAACTTTATCGACTATTGCACGATCCGTTTCTTTAAATATATTTGCACTGTGTAACAATTTTTAACACAATCGCCGTTCAAAGTTAGAATCTCCTTCAAAGGGCAGGTTTTATACATTGAATCGGCTTTGTTGACTTTGTTCTGTTAAAAATCTGACATTTTTCATAAATCGTTCGGAAAGTGTGCCGGTAATTTTTGTTTCACTAACTATATTACAGTTCAATTTTGTTTAACGCTAAAAATTTGTCTATGAGAAAAATTTCGCTGTTGCTTGTTTTCCTGGGTTTTATAGGATTACAAGTTGTCTTCGCACAGACCCGTCAAATAACGGGTGTTGTGACTTCCGGCGATGACGGCACCTCCATACCCGGGGTATCAGTCGTTGTGAAGGGATCTACGCTTGGGACAGTTACCGACATGGATGGTAAGTTTACCCTGAAAGTTCCGGAAAGTGCCAAAGCACTTGTCGTATCTTTTGTTGGTATGTCTTCTGCCGAAGTCTCACTAACCTCCGCAAGCAGTTATAAAGTCGTTATGCAGCCAGAATCCGTCGGAGTCGAGGAGGTTATCGTAACTGCCATGGGCATCAAGAGGAAACCCAAAGAGATGGGTGTTGCCACAGCAAAAGTGGACAACCAGGAACTGACCAATGCAGGTGCTTCCAACGTGATGAATGGTATGGCTGCCAAAGTTTCAGGTTTGCAAATCAATACCATCAACAACGGTGTTAATCCGGATACCAAAATAACCCTCCGTGGTAACCGCCACTTCCTGGCCAGTAACCAGGCCTTGGTTGTATTGGACGGAGTTCCTGTCAGCGCAACGTATCTGAATTCCATCAACCCGAACGACATCGCGGATGTGAATGTGTTGAAAGGCGCTTCCGCTGCGGCTCTTTACGGAAATGATGCTTCGAACGGTGTGATGATTGTAACCACCAAAAAAGGCGACAAAGGAAAACTTACAGTTAAAATCAGTAACGTCACCACCTTCGAGCAAGTCTCTTATCTCCCCAATCTTCAGACCCGTTTTGGTGGAGGTTCCAACGAGACGGTTGCCAATAATGACAACAACTACACCTTTTGGGTAGGGGACGGTAGAAATACTGACCCGCATACCTCCTATGAGAACCAGACATATGGTCCTGAATTCAATGGTGATATGGTCATCCTCGGTGGTAAACTTGTGGATGGTACGTACCAGATGATCCCTTACAGTGCCGTGAAGGACCAGAAGAAAAACTTCTTCGATACCGGTGTTACCATGCAAAACGACATCTCTGTATCAGGTGGTGATGACAAGAGTCATTTCTATCTCTCCGCACAGGATGTAAAAAGTACGGGTACAATTCCTGACGATACCAACAGGAGAACGGGAGCCCGTATGGCAGCCGGCCGCAAATATGGCATCTTCGCCGCCGAATATTCATTGAGCTTTACCAAAACCAAGACAAGTACTTCAGGTGGTGACATGGGCGCAGGCCGTGGTGTATACTGGACCTTGCTGAATACTCCTCCTGAAATACCTGTCACAAATTACAAAGACATTGAGAACAATCCTTTTGCTCAATTGGATGGTTATTTCAATGCCTATTATCCAAACCCTTACTGGCAGATCAAACATTCCCGCCAGAACCAGGATCGCAACGATGTTATGGGATCAGTTAACCTGTCCCTGAAACCCACCAAATGGCTGGAATTTAGCAACCGGACCGGTCTGGTTTATAATGGTACAAACAACCACAACTACCGGGACGAGGCAATCTACAATGCCTATTCCGCGACAGACCCCTGGGGTGGAGGTCACATGGGACAGAAATCTCCCTACAAGGCATTTGCCAGCGATCAGATGCGCAGTACTTTTATTCTGACCAACGACTTCCTTGCTACATTCGACAAGAAATTTGATGACTTTGCCGTGAAAGCAATTGTTGGTAACTCCATCTACAGTCAGAAATATGAATCGATTTACGATGCTGCTGATGGTGGTTTGGTTATTCCGGAATTTTACAATATCAGCAACCGTATCGGTGAGGCAAATGTGAGTCAAACGACAAATGAACGTAATTCTATTGGTCTGTTTGCAGACGTGACAGTTGGTTACAAGGACTATGCTTTCCTTCACTTCTCAGGTCGTAACGACTGGGACTCCAGGTTGACAAAGGAAAATCGTTCTTTCTTTTATCCTGCTATCGACGCCAGTGTGATTCTTTCACAAATATTCCCGTCGATAATTAACAACGAGGCACTTTCCTTTGCGAAAGTACGCGGTGGTTACTCACAGACTGGTCAGATTTCACTGAGTAACTGGTATGGAACACTTCCTGCCTACAATGCTGGAGCAGGCTTTCCTTACGGATCAGTTGCAGGGTTCTCCCTGGGCACTACCTTAAGCAACCCGTTGTTGAAACCTGAAACGACCAAAGAGATTGAACTTGGGATGGAGTTGAGTTTCCTGAAAAATAAAATCCATCTTGAAACCAACGTTTACCAGTCAAAAACTTTTGATCAGACCATCCCTGCGAATATTTCTGCCGCTACCGGTTACTACAGTGCATTGATCAACGCCGGTGAAATGCAGAACAAAGGGATCGAAACGGATTTGAAATTCACCCCTATACTTAATTTGGGAAAAGTAACCTGGAATGCCTCCGTCGCGTATTCTTACATGACATCAGAAGTAATTTCCATTTTACCCGGTACGTTAAATGAACTGGCTATCATTGATGGTACCATTACCAGCGCATCCTATGCTATTGTTGGACAACAGTTTCCTGCAATCAAGGTATCCGATGTGGTCAGGGATCCCAATGGAAATATCGTTGTCGATGCGGTTACCGGTCTGCCTAGTAAACAAACGGAACTTGCACACGTTGGTCATGCCAACCCCAACCATACCCTGGGAATTTCCACAGATGTAAACTACCTTGGTTTCCGTTTGTCTGCAACTGCTGAATACAGAAGTGGCAATGTGATCGTGAATGCTGTTGGTATGGATCTTGACTTTACAGGCACCTCGGAACACTCCGCCCAAAACGGACGGCAACCATTCATCATCCCCGGTTCTGTCATAGAAACATCACCCGGTGTATTTACACCCAATACAACCGCATTGGTTAAGGATGTTGGAAGAGCATTCTGGATAGATTCTCCTTACGGTGGTAATCAGGTAAGTGGTCCCTATACTACCAGTGCCGCATTCTGGAAACTGAGAGAGGTAGCCCTTTCGTATGATATTCCTGTGAAGAAGCTTTTCGGTGGCAATGCCATTCAGAATGCCGAGGTAGCCCTGATTGGAAGGAATCTATTGATGCTTCGCCCCAAATCCAACGTCTGGACTGACCCTGAGTTCAACAACTCTGCTACGACCAGTAATGCCGTCGGTTATACTACATACGACCAGACCCCTCCGACAAGAGTATATGGTTTTAGTGTAAAACTTACTTTCTAATATTAAAATGAATATGAAGATGAATAAGAAAATATTAACCCTGTTAGTTTCTGTGGTTATATTCGGAAGTTCCTGCTCTGATTTTCTTTCTGTGAATGAAAAAAATCCGAACAATGCATCCGCGGTATCACCCAAACTATTGCTGCCTGCTGCTTTAAACAACATTGCAACCATGATGAATACTCCAGGTAATTATGGATTTGTTTACCTGTGGCATGGTTTGTGGACGATCAGTGCTGGTTATAGCCAACCAAGCCAACTTCTTCAATATAATTTATCGAACACCAGTTACCAGAATCCGTTCAGCTACAGTTACCTCTATGGTCAAAACCTGACAGAGATAGAAAAAGCTGCTACAGATCCCAAAGATGTTTACTTTCTGGCAACAGCAATGATTATGAAGGTATACCTTATGCAAAACCTGGTGGATTGCTGGGGTGATGTTCCTTACACTGAAGCATTCAAGGCAAATGAAGGAATTCTGAAACCCAAGTACGACAAACAGCAAGCTATCTATGAAGACCTGATTCTTAAGCTGGATGCAGCCATCAAGTTAATCCAGACTGCTCCTGCAGGAGTAAATGCTGTCACTGCAAGCAGCGATATCATGTTTAAGGGCAATATGACCTTGTGGGCAAAATTTGCCAACACCATCAAACTGAGAATGCTGATTCACCAGTCCTTAATGACCGGTCGCGATACCTATATCAAAGCGGCGATTGCTACAACAGCATCCGTTGGTTATCTAGGTGCAGGGGAAAGTGCCCTGGTCAATCCAGGCTACCTGGAGTCTTCAGGTAAAACCAATCCTTTTTACAACAGTTTTTACTCTGCAGCCGGAACACAGCAGGATGGTGGAGTTTCTTACTGGCATGCAGGAAGGGACGCGGTTGATTTCATGCTTGCTGCCGCGGATGCGCGTATTGACCGATTCTTTAATAAACCAGCTACGACCGGTCACGCTGCGAACTTCCTTGGACAGTCAGCTCCGCTTCTTCAATCTTCCTTTACTTCACAAATGGGCTATTCCAAAGGTGTTAAAGGATACATGATCGGAACTTATGATAAGTCAGCTCCAATCTTAACTGATTTCGAGAGCTTGTTTGTCCAGGCTGAAGCTACAGAAAGAGGCTACCTCGCCGGTTCATCGGCCAAGACCCTTTACAATGCAGCGATGGGCCAGTCATTTGAGTACATGGGATTTTCCGCATCAACTGCTGCTGCTTATACCGCCGGTGATAAAGCTACAGTCAACTATGACCTGGCGACCAACAAGCTCGCTTTGATCTTGCAGCAGAAATGGATTTCATTGAACGGGATTGCCCCTATTGAAATCTGGACGGATTACAGAAGAACCGGAATTCCTTCTTTCATCCATTTCAGCGAGGATAAAGCAAAATTAAATGCAACACCTCCTGTACGTTTACTCATCCCCCAAAGAGAGCTCGATAACAACAACGAAAGCGTTGTGGCAGTCGGTAAAATCAGCGCCTTTACATCCAAAATATTCTGGCAGAATCGTTAATGATCGGTTGTTAAAATTTTAAAATTTTTAATATGAAAAACAAAGTAATATTTTCACTCTCCTTTCTTGCCGGGATGTTTCTTTTGAACTCCTGCCTGAACGATAACAAGGGAGAATACTGGACGGATGATCTGGCCGGGAAAATGTATGCAACTGTTGCATTCCCCGGATTACAGACCCAAAGCTTGCTTCCAATTCCAGATGAAGTAACCATTAAATTTTTGGTAAACATTGCAACGGATGCCTTACCTACAAAAGATTATACATTGGGAGTGGCATTTGATAATGCGGCAATAACCGCATATAATGCGAAACTGAAAGCAGATGCGGGAACAGGTCCATATAAAACCTATAAACCATTTCCTTCTGTTAAACTTTTGGATCCTACGATCACCATCAAAGCTGGTACCAGGAATGCTTATGTGCGCTTTAGTGTTGCACGGGCAGATACGGTAAAGCTTACGGGTGACTATATGACTGCAGTTTCCATTACCTCGGTAACACCTTCGGATATTCCGATTGCCGGAAATATGAAAACAGTATTGTATGCATTCCCGTTGGCTAATGAGTGGGAAGGAGACTATTTGTCTGAAGGATTCCGTGATCACCCTACTTTGGGAATGGAGCCATTTAAATATCCAAAACTGAGGTTCGCTACAATTAACGGAACCGCAGTCCATAAAGATCAGGTAGGTAATTACGGCGGATATGGACTTGATATTACCATTACCACGAATACCATGGTTGTAAATGGTGTAACCGTGAATAAATGCGACCTGAAGGTAACCGGTATGGGTGATCCTACTGACTTCCTTGTATATACTACGTTTAATGGGGAGCCGATGAATTACTACAACCCTGTAACTAAGGTGTTTGAATTATATTATGCTTACAACAAAGCAGCACCACGTAAACTTCGTGAGACGAATTCAAAGATTTAAGTAATTTGAATTCTAATTCCAGGAATGAAAAACTTTATTGATATATAAAAATTTAAATCGATGAAACGAAACAACAGAATTTTTGTGGCGTTGCTTCTAATATTCAGCTTATTTTCAGTTTTTAGCTGTACAGAAGACAGTTCAACTGTTAAAATATATGGAGCCTTTACCACACCTACAATTACTTCACCGGCAGTACGTGCTGATGGTACAGTACTCTTCACAGGAACCACTGTTAATTTAACGTGGACTTCAGTTAGTGCAAATGGCGATCCCCAGAACTGGAATGTATATTTTGGGACAGGGAAAGCTCCGGCATTGTATAAAAGCGGATTAACTGCACAGACATTAACTGTCCCGGTATTGGACGGACAGAGCTATTACTGGAAAGTTGAAATTGTTGATGGAAGAGGCGTTAAAACAACTACTCCAGTGAACTCATTTATTGCAGTGAATGGGACAAGCCCTAAAATGGGCGTTGCTCTTGTGACAACTACGGATGTCAAAACTTCAATTGGTGTTGATCTTAAAGCGGATGACGTTGTAGATTTACGACTTTTGGTTTTGAAGAAAAGTGACATGTCGATTGTAAAGACCATTAATGCAGCTAAAGCAAATGAAGTTTTTGCTGATTTTGCTACTTTGGCCGATGATGACTATGTACTTGGAGTTGATATCTTATCTACCATTAATGCGGGAACGATTAACAATACCGTTACTTTAAGTTTGTTGCTGCAATTTACTCAACTGGGCATGATTGATCTGAAATTGGATTATCCCAATGTTATGAACAATGCGAATCCATGCGGTTTATATCGCACCTACCTGGCAACTGTTAAAAAAGTTGGTGCGAAATATACCATTGCTAAAGCAGTTTCTTATTTGACACCTCTTGTTTTGACATGGAAGGGAACGGATGCTGATTATACAAGTCAAGTAAAGTCCACAGAAAGTTGTACTGCCAAAACGATAACTGGCTTGGGATTTGGTTGGATGTTGGATTGGTGGGGTGAGAAGATTGTTTCCGGTGGTACTTGTACTTATACAATTTCTGGAAATACGCTAACTATTCCATTGCAAAAGTATTGTAAAACTACTTACAATGGTGCTGCTCAATCAGAGTATTCAATTCAAGGTACAGGAACAATTAATAATAGTGGAGCATTTCCTGTTTGGGTCATTAGGTATGATTTTATTCAGAGTGGTTCATCAATCGCTGAAATTAGCATGGATTACGGTTGGCCAACGCCTTATTTTGAGGCAGTGTTAACTACGAAGCCATAACATTTAGGAATCAGTTCTGAAGAACACTGCAACTTTAGAAAGAAAAAATAAATTATTTATTTGATGGCTTCAGGGTTAACCTTGAAGCCATCTTCTTTGTGCGCCGGGCATGGTTTTGATAGTGAAAGTCCGTTATGGGGGATTGTAGTTCCCAACCATTAGCCAGGAGCAATAGTGTCCCTGCCGGCTATTTGAAGGCAGTTATTTCTCCAAAATAATAGCTTAATATTTAAGTAATTGATTCGGAATTTCTTCGAATCAACGAACACAAAAAGGAGCTTCCCGCAGGGGGGGCTCCTTTCTTTGTTAAATTAGCTTGCGATAGAGGTAAGTGAGCAGCCTAAGTTAATATCCGTATCGTCCCTCAATTATACCGGTAACCGATAGATCTTCATCCAGATCAGGCCAATGTAATCCTGTACCACCGCAAATAATTTCGATGTTACTTCTTTGTTTCTCAGTGGCATTTTTTAATTTTCTGTTGGCTTCAACAGGGAAACGGATTTCTTTGTTGTCGGTCATTAACAAACAAACCATATTGTTTTCAATCCATGCATTCTTAATGGTGAATAGTAATTCAGCTACCATGTACTTCATCCCATTTAATTTTTATAAGATCAAGATGATTTAAAATCAATTTTTCAGCAGTCTTGAGATCATTCACCTTCATCCCTTGTGAAAATTCAAGTTCTACCGGCTCAATCCAATATTTTGCAAAACCACCGGCTTTTCTAACATGAACATGCATTGGCTCAATTCCTTCATTGGCATAAAAGAAAAAGACAAAACCGAGCTGTCTAAAAACCTCCGGCATAATAATTAATTTACTATTCAAATATACAAATTTTAAATCTGATTTTTGATCCCTTAATTCAGGTCCCTGCTGTGACCGCAAATAATTTCGATGTTACTTCTTTGTTTCTCAGTGGCATTTTTTATTTAAACCTATTGGAAGTTGTTAATTCCTATCTTTTTAGATTGTTTCCAGATAGTATAAGATTTTTTGATTTTAGTGGTTATTTACATATTTTTGTATTAATGCATAAAAATTAACAGTTAGATGATCTTTCCTGTAGAATATTGTGTGCTTTAAACATGTGTTTAATCTTAAAAACAAATCAATGAAAAAAATTTCGCTGTTGCTTGTCTTCCTTGGCTTGATGGGATTACAGGTTGTCTTCGCGCAGACCCGTCAAATTACGGGTGTTGTGACTTCCAGCGATGACGGTACCTCAATTCCGGGGGTTTCGGTTGTTGTGAAGGGATCTACGGTTGGGACTATTACCGACATTGACGGTAAATTTTCAATTAAAGTCCCGGAAGGTGCCAAAACGCTTGTCGTATCTTTCGTAGGAATGGCTTCTACTGAAGTGGCTATTACCGCTGCGGGTACCTACAAGATTGCATTGAAGTCGGAGAATGTAAGTGTGGATGAGGTTGTTGTTACGGCTTTTGGTATGAAGCGTGAGCGCAAAGCACTTGGTTATGCCGTGCAGGATGTTAAAAATGAAGAGCTGACGCGTACCGGAGCAGGTAATTTTGCTACGGCGCTTCAGGGGAAACTCTCTGGCGTTGAAATAAAACCTTCGAGTGGTAGCCCGGGAGCTTCAACTCAGATTACGATTCGTGGGGCTCGCTCATTTACCGGTAATAATCAGCCTTTATATGTAGTAGATGGTATGCCTGTCGCATCCAATGCCGACTACAGCACTGGTAGTAGTGTTACGGGTACTGACGTAGCCAACCGTGCCGTTGATATTGACCCCAGCGATATTGAAAGTGTCAACATTCTGAAAGGTCAGGCCGCTGCCGCTCTGTACGGAATCCGGGCCTCCAATGGTGTTGTGGTCATAACTACCAAGAGTGGCAAAGGACTAAAGAAGGGTAAACCGGTCATCTCAATTTCAACATTTGGAAGTTCAGAGGCAATCTCGAGAAAACCGGAATACCAGACTACCTGGGCTCAGGGTACACCCAATGCTACGGGTTATGCCTTTAATCCAAACGGATCCGGTAACTGGGGCCCAAAAATTTCGGAGCTTCCAAACGATAAGACCTATGGTGGTAACGTTGCTAATGCAAACAACGGTAATGATGCAACAAAATATCCGGGTAAGTATTATGTGCCTCAACGTGCTTTGGGAGGATTGGATCCCTGGGTAACTCCACAGGTTTATGATAACGTTAGCGGCTTCTTCGAAACAGGGTTTACGCTCAATAGTTCTGCAAATATTAGTCAGGCAATGGACAATGGCTCCTTTTCTTTTGGCCTCGGAAACACCAATCAATCAGGTATCGTACCCGGTACTTCAATGGATCGCTATACCGCAAAAGCTAGTGCCGAGGTTCAACTGGGCAAGCAGTGGAAGACTGGATTTTCAACCAACTACAACCAGACCTACATTAAAAAGGCGCCTGGTGCCAACGATGCTTTGGTTGCAACAGTTTTTGCCGCACCAAAGAACTATGATTTGCAAGGCATACCATATGCTGTACCAGGTGATCCATACGCTCAGATTCTTTACCGTGCCACTAATTTTAATAACCCGTACTGGGCTGTTGAGCACAATAAATTTGATGAGAGAACAAATCGCTTCTTTGGAAACGGCTTCCTCGAGTTCGCACCTGAAATAAGTGCAGATGGCAGTAAAAAATTAAAGTTTCGTTACCAGGTTGGAGCAGATTCTTATTCAACCAACTTCCAGGATATCAATGAGTACAAAAGCAAGAATACTTTGGGTTCCATCGGCAACTACGGTAACACTGTTGTAACTTATAATTCGCTGCTTACTGCCAATTATGATATGAATATCAATACTTTCCTTAAGTTGAATGTAATGCTGGGAAATGAAGTCAACCAGGAAAATTACAAAAGCTACTCTGAGTCAGGTACAAACTTTAACTTTGGTGGATGGGCACATATCAACAATGCAACGGTCAAAGATGCATCTGAATCTCAATCCAAGAGAAGAGCCGTCGGTTTCTTCGGCAGCGCATCGCTTTCCTACAAAGACCTGCTTTACCTGAATGTTACAAGTCGTAACGACATTGTATCATCCATGCCGAACGGCAATCGTTCATTCTTCTATCCCTCGTTATCCCTTGGATTCGTTTTTACAGAACTTGAGGCGCTTAAAGGGAATAAGGTGCTATCCTATGGGAAAATCCGATCTTCTTACGCGCAGGTTGGTCAGCCAGGCAGATATTTGCAGGACTACTTTACAGCCCCTGGTTACGGTGGAGGGTTTTGGACAGGTTCTCCCATTGTATATCCTTTAAACGGTGTTAGTGCATATATCCCTTCTTCTACGATGTATGACCCTAATCTCAAACCTCAAAATACAGTTTCCTATGAGGTAGGGGTGGACCTTAAATTTTTGGATAACCGGATAGGTATTGAATATACCTATTCACGTCAGGATGTTAACAATCAGATCTTTGCTGTTCCATTGGCCGGCTCAACCGGAGCGTCAAGCCTGAATATGAACGGAGGCGCCATCTATACGAACGTGCATGAGGCCACCTTTATGGCAAATCCAATCCGTAAAAAGGATATGGACTGGGTAATTAATGTAAACTTCACCAAGATGGACAACTATGTGAAGGATCTAGCTCCGGGAGTAGAGAGTATCTTCCTTGGCGGATTCACTACCCCACAGGTTCGTGCAGGTATTGGATACAAATTCCCTGTAATTTACGGATCATCATTTGCAAAGGATACGCAGGGAAGAATTTTGGTCAACGAGGATCCGAAAAGTGCTTATTATGGATTTCCAATGACCGGAAAGCCTGATGTTATTGGAACTGCCTCTCCTGACTTTATTTTGGGAGCATCATCCACCTATCGATACAAACGCGTATCTCTGACAGCTACCATGGATTGGAAAAATGGAGGCCAAATGTACCATGGGACCAACGGATTAATGGAGTATACTTATGGATTGTCAAAGACAACCGAAGACCGTACTACCCCATTTATCTATCCGGGATTTAAGGCAAATGGACAGCCTAATGATATTCAGCGTGGTGGGCCCAATGATCTTACAGCAAATTACAACTTGTATGCAAATACATTGGGAGCTATTGATCAGGCATTTGTTTACAACAACTCATTTGTCAAACTCAGAGAACTGGCTATTTCCTATAAAGTTCCTAAACTGGGTGGATTGGATATCAATGTAACCGGGTTCGCCCGTAATATTCTTTTGTGGACCAATCTTCCTAATTTTGACCCGGAAGCAACACAAGGTAACACAAATATGGGCGGTGCTTTCGAACGTTTCAGTTTACCTCAGGCCAAGAGCTTCGGCTTAGGATTAAACTTAATATTCTAATTTATAATATTGTCATATCATGAAATCAATCAAATTATATTCATTGTTCCTGTTGATTTTCACGATGGCCGCGTGTTCTGAGAGCATAATGGATGAAATCAATCAAAATCCAAACAATCCCACGAATATGGCCAGCCGGTTAATAGTAACCGACGTGATGACATCAACCGCATTCTCCATTACAGGTTCGGATTATGCATTTTATACCTCCTGCTATATGGAGCTGAATGTTGGCGTCTGGGGGCAAATGTACAATGCCGAAATCCGGGTTAACGAACCTGTTTCATCTTCCACGTATAACAATGGATGGGTTAGTCAGTACAATAATCTTCATACCCTGAAGATTGTCATTGATAAATGTACTTCTGGTGATGAAGCAGGCAATTATCTTAATCTTGGGATTGCTCAGGTTCTCTTCGCCTATAATCTTGCCATGCTTACTGACATGTATGGAGATGTACCATTTACAGAAGCAATCCAGCCAGGAGTTATCTTTCAGCCTAAAATTGATAAACAGCAGGCAATATACACAGAGGTTTTCCGATTGTTGAATGAGGCCATTGTAAACCTGAATAAAACAACGACATTTCCTTCTCTTGGTACCCAGGATCTGATTTATGGAGGGAATAAGCCAAAATGGATAAAAGCTGCAAATGCGTTATTGGCACGATATACCATGCGCTTGTCGAAATCTGCTCCCAACTACAGTAAGGTTATCGAATATGCAGCTGCATCCTTCGCCAGCAGTTCCGAAGAGTTCAAATTCAACTACAATGGAAGTACATCTGTAAATCCCTTCTCCCGATTTTTTCAGGATCGCAACTATTTTGGAGCCAGCCAGAGCTTGAATGACAAGCTTGTTGCAAGAAATGACCCAAGAAAGGCTAAATTCTTTAAGCCTGTAACCACCGGTGGTACGATCGTCTTTGCTCCCAATGGGAAACCTGATCAGCGTCAGTCATATTATGCCTATTCCGGACTCACCTCCACTACAGCCCCAACTTATTTGTTGAGCTATCATGAACTTCAATTTTTGAAAGCAGAAGCATACATGAGACAAACTCCTGCCTCGGTAACAAATGCTGAAGCTGCATTGATAGAGGGTATCAAAGCTGCATTTGTGAAAGTCGGGTTGACTGCCACAGATGCAAGTACATACTACACTGCCAGTGTTAAGCCACTTTTCGATGCCAACCCATTGAAAGAAATCATGAATCAGAAGTATCTTGCTGCCTATGAGGACGAAGGTGTAGAAGCATTTTGCGACTATCGGCGCTTGAAAGGTATGAATGAAACCCCTGTTACTCTTGTAAATACTCTACAGTTTCCTTTGCGGTTCGGTTACGGAAGTAGCGACGTTACTACAAATCCTAATGTAAGGGATGCTTACGGGGACGGAGCTTATGTCTATACTGAGAAAGTATGGTGGGCTGGTGGTACCAGATAAAAGGATCATTTTTAAATAAAAAAAGAGGGTGTCTAAAAAGATTAGACATCCTCTTTTTTTGCTTAAAACGGTGTCTTATTTGTTATCTTTAATTGAACCAACCTTAGTTAACGCCATTCCAACCCTTGCCGAACAACAGTATCCTGGTTGGAAATATGGTATTAATCAGCTATTTAGATTTGTAAGAATGATTTTTAAGAGCCTTCCGATCAGGAATTGAAAAGAAAGATTTTTGTAATCATTACAAATATTGAATTTTTGATATTGGACATTGAATTTTCAATTAATTAACATATATTTGTTTTGGTACTCAAAAATTAACAATTCGTTAGTCTTTTTGACAAAATTGTGTTATTTCAAAGTATTTTAAACCAGGTATAATCTAAAAAGTAAATTAATGAAAAAAATTTATTTGTTGCTTGTTTTTCTCTGTCTGATCGGACTGCAACTGGTTTTCTCCCAAACCAGGGATGTCTCGGGAGTGGTCACCTCCGCTGATGATGGATCTACAATCCCCGGAGCCTCTGTTATTGTGAAAGGAACCACAGTAGGTACTGTTACTGACATGGATGGCCATTTTTCCCTGAAAGTTCCTGTAGGTGCCAAAAATTTAACGGTTTCTTTCGTCGGTTTTACATCCATTGAGGTTGCCCTGACCAATGCGAAAACGTACCAGGTAGTCATGCAGTCTGAGCGTGTTGCAGTAGATGAAGTTGTGGTGGTTGCCTTTGGCACAGCCAAGAAATCAAGTTTGACCGGTGCGATAACCTCGGTTAATGCAGCCACCCTGGAGAAAAGACCAGTTACCAACGTTCTTTCAGCCCTTTCCGGAGCAGCAGCAGGAGTACAGGTAAATACTTCATACGGACAACCCGGAAGTGATCCGACGATCAGGATCAGGGGGTTTGGCTCTGTGAATTACTCATCAGATCCTTTGATCGTATTGGATGGTTCTCCTTTTAATGGTGTAATGGCAAACATTAATCCTGCGGATATTGAAACGGTCAATTTTTTGAAGGATGCAGCCTCCACTGCGCTATATGGTGCCAGAGGTTCCAACGGGGTGATCATGATAACAACCAAAAAGGGTAAAAAGGAGAAATTGAGCATCAACACAAGCATTTCCCAGGGTGTATCCGGAAGGGGTCTTCCTGAGTACGACCGGATAGATGCATTCCAGTATTATCCTATCATGTGGGAATCATTGAGAAACAGTTTGGTTACATCTACCAGGCCGATTGACCAGGCAAGTATTCTGGCATCAGGATCAACCTCCAACGGTATCGTTTCGCAACTCGGTTACAATCCTTACAAAGGCATTGCAAATGACCAGGTTGTGGGTGTGGATGGAAAGCTAAATCCGGCTGCAAATACACTTCTTTGGACCGACACGGATTGGTACTCACCGGTTGAGACTCTTGGGAACAGAACAGATGCTACCGTGACCGCCAATGGCGGATCAGAGATGGTAGACTATTATCTATCTGCCGGTTACACCTCAGACCATGGCTGGATCAAAAAGACCGATTACGAACGGATCACTGCAAGGGGTAACATCAATGTAACCCCGAAGAAGTGGCTCACTTTTGGTGCAAATATCAGTGCATCCTACAATACCTCCAATTCAGCCAATACGGAAAGCAGTACGGGTTATGCAAATCCAATTTATTTTGCCAGGACCATGGGCCCGATTTATCCGGTTTACCTCCACAACAGGGCAACAGGTGATTACATCCTCGATGCAACAGGCCAGCAGCAATGGGATATTGGTGGCCAGGTTGTTCAGGACGGTGTTACCTATGGTGCAAGAGCCCAGAACAACGGCCGTCATGGTATTGCGGAGCACATGCTGAACGACAGGAGTTTTGAGCGGAATACAGTTCAGTCAAGAACCTATGCGGAATTTTCTTTTCTCAAAGATTTTAAATTTCGCCTGTCGAGTTCTATTGATATAAACAATGCCTATTCTGGCAGATATGAAAACACGATGGTTGGTGACGGAGCTCCTTCCGGCCGTTCCTCTAAAACAAGTTCTATTCGGTATACTTTCACCAATAACCAGATTCTTACTTACAACAAGAATTTTGGAAAGCATGAGGTAAAGGTTATGGCTGGTCACGAAGCCTATAGAAATCAGTACAAGGAACTTTACGGTTTTCGTCAGGGCCAGGTAATCCCTGATAATTCAGAGTTAATCAACTTCACAACCACCAACAGCCTTTCCTCCTATGTGGATAACCATCGTACCGAAGGTTATATTTCACGTGCAACGTACGGTTATGAGAATGGCAAATATACTTTTGAAACCTCTTTCAGAAGAGATGGATCATCAAAATTTGAAAACCAGGTCAGATGGGGTAATTTCTACTCTTTTGGAGGAGGATGGAAAATCAACAGCGAAAATTTCATGTCAGAAGTGAAATGGGTCGACCTTTTAAAGTTGAGAACTTCCTATGGACTGAATGGCAACGATGGAGGTATCAGCTACTACGCATGGCAGGTATTGTACAACTATAATTTCAACGCGGCAGAACCGGGCTACATACAATCGACCGTTCCCGGGAATCCTGAACTTCAATGGGAGACTACCGCGCAGACTGATATAGGACTTGAATTCAGTATCTTTGACAACTTGTTGAGAGGCACAGTCGACTGGTACAACAAAGAATCCAGAGACCTCATCTTTGCAGTACCTCTTGCCCCGACAACCGGTTATACATCACAAAACAGAAATATTGGTAAACTTTACAACCGGGGATTTGAAGTTGACCTTACAGCGCAGCTGGTTAAAAAGAAGAATTTCAGTTTTAATCTCAACCTGATTGCCGCTACCAATAAAAATGAAATTACGCAATTACCTGAAAAGAATCGTGTCAACGGTATTATTTCAGGTAGCTACAAGCGTGCAGAGGGAGGATCAATTTATGATTATTGGCTTCGTCAGTGGTATGGCGTGGATCCTGCCAATGGCGACGCACTTTATCTTTTTGATGAGGCATTGGTTTGGGCTGACACAGATTGCAAAACCATGGCCGATGGCACAAAAGTTACACTAAATCAGGCCAAGGCCAAATATGACTGGGCCGGCACCAGTATGCCGGATGTTTTCGGCTCGGTGACTCCATCCTTCAATGTATATGGAATTGATATCTCCATTCAGTTTAACTATTCAATTGGAGGTAAATCCTACGATTCCAACTGGGCATCCCTGATGTCTTCCGGAAATTTTGGTACAGCAAAGTCAGTTGATATTATGGATCGGT
Organism: Bacteroidia bacterium; assembly: GCA_025358025.1. GTDB lineage: Bacteria > Bacteroidota > Bacteroidia > Bacteroidales > Prolixibacteraceae > CAINVV01. The sequence goes on along the minus strand of JANYKW010000108.1, from coordinate 50,456 downwards.
GGACTACCCCCGGTCAGATTACCAACGTGCCGAGAATGGATAACTCCAAGACCACCAACTTTAATGCAGCCTCTTCCAGGTGGCTGCTCAGTTCAACTTATTACTCCCTGAGGAATATCAATATTTCTTACAGTTTCAAGCCAAATGTTCTAAAGAATTTGGATATGAATGCATTACGCGTTTATCTTTCTGCTGAGAACCTTGCCCTGATCTCTTCCAAGAAGGGACTGGATCCAACCCAGAACTTTAGCGGAAGTATTTTAAATGATGTTGGATTCAACAGAATTTTAACTTTAGGTGTTAATGTAAACTTCTAAACGTAAAGATGTTATGAAAAAATTAAGAATTTATATTTTGATGTTAGCAGCAGGCTTGTTGATGATTCCAATCTCCTGCTCTAAGGATTTTCTGGAAACCCGCCCTACCGATCAGCTATCCGCTAATGATGTTTTTACTACTATCTCCGGAGCCTGGGGCGCTCTCAATGGAGTCCACAGGTCCATGTACAACCAGTACAACAGTACCCAGGCACATGGAGGGTTTGCAGGTTTGTATGAACATATTGATTTTCTTGGAACAGACAATATTTTCAATAGTACTGCAAGTACTTGGTTCTTAAACACCTACAAGTGGGTAGATCATAGGAATCAGAAATCTGGCACTGTTTTGTATTGGACAAACCTCTACAGGTTGATTGGCAATATCAACCAGATCATCAATAACATTGACAAGATCGTCGGGTCTGATGCCGAGAAGAAGTATATCAAAGGTCAGGCATTGACCTACAGGGCCTGGGCACACTTCATGCTGGTACAGCTTTGGGCAGACAGGTTTGTTCCGGGAGGAGCCAACGGCCAGTTGGGAGTACCTTATATGGAGCAGGTAACTTATGATGGTCAGGCAAGGAACACGGTCGCTGAGGTATACACCAAAATTAATGCTGACCTGGCGGCTGCCATAACCAACCTTGAGGGGTACAACAGGGCAAACAAATCTCATTTAAATAAATCTGTTGCCCTTGCTATTCAGGCACAGGTTGCGCTTGTCCAGGGGAACTGGACGCAAGCTGCTGCTTCAGCAAATGCCGCAAAAGTCGGGTATTCCTTTATGACAGCTGTCCAGCATCAGGAGGGATATAAAAATCAGACAAATCCGGAGAACCTGTGGTCTGACTATGTTCAGGAAGACCAGACACTCTACTTCTATTCCTTCTACGCTTATATGTCGCATAATTATAATTCCACCGTAATTCGTACCTGTCCGAAATCAATCTCCAAAGATTTGTACGATAAGATATCAGCCACCGATGTGAGAAAGAGTTTCTGGTATCCTACCGCTGTGGCACTTAAACTGCCTGAAGTGCCTCCAGCCGGTGTGAGATATAATTATATGAGCTCCAAATTTAAAGCCGTTTCCGTTTCTGATAGCCGTGGTGACTACCCATGGATCCGGGTTGCAGAGATGTACCTGGTAGAGGCAGAGGCTTTGGCCCGGTCCGGGAAAGAGACTGAAGCAAGAGATGTACTTTACTTGCTGGCCAAGGACAGAGATCCGGCGTATGTCAAATCAACCAAGACAGGACAGGATTTGATCGATGAAATACTGATCCAGAGAAGAATTGAGCTTTGGGGTGAAGGTAGAAACTGGACCGATTTAAAACGGTTAAACCTTCCATTGGTCAGAACTGTAGGTGCCACAGCAGGACAGGGTGCTCATGTTGAGGCTTATTGTGTTGTCTATAATGTTCCGGCTGGAGGAAGTCTGTGGACATGGATGATTCCGCAAGATGAAATTGATGCCAATCCGCTGATTGTGCAAAATCCCTGATTGAGCTTTAAATAAGAAAGGCTGCCTCTCCGGGCAGCCTTTCTTATTTAAAATGGCGTGTCATCCGCAAAACTGGTTCCCGGCCGGCCGAAGTCAGATTTGCCTTGTTCACTTTCTATCCTGCTGGGCTCGGCATTCATTTTGGAGTGGTATACATTTTTCCCGTTTGGTTTGTGAAGATCACTGATCGAGTGTTCTTCATGGGTCGGTTCAAAATCGCTGAACCGGGCCAGATGAGCCTTGAACGACAGGTGAAACTCACCGATGGCCCCGTTGCGGTGCTTGGCAACAATGATCTCAGCCACACCCTTTAAAGAGTTGTTGTCCTGATCCAGCAGGATGCCGTAATATTCCGGACGGTGTATGAACATTACCATATCGGCATCCTGTTCAATCGCACCCGATTCGCGGAGATCCGAAAGTTGCGGCCGCTTGCCTTCGCGCGATTCGACCGATCTGTTCAGCTGGGAGAGTGCAACGATCGGTACGTCGATCTCCTTGGCGATGGCTTTCAGGTTTCGGGAAATCATACTCACTTCCTGCTCACGGTTTCCCCTTATATCGCCTCCTGCGGTCATCAGCTGAAGATAATCGACTACGACGATGCCAATGTTGTACTGCATCTTCAACCTCCTGCATTTGGCCCTGAATTCGAAAATGGAGAGGGCAGGGGTGTCGTCGATGAACAGTGGAGCCTCTTCCAGATTCTTAAGCTTCCGGTTGAAAACTTCCCATTCCCAGTTTTCCAGCCTGCCACTTTTAATTTTGTCGGAACCAAGCTCTGTTTCAGCGGAGATCAGACGGTTCACAAGTTGAAGTGAGGACATCTCCAACGAAAATACAGCTACCGGAACTTTATGAATGACAGACATGTTGCGTGCCATGGTCAGTACAAATGCTGTTTTACCCATGGCAGGCCTTGCAGCAATAATAATCAGATCGGTCTTTTGCCATCCTCCGGTTATATGATCCAGCTTGGAGAATCCTGAAGCGATGCCACTCAGTCCGTCGGGTTTTTTGGAGTTAATCTCAATCTGTACAACGGCTCTTTGCAGCAAGGGTTTAATAGGCTGTGACTCTTTTGTGATATTCCCCTCGGTGACCCTGAACAGAGATGCTTCAGCAAAATCAATCAGGTCGTTCAGCTCCATGGAATCTTCATACGACTTGCTCTGAATCTCGGACGAAATAAGAATCAATTGCCGCTGAATGAATTTCTGGGCGATGATGCGGGCATGAAATTCGATGTGGGCTGCTGAGGCTACCCGGCTGGTTAACTGGGTGATATACAGGGGACCGCCAATTTCATCCAACTCGCCCCGGTTTTTCAATTCCTGGGTAACGACCAGCAGGTCAATGGGTTTTTCCTTGGATGCCAGGTCTTTGATTGCATTGAAAATCTTCTTGTGTTCTTCCTTGTAGAAACTTTCGGGTTTCAGAATGGCCTGGACTGTATGGTATGCATCTTTTTCCAGCATCAGGGCCCCGAGAACCGCCTCCTCAACTTCTGTAGCCTGCGGCGGAACCTTGCCATAATAGGCATTCAACTGTTCAATGGTGGTACCTGGTTTACTTTTATTGCGGTAATTATTCTGCGATTCAGCCATAAAGCTTTTAAGATCAGATAGATTTTTTATTTCTTGTGCTTTTCCAAAGGTAGTGAGGAGAAGCGGAAATCCATCATTAATATTTTGGGGGATGGCAAAAACCATCTTTGCCTAAATCAGTTGTTTAAGGACTACCAACAGATTTTCAACACAAGTTATGCACCATTTGTGGATAAATTATGTCATGGAGAATTCCTTCACCTGCTTCGATTTCTTGAATTGCTCCATAAATTCCATTTTGCTGACACGCTGACATTGCATCCCAATCTTTTACATTCTTTTGTCCATTGATGTAGTTGAGCAAAACGCCATAGAATTCTTCCAATTCTTCTTTTCCCAGAGAATCTATCTGCCGAATAATCTTAACCTTTAAATCAGATGCCGTCATAAGCATATATTTGCCTAAAATTATCCATTTTAAACGGAATGTTAATACAGATTTTCATGTTTTTAAATCAGCCACAATAATTTCTGTCAGCAGGTCTGTCAGGTTAAGTCCTGCAGCAGTGATTTGCTGGGGAATAAAGCTGGTAGAAGTCATCCCTGGTACGGTATTGATCTCCAGGAAATAGAAGGTCTGATCTTTCAGGATGTAATCTACGCGCACAATGCCCTTGCAGTTGCACAAATCGTAAATCTCAGCGGAAAGGGCCTGGACTTTATGTGTCAAAGCATCATTGATTCTTGCAGGAGTAATCTCCTCTGCCATTCCGGGGGTATATTTGGCTTCGTAATCAAAAAATTCATTTTTTGGAATTACCTCAGTAACAGGCAGAACCAATTTCTTGGATCCTATTTTAACGACACCACAGGTAAACTCTTTCCCTTCGATAAACTGCTCAATCAAAACTTCCGCACTCTCAAGCAATGCTTTGTCAACGGCCGCTGTCAGCTCTTCCTCCTTTTTAACTTTCGTGATACCAAAGCTGGACCCGCCTGCGCCTGGCTTGACAAAAAGTGGCAGTGAAAGCTCTCTGACCACCTCCGCAGGATTCCATTTTTCACCCAAACTGACCCGCAATGATCTGGCCATGGTAATATCATACGATTTGAGGTATTTGTTGCAGAAATTTTTGTTGAAAGTAAGCGCAGATGATTGCACGCCGCTGGAAGAGTAGGGGATGCCCAGCATCTCAAAATAGCCCTGGAGGTTGCCATCTTCGCCGGGTGTGCCATGAATCATAATGTATGCATATTCAAGCAGGATCTTCTCCCCATTTAATATAAAAGAGAAATCACCCTTGTCGACGGAAGCAATCTCCTTATCTGCCTCCAGAACTTTCCACGATCCGTTCCGGATGGAAACCATCCAGGGAGTGAATTTCTGCCTGTTAATGGCACTGTAAACGTTGGCGCTGCTTTTTATCGAAACAACATATTCGGAAGAATCTCCTCCTGCTACGATTGCAATGTTTTTTAATGTCATTTGCTCTTTTATTAGGTATTATAGGGTAAAAAACAAAGGCTAAAGGCTAAAGGCTAAAGGATAAAGTGAAGAACGCATTATCATGATTTCTAATTTTACTTACCCTTCAATAGTTGCAATATATCTCTTTTTTCTAAATTCCAACTCAAATTCCCACTTTAGCCTTTAGTAAAACCAACTGCAGCGTTTTTTGCTAACAGCCAACAGCTAATTGCTAACAGCTTCTTTCTCTTTAGTCTTTATCCTTGTCCTCCCTATTTGTAAGATAGTTCCGCCACTTCTCAATGCAAGCTTTCATATCATCCGGCAACTCTGAATCGAAGATCATCTCCTGGTGGGTTGTCGGATGGATGAATCCGAGTGTTTTGGCATGCAGGGCCTGTCGTGGCAGCAAAGTGAAACAGTTCTCTACGAACTGTTTGTATTTTGTAAAGGTGGTGCCCTTCAATATTTTATCTCCCCCATATACCTCATCATTGAAAAGAGGGTGACCGGTTTCTTTCATGTGAACCCTGATCTGGTGTGTTCGGCCCGTTTCAAGGACGCACTCCACCAGGTTAACATACCCAAGCCGTTCCAACACCCTGTAATGGGTCACTGCAGGCTTGCCATGATCTCCTTTGGGATATACGGTGAATACTTGTCTGTCTTTGGTACTCCTTCCGATATTCCCTTCGATCGTGCCTGAATCTTTATCCAGATTCCCCCATACAAGGGCTACATATTGCCGATGGGTCGTCTTCCTGAAGAATTGCATCGCCAAATTGAGTTTGGCGTGTTCTGTTTTGGCTACCAGCAACAATCCGGAAGTGTTCTTATCTATCCGGTGCACCAGTCCGGGCCGTGGATCGTCGCCTCCATAAAGAGGAAGTCCCTGGAATTTGAATGCCAGCGCATTGACGAGTGTCCCGCTGTAATTGCCGTGACCGGGATGTACCACCAGTCCGGGAGGTTTGTTGACTATCAGCAGCTCTTCATCTTCATAAATGATGTTGATGGGTATATCTTCCGGAATGATTTTGGTTTCCCTCCGGGGATAGTCCATCACGACAGTTACCTCATCATTGGGTTTTACCCGGTAGTTCGACTTAACCGGTTTGCCGTTAACCAGGATACTTTCAGCCTCTGCGGCCATCTGAATCCGGTTTCGTGAGGTGCCCAGGATTCGGTTGGCAAGAAATTTATCTACCCGCATCAATCCCTGGCCGGGATCAGCAACGAAGCGGTGATGTTCAAACTGCCCGGCCAGTTCTTCGTTCTCTTCCTGGAGATCGGTATCGTCAAAAAAGCCTTCGTCTTGTTCGCTCATCTCAAGTTGGATCCCGGGTTATTCCTTCGTGGTAATGGAAAGGACAAAATTAATCATACTGCCTGCCGGAACAATCAGTGTGGAATCGGCCGGAGGAAACTGACTGATTACTGTTGCAGCCATCGAGTCGGCCCGGTTGGTTACTGATGCATCATACTCCACGGTGCCGGTCTGCAATTGTTGGGCGGTCAGCATGGCAAGCACATTCTCCATGGTCATCCCCGTGAAGTCAGGGATAATGGTTTCGTCGGTGCCGATGTTCTGCCCGACAACCAAATCGATGGTTGCCCCATTATCCAGACGGGATCCCGGTAAAACAGGTGTTCCGTTGTTTTTTTGCTCAAGTACAAGATCATTGAACTCGGATGGTATAAATTCAACTTTCCCTACTGTAAATCCCTTTGATTCAAGCAAAACCCTGGCCTGCCGGAGTGAGATATCTGTGAGCTTGGGAACCAATTCCTGCCCGGGTACCGATGATACCAGGGTAAGATAGATCATTCTTCCTGACTTGATCTCATGACCCGCTCCGGGATGTTGCATCAGAATGGTCCCCGCTTTTTTGCCGGCTTTGTAAACAGAATCTTCCACTTCAAACCGCAGTTTCATTTTATTGCCTGCCACCTTTGCTTCGGCGATGGTCATTCCTGTAAAATCAGGTATTGAGAAGCTTTGACCACGGTGGGTGTACAATGATAAAATTTGAATGGTTACCCAAAGCAGAACAATGGTTAGCAGAAGTGCAGCAAGCACATGTTTCCTGAATATTTTGCTGAGGAGAAATTCCTTGAGGACCATAAGATCAGAATTCTTGTGAATAGAATGTAAAATTAGGATTTTTTATCCAAAGTGAATTAAAGTGACTAAAGTGAGTAAAGTGACTAAAGTATTTGGGTTCTAATCAGGATTAAAGCGTTTTTATTGTTTAATTCCAATAATGCTCAGAGTTCACAAGTACTTTAGTCACTTCTTAAGACATTGTAAAGCGTGTCCCGCTCCACGGGAATGAATCCGGCACCAATGATCATCTCTTTCAACTGACCGGTAGTGGCTGCCGGAGATTGTTCTTCTGAGCCGGCCATGGAATATATCCTGGTGGTATCGTCAATCGTGCCGTCCAGATCGTCCACCCCAAAGGCAAGAGAAAGCTGGGCTACCTGTTTTCCTATCATGGGCCAGTATGCCTTCAGGTGTGGAATATTATCAAGGAATATCCTGGAAACAGCATAATTTTTCAGATCTTCAACGGTAGTTTGCTCTTCAATGTGGGAGAACCGGTTGTTGTAATGACGAAATTTCAAGGGTATAAAAGCATTGAATCCGCCTGTTTCATCCTGCAAGGCGCGCAGACGGCTTAAATGGTCAATCCGGTGTGCATAATCCTCGATGAGTCCGTATAGCATGGTCGAGTTGGTTGGAATGCCCAGTTGATGTGCGGTGCGGTGTATGTTCAGCCACTCCTGCGAACCTGTTTTGTCCGGACAGATTTTAGCACGAAGGGTCTCATCAAAAATTTCGGCGCCGCCACCCGGCAGTGATACGAGTCCCGCCTCTTTCAGCAAACTCAATCCTTCCCTGATTTCCATGTTTGCAAATTGGCACATGGCATCGATTTCTACTGCCGTAAATGCTTTTATCTGAACGTCAGGAACTATTGCTTTGATCGCCCTGATCAGGTCCGCGTAGAAATGAACATCTCGATCCGGGTGAACGCCCCCAACCAGGTGAATTTCCGTGATACCTGAAATGGCATGACTTGCTGCCATCTGTGCAAGTTCATCAATACCAAACTCCCAGCAGCCTTCTTCCCCTTTTCTTCGGCGGTAGGAACAGAATGCGCAGTGGTTAACACAAATATTGGTGGGTTCGAGGTGGATATTCCGATTGAAGAAGACCTGTTTCCCGTTGATCCGGTGACGGACATGGTCGGCCAAGACAGCTAAATAAGGAAGAGGACCTTCCCGAAAGAGCAGAATACCCTCTTCTGCAGATATGCGCTCACCGGAAGCGACTTTTCCTGCAATCCTGAGCAGTTCAGGGGAAATAACTGATTGATTGAAAAGTGGAAATATCGTTGAGGACATAAAAAATATTCAAAATCTTAACAAGTCAAAGGTATTGTTTTTGTCAATCGGATCTTCGCATTACCGCAAAATACAAAAGGTAAAGAATCCGATTCTTTACCTTTTGTCCATCACATCCGGAATTTATTTTAGAAATTACCTCTTGTGACGAGGCTCATCAGAAACGCTCAGTTTGTGACGACCTTTTGCACGACGGGCATTCAATACACGGCGACCATTGGACGTTGACATTCTCTCACGGAATCCGTGCTTGTTTTTTCTTTTTCTGTTCGAAGGTTGAAATGTTCTTTTCATCTCGGGAAAATATTTTATTAACGACTTTTATTTCTCTTATTTAAGGAGTGCAAAAATAGTTTTTTTTTATATAATGTCCAAATAATTGGGTAAATAGTGAATATATTTATATTTTGTATAAATTACCTGACCGGCAGATAGATTGCTTTCTTTGTTTCAAAAAAGGGCTCTGCAAAGATTCCGGATAGATCAAAAATTTCTGCAGAAGCTTTGAAGGAGCTGATTTCTGATTCAAAATCGCCTCCCTTCAGATAAAGAATTCCATTTGGAAGTGAATTTTTCGAATGCGGAGAAATATTTTTCCTTACCATCGAAACAAATTCCGGAAAGGCTGTAACAGCCCTGCTTAGAACAAAATCATACTTTATTCTGATCTCCTGAACCCTGTTTTTTTTTGCAGTTACATTGGCAAGCCCTAGTTGATCAGCAACTTCCTGAACGACATGGATCTTTTTCCCAATCGAGTCGATCAGGGTAAAATGGCATTCCGGGAATAGGATAGCAAGTGGGATGCCTGGGAATCCACCTCCCGTACCAACGTCCAGCAAGGTAGTTCCGGGCTGAAACCGTAAAATTTTAGCGATCGACAGCGAATGGAGAACATGGTGGACGTACAGTTCGTCAATATCCTTTCTTGAGATCACATTGATTTTTTCATTCCACTCGCGGTACAAACCTTCCAGAGCTGCAAACCGGCTGATTTGAAGTGCAGATAAGTCGGGGAAATATTTTGTCAGTACTTCCACATTATTTCGCTATTTCGTTGTTTTTTAGCAGCTCAAACAGCATTTCGCGTGAACGGAAAAGCTGAACTTTAACGGTACCAAGCGGCAGATCCAGCTCTTTGGCAATCTCGTCGTAGGAGTACTCCTGGAAGTAGCGTAATTCGAGCAGCTTTCGGTAGCGTGGTTTAAGTTTGGCTACCATCCTGCGAAGTATCTGAGAATTTTGGTCGCGGATAATGCTCTCCTCCGGATTGTATCCTTCAGCACGGGCATTGTAGTTGTATTCCCCGCTCACCTGCCTGTCGCCGGAAGAGGGTTCCAGGGGAACAGTTACGGCTCTTTTTTTCCGCATAAAATCGATGGCATTGTTGGATGCTATGCGGAAAAGCCAGGTACTAAAAGCATATTGGGGGGTGTATTGCTGGATATTGGTAAAGGCCTTTCCAAAGGCCTCAATGGTAAGATCTTCGGCATCTGTCCGGTTATTTACCATCTTTAACAGCATAAAATAGATGGTATCCTTGTAGCGGCGCATCAGATCAGCATAAGCCTTTTCACTTCCTTTTCTTGCAGCTTCAACCAATTCGATATCCCTCTTTGCATTACCGGATGGTCCCTGACTTATTTCCATTTTCTTTTTTGACCGGTGAATAATTGGCTGATGATAAAATAACAATTGATAATTGGCAAGAATGCTTTATATATCAATAACATAGGAAGAAAATTTTTTTCGCCGATTTTTTTTGTAACAACGGTAATCCAGGCCATTTCGAAAATCAGCAGAAAGCCCCATGCGCCCAGTATCCAAAATTTTAGGGATGAAACGATCAGTAACAAAATCAAGGTGGCAGTAAGGGTTAATCTGCTTACTAAGTTGAGGGAACGGAAAAATCGCTGTCCGGAGGATAACTTTCTTCTGAGCATCAACTGTTTTTTCTTGAACTCAACCAGATCTATCCAGTCGGTCTCACCATGCCAGGCAATGGGCGTTGTTTTGTTATTTTGGATAACAATATTTTTTCTTGTTGCAATCTTGTTAATGAACAACTCATTCTCGCTGAACGGAGAATCGAGTACAGCAGCAAATCCACGCAGCTCGAGGAATTTTTCGCGTCTGTATGCAATGTTGTATTCAAAAACAGGCATGGCTACTCCCACCGCTTGTCCGGCTCCTGAAAGAAGATAAGAGCTGAAATTTTCAAACCGGATCCAACTTTTGTAATTGCCTGTTGCCTCGTTGATGTGCATGTAGCCGATCGAAGTTTCTTTTCCTGGTTCCAACCTTTGGGCATAATTTCGCAGCCATTTGTTGTCGCTGACCCGGCATAGCGGACTCAGATATACCAGCCACTCTTTGCTGGATGCTCTGACACCAATGGTGATGGCCAGTGCATTTGGAAAATCAGTTTCCTGGATGATCTTTGTAGTTTTCAGGTTCCCATGACTGATTTTAAGCTCTGCGAGCAGCCAGTCTGTGCCGTCAGTAGAGCAATCATCAACTACCACGATCTCAAAATCAGGATAATCCTGGGTAAGTAATGCTGGTAGTAACTCTTTAAGTTGATCCAGGTAATTACGCGAAGTAACAATGATTGAGACAGCGGGAAGATTGGGTTCCTTGTTTTTCTGCCTGCCACTGAAAATGAATTTTACAAGCAGGATGAGATAAACAAGCTGGATCAAAAATGCCATCCCAAAAAAGAGTAGCCCGAGAAACTCTTCGATCGTAAATTGAAATCCCCAAAGATCAACAGTCATAATTCTAACAAAAGTTCTCAAAAATACAAAATGCGACGGTAAGTACCCTATTTTTGACATTTTTTTTTAATCACGGGGGGAGATGCCGGAAATGTTATTTTGCGATTATGACTATCTTTGCGCCTTGAAATCAATTGCAGATGAAATTCGAACTACAACATACTTCTACTGATTCAAAGGCACGGACCGGACAATTTCATACCGGCCATGGGGTGGTCGAAACACCTGTTTTTATGCCGGTTGGGACGATCGGTTCGGTGAAGGGAATTCACTTTAAAGATCTCAAAGAGGATATAAAAGCCAGGATAATCCTTGGGAATACTTATCATCTCTACCTGAGACCGGGAATTGAGATACTGGAAAAGGCCGGAGGGTTGCATCGTTTTATTGGGTGGGATAAGCCTATTCTTACAGATAGTGGTGGTTTTCAGGTTTTTTCACTCGGCGATATCCGTAAAATAAGTGAAGAGGGAGCAAAATTTCAATCCCACATCGACGGTTCACGTCACATGTTCTCACCTGAAGTTGTGATTGACATTCAAAGAGCCATTGGGGCTGATATCATCATGGCTTTCGACGAATGCACACCGGGAGATGCTGACTATGGATATGCAAAAAAATCACTTGAATTGACTCAGCGGTGGCTGGAGCGATGTATAAACCAGTTTGAGGTGACTCAGCCCGGATATGGTTATCAGCAAACGCTGTTTCCCATCGTTCAGGGGTGTGTTTATCCGGATCTGAGGGTGAAGGCAGCCGAACATGCAGCTACTTATAATGCGGATGGTTATGCCATAGGTGGCCTTTCGGTGGGAGAGAAGGAAGAGGACATGTACGCGATGATAGAGGTCGTCAATAATATTTTACCTGCCCACAAACCCCGGTATCTGATGGGAGTTGGAAATCCGGCGAACATCCTGGAAGGAATCGACAGGGGTATTGATATGTTCGATTGTGTGATGCCAACCAGAAATGGACGGAATGGTATGTTGTTTACACGCAACGGGGTGATAAATATTCGAAATAGTAAATGGTCAGCAGATTTCACTCCGGTTGATCCGGAAGGAGATTCATTTGTCGACCACCAATATACCAGGGCCTATTTGCGCCACCTGTTTCAGGCCGGAGAGATGCTGGGCCCAATGATAGGCAGTATACACAACCTTGCTTTTTATATGTGGCTGGTAAATGAAGCAAGAAAACAAATTATTCAGGGTACCTTTAAACCGTGGAAAGAAAAAATGGTGATCCAGATGCGTCACAGGCTCTGATTCACACCGATCATTTTAATTTATAAGAACAGGATGACGAAAAAATTCATACAACGTATTGACAAATATATTATCAAGAAATATCTTGGAACATATTTCCTTGCTATTGCATTGATTATTAGTATCTCCATTATTTTTGATGTCTCCGAGAATATAGATGACTTTATTTCAAAGAAAGCTCCTCTGAAAGCAATAATTGTCGATTACTACCTTAATTTCATCCCATATTTTACCAACCTGTTCAGCGCCCTCTTTACCTTTATCGCCGTCATCTACTTTACTTCCAAGATGGCAGCCAACTCTGAGATCATTGCAATGCAATCAAGCGGGGTGAGTTACCGCCGGTTGATGAGACCCTACCTTGTAGCTTCAGGTATTATCGCTATCATGTCCTGGATACTTGGAAATTTCATTCTTCCACCATCTGCCCAGGCGAGGGTGAATTTTCGCACCACTTACATCAAGAATGAATACATCAATACGGACAAAAATATCCATCGTCAGTTGGAGCCCGGGTTGTTTATCTATATGAAAAGTTACAATAACCGGGCTGATGTGGGTTATAAGTTCACTATCGAGAAATTTGAGGGTACTGTACTTAAATCCAAGCTTATTGCCGACTATATCAAGTGGGACCGGGAAAAAAAGAAGTGGGTGATTCATGACTATTTTATAAGGGATATGAGTGGGCCCTCAGAAAAAATTACAAGAGGGATGCAGATTGATACAACGCTGCGTATGACAGCAGCCGAGTTTGGACAACAAAGCTTTAAAGAGGAGACGATGGACTTCTGGCAGATTAACAAATACATCAAGGACCTGAAATTAAGAGGTGTGGACAATGTTACCAGTTACCAGAAAGAGAAATATCAGCGAACTGCAAACCCTATCAGTACTTTTATCCTGACAATTATCGGGGTTTCACTTGCTTCCAGAAAAACCCGGGGGGGGATTGGGATTCACCTGGGATTGGGGCTTTTGCTGAGTTTTTCTTACATTATGTTTATGCAGGTAAGTACCATATTTGCCTTCAAAGCTGGATTCAATGTTTTGCTTGCTGTCTGGCTTCCCAATTTGGTTTATGCTATTATCGCGCTGGTTCTTTACAACAGGGCAGCTAAATAATCAGATAGAATTTGCAGGATTGCAGCACGCAAATTGCGGATATTCATCAGACAATATTCATTTGGTAAATCCAAAGCGATTATTTTTTGTATTTTTGTCACACAAGATTTTGTCTATAAATTTGTTCTGAAAAGGGACTAAACATAAGTAAACAGCTACAGATTATGTCATTAAAAAGAAACATTCTTGACCTTCGCAGAAGAAAGAAAGAGGCTCAGCAAGGTGGTGGAGAAGCTGCCATCGGGAAACAGGTGGCCATGGGCAAAAAGACAGCCCGCGAAAGGATTAAAGCAATCCTCGACGAAAATTCATTCCACGAGTACGACCTCTTTGTTGAGCATACCGGGAAAGATTTTGACATGGAAAAGAAGGTCTTGCATGGCGACGGCGTCATCATTGGCACCGGCACCATGTACAACCAGCCTGTATGTATCTATGCCCAGGATTTCACTGTTGCAGGTGGTTCTTTGGGATTGATGCATGCGCGTAAAATCACCAAGATTATGGATCATGCACTGAAGATGCGCGTGCCTATCATTGGCATCAACGATTCAGGTGGTGCGCGTATCCAGGAAGGTGTTAACTCCCTGGCAGGTTATGGTGAGATATTTTACCGCAATACAGAGGCATCCGGTGTTATTCCTCAATTATCGGTAATCCTGGGTCCTTGTGCCGGAGGAGCCGTTTATTCGCCTGCGCTGACCGATTTTGTCTTTGTAGTTGAAAATATCTCCAAGATGTTTATCACCGGCCCGGGTGTGATTAAAACGGTATTGGGAGAAGAAATTTCTATGGAAGAGCTGGGTGGTGCACTGGTGCATAGCGAAATTACAGGGAATGCGCATTTCTATGCACTGAGTGAAGATGATTGTTTTGAGCAGATCAAAAAACTGATCTCCTACATCCCATGGAATAATACACAGAAGGCACTTCGCTTCCCGACCCAGGCACCTAATTTTTCTGTCAGCATTGAAGATATCGTTCCCAGTGATCCGCATTATCCTTATGATATCCGAGATATCATCAAAGCCGTATCCGACAGCTCTGACTTTTTTGAAATTATGGAACTTTTTGCCCGTAACATTGTCATCGGATTTGGTCGTATTGCCGGAAATACGGTTGGTTTTGTTGCCAACCAGCCAATGTATCTTGCCGGCGTGCTTGATTGTGACAGTTCTGACAAAGCCGCCCGCTTTATCCGTTACTGTGATGCATTCAATATCCCTATCGTGACACTTGAGGATATGCCGGGATACCTTCCCGGTGTTGACCAGGAACACGCCGGGGTTATCCGTCATGGTGCGAAACTGTTGTATGCCTACAGTGAAGCAACTGTGCCAAAGGTTACTGTGATTATCCGGAAAGCCTACGGTGGAGGTTATATCGCCATGAACTCCCGTCACCTGGGTGCCGACTTTGTCTATGCATGGCCTACTGCCGAGATTGCGGTGATGGGACCTGAGGGGGCTGCAAATATTGTCTTCCGCAAAGAGATCGATGAAGCCGAAAATCCTGCAGAAATGCGCAAGCAAAAGGTTCAGGAGTACAAGGATAAATTTGCCAATCCATTTGTTGCTGCCTCCAAAGGATATATCGATGAGGTGATTGAGCCACTCGAAACACGCGCTCGACTGATCCATTCCCTTGAAATTTCAGAACATAAGGTTGACAAAAGACCGGCAAAGAAACACGGAATACCTCCATTCTGATCAATGATGAGCTAAACTTTAGACTATAATGGAAGATAAAAAACCAAAATATGAAGTATTCGTTGTCAATACGGCACAATACTACACGCTGCATACCAAAAAATATGGCTTGCGGAAAAAGTGGCAGGCTGATGACCCGAATGAGATACGCTCGGTAATCCCCGGAACGATTCTGGAGGTTTATGTAAAAGCCGGACAAGATTTAGCTGTAGGAGATAAACTGCTCAAATATGAGGCCATGAAGATGCAGACCATCCTCGAAGTACCCTTTCAGGGAACGGTTAAGAAGGTGTTGGTATCTGAGGGAGATAAAGTTAAAAAGGACCAGGTGTTGATCCTTCTTGAAGAGTTGAATGAGGATCTGACATAATGCAAGCTTTTATTTCTTTAAAGAGACTGAAACTGGTAATCCGGTTTCAGGCTCTTTTGATTAGCAGTTGCAGGTCAGGTCAAGCTTCCTGAAGATCTCCAGCAACTTCCGGGGACTCATTTCTCCGGATGTTTCTACCTTCAATGCGGCCAAAAGGTTGACGGACTCCTCTATCAAGCTTCCCTTTCCACCTTCGGATGTTTCGCACTGATTGAGATATTGGATGATCCAGAATGCGTTGACCAGATGGTAAAATCTTTTCATGAAGGTGCTTATATCCGAGCAGTTGTTCTTTAGCTCATTCAGCCTCTCCGGTGTCCCGGTTGTTGTTATGTAATCTTGTAAACGAGGATCCAGCCTGCCGAAAAAATCTCTCCATTCATTCCATTGGGTTGAAAAAAAGTATCCCGGATCGCAGAATAGCGGTTGCAAGGTTTCAAAAGTTCTTAAAGTATAAACGGAATAAAGTTCCTTGTCTCCCTCCTCCCATTTTTTCAGTGCTGCCCCGGTGCCAAAAGGTACCCGGTGGGATATTCTGGCAGCCGGATAAACAGTAGCCTCCCTGATCACTCCGTAGTCGCCCAGCAGCACGATCTTATGCAGAAAATGAAAATCCTCACCTGCCTGCCGTCTGTTCATGCCCCCTTGCTTGACATAAGCAGTTGCCTTTACAGCAAAACTCGATCCTATGGTATGCATGGCATGGGAATATCCGCACCACTGCATGGCATTCTTAAGGTAACGCAGATAAAGTTCATAAAGTATGATTCCTTCGCGCAACGAGGGGGAAAGGGTTGGGTCGTCGACAGGGTGACTAAAATTGAGCGTGACAAAATTGTACCGTGGATTGTCGGAAAAGGCTGTTTCGATCGCGGTAAAATAGTTTCGGGTAACTAAGCTATCGGCATCAAAGGCAATCAGAATACCCTCATTTCTTCCTGAAATATCCAGCAACCGGACTGCTTCGTCCATCGCAATTTTTCTGGCCCATCCTACACCGGCCCATTTTGAAGGCAAAGAGGATGCCTCCAGCAGACAAAGTTGAAAAAATGGCCGGGGCTGATTATCCCACCACTCTAAAACGGAAAGTATGGTCTCATTATTCCTGAACACTACTTCCCCGGAAGCCTGATCGGACGAATTAACTACAACAATAATAGTTACTTCAGATGAAGGTGGGGTACAATCTGCAAGAGACCGGAGGGAATCTAAAAGATTTGGTTCGTCGTGGCAGGGAATTGTGACAAAAAAAGTACCTCCGTAAGCTTTCGCAGGTAGGTGCGATGACAGAACAAGCGGTTGCTGCCGCTCCAGATAAAATCTGAATTTCGTCTTAATCACCGTTAAATTAAAAAACTTCTGATAATGAATCTTTCAGCAGCTTCTTTGCGGAATTTCTGAATCAGGGCATGTACCTTTTATTCAGACCTTCTGAAACATCTTTCGTGATGTTGTATTTTGGGGTACCCTCCAGCATGCTGGCACTGTTGAGGATGAAGTCATATTTTTTGGAGGCATTATAACTCTTCAGAAATGAGGAGATGCTGTCGATTATTTGCTGATTGACCTGACCCTGCATTTCGTTCAATTTCTGGGTGAGCTCGTAATCGAGGCGCTCAATTTCCTGCTGCTGACCCATTAATCGTTCCTGTTCCAATTTGGCACGCTCCTCGGTCAGAAATCCGCCTTTCTGTACTTTCTCCCGGAAGGAGGCTGCATCTTTTTCAAACTGAATCCGTTTGGCACTATACTCTTTCTTGAATGACTCCTGGTTTGTCTGGAGATTTGTTGTCAGCTTTTTGGCCAGTTCGTAAGTGAAGAGCACGGAATCCATTTTTACGTAGGCAATAGACACAGACACGCTATTTCCGGAATTCTCATTTCCCAAACGCATCATACCACTTTTATTTCCTGTAAAATGAAGCAGATAGAGGATAGCAACAGCCACTCCAAGTACAATCAAAACAATCGTTGAATTCTTCATAATTAAACTGTGATGTTTAAATATCATGATTTAAGTGGCACAAATATAACTGAAATGTTTAATGTGCAATATGGGTCTGTTCTTTTTTCGTGTCCGAATTTTTTGATGAGTTGATAAAGGTCATAGATTGACAAACCAGGGGTAGTTATTTTTACAGAACCTAACAAGGGGAAAAATTTGAAACGATGATTAACCGGATTATTGCAGCTATTCTCCCATTTATGCCTATGCGGCTGATATGGATATTTTCCAAAAAATATATCTCCGGAGTGAACCTCTCAGATGCAATGCGCGAATCAGCGAAGTTGAATGCGGAAGGATGCACTGTAACTGTCGATATTCTTGGTGAACACATTTCAAAACTTGAAGAAGCCGAAGCTTATAAAGTTCAATACATCGATGTGATTGAACAATTTGCTTCCGGTGAAATCCGGGGGAATTTCTCTCTGAAGCCGTCCATGTTTGGTCTCTTGCTGGATAAGGAAGTGTGTTACAGTAAGATGAGAGAAGTTGTTCTGGCTGCGGATAAAAGAAGTAGTTTCATCCGTATCGACATGGAGGACTCTGCCTGCACGGACGATGAAATAAACCTGTACAAAAGACTGAAGGCTGAATTTCCCCGGCGGGTCGGATTGGTTTTTCAGGCATATATGCGGCGTACCCTCAGCGATATAAAACAGTTGATGGACCTTCACTCGGTCTCTTCACCACTCAATCTCCGCCTGTGCAAAGGCATATATATCGAAGACAAATCCATTGCCTACAAAGGTTATCAGGAGGTACGGGATCACTTCCTGGAAGATCTGGAATTTATGTTGCAGAACGGGATCTATGCCGGAATTGCCACCCACGACCGCTACCTGGTTGAGCAGTCCATGTTGCTGATAGAAAAGCACAACATCACCAAAGAGCATTACGAGTTCCAGATGTTGTATGGAGTAACTGCCATACTTCGCCGGTCAATTGTTGCAAAAGGTCATCCCATGCGGGTTTACGTTCCATTTGGTAAACAATGGTTTAGTTATTCTACCCGTCGCCTGAAAGAAAATCCCAACATGGTGTGGCACATCATCAAGGCCATTTTTATCCGGAGCTAAGCTGTTAGGCTATTAGTCATTAGCCAGTTAGCTTTGTCTGTTAGCTATTGGGATATTAGCGGTTCGTATTTATAATTAGGTGTTGGTTGGATTATAACCGAAATGTCTTTCCGTCTATCCGTTTCTCATCCGTTTCTCATCCGTCTCTCCGTCCTTCCGTCTCTCCGTCCTTCCGTCTCTCAGTCCATCCGTCCTTCCGTCCTTCCGTCTATCCGTCTCTCGGTCCTTCCCTTCTACGGCTTAATTTTAATGCTGTCTAATTTCATGATCTCATAGTTTACAAGCAACAGTTCAATTTCATTTTGCCGGATCATTTCAAAGGTAATTTTTTTAGCTCTGACCAGGGGCGTGCCAAACTGAAGGTAATGCGTCTGATAATTGGCCGTTGACATACCCACAGTATTTTCGGGTGTAACCAGAAGTCCATTGTACTGAGCCTTCATTTCATAACCTCGCATCGTTTTTTTTGCATTCATTTCGGCATCGTATTTACCAGCCGGTTGGGTCAGACCCTGAAAAACTCCCTTATTGACATTTTTCTGGGCCTGGTTGATCATTCGTTCATCCACCTTAACTTCACTTACTACAGATGAATAATTTTCAATTCGGGGGAAAATTACGACCTCGGGAATGAGAAAAGTATCCTTGGGCATAAAAACACCCATCAGGTATTCTACTTCTTTCAATGTATCGGGTATGATCACACGCAGCTCCTTGTAGCCGAGATAATTGTAGGAGATGGTATCACCTGGCACACCCAGGAGCGAAAACTTTCCACTGGTCTGGGCAGAATAGTTATCGCTTTTTTGTATAGAAAAATGGGCATTGGTCAGTGGTTTTTTGGTTTCACTGTCATAAACTGCACCCGTGATAAAAATTTTATTTTTTTTGGGTGAACTCACCTGACCAAAAACTACTGAAACAAGGGACATTAAAACCAATGGCAAAATAATCATTTTTAGTCTCATGGGAAGTGATGAATCAGATTTATAAACATAAAATGTTTTAATGGTACCGGGGTAGTTATGAGAAAAGATTCAGATTACCCTGACTCTCAACTTTCAATTAACCTCCAGCTCACGCCAATCCGGTATTTTTGGGAAAGCAGCATGCGGATCCGACTGATACCAAAAACAGGTAGAGGCGATGTCGGAGTGCTGGGCGAGATACCTCCCGCCGTGGTGCCATCCAAGATCCTGAATGGTTATTTTCAAATCTTTCTCAAAACGAATCGGATCCATGATGTGCCAGCGGTAAAGGCCAAATCTCATCGTTACTTTGTAATCTCCCCCGGGACGTATTACCTGATGAAGACCGGAGTAAGGAGTGCAAAATTCCTTGTATTTTCCTTCTCTGTCAAAATTGTATGATCCGCAGAAATAATCTTCCGTCCCTGTACCACAAATAGTTGGATACTGACTGTCTCCATCCAAAAAGAACTTTATTTCACCTTCTCCCCACCAGCCATTGTTGTTGGCTCCCCATGCCATATAGAGTCCTACAAACTGACCTTTACCCCTGATCCCGTCCACGATGGTGTAAATGGAAGTTTCAACCGGATTGGAGCGACGGAATTGTGCATGAAAATAGCCGGCATCAGATGGAACTTCTGTTAGGGTATAATCGATCTGATAATAGACCGTCATGGCATCCTTGTCATTAATGTTTTCCATGGTTATCCTGCATTTTTTGCGAAACGGCATAGGCCAGTAACAGTTGAAAGCACTCCCGGGATTTACGCATATTGGCAATGAAGTGAGTTGGGCATAGGTATTCCATCCCTGACCAAAAAAATCGCCCACCGGACATTCCACCGAAGGTTCATTTTCATCGTCCCAGTAAATTCGGAGGATAGAGAATCTCCAGTTTCCGGTAGGAGTCATCCAGATGTGTTGTATGGCACCAGGACCTTCCATTTCTGCAAGCGTGAAGGTTTGCCCGGGTTTTATCTGTACATATGGATTAACTTTCCAGCCTGCGCCGAGATCGCGTGCGGCATTGGAAGCATTTGCAACATTAGGATTTGCTTTATCTGCAGGATCTGCCATTCCTCCCTTCCCTTTCGCTCCCGTAAAATTTTCGGGACTGATGGAGCGGGTTTTAGCATCAGACATCCTGTAGAGATTACCCATATTCATGTCCAACCCACTGAATTTTGATTGTGAAAATCCATCAATGGCAAATAAAATGAATAGGAATGCAAAAATCTTTTTTCTGTTCATGTCGTTGGTTTATTAGCGTGGATTAATGATTCAGAGGCTTAATTTACTTAAAATTTATTTAAGTTTTTCAAACTACCGCAACTTTCAGCAAACAATAACCCATCCATTTTTTGTTATTGCCAATCTGTATGAGTATATCGATCCGGGGGATTTACCCACGTAATAAAAAATTAAACAATCCTTAGGTGGTTGCTTGCGTTTTCGTAAGTCAGGACAAAAGAGAACCGGGAGCCCGACCCGATTTTTGATTCAATAGCGATTTTACTGCCTAGCATCATCACGAAATCGTTGGCCAGCGAGAGGCCAATGCCGGATCCTCCATAGATCCGTTTCATTCGCAGATCGATTTGGTAAAACCGGTCAAAAATTTTATCGAATTCATCATCAGGGATGCCAATCCCGGTGTCTTTGACGAAAAATTCAATTTCTGAATTTCCGATCAGCCTATATCCGAATTCTATTTCACCCTCATCTGTAAATTTCAGCGCATTGTCCATCAGGCTTTCCATGATGTCTTTGACCTTATTCCCGTCGCAGATAATTGAAAATTTAGGATGTTCAATCCCTTTTACAGGCTTGAGTATTAAGTGATCTTTTTCAAGTTGTTGCTTCTCATACTGGAACTGTCTGTGAATTTCAGTCACGAGGCCATTGATGTTGTATAGCTGTTTTTCTACCTTCTCAATTCCGCTCTGAATCTTGGATAGCTTGATGGTGTCGCTGAAGACATGCAGCAACAGCGTACAGTTACGGACAATGATCTGAAGGTAGTTTAACCTTTCAGGACGTGAAACTTCATCCTGAAGCAGCAAATTGGAAAATCCGGCAATGGCATTCAGTGGCGTACGAACTTCATGCGAAATATTTTGTAAAAAGGCAGATTTGAGCATGTCTGCCTCTTCCGCTTTTTTCCTTGCTTCTTCGATAGCCTGAACAGCAAATTTCTGTTTGGATATATCCCTCGAAACAGCCATAACAGAATGATTGTTTAATTTGACCATTCTCATCTCAAAGAAACAGGCACCCTTTCCTTTCACTTCCAGCATATATTCAATGGTCTCAATGCTATTGGCTGAGATGACCGTCTTGATCGATTTACTGACTTGTTTAACCATTTTTGCTGAAAATCCTACCTCGAAAATCGTACTTCCAATGATCTCCACCGCCAGAATATCAATCCCATTATCCGATTTGGGTACGTAGTCAATATAGGTGCCATCTTTGTCTATGACGAAGAATATATCCGGGATAGTTTCCAGCAAAAGTTTGTAGCGAAACTTGCTGTTAGTCAATTCCGCTAAGTTTGTCTTATCCGCTGTAATATTTTCAAAGAAGCATATCAGATGATCTTTATCCACCGGAATGGAGCTAATTCTGTACCATTTGCCGGTATGCGGTACCAATATCTCTTTTTTCAGCCGCTTTGCAGGATCGACAAGGGATTGCCAGTCTACTTCACCACGGAATAATTTTTGGAACAAAAGATGTGCCGGGGTATCCTTCACTTCCGAGTTGCGGACTTCAAAATACTCCTCAAATGCAGGATTCACAAAACCAATGCTATAACCTGACCTTTCTCCAAATTCATCCCTTTCTATGTTCATTTTCAGGATTCCTTCATAAAATTGCTGGAAAATAAGGGTTTGATTTTCCTGCAGAGCCAGGATTTTTTCATCCTTCTCTGTCAAAAGGCGGTGAGAAAGAAGAAACAGTACATACCCCGATGCGCCAATGATAAGATAAAGTAATACAGGATTAAATGAATGCGATTGATTCCAGTTGACCTGAAACAGGAGATTCCTGTCGGCGAATGATATCATATGCCCGATCATGGTCGCCGTTGTAACAGCCAAAAAAGCCAGAATCTGATTGGATTTCTCCGATAATAACAGGAGAATCAGGATTCCGGTTGAATAAAGATAAATTTCGTAATTAAAGGATGACTGTGGTGGAAAAATTGCAAACCGCGCAGAAATCATTAGAAAATATGCCGGAACCGGGAGTAGAAAAAGAGCATTTAAAGCTGCATTTTTCTTGCCCTCCCTGAGAAAGAAGAGGATGAGCACAAAAATCCCTATCAATGAAAGCGCATGCGGGGAATAACTTGAATTGAAAAATCCTGACAAATCAAGCAGCACCACAGCGAGAGCACCAATCAAAAGCAGGACATTGGTAATGAAAAACACGCTGATAAGTCCTGATTCCTGTTGGTGTAGCCGGGTGTTTTTTCCCTTCAACCTACTTTCTATTTTTATTGGCATCTATATCCAAACGTCTACTTGATGATACATAAATATATACAAATTCTATCTCTTCAACATAAAGGTGACATTTATTAGCAATTATGAGACAGAGATCCCCTAGATTTGTATGATCAATTGTGATTGTTGGTCAGATCAATCCAATGCAATAATACAAAAAAACATCAATATGTCAACCGGATTCTATAATGTCCCAATTCCAGTAAATGAGCCGATAAAAAGTTATTTTCCCGGCTCTCCCGAACGTATCGAATTACAACGGACAGTTCAGGAACTTCGTTCCACCCTTGTCGATTTACCCATGATCATCGATGGGGCAGCGGTGAGGTCTGGAAAGAAAGTCGAGATGTACCCTCCCCACGAATTAGCTCACCATCTGGGTTGTTACCACCAGGGAGATAAAACCCATGTGAAGCTGGCGATCGATGCTGCATTGAAAGCTAAATCCCAATGGGCCAATACCCCGTGGCAACATAGAGCCGCCATTTTTTTGAAAGCAGCAGATCTGATATCAGGTCCTTACCGGGCAAAAATGAATGCTGCCACCATGCTTGGCCAGTCAAAAAATGCCTACCAGGCTGAAATTGATGCTGCCTGCGAACTTGCTGATTTTTATCGTTTCGGTGTAAAATGCATGACGGATATCTATGCCATGCAGCCACAATCCAATCCGGGCATGTGGAATTACAATGAATTCAGGCCTCTGGAGGGATTTGTATTCGCATTGACTCCATTTAATTTCACTTCAATAGCCGGGAATCTCCCGGTTGCACCTGTCATGCTGGGCAATGTTTCGGTGTGGAAACCAGCTAAGACAGCCGTTTATTCTGCCAGCGTAATTATGGAGGTTTTGATGGAAGCAGGTCTGCCTGCTGGTGTTATTAACCTGGTTTTTGTTTCCGGGCCAGCAGCCGGAGAGGTGATATTTAGTCATCCGGATTTTGCCGGGATACATTTTACAGGGTCTACCGGTGTATTTCAGGATATATGGAAAACAATCGGAGCGAATATTTCCATCTATAAATCTTATCCGCGCATCGTGGGAGAGACCGGTGGAAAAGATTTCATTTTTGCCGATCCCACTGCTGATCCCACTGCACTGGCAACTGCCATTGTCCGGGGTTCCTTCGAATACCAGGGACAGAAATGCTCTGCCGCCTCGAGGGCTTACATCCCGCGTTCTTTATGGGATGAGACCTGGACCAAATGTGAGGCACAGTTGCGCAGGGTGAAGATGGGACCTCCCGAAGAGTTTACTAATTTTGTCAATGCAGTAATTGATGAGGCTTCTTTCGATAAACTCAAAGGATTTATTGATCAGGCCGGAACAGATGAAGCCGCATCTGTAATTTTTGGTGGTAACTGTAATAAATCATCAGGTTATTTTATCCAGCCAACAGTCATACTTGCAAAAGATCCACATTACATCACCATGCAGGAAGAGCTTTTCGGGCCGGTGGTAACAATCTATGTGTATGAAGATGATCAGCTGGACCAAACGTTGACACTGTTGGATGAAACCTCCCTGTATGCCCTGACCGGAGCCATATTCTCACAGAGCCGTTATTCCATAGATTACATGACCAGGAGGCTGGTAAATGCTGCAGGAAATTTCTACATCAACGATAAACCCACAGGTGCAGTTGTAGGTCAGCAACCCTTCGGCGGGGCCAGAGGTTCCGGTACCAACGATAAAGCGGGTTCAATATTTAATATGTTGCGCTGGGTCTCCATCCGGACTATCAAAGAGACCTTTGTCTCTGCAAAAGATTTTGCCTATCCGAGTTTTCTTCCGGATAAATAATCTTTGGCAAGCTTATTTTTTTTGGCAGGCAGATTTTCTAACTTTGTAGGGAAAATCTGCCTGTTATTATGAAGCCGCTGATCTCCAAAAAGCTTTTCAAAACCTTTGCAAACAAATATTTGATTGCATTTATGGTATTCAGTGTCTGGATGATTTTTATTGATGACAACAACATCTTTTTTCTACGTAAGAATGTCAACACCCTGAAGAAATACAGGGTAGAAAAAGCCTGTTTTCTCGAAAAAATCAGAACCGACAGTATTCAGCTGCAAGAGATGAAGGCAAATGCCAAAAATCTCGAGAAATTTGCCAGAGAAGAATTTTTGATGAAAAAGAAAGATGAAGATATTTTTCTTATCATTGAAAAATAAAATTTGCAAGCAATGTCTATTCTTTTAGATCTCGACATATTCAAGGTGGAGAGCAAACTACCACCCGAACAGGGGAGAGTGCTTATTGCTGAACCATTTTTGCCGGGCGATTACTTCAGTCGCTCAACAGTTCTTTTGGTACAGTGTTCTGCAGAAGGTGATGTCGGATTTATCCTTAATAAACCCACCGATTTCCTTGTCAAAGACCTTTTCAAAGGGTTTCCTGATTTTGAATCAAATGTCTTTCTGGGAGGACCGGTAAGCAGTGACAAACTTTTTTTTCTGCATACTTTAGGCGAGAAAATTCCTGATAGTTTACACATTAGTGGCCAGCTTTACTGGAGTGGCGATTTTGAACACCTGACGGCGTTGATTCGTGCCGGGATTGTTGAAGAGACAGAGGTTCGTTTCTTCCTGGGATATTCGGGATGGAGCGCCGGTCAGCTGGCAACTGAAATTTCGGATTTTTCGTGGGTGGTTATCGAACCGGAGATGGATACGATCCTGTCCAGCGATGAGAAATTCTGGAATGAAAGCATCAAAAATATCGGTGGCAAGGCCCTGCTTTGGCAGAATTTTCCTGAAAGTCCCGAGTTAAATTAGCAGGTCACACTCAGATTTTTTCCTCCCTGTCCTTTCTGGCCAGTACCGAAAGTTTCGCTGCAATCCATTGTGTTTTTGCGCTGTAATACCTTTGATCTTCCAATCCAAGTACTTTCTGAATCCCGTTGCAGGCATCGAAAAGAAAGATCTCTTCTGCTTGAAGCAGTTCATCTGCAGTAATATTATCTCTTTCCCCGGTTTGAAATCCTGCCTCTCCTGCGCACATGATCACCTCATCCAGTATCGCACAGCGGTAACCACCGGAACTTGCTGAGGGGAAGCTAACCAGATCCTTGTGTAAATAGCCAAAGGAACCAGTAAGACTTTCACAGGCATGACCAGCAGTGTTCAGTAATATCACATTAGTCATATTCAACGCTTTTGCCATGCGCCTGGCACCCTGACGAACCAAAATTCCAGCTGGGGAATAAGCGGACATTGATTGGATCTCCTTCAGCCGATCCCGGAAAAAAGAGAGTAATAAACCGGGTTCCTGAACCGGATAATATCCTTTTTCAATTTCTTCAGATCGCAGTAAAATGTTTATATGGGTATCAGATGAGAAAATCCGGATCTCAATTCTGGCCGCCAGATAGAGTTTGTTTTTATTCAGCAATCTGGAAACATCTTTTCGCAACAGCCTGCCTTCCGGATCAATGATACCTGCTAGATCTGCATCTATAGATTGGGCGGTTGCCAGCAGATGTTTGCTGATGGATTTCGCAAAGAGAATTTCGTTGTGCTCTGCACGGAATGCTTCACTGAAACCCTCCATCGGACCGGGCAAATCTGCCAAACTGAAAACCGCCTCATCTTCTTTATAAAACTTACCATTGAGCAAGAAGAAACCACCCTTCATCTGTTATTTAGTTGTTTTTGTCTTTATTTAAAAATTCAATCAAATGATTATTAAGTACGTACAAATCGCAATCTCATAACTTTCTACAACTGTCCTGATGGTGCAAATAGCATATTGACAAAATCCAAAAAGAGAGACGGCCGGATAATCATAGGCGTTAAAAATCCAATAACGGCTCCCAGGAAGTGTGCATCATGTCCGATGTTGTCCAGTTTCCTGCGACTCATATAATAGGAGTAATATAGATACAGCACGCCAAAGATAATTCCCGGCATGGGAAGGATTCCAAAGAAATAGATGGACGTCCAGGGATTGAAAAATATTGCAGCAAAAAGGATCGCAGATACTGCTCCGGATGCACCGACTGCATTGTAATACAAGTTATTCCGATGTTTAAAAAGTGAAGAAAGAGAAGAAAACATTACCGAGCCTATAAAAAGTGCGACAAAATAGTAGGTCCCGTTACTTCCGAAATTAAGTTGAAAATTGTGTTCGACAGCATTCCCAAATGACCATAAAACGATCATATTTACCAGGAGGTGTTCCCAGTTGGCGTGCACCAGGGCGTGAGTAAACATCCTGTAAAACTGTTTTTTATGCCAGATCTGGAATGCATTGAATTGAAATTGTTTGATTACCTCTTTGTTGCTAAAAGCGATGATGGAGGTCATTGAAATAATGATAATAAATAGGAGCGTAATTGATGCCATGCTTCAGAGGTGTAAGATTTTGTATGTTAATTCGCGCAAAAGTTCGCCGTTGTCAGTCGTTCCGCCACGGGCTCCTTTCGATCGCAGATCGTATTCCCGAAGCATTGACAGTACCAATACTGCTTTTTGCAAAGGGTAGTTTCTTCCGGCTGTGAGATAATCTTTGACAAAAAAAGGACTGACACCCAACTTCTGCGCCACCTCACTCTCATTGTTTCTATTTTCAATCGTATGATAGGTTAGAACCTTTCTAAAATACGCGACAAGGAACCCAACAATAATCTGTATTGAATTGGATTTCTCATTTTCAATAAAGTAGTTGACAATCCTGTTCGCATTATATATGTCTTTGTTTCCCAGAGCTTTTTGAAATTCAAAAGCATTGTACTCTTTACTGATACCAATATTTTTCTCAACATCATCTACCGTGATACTTGTTCCGGGAACAGCAGTGAAAATAACTTTATCTAATTCATTCACAATCCTTTGTAAATTATTTCCGATATGATCGGTAATCATTTGCACCGCTTTGTATTCAATGCCCAGTTTCTGCGTTTTAAGGTAATTGATAATCCAATCGGGGATCTTATTTTCGTAAAGAGGCTTGGATTCCATGTAGACCCCTTGTTTGTTAATGGCCTTGTACAGTTTCTTTCGTCTATCGATGGTTTTGTACTTATAGCATAATACCAACAGGGTAGATGGTGCAGGCTTCTCAACGTAGGATGCCAACTCCTCAATATCCCGGATATTTTGTGCCTCCCTGATCACTACCACCTGGCGCTCTGCCATCATTGGGTAACGTCGGGCTGAGGTCAGAATCGTATCCAGGGTGATATCTTTACCATAAAGCAAAGTTTGGTTGAAAGCTTTTTCATCTTCAGTCAACACATGTTCAAGGATGTAATCACTGATCAGGTCAATATAATAGGGCTCTTCACCCTCCAGAAAATATACGGGGCTGTAGTTTTTATTTTTTAATTCAGAGAGAATATTCTGGAAGTCCATGCAATCAGAATTTCAGGTGTTTGACTGATCTTCCGTCATTGATAATCTCCATGAGCGCACAGATACCAACCTCCAGATGAGTATTTACGAACCTCCGTGTGACTTCCTTATCACTTTCCTGCGTTTTTACACCGGTAGATATCATGGGTTGATCCGAGACCAGCAGGAGGGCTCCTGTTGGAATTGAGTTGCAAAAACCTACCGTGAAAATGGTTGCTGTCTCCATATCAATGGCCATTGCACGTGTCTTGATAAGATATTTCTTGAATCTTTCATCGTATTCCCATACCCTTTTGTTGGTAGTAAAAACGGTTCCGGTCCAATAATCCATTCCAAGGTCCCGAATGGTGGAAGAGACTGCCCGCTGCAGACTGAATGCTGGTAAAGCCGGGACCTCTGGTGGCAGATAATCGTTTGAAGTACCATCACTCCGGATGGCGGCAATCGGCAAAATCAGGTTGCCAAGTTCGCTTTTGCGTTTCAACCCACCACATTTCCCCAGGAAAAGAACAGCATCAGGCATCACTGCACTAAGCAGATCCATGATCGTGGCAGCATTGGGACTGCCCATACCGAAATTTATGATGGTGATGCCATTTGCACTGGCATTGGGCATTGTTTTATCTTCTCCTACAATGGGTACACCAAATTTCTCTGCAAAATTCTCGACATAACCCTGAAAATTTGTCAGCAGGATATGTTTCGTAAACTGATCCAATGCTCTGCCGGTATAACGGGGCAACCAATTCTGAACAATTTCTTCTTTCGTCTTCATAGGTGATTTTCTACAAAATTACCTGCTTTTTGTATTAAGTTGGCTCAATTGTAAATAAAAATTTAGATTTAGCCTGATTTATTCATGATCTTTGTGAAATGATGCAACTAAATCTTCCTGCATACCCATTCCGAACAACCCAAAAGGAGGGCAGGACATTGATATTCGATGTATCCCGACGCAGGTGGGTTAAATTAACCCCCGAAGAGTGGGTGAGGCAGCATTTTGTCCGGTATCTGGTTGAGGAAAAGCATTATCCTGCCTCTTTGATTGCAGTTGAACATTCCTTGCAGATAAACAGGCAGAATTTTCGCGCGGATGCAGTGGTTTTCTCCAATGCCGGAAAACCATTGCTTGTAGTCGAATGCAAAGCACCCGGGGTTAAGATTACGCAAAAAGTATTTGAACAGATTGTCCGATACAATTTCGAATTTCAGGTTGGATTTTTGATTGTAACTAACGGACTCTCTCACTTCTGCTGCAGGATAGATAAAATAAATCTGAGCTATGAATATCTAAATGAGATACCTGGCTATGATGAGCTGATGAGATGATTAATTGATGAGCTGGAGCAGATGCTCATCCTTCCAGATTCCATCCTCGCGAATCCAGTCTTTCTTTGTTCCGGTTAGGACAAATCCAGCTTTGAGAAAGAGATTCATACTCACTGTATTGTCGGTCAGGATATTTGCATAAATCTGATGCAGGCAGAGTTTTTCAAAGCAATAACGGGTCATCAGATTCAAAGCTGCTGTTGCATAGCCCTTCGACCGGTCTTGGGATTGATGCACCAGTATTCCAATGCCAATACGGGAATGAAAAGGATCAAAATCAAACAGGTCGATTGCCCCGACGGTTTTACCGGTTTTGTTTACCATCATCATCCGCAGCTGCCTGGTTTCGTATAGATCTTTGTCCGAATTTTGGATGTAAAGAGCCAGAATATGCCTGGAAAAGGGTGCAATAGTATGACTGACAGTCCATATTTCCTCCTTGTTTTCCCATTCATAAAGTAGATCGATATCTTCGGGCTCCAATGCGCGCAGTGAAATCCTCTCGTCTTGCAGGTATAAACTCATCTTAAATTTCAGGATAAAATTTGTTCGTACAAAAGCCGGTTAATAATGGAACGTCCAAGTGTGAGCTCATCCGTAAATTCGAGTTCGTCTCCGACGGAGACTCCTCTGGCAAGAGTGGTTATGCGGATGTTGCTGTTTTTTAGCTTCTTGAAAAGATAGAAATTGGTACTGTCACCTTCCATTGTGGTACTCAGGGCGAAAATAACCTCTCTTATTCCCCCTTCAGCGACTCTTTTCAACAAAGATTCGATTTCAAGGTCTGAAGGTCCAATCCCGTCCATGGGTGAAATGATGCCGCCAAGCACATGGTAAACTCCCCTGTATTGCTGGGTATTCTCTATCGACATGACATCCCGGATATTCTCCACAACACAGACAACACCTTTGTCGCGTGCATTGTTGCTGCATATATTACAAACATCTGTATCAGAAATGTTGTGACACAACAGACAATGCTTCACTTCATCTTTCAGTCGTGTTATCGCGTCACTGAACCGGTGCACATCTTCCTGCTCTTTTTTGAGCAGGTACAATACGAGCCTCAGAGAAGTTTTTTTTCCGATGCCGGGCAATTTTGCAAATTCAGTTACGGCATTCTCCAAAAGTTTTGAAGGAAAGTTGTCGATATTCATCGGTCTACAATAATTTCTCAAAAATAGCAACTGTAGGCGATTACAAATTACAAATTGCAAATTAATTTGTAATAGTCCAGGATTAAACCATATTAATTCAAAAGAGTCAAATGACCGTAACTTAAAAAATAGTAGTATGGTAAAAAAACTTTTTTTGGTTTCATCCTTAATCTGGATGATGGTTATGACTGCAGTCGCCCAGGGAGGGCCACAGAACATGACTCCTGAAGATCTGGCCAAGAGACAAGCTGAGATGATCAAAACATCAACTGGTTGTGACGCTGCAACGCTTGCAAAAGTTGAGGTAATCTGCCTGAAATATGCAAAAGAGCTGGCTACCGTTCGGGAGAAATATACCGATCGTGAGGCAAGACGCGAGCCTATGAAAGTAGTCAGGGACAAACAGGATGCCGATCTCAAAGCTATTTTAACAGCCGACCAGTACGCCAAGATGAAAGCTGCTGAGGAAGAGATGCGCAAACAAAGACAAGCCAACGGTGGTGGCGGTGGTCCAAGGTAAATGACCGATAGAAATAAAAAAGCCCCTTGTTGAAGAAATCAGGGGCTTTTTTTATTTTTTAAAGGCTAAAGCAAAGAACGCCACAATGTCGATTTCCCGCATCCAGTAACCTGACTCATCACTCATCAATCATCATCCATCACTTTTCCCCAGGTCTTCTTTTTTAAACCGGAATGGCAGCAGGGTGTCAATCCCATCTACTACTGTGATGGCAGAACTGCCATCCAGGATTATTTCGATGGGTGTCCCGGACAGATCTTCATATTCAGCTATCACCTGACGGCAACTGCCACAAGGCCTGGCAAATTCTCCCGGCAACATCTTTCCATTTAAGGCAGAAATGGCCATCGTGCGGACCGCAATTTGGGGAAATTTGGAGGATGCATAGAAAAGGGCAGTTCTTTCCGCACAGAGACCGGAGGGATAGGCAGCGTTTTCCTGGTTATTGCCGGTGATAAGTTCTCCATTTTCGAGCAAAACAGATGCTCCAACATGATAGCCGGAATATGGCGCATAGGCTCTGTTAGCCGCTTCTCTTGCCAGGAGTATCAATTTTTGTGCGTATGCGGGTAATTCTTCCAGCGACGGATATATTCTGACATTAAATTTTAGCTCTATCTCCTTCATCCTCATCTGTATTTTTTTCTAATCAAAAGTAAACATATTCATTCATTTAATTTGCTGTGTCAATTCTCCTAAATTTTTAACTTTGGCACAAAATATAGCTGATGGGGAAGGTTTTCCGACTGTTTGCATTTCTTTATCTGTGGTCTTTTTGTACCATTGGCCTCTTCGCGGCTTCGCCAGTGAAACTGAGCAGACAGGAGTATATCAACAAGTATGCATCTATTGCCGTGCAGGAGATGTTAGATTACCACATTCCGGCAAGTATCACCATGGCACAAGCCTGTCTCGAATCATCCGACGGAAATTCTGAGCTTACAAGGCAATCCAACAACCATTTTGGCATCAAATGCAAAAGTAACTGGACAGGGCCCACCGTACGACACAATGATGATGAGGCCGGCGAATGCTTCAGAAAATACAGGACTCCGGAAGAGTCATTCAGGGATCACGCTGAATTTCTTACATCCAGCTCCCGGTACGGCTTTCTTTTTGCTTATGATATCCGGGATTTTAAAAAATGGGCACACGGGCTGAGGCAGGCAGGTTATGCCACAGATCCGGCATATCCCGGCAAACTAATTAAAATTATTGAAGATTTCCGTCTGTATGAATTGGACCAGCTGGATTGGAAATATGTTAATACGACTGCAACGAAGCGTGGCCATTCTTCACTCTTTGGCTTCCTTAAAAAGAAAACTCCTGATCAGGAGTTGGGCATTGCTACCGGTTACCTTGCGCGTACTGTTGAAAAGCGGAATGGACGAAAGGCAATCATCGCGATAGAGGGAGATGATTATTCCAGGATAGCAGACGAATTTGGCAAGAAGGACTGGCAGATATACAAGTACAATGATGCCTATGCCGGCGATGTTCCAATGGTAGGTGAGCCTGTCTTCCTGAAATCCAAGAGATCGAAGGCGCCAAGGGGCAACGATTGGCATGTTGTACAAAAAGGGGAGAGCTTACGATCAGTTTCTCAGTGGTATGGGGTCAAATTATCCTCTTTGAGAAAGATAAACAGACTGGATGAGGGAGCAGAAGTGAGGGCAGGAGAGGTGTTGTCGCTCAGGAAGAAGCAATAAAACCACGAATTCTCATTGGGCTTTGTAGGATGTTATGGCTGGGAATCCCCGCAGAAACGCTTCGATGCCCATCCTCTTTTTGCCAGCCAACTGGAGGTCTGTGACCATTAAATAGCCGTCGGCACAAGCAATTTTCGCCCATTTCCTTTGATCTGACAGGATGGTGCCAGGTTCATTTGTATGGGCGCATTTTTCCAGGGATGTTCGGAAAATTTTTAACGTTACAGGTTTTCCGGAAGGAATTGTTAATTCAGTCCAGGCTGTCGGATAAGGACTTAAGCCCCTGATTTTATTATGATTACTCTGGGCATCCAGATTCCAGTTTATCCTGCAATCTTCTTTGAAGATCTTGGGAGCATGCAATCTTTCCGGTTCAAATTCCATTTTCTCCTGGGCAATTGGTATGGCTGAGCCTTCTGCAAGTGCATCTACAGTCTTTAATACCAGTTTTGCCCCGATTTCCATGAGTTGATCATGCAAATCACCCACGGTCTGATCCGGAGAGACAGGGACCTTCTCCTGGAACAGGATGTTGCCTGTATCAATCTCTTGTTGCAGCAGAAAAGTGGTGACACCGCTTTCATTGTCTCCATTCATGATCGCCCAGTTGAGCGGGGCAGCTCCGCGGTAGCGTGGCAAAAGAGAACCGTGGAGGTTGAAAGTCCCAAGAGATGGCATTTTCCAAACGACTTCAGGCAGCATCCGGAATGCTACAATAACTTGAAGATCGGCTTGTAATGCTTTAAGTTCAGCAAGAAATTTTTCGTCTTTTAGCTTTTCGGGCTGTAAAACAGTGAGTTGATGCTGCATCGCGAAGATCTTTACTGCAGCTTGCTGTAATTTCTGGCCGCGGCCGGCAGGCTTGTCGGGTGCAGTCACAACCCCTGCTACCTGATAACCATTTTCAAGGAGTGCCTTCAAGCTGGCTACAGCAAATTCGGGTGTTCCCATGAAAACGATGCGTAGATCTTTGCCTTGCATGAAAGAAAATGTGTGAAATTTACAGATTCTTACTTTAAATTAGTATTCCCCTTGGTTGCATTGGGGTAATATGGACAGTGTCTGCATCCGTTCCCGCAACAATAACCCCGTTCTTTCAGGTATTTTTCAGTCATGATGCGGTATCCTTCAGTTGACAAATAGTAGTCGACACCTTTTACCAGTTCATCACCGTATCTTATCTCCTCTTCCATGCTCAACTGTTATGATAAATAAATGTTTGAAATGTTTAACACCACGAACAAATCTTTTGACACTTTCACCCGCTAATAACTCTAAATGCTTAACTCTGACTCAAACGCTCAACGCTCAACTCATAAGGTGCTATCCAGCGAATGTCCCATCCGATCCCTTTTGGTTTGAAGATAGAATTCATTGAAAGGGTTGGATTTTACTTCAATGGGAACTGTTTCAACCACTTTAAGGCCAAATGATTCGAGTCCAACCCTTTTGACCGGGTTATTGGTGATCAGTTTCATTTTACTGATGCCCAGGTCGTGAAGGATCTGAGCCCCGACACCATATTCCCGCTGATCGGGATCAAATCCAAGGTGTATATTGGCATCGACGGTATCGAGTCCCTGTTCTTGTAGTTTATATGCCTTTATTTTGTTCATGAGCCCTATTCCGCGACCCTCCTGTTGCATGTATACGATAACGCCTTTCCCCTCCTTCTCGATCATTTCCATGGCTTTATGAAGCTGTTCACCGCATTCGCAGCGCAATGATCCGAAGATGTCACCTGTGGCGCAGGAGGAGTGTACCCTTACCAGGATAGGTTCATCGGGTTCCCAGCTTCCTTTGATCAGGGATATGTGTTCGATCCCATTTGATTTCTGAAGAAAAGGGATAAGCCTGAAATGACCGAATTCGGTCGGTAATTTCACCTCTTCTCCTCTTTCGATCAGGGATTCCTTATTCAGCATGAAGGTAATCAGGTCTGCGATGGAGACCAGTTTTAAGTCCAGTTTCCGGGCTATTTCATAAAGCTGTGGTAATCGTGCCATGGAACCGTCAGGGTTCATTATTTCGACCAGTACACCTGCCGGTTGCAATCCGGCCAATCGGGTAAGATCAACAGTTGCTTCGGTATGGCCGGCACGTTTGAGAACCCCTCTGCTTTTGGCGCGCAACGGGAAAATATGTCCCGGACGACCCAGTTCACTGGGTTTTGTATCCGGCGAAGCGAGCTTCTGAATAGTAACTGCCCTGTCATGGGCGGAGATGCCGG
This sequence comes from Bacteroidia bacterium, assembly GCA_025358025.1. Taxonomy (GTDB): domain Bacteria; phylum Bacteroidota; class Bacteroidia; order Bacteroidales; family Prolixibacteraceae; genus CAINVV01. The sequence continues at coordinate 15,087 of JANYKW010000108.1, read as the reverse complement.
TTGTCACATTTTCTCCGACAGCATCCACGGATACGGTAAAAGGTGTATCGTGAATGGAAGTATTCCTGCCTACCATCATCTCAAGTTCCAGCTCTTCACAACGTTCTTCTGTAATTGCAACGCAGATCAGGCCCCGGCCTTCAGTAGCCATAAAATTGACCATTTCGGGAGTGATTTTTTCTGCCGCGGCGATAAAATCTCCTTCGTTTTCGCGGTCTTCATCATCCACAACAATAATAAATTTACCCTCTTTTATGGCTTCAATCGCCTCGTCAATGGTATCTAATTTTATATCACTCATAATGAACAGATCGTCAATTTTTTTATTTAACGGGAGAAAATATCAGGTCTGTTGATCTGATATTGACTTGTCCCAAAAACGAAATTTCTTAAAGAAATCAAGGTAAGAATCTACGTTCAGTACGGTAGAATCAGTTACTGCCTTGTAAGTAAGAAATACTCCGGCAGGGAGAAAAATCATTGTAGAGAACCAAACACCGAACCATAATCCGGAAGCGGCCTCCCGCACATATTTCTCTCCTGTGGTTGAAATGATCCAGTAAAAGATAAAAAGGAGCACAGATACAACCAGGGGCATACCCAGCCCTCCTTTTCGGATGATAGCACCCAAAGGAGCACCGATAAAGAAAAAGATCAGGCAGGCAATGGAATAGGTATATTTTTTGTGCCATTCGGTATCAAAACGGTTTAACATTCTGATATTCGCAACGTTCATTTCATCTGCCAGCTTGATTGAACGCAGGTTATTTCTGGCATTGTTAAGTGCAGATTCAAGCAGCTGTCTGCGTACAGGAGCTACTGAGTTTTGCAATATACTGTCAATGTTGACATACGAGTGCAGGCGTATATCCGGATTTTTCACCAGATCTTTGTGCGCCAGTGCACTCATTGCAACCGAGATTGGGGCAGGATATGCCAGGGTCAGGGATTGTTCTGTATTTGAAATTTCTACCTGCTTCGAGATTGAATCTACAAAATACTGGAGCTGTTTGTTGTTAAGTGCCCTGAACTGATTCCGGAATATACTTTCGTCTTTTCTTTCCAGTTCCATTCCCTGGAGCTTGGAATAGATTGTCTGACTTTTAAATTTATCTGTACGGGTAGGATATCCGGAATTATCCCTGCTGTCGGTCTGAATGTCGGCATGCGTCTCACCCGAATAAAGATTAAGGACCATGTAGCGTTTGTCGCTGGTGATTTTCATGGTACCTGAATCTGCTACTGTAACAGTCTCATTTCCCTGGTCGTTGCGATGATCGTAAATCATGATATCATACAACATGGAATTATCATTGGATTTTCTGCCGACTTTGATAGAAAAATTATCGATGTCGTTGGAGAAAACTCCCTCTTTTACGACTATTTCCGGACGCATCTGGCGAATGCTTGCCATCAGGGCGATTAATTTCTTGTAGGAGACCGGAATAACCCGGTTGGAAAACTGGAATGCACCTATGCTCAGAATAAGGCTTACTACGATGACCGGTTTCATGATCCTGAAAAGAGATATTCCGGCGGCCTTCATCGCCAGTAATTCATTGTTTTCACCCATGTCGCCAAAGGTCATGATTGAAGCCAGCAACATGGAAAGAGGCAGTGCCATGGGCATTAGCATCGCCAGGGTGTAAATCAGGAATTCCGCGATTATATTCATTTCCAGTCCTTTGCCAACCAGGTCGTCGAGATAAACCCACAAGAACTGCATCAGAAGTACAAACAAACTGATGAGCAGGGTGACGATCAGCGGACCGATAAAACGCTTAATGATATATAGATGTAATCGCTTCATGAAGTGAACGAAGATTCTCCCGCAAAGCTAATGCTTTTTTATGATTTTCAGAGGAATTTCAGGAGCCAATGGCTTTTTTGAGTCGACCGATAGAAGCATTCCAGAGTTTGATGACATCCTCTTCGTCTTCTTCTTCAACATGGTCGACAACAATCAGGGAGATATCTTCAATAATCTCACCCATAACAATATAGAATTCAAATTCGGAAGGTTCATCACTGTCAAGCCATTTGAATCTGACAGATTCCTGCGGTCGAATGGCGAGTAATTCGGCCGTTTGATTTGTTTTCCCCCAAATAAAAGTATACTTGGATCCTTCAACAAGTACATTATCTGCGAACCATTCAGCCAAACCCGATGCTGTACTGAGCCGGCTGAATAATACGGAGGACGATGACCTTATCTGATACTCAAGTTCAATTTTTTTCATTTGGACACAAAAACCTTGTATGAGAATGATAGGATTTGATTCTTCTGCAAAGTACCATTTTTTTCATCTAAATCAAATAAAATGGAATCCCACAATATTATTTGCTATTTTTTTATTTCGGCCTTGTCCGAAAAGAGAAAGGTATTATATTTGCAGGCTCAAACTTTTAAGGATTTGCGAAGCAGCTTCCCGACGTAAAGTCGGGATTCGAGCGTCCCGACTTCACGTCAGGAAAGTCGCACGGGCTTTTGAGAGTCTATTGAAATAATGGCGAGGTAGCTCAGTTGGTTAGAGCGCATGATTCATAATCATGAGGTCGCGGGATCATGCCCCGCCCTCGCTACGAATGAAAATCAAGGGGTTAAGGGGGTAAAATACTCTTAACTCCTTTTTTCTTGCCCGAATCTTGCCTAACTTTTAATCAAAAACACAAATTCCGTGCAATATTCTTAGGTTCGAAAAATGGAGATTTAAGGAAGTGTTAGAGGTAATTTGCACATTTCAATTACAACCATCCCATTACTTTCAACATAAAACAACGCGTAAGAAAACAATGAAAATACATTCTGACTACGGATCAGAAGGTTGGGGGTTCGAGTCTCTATTAGAAATGGCAAATATTACAAATCAAAATTTTATATCCTAGCTTATTGAATTAGGTTATTTTACTTTATAAATTTAAATTATTTTCAGAAATTAAAAGAAATCATTAATTGATCATTCAGGTTATCTAAATCACAATAAATTACTCAAATGAAACTATCTGTTCTGGATCTAGTTGTCTTTATTGTACTGACTTTCGGTAGTGTAATTTTTGGTGCCAGTTTCTTCCGTAAAAACAAGACAACATCACAGTTCACCTCCGGAGGTGGTAAATTACCTGGATGGATAGTCGGGTTTTCACTTTTTGCAGCTTTTTTGAGCAGCATAAGTTTTTTAGGCCTTCCGGGCAAAGCTTATATGTCGAACTGGAATGCGTTTGTATTTAGTCTCTCCATTCCAATTGCCGCAATTTTTTCTATCCGTTTTTTTGTTCCGCTTTATCGGGGCCTGGGTAGTATATCGGCCTATCATTACCTTGAAGTCCGTTTTGGCACCTGGGCAAGTATTTACGCATCGATATGTTATATTTTAACAAAAGTTATGCACACCGGAGCCATTCTGTTATTACTTGCGCTACCCTTAAATGCCTTATTTGTCTGGAACATTGAAATAATAATTATTTGTACGGGAATAACCGTAACCCTTTATTCGATGCTGGGCGGTATCCAGGCTGTTATCTGGACCGATGCGATACAGGGTATTATACTTATTATTGGTGCAGTTGTTGCCGCTTTAATATTAACATTTTCAATGCCTGAAGGCCCTGCACAGATTTTCGGGATTGCTGCTGCAAACCATAAATTCAGTCTGGGAAGCTTTGGGTCCAGCCTCAAGGATTCAACATTCTGGGTAGTTCTGATGTATGGGTTATTTATGAATCTCCAGAATTTCGGTATCGATCAGAATAATGTACAGCGCTATATGACAACCAGTTCTGAAAAAGCGGCAAAATCTTCAGCATTCTTAGGCTATTTCTTATATATTCCATTGTCGATGATTCTCTTCTATATCGAAACGGCACTCTTTGCCTATTACACGGTTCAACCCGACATATTACCTGCCGAACTTAAATTTGCTGGTGCCGGAGATAAGATCTTTCCATATTTTATTGCGACTGCACTTCCCGATGGCCTTAAGGGACTATTAATCGCCTCAATTTTTGCAGCCGGAATGAGCAACGTCTCTGCCAATATAAATGGAACTTCCACAATTATCTTATCCGACTACTACAAAAGATACTTCAATAAACATGCAAATGAAAAATCGTCAATGAAGGTCCTTTATGGTTCTTCAATGATAGTTGGTTCATTGGGTGTGGTTATTGCCTTATCACTTGTAGGTGTTAAAAGTGTGCTTGATGCGTGGTGGATGCTCGCCTCCATCTTTAGCGGCGGAATGCTTGGATTATTTCTTCTTGGTTACCTCTCAAAGAGAGCGCGTAATATTGATGCATTTATAGGGGTGATTGTAGGAGTATTGATTATTATCTGGATGAGTTTGTCTCCTCTTTATTTTACGGAAGGGAAATTGCTGGCTTTTAGAAGTTGTCAACCCTTTCTTCATAATCGTTGAAGGATTTCACCAGGGCTTTGAAGCCCATGACTGTTGCTGTCAAGGTTGCGGCGAATCCCATGGCCAGTGCCTGATAGCGATTGAAAGCATCACCGATACTTACCATGCTCCAGCCTTTTGAAACGGCTGCTATCTCTGATCGGTGCTGAGCAAGGATTCCATTAAGATTGCGGATCTTGGAGGCATGCGCAATATATTCTTTGCTGCCTATGGTCATGCGGGCCTGCTCATTGACCAGCTTGGTCATTTCTGCCCGGATGCTTTTTACATCATTGCTAACCTGCTGCCCGTTGATATAGAGGTTAATCCTGCGGTCGTAACTCGTACCCATAACTTGTGTTTTGGGGCGAAGTTATGAGGAGGGAGGTTGGAGGGAAAGGACAGAAATTTGAGTAATTCAAATAGTTATATAACCCATCCCAATAGCGCTTTCCTTTATGGAAATTAATTGATGTAAAGATCCTGGAGCCAATGCTGAGATATAAAAGAAGGAATACCAGGGTTTGAAACTCAGATCTTCAATTAAAATTGATTTTGATCCGGACAACTTGATATCTGTGAAGATTACCAATTCTGAAATAAACTTATTAATAATTCCCAAATTGGATGCTTTCGAATACAGACTAACTTTGTCTCTTTTGATCGTACTAAGTTCAATTATCATGGGGAGTAAAGCATCAATAGCAACATCAACAGTTCTGTTACTCCCATAGATCGACATTACTTTCTCGCTGATGAATTTTTTATTTATCTGATCCTGAACTTTGAATCCCTGTGCCAATGCTACCAATAGGTTGTAAGTAATTGGATAAGTCAAACTAATTAAGCACAAGCAAAATGCTTTTCGATCATCAATTCTTAATTCGTTGTATGGAGTTTCTTTTAGTTGGTTTTTAAGTTTGATCAACAAATTCTCTTGCCTGCTAAGTATTTGGGAAACATAGGTTGAAGCCTTATTTGCTCTATTTATGCCTGTCGTAAACTCCAACATATGCTGCAAAATAAAAAGCTTATCCACAATTCCGTTCTCAAGATAGAAATGAATGGATGAATCCAAAACTTCAAATGGAATACGCTGATTTAAACCAATAAATTTTCCTTTACTGTTCATTGATGCAAATAAAAGGTACAATTACTTCCCAAAAATGAGAACCTCCATGTGTTATTACCTGGGTATTCTCCGTTGTGAATGCTTCTTGATATTTAAGGTAAACTGAAAGGTTTATTCTTCCCGAAATCAAGTCAGGATTTTGATTCAGGAAACTTTGTAAAAGGGTTTCATTCGTAAAGTGTAAGTGTCTTTTACCTCGGCTTAATGCTCCAACCTTTTCTTTCAGTGATAGATTTTTCATACCTTTTGCCTCAATATTCCCATGATCCGCTGTAATATACAATTGAAATCCACAGGTACATAGATCGGAAATGGTTTTGACTATTTTGGATTTTTCGATCCATTGCTGAGTGGATGCTTTTAACTGTTCATCACCCATTATTGTACCATGCAATAGATCATCTAAATCGTTGCTAACTATTCCAAGAATAGAGATATCAGTAGAAAGACTTTCTACATCCAGTGGTTCCTTGATGCTAATTTTCTTGAATGTGATCTGATAAGATGGAATGCCATGATTTATCCAAAATGATTCAAACAGCTTATTTTCCTTGGAATTGTCTTCATTTAAGTCAGGTTTGTCACCTTTAAATATTGCCTGTCTTGACCAAGCAGTTATTGTCGGAATATACGCCAATGATGCATTGGATAAAAAACTGAGACCTGCATCCGAAAGTGCTTTTCCTAAAATATTCCATTGCCAGTAACTCATTCCATCAAATACTATTAACGCTTTCTTTTTGACTGGCTTTGCATTAAGATGTTCCAATATTCTTGATACAACAACTGGTTTTCGAACACCACTTAGTGAAAACAGGCTTCCGTAGGTATTATCAACAAAACGCTGAAAGCGATTATTAAATGCAATTTCAATTTTAATGTAGCTTTCTTTTAGTGACTGGTCACTCGTTGTAAGAAATCGAAGTTTTGCATTGGCCAAAATCTGAATGATTTTAAACCACTGCTCTGCGATATCTTCAATTATTTCTAATTGTTGTTTAAGATACTCAATCAGACCTTCCAATTCATTGTCATTGTGGCCATTTTCATCCACATACACCCCGATCTTTAATGGCTTGGGGAAAGCATCATATTTATCCGGTGAAACTTGTACCGGCTTTAAAAATTCGAAAGCAAATAGGTAACCTAAGCTCTTGTTGAGCAATGGTTCTTTAAAATCGAGCAATGAACCTTTGTTTTCCGCATAGGATTGCCATTGCTCCTGGATAAAGCCAACAAGATTATTGCTTGTCAAACCTTTTAAAACAAGATCAGGGAAATAGGGTCTTGAAAGATTAGCCAGAAAATTGGTGAGTGGCTGGTTGATCCCATTTTTTTCAAGTAATACTGTAATTAAAGCATTTAATACCCGTTCTTTCGCTTTGCTATTTGTTAGGCTTTCAAAATCAACATTATATAGGTTTTCCAGCAAGAATTTCAATGTCTTCTCATGGCTCAATTCCTCATAATGCCTTATATTCGATAAAAGACAAAGCGCATTAAAACTTAATCCTCTTATGGCTTTTGCATCCAGGTTCGGAAATAGTTGTGGAAGTCCTATGGCTTGAAAATGTACTTGTATTTCAATATCAGGCAGAGGAGAATAAGATGCTGGTGCGATAATTAGATATTTGCTTTCCGAATTTCTAACGTGTATTTCAAATTGTAACCGTACATCTAAATTCGATCTAGTGTTAAGTATCACATAGCCTTCATTTTCAAATGCCTGTCTTAGTTCAGAGTAATCAAATAGATTGTCCAAATCCGCTACAATAACATGTAGCTTATGACTGGGAATAACCAATTTTTTATATTTATCGATCCAGTTACTCATTGACAATATTGACTATTAATAAGCAGGTTAGAGAAGGAACAATTTGTTTGGATGAATCAAATGTTGCTTCCCAATTTTCTTTTTCCTTATCCAGACGGCCAAGTCTTGATTGACGTATGTTTTCAATTCCTATTCTATTCATTTGCTTTTCCTGAAAAGTGAATGACTTCTCCTTATTTCTTCTGATTGTATCGGTATTCTGAAGTATGCTTTTTTCAAATTCTTCAAATTTTGCTTGCAGTAGTTCTTCTGCTTTACTTGAAATCGTGCTAAAAATCTCCTTTGATTCCTGTACTGAAAGCATCCCCAAACAATCAAAAAAATTAGTTTCTTGAATTAGTTTGTCCCATATTGTTTGAGCAAATGCAGGAAAGCTGTCTTTTTCGGAAGAAATAAATATGGGTTGAATAATTTGATTGGTTTCAAATTGATTTTTTACTTCCAAATGCCACAATGACCATTGACCTGGAGTCGAATTGCCTTGTTTAATTTTTACAAGTGGTATTTGCTGAGATTCCGTAAATGGTATGGTATCTTTTAATATCGTCTGAATAATTTCATGCTGCAATGAGATTGGTTCAGGGATTGGATTATTCACACTTTCCCTGATGTTGAATGTATAGATATTATCCTTTAATCCAGGGAACTTGAATCGAATACCTTCCAGTAAATTCTGATAGATTATTCCTTTTGTTTGCAGGTAATTTTTTGTCAAACCTTCCAGCCACTTTGGTAACGGGCTATGCTTAATGGCATCAATTTTTTCAACCTTTATATCCTTCGAATCTAAAATTGGCAATGCTCCTTCGGTACTCTTATACTCCTGCAATTTGCTTTTTATTTCAGCCAACCAGCTATTACTTTCCTGTTCAAACTTCGATGGATTCAGCAATGACGTTAAATATAAACGATTGACCTGCTCACGCTCCAATGTACTGTCCAGCACATCAGCCGTTTTGTCAATACCCATTTGATTCAAAATCTGATTCAGTTTCTCTTCAATGACATCGTAAACACGCTTGTCAACAGAATTATCCAACATCATGTTCAATGCCAATACTTCAAAGTTTTGCCCGATACGATCCACACGACCAATTCTCTGCTCCACCACCATTGGGTTCCAGGGCATGTCGAAATTGATCACAATATGAGCAAACTGCATATTAAGTGATTCACCGGCAGCATCGGTGCAGACTAATATTTGAGTTGATCCCCTGAACCTTTTTAATGCATCAACACGCTGATCAAAATCCATTGAGCCATTAATGGCATCGCACACAAAACCGCCTTTTTCTTCCAGAACCTTTTTCAGCATGTATTGAGTGCCCGTGAATTCTGTAAAAATCAGAAATTTCAAATCCGGATTTTGTTCTTTTCTTTTTAACTCAGCAAGTTTTTCTACAAGAAATTCAACTTTTGCATCTGATTCCGAATTCAAACAATCTTTTGCATCCCTGATCAAACCTTGCAAAATGCTTAATTCCGTGTCATAGTTCGCCTGAGTTTCTTCAACCATTGAGAAAATTTTCTGTTCGAAGTCCAATTCCATTTGTCCTTCATAACCATATTCTTCCAGGTTATTGATGATATTCTCTTTGTTTACTTCCTTTCTTTCGCCAGCAAGTCGGTCTGCTCTTCGTACCATGGCATCCAAAATGGCTTGTGTCGAGCTACTCATCATTCGCTGAAACAAGAGCATTACAAAGCCGTAGGACGTATTTTTTGTTTGTTGTGCCAGATTGAATCCATTTACTACATAATCTGTCACATCTTCATATAGACTCTTTTGAAGATGATGTCTTCTGTCATCATAAACCACAATTACTTTTTGCGTATGTCGCTTGTTGAAAAGTGCTTTACCATTATAATCAATTGCCTGTCTTTTCTCTGTTCTAACCACATAAGGTTCCAGTTCCGGAATGGTCGGCATACCTTCTCCGGCAAAAGCATCGGCATTGAGCAATTGTAATATTCTTCTGAAATGATCACTTTTACCTCTGTGTGGCGTTGCTGATAGTAAAAGCACATTGGGTATTGCATTACACAAGATGTCTGCCATTTGAAACCGTCCAACCTGGGTGTTGCTTCCACCAACTTTGTGACATTCATCAATAACCAGTAGATCAAATTCCGCTTCAATAACGCTCTGGATGCGATAACGATTGTATTCTTCAACTTTTTGTTTGCTCCAACCCTGTCGTGTTTCAATTGGTTTTAAGGAATCCATCGAAACAATGATTTGATTGTGCTGGGTAAACAGATTGATTTCATTATCAGCTTCTAATCTCGAAAATGTACGGCTTAATGTATTGATGTAATCGGTATCGTAAATATTAAACAACTCATTGAAATGCCTTTTCATTTCTTGTTGCCATTGACCCATAGCTGATTTAGGTACAATGATCAGACTTCGTTTTACTACTCCCCTTAATTTTAATTCTTTCAGGACTAACCCAGTTTCAATGGTTTTGCCCATACCCACCTCATCTGCAATCAGAAAGCGAAGAAACTGACCTGCCATTACCTTTTCCAAGGCTAAAATCTGATGTGGTAAGGGGATAATATTGCTCTCGATTGGAGCAAGTATGGATTGCTTATAAACTTCACCTTTAATTTTTGCAGCTAAGGCTTTAAAAGAAATTTCCGAATCTGTTGGGAGTTTCTTTTCATCTGATAATTCAGAGAAGGGAACAGATTTTATCTCACCGGTCGACAAAATTTTTATCTCGGTAATAATTTTCCCAAAGACTGACTTTTTGGAAAGAATCTCTATTTCTTTTCCCTGATATTTCATTGAAAATATCTAAACGTATTTGAGTATCTCTTCCACAAGCTGAAACACCGTAGTACATGATTCTGCTGCTGCCAGATTTACGCCACTATGAAATGAAAGATTCCTTCGTGCCCTCGAAATTGCAAGATTTGTCCTGTTAGTATTGGTTTTAGGGTCAATGCCAATCAAAAGGTTAAAGAACTTGTCCGAAATCTTTTTGTTCGATTCTCCATCATAAACTGCTCCTAGCGGATTGATATATTTGTTTATCTTATCGTTGTATTCCGACCTGTTCATTCCTCCTCCCTGATGATCTTCTAAATGAAGGATTAACCAATACTCAAAAGCTTGGTTCGACCATGCAATACCATAATTCAGAGAATTGGCTAAACTTATTGCACCGTTAAAGTTTTGGGGAGAGTTTGAATCTTTATCGAATACGCACCAAACTTGGTCGCATTTATATTTTGCCTGGAGATTGGTTGCTTGCTGAACCAATGAAACGGTATTGTATCCTTTACCAATTGCTTTAATGGTTGCAGAAGTAAGCCTGAACTGATTAAAATAGGATGGTTCAGTGTTTTCACCCTCACAAACAATTAAAATGGTTTGTTTTTCTTCTCTGGTTGGAGAGGGGCGTTCAAATATTGGCTCGACACTCCTCCTATTTTTTGCCGCTTTTAATCCATCCAGATGAGCTGATTTTCTTTGAATTTCTATTTTTTTATTTCCAGTCATATTGTTTAGGATTATCCGGCAACAGATGAAATATTGTCGAAATCGCTGATAATCGGTATCGCCCCGTATTTACCTTTGATATAGTTGTTTTCGAAATTATCTTCTTTCCTAACCTCTTTAATATCGGACAATGAAAACAAACTTGCTGCGCCAAATCGGTCTTTTTCAACAAACCAAATTTGGTCTCTACGAAGAATGTCAGCACTTAATAAATTTGTATCATGCGTATTAAATACTAGTTGAGCATTTTTGGGATTAAGTTCTTTTGAATTGAAAATCTCGATAATTTTTGCAACTAGGTTAGGATGAAGTTTTGAATCCAATTCGTCAACGGCTAAAACATAACCATTTTCAATCACATCAATAATAGGGCCAGTTAGAGCAAAGAATTGGTTAGTGCCTGAAGATTCATCCAAATCCATATCAAAAACTTCCTGTCTTACAATATTCCCTAATTTATCAAATACAGGATGAATAGTGTTTAAAGCAAAAAGCTCAACATTATCATCCTCCATTTTCTTTAGGACAACATCTTTCAAATTTCCGGTTATTTTCTTTGGTAATCGACCGAAATTTACTTGTTCAAGATTGATGTCAGAGATACTGAGGTCAGCTTTTTGAAGCATATCCAATATTTTAGGTTTTTTATCCTTGTCTTTAAGGATTCCTACCGTATAAAGTTTGTAGTTATCCGATTCAAGTGCCGAAATTATTTTGAACCTTTTAATCCATTCGATAACTGAACCAGCGACTTCTTCGTTAAACTGTGCTGCTACAGAAAGCATTAACGCATTCTCACGAACCATTTTATCTTTGGCTAAGCGGCTTCCCTTAGAAAATTTCCGTTCATGAACATTGAAATGCTGACCTTCTCTTACAAACAACTCAATTTCCTTAGTAAGCGGGCGATAGTAAAGCCATTCTGAAACTACTTTCTCAGAATCAACTTCGAAGCCGTATCTAAATAACTGCTTTTTGTGAATGAAAATGATCTCAAATTCCGTTGGTTTTATATTTGTTTCAGTACTTAAACGAAACGGTTCAACACCAATTGGTTCACCCTTTTGACTTTCCCTTGAAGAGGATAAAACGAAACGACGCATAAAGGACAAAGCATCCATAAATTTGCTTTTGCCACTTGCATTAGCACCGTAAATAACAGCACTTTTCAATAAGCTAAAGCCAAAAATATCACAGGTATAAAGGTTTTCTTCTTCCCTGGTTTTATCGTAATTGGAAGCAATAAAACTTAATTCAGCTTTGTTCTTGAAAGTTTTAAAGTTGGTAACACTAAACTTGATTAACATGATAGATCAATTTTATTGCAAGTATAACGCATAAAAAGCAATTTTGTTGCGATATATGCAAAATAAATTTGATTTTAAGCAATTTTGTTGCGAAAATCACACTCTGTCTTTTGCAATATCGTAATACATCAACAATTGCTCATCTTCAAGCAAAATGTTTTGTGGAATCATATCTCCTACGGTGACAATGGTTTTAAAGTCCTTTTGCTCCCAACAGTTCTTGTATCCTGCACGTAATGCTTCAACACGTACTTCTTTCAGCTTCTTTGCTTTGGGTTGGCTAATTGCTGTAACATACCCATTAAACTCTTTTAACAACACCTTTGTACGCAATGCTTCCCTGTCTTTGGCCTCATTGGGATCGGGAGTGCGCCAACAACCATCTGGTTCTTGAATAAAGCTTTGCTCCAATATTTCTTTTAATTCCGGCAGCGTATCACCTTTGCGGAGTGCTTGGGTTGCAATACGGAAGTCTGGCATGATATCCTGATATTTTTGTGGCTGTTTACGTAATCTTTCCTTTAACCATTCTATTGCATCTGATTCGTTGGCTACAAATATTGACCATTGAACCAATTCAGGAGATAATGCTTTTTTCTCATCGTATTCAGCTGCCTGAACAGAGATGAAAAACATACCATCCCTTTCAACAAATCGTTGTCTTAATCCCTCTTGAAATTCTTTTGCATCAATTGGTACTGGTAGGTCATTCATTAGGTAGTAAGTAATTAATCTGTCGAAAAGTATTTTAGGACTTCTTTCAATTATTGCAGTTGTATTATTATCCTTTTTAATATGTACAGGTAAATGATTTAGATGTTCTACAACAAAATCCCAAACAGTTAAATTATTTTCAATTGCATTGAATTTACTTTCAAAATCGATAGTTGGTTTATAACAACTTATAACCAAATCTTGCTTTACCGCAGTAACCGTATTTACGGCCTTGAAACTTCCTTGTTGCTTGTCAAGTGCTGAAATATTTGCGATTATAAACCCTGCCTTTTGCAAAGCTACTTGAATACCATTCCAGACTGATGCACTTGTATTGCTAAATTCAACAGTCATCCACTTTCCGGGTTTTAAAACCCGAAAGTATTCATTAAAGCAACTTGCCATTAAATCTTGATAATCTAATAGAGACTTTCCTAAAACTTTATTCTCTATTGCCTCCATCTTATTATTGGTTTTCACTCGTAGCCAAGCTTCCCAAATAAAATTGAGTTCGGAATACATAATATTTGCGCCAAAAGGTGGGTCTGTAAAGATATAGTCAACTGATGCGCTATAAAGATTCTTTATGCTTGTTGCAGAATTAGTATAAACTAGGTTTTGTGATTTAACTTGACAATAAGCCTTCAGAAAATCATTTGATTTACCTTCAAATACCTTAAGGACATTACTTTCTGCAATCAATGAAGGCATATAAAGTGTTCCACTTAGTGTTCCATTTCCTCTATTACCCAAATTATATCTAACCAACTTAGAACTCAAAGTTTGGGATATTGAATTAAATACCAATAAATGTCTTAATGAATTTTCAATGCAATTTAGCAATGACGCAAGAATCCAAATATTTCTTTTCGTATAGAAATGATGAACATGAGTAAAGCCACCATCATCATTTCTTCTTGATTCCCCACCTTCAGGCATTCTATCAGTTGGGAACCAATATGGGATTAAGCTTTCCTCAATCTTTTTTATTTTATCAAGATCATGGATGTCTGGTTTCTTTGTATATCGCTTTGTTCCCACATTGTAATTTATCAAGACAGGAACTGTTCGTAATTGTCTAATAGATTTCTTTATTGATTTGTCATATTCGGTAAAATAAGCTTTCCCAACACTCTGTTTTTTAAGAATTGATTTACAATTGATGCATGTGAATTCATCATTAACTGCAGAATTATCTTCATCGATAGCCACATCATAAAAGATTACATCTCCATTACAATTTGGACATATAAAAACTTCACTCCAAACAGTATAATTAATTCTACCAAATATACCTTCAGAATGTTTTGTTTCATACATCCATCCGCACTCTTTTTTTACCTTGTTTAATATTTCATTGGTTTCTTTTTCAAAATCATCAACATCTATTGGAGTGTTGTAATTATAATCAATCAAACTCGCTACAGGACTGAGATCGCCACAAATTGCTTTTCGGATTCCCCAATTTGGTTGCCGAAGCCCTAAAGAAATAAATTCCTGTTCTATACTATTTTTTAATTCTGATGTTGGATTTCCACATAATTGAGCAGCTACACCTGTCATTCCAGTACCTGCAAAGCCATCAAATATAATATCCCCAGGTTGAGTATAATGAAGTATATACCTCATAATTGCAGGGTGAGGTACTTTTGTATGGTAACTATGGGCGTTATAGATAGGATTATTTTTCCCCTCACTCACATCGCTGGCATAAGGTTCATAAACATGAAAATCCTTTTTTCTTACTGAAATGTTTTTTTTCTCTTGTTCCCATTCGGCAATAAAATCATTTAACCAAGGGTTCGGACAGGCGGTATAATAAGGAGGATCGCTTAGTTTTATGATGTCTTCATCTTCTCCAATAGGGAACCCTTCTATTTTCTTTAACTCCGGCAATTTTGCCACCATTTCGTTTCGGAAATATTCCCTACGTTCATCATCAGATTTAAACTCTTTGCCTAAGCATATCACCTTTTTGCTCTCTTTTCTGGAATCAGGAGTAAGAAAATCTGAATCGGGAAATTGGATAGTATTGGTGCTCATTTGGTTTTGTATTTTAAAAATTCCAGGATTAACCTGCCTTTTAATGTAGTGAGGTATTGTTGTTTTGGACTTGTTGGTTTTCCGGGTATGGTCATGGTAAGCCAGCCATTCTCAATCATGGGTAACATATAGCGTTCATAGTTTTTTCGATG